>JAZQAG010000057.1:0-36929 GCA_045545095.1 Phocaeicola sp. | reverse complement strand
GTATTTTGCCAACAAATCGTTTCCGTTGTGTAGAGCCTGTAAATTGATGTTCCCTTTGATGGCTATATCTGAAAGATAAGCTGCAGGATCCATGTCACGGGTTGTTTCGTCAGCCGCTATCATTTTTACCCCGAAGTGAAGATGTTCCCCTGTTGTCCGTGTGCCCGTGTTGCCGGACATGCCTAACTTTTGTCCTGCTTCCAATATATCACCGACCTTGATATCAACGGCATCCAAATGAAGGTAACTTACCTGTATCTTGCTGTTGTCCTCCCGTTGGTATTCCACTGTTACGGACTTGCCGCCCGGTGTATTGGCATTCTGATTCACCGCAATGACCTTCCCATTGTCTTCTGTTGCCAATACTGCTTCATGCTTGGTCTGTATGTCGATGCCTTTGTGCATCTGTTGCTTGGTCGCATCCAACGGGTCTTGTCTCATGCCGAAAGGAGAAGTTACCAGCATGAACTCCTCACGGTTGACAGGGAAACTGTATTTGACATCGTCCTTTGTTTGAGTTTCCCCTTGAGCATTATGCACTCCGAATTCCTTTCCCTGACTTTGCATATTTTCCATGACCATGCGGTCGTACTTGTCCAGACCGTTCACCTCGATAATTTTCTGAAGATTGGATGCATAACTGCCTCCTGTGGCATAACCGGCCTTTTCAAGTCCTTTAGTCCATCCCTTATAGTCATCAGGCGATAGTTTGAAACATTCCGAATACCGTTTGTTCTCCTTCAGGAACCTGGAATGGTGCTCGTATGATTCTCCCACATTGTCGTAACTACAGAATTTCTCATTCGGCTTGTCATCCGTGTAGAGTCCGTATTTGCCGCCATCAGCCAGCCATGTGTTGGTAGCCTTGATGCCGAAGTGATTGTTTTCCTTACGTGCCAACTGGCTTTGCCCGTTGCTGCTTTCCAATATGCCCTGTGCCAATATCACGGAAGCCGGTATTCCGTATCTTCGCATCTGCTCCATGGCAAAAGCTGCGTGTTTTTCTGCATATTCCTTGTTCTTGCTCATAATATATATTGTTCAGTTCAACGTCGATGATAGGATGACCGTTTCGGCTGTTGCTCCTGTTGTTCCCGTTTGGCTATCTCTTGCCAGTCACAGATAGCAATCCTTTCACCAGCCCGTACAAGTTTGGGCAGGTAGGTATCCAATGCCGGTTCTGGAAATGTGGCATTTGGTATTTTTGCCCCGGTTCCCATATCCTTTTGAGTTAGAGTGATTCCTGTTATCCGTGAAACTTTCTCTGCGTCTCCCTTGAAAGACTCGTAGAACTTTCCGCTTCTGAACAATAGGATAGCTTCAGGATGCTTCTCTTTCAGAATCTCGAATTGTTTCATGCGTTGTTGTCGAATTTCGTTCAACTCAGGTTCATTGATATCTTTCGTTTCCTCTGTCTTTAATGGCTCATCCTTGCTTTCCCTGTTCTGTGCTTTCTGCTCATGCAGTACATCTGAGAACAGTTTGGCGGCAAGGTTCGCCTTGTATTCGGTCCTGTCCTCCGACACCCATAACCGTTGGTACTGCCAGAAACTTATCTCACGAGGTTCCACCTTGTCTATACCGTCAATTACAGGAGCACAGAAGATACGTTCGTCTTTCCGCTTGTAGATATTCACACGCTGTATTCTCGACAAATCCTCATTCTCTGCCTTTGCTCCGAACAGGTCAACTCGGAGTTCAGGGTGTGCAGCTGCTAGAGCATAGTATTTCTGCGCCAGTTCTACACGGACCTTTTCGCCCTCTGTCTGTTGCCCTTGTCGAATAGTGGAGAAAAATTGGTTGACATCCTCTTTGGCGGGATAGATACTGAATGAATCTTCACCTTGTGGTTTGATGTATAATGTCCATCTGGCATTGTCGTCCTGCATCATCTGAATGCGGTCAAACAGTACGGTATCTGCCATTTTAATCGCTTCATCCACATCATACATGGCGTTTAGTTCCAATTTGTGACCGTTCAGTCTTCCGGCATATACATCCTTGTCCTTGAAATAGCTGTCATCGGGACGGTACCCCAAAGCACCGTCATTGTTGAAGAAGCGGACGTATGTAGCCCCTTCATTCTTCAATGCCCTTTCAATGCGTTGTTTGGAAAACCCTTTTATGCAGTTGGTAATGACTTCCGCTTGCCTTGCCGTCCGTTCTTCCTTGGACATCACTTCGTCCGGGGTGAGTATGTAAGGACGTTCACTTTTGTCGGGCATGACAACCTTACCGCCTGCCATTGCACCGGCAGGAAGCACCACATCGGTTATTCCTGTATTCCTGTCCTTGACAACAACGATTTCTTTCGTGTCCTTGTCAGGTCCGTTCTTCAGAATCTCAGCTACCAGATAGTGCCCCTTTGTATTCCATTGTTCGGGCAGATACTCCCTGCATGCTTCGGCAATTCTTGCTCCGTAGGAGAGTGCTTCCGTATAGGCATTCTCCACGATATCGGGATCAGTATTGGCAGTTTGCCCCAAAGCATGATTCATCTGGGTTTCATAATGGGACAGACTGAATTTCTCCATGAACGCCCTCTTTTCTTCAGGAGACTGGAAATTTCCTTCCGCAATCCTCATCCCTCCCTGACGAATGATGTCAACCAATATGGCGGATTCCGTTGAATCTACCTGCGGTTTCTGTTTCTCACGGAGTTCATCGGTCTGCTGTCTGTTACGATAGGAGGCGTATTCCACCTTTTCTCCCTTTTCAGCCTTGCGAATAACTTCCAACGCATTGTTCACATCGGACTCCAGATTGTCGATAAGACAAGGGTTCTCTTTCAGTTCTCGTGTCCAGTAGTCCACCATATCCAAGGATTTCTCCGAAAGCCTTGCGGCACAACCGAGTTCACGCATCTTGATACCCGAAGCCACTTCTGCCACCAACTGCTCGTATTTCAGAGAATCCTCCGAAGGTGCCTTGCCTCCTTTCATGACCATTCCTTCACGGGCCAGACGTTGTTGGTGTCCGGTGGCACTGACCAACTGACGCATCAGTTCCTGCACATAGTCCGTGTACATGGCGAAGTGCTTCTGTTCGGGCATATATATGACGTCCTTTTCCGTATGGTAATGGGCAACACCTGATACATCCTTGCGGATAGGAACAAAATGCTGTTTCATCTCATCAGCGAACCTATTGACTGTCTGGTGGAGCTGTCGTTCCTCATTCTTGATATAGCCTCTGTCAAGCAACGCACCGAAACGGTCAACCAACTTCTGGTATTTCTCCTTGTCCACATGGGGTAACATTGTCTGGTCAACATTGAAGAGGATACGTATCTCACGGTTGTGGACACCCTTGTACATCTCTTTCTCTTCAGGAGAGAGCTTGAGGTAATCATTGCGTGAGATGACATCCTTCGGGTCATGGCGGTTGACATAACTGCTCCAGTTGTACCAGTTGAATGGAACACCCTTTTCTTTTTCCTTGACCGACTCCCCACGAGCCTTGGCATCCTGGAAGAAGGTATAATGTGCGGTCTTGTAACCGTTCCTGTCCGTGTGAAGACCCAATATCAACGCATTGAACGGACTGACTGTAGGCCCTTTCGGATAAAGTCTCGGCGGCATGATTCGCCCTTGGTTCATCCAGAATCCTGTATTGTCTTTGGCGGAGTTCAATGCGTCACTGATCAGTTCCACCTGTCTTTCTGCAGCCCGTTGTTCCTGTTCGCTTTTCTCTTTCATGATTCTATCTTTTAGTTACTTGATGGCAATGTTTCTTTCCCTTTCTTCCGATTGCTTGTCGCTTGTGCGGTAGTTGTCCTGCAAGGTTACTTGCATCCTGTCACTCTTGGCAAGTACTGCATTGGCCAGCGTATTCAGTGGCAAAGCTCCTGAATGGTAAGCATCAACCACCTTTTCCGGCAATTGGACGCTGCACGGAATCTTGTCGATGTCCATGATCAGATTGTTTCCCTTGATGACAGGGTCGGTAATTCTTGGATTGAGCGCTTCATCAGAATAGCTCTTGTATTGTACATTCTTTCTGTTTCCCGTATCACTGGCAGTCATATCCATTCTTTCCAAGGATTCATGACCGGCTTTGTTGAGCAGATTCAGTCCGCCCATACCTATCATTACCATTTTCAATAATGGGTTACGTGTAAACAATCCGATAAGGATAGAGGCAATGGGCAGTATATTATCCTTCAGGTTCAAAGACTTGCTTTTACCGGTGAACAGCCCGATAAGTATATCCGGTAACATGGCAACCACATAACCGAGATTCTTGCCGACACTGCCAAGGTCTGACAAACCGAATGTGCTCATCAATCCATCCCAACCGTTGGCGGTGCTCTTTTCCGGTATTTCTGTCTTTACTTCTGTCTGTTGGGTATCAGGCACGTCTTTTTCTTCCTTTATGTTATCAACATCTTCAAGTTGTTCCTTCGCTTTCTTCTTTTCCTCTTGTTCCTTTTGTTGTTCCAGATATGCTTCCTCACATCCTGGCTTTACGATGAGTGGTACATTCTCATAATGTTTTTCCTTTTCTTTCTTCATAAATGGCACATGAGAAAGATATTCGGAGGGTTGGAACAGTTTATCTAGCCATTCTCCAGTTTCTTTGCTTGGTATGTTCAGACTGTGTTTAAGTCTTTCATTCATAGAAAGGATATAGTCATTCTTATAGGCGATAATTTCCTTGCAGTCCTTACGGAAGCTACTGAATACATTGTCGTCTCTTCCGAATACTCCTTGACTGATACATGATTCTATGGTAACTGTTTTGTTTTTTGATGACTTGTCCGCATAATGTTCCAATCCGGCAAATACCACCTCCGCTCCGGCCAATTTTGCCAATGCACCCCACGAACTGAAACCGCCTGTAGTAACCACATCTGCACCGAATGCCAGTGTTCTGCCGACACCTTTTTCCATTGTAGTTGGGCGATAGGCTGCTTCACCCCGTTGCTCAATCTCTGCATCAAGTGGTGACAAACCGATGCTTTGCGATATGCCGAGAAGACTGTCCGAAGCTGTTTTTCGTATGATATAGTCCATCGAGGATTTGGGCATACGGTCTTTCACCAGACGGTCAACCATCAGTTGCTCCACACGATAGTCCATATAGGCATTGGCAAGGTCATTCCCTAACTTGGAAGAAAGTTCGTCATAGCGTTCCCTGCCAATTTCACTGACAACGGTATTTCGCCATTCAGTTGCAAGGAGGGAGAGGTCATCTGTAATCTCTTTGGATGACGATATGTCCCTACGGCACATTTCAATATAGTCCTCTGTGGTCTTGCTGTTCCATTCCCCAGTCAATCTCAGCATGTTCAAGGAATCATCATGCAGATTGTGCATGGAACCTGCCATTGAACGCAACATTCCCGCCGTACTGTTCTGATAGTTTTCCAGCTCCTGTGCCTGTTTTTCCGCAAGGTCATCCTTCACCTTACACATGACGGGATACAGACGGCTGTTGAAATACTGTTCCATACAGTATTCCAACTCCGCAAACCGTTGTTGTTCCTTGATGTTGCTCATCCTTATATATTCATTTGGTTCATTAACTGCTCCCTTGTCTGCTCGATGGCATGATGATACACTTCCATCTGCTTGGGGAAATATTCTTCAAGCATGGCATCCTTCTCAATTTCATCCTGAATAAAGCGGATTGCGACTTGTCTGCTTATTTCGACGGATGCTTCTCCCTCTTCCTTGTTGTTGAACCAGGCTTTGGTCCACCATCGTAAGCCGCCACGGTCTGGATAGACTGTAACCAGCCTTGGTATGTCAAAGCTCTGTATGTCTATCTCCAGTTCGGATAGAGGGTCGATGATTCCGCTTCCTGCTATGGCTTGCTCCTGCGCTTTTTTTTTTCGTGCTCATCCCATGTGGAGAGATAGATACTGTGTTTCAGGGCGAGATAGTTCAAGAAGTCACCGATAAGCAGATTCTGTACCTTACAGGCGATGGGAACAGCTTTCTGACCGATACCGAGAGGATTGGCCAGCGACGGCAATGTCTCATAGAAATAGTTCTTGACGGCTGCCGTGGAAAAGATGTTCCGTAGTGAATGTTCCGTATGTTCCGGAAGACGGTAGATTCCGTTGTAGATGGCAGACATGTAATCCGGATAGAACCGTAGCATCAGTTCTTCTATCTCTTCCTGGTCATCATCGTAATCCGTGGGGACGGACATGTCTATGGTTTCAAACTCCACGTTTCTTGTTCTGCCAGTCTGTTCCAAAGTCTTCAGATTGCCATACAGCATGGCAAGGAACTCTATCGGGTTGATTTCCTCACCGTCATATTTAACTTCCATGTGAAGCAGGTCATCGCTAACAGCAACAGTATTTCCGGCTCTGACACGCATCCCAAAGGTCGCGAGTACATTGGAAAGATGGGCATAGGTCACTTCATATTTTCCGTAACGGACAATCTGGTATAGCCCGTGTGTCGGGGTACTTCCGATACCGCTGACAGTTCCGTCAGCCAAAGCAGCCAACAGGTAGCGGTCTGCCTTGAAATCCACGCCATGATGGAAGAATTCCTCACCGGAGTGTGGATGTGTCTGTTTCCCGTAGCCCAATGTGATTTGTACTTGGCCGTTTCGTTCTTCAAAGGGCATACAGTAACCGCTTTTGGAAAGCAGGTTCATTTCTTGCGTATATTCCATTGTTCAGTTCTTATGTTGATTATGATGTTATCGTCTCATGCCTCCTGATTGGTTGGCTGTCTGTTCTGATAGTTGATTATTCTTGGATATATTCTGACTCTGTGACACATGGGCATTGTTGCCGATAAGCATCATGCCCAATACCGCACCCGCGATTTTGCCGAGCCAGCCGAAACGACAGAATACGAGTAACGAAGAAGCGACAAGCCCCAAAAGGCTCATGCCTGACACGTTCCCTTTGCCGAGATTGCTGAAGAAGTTACCGAACATGTTCATGCCATTACCGCTTAAGATGTTCTTCAGGAAGTGTTGCATGCCGTTCCATTTGCTGTTTACATCGCTCATGGTGGCATTCATGCTTTCAATGGTTTCTCCGGCTTTTTCGGTCATGCTTTCTACACGTTCAGCTGTCTGACTGAGTGCTTCATCCACCTTATCAACTGTTTCTTCACCGACAAGTGTGTCACCGATGGTTCTTAACACGGGCTTGTCATTGACGATATTCTCCCATGCCATATAACCCATGCCGCCACCTACGACAGCGGTCTTGGCCGCTACTCCGAACCCTTGAAGGGTACGTTGTGGGTGGATGACCGCTCCACCAATGGACTTCCCGGTCTCTACCAGAGGCCGCTTTACGAATTTCAATGCTGTTTTCCAACCGCTCATATCTTTATTCTTAATGGTTATTTATCTGTCTGCCGCCCTACGCCATCGTCGCATACAGGCTTGGGTGATTTCCAGTTTGTCAGGTTTCTCTCTTGCACCTTCATCTATTTCTGCCCATACATCCGCAAAGGAGGTGTATTTGACCGCCCTTGTCAGACGTTGGAGCCGTTTGTTCATCAGTTTCAGCTTCGGACGGATGGCAAAGACAATCTCGACACGCTGCTTCTCCGTCATCTTGGTGTTGCTCAGACATACATGACGGATATCGTTAACGATTTCCACGCTGCCCAGAATTATTTCCCTGTATATTTGGTTACGTCGTGGTGTCAGTGCTACTGCCAGTGCGTTGCCCGGACTTTTCCGAAGCTGCTCACTCAGTCCGCCCATGTTGTCCGTCAGTCTGCCAATCTCATGATAGAAACCGTATATCTGTGCGGCATAGCAGATGATGTCACGGAAAGAGTCCAGATAGTCGTTGAACTTACGCTGAAGGTCTGTCGTTCCTTCCACCTCTTCCTTTATCCACAGATGTCCGGTGGACTGCATCATCATAGCCCGTTCCTGACTTTTCAGTTCATCTTCTGCCTTGTCGGTATAGAGGAATATCATTCCTGAAAGTGTCGGGTCTATCTGAGCACTCATGGGCAGTATGCAGATTGTCATTATCAGTATCAGGTATATCTTTCGTTTCATATGCATCCCTTTTCATTAGTATCCTACAACACGTGCTGCCCTTCGCCATCTGTCAAAGGCGATATGGGCGATATCACCGTAATCCCTGTCAAGCATTCCAGCCGTCACATTGTTCCAGACATCGTTCAGCGTGTAATAGCGTATGCTCAGGTATAGACGGCTCAGTTTCTTATGGAATGTTCCCAGCCTGTCATTCAGCGCCCAAAGGGTTTCGGAACGTTCGCTTCCGGTGAGCATATTGGTATCACCGCCTGTAGCGATGGCATTACGAAGTAGTGTGAACACGGTAACAAGTTCTGTGGCTGTCTCGATATAGAGATTGTTCATGCTCATCGTGGCAACGATTCCTTGCGGATTGTTACGGATGGCCTTGCTCAGTTTTCCTAATGTGATGAAGATTCGTACTCCATCTTCATAAAGTGTTGTAGCCGCTTTCAGGGAAGAGGCATACCCACTGGCTGTACGCAGATAACCGCTATACTTGCGTTCCCATTCATGGATCTTGTTAAACTCGGCGGCAATAGTGTTCTGCAGGACAGCGGTTTTGGTCTGTCCTTCAATCTGTGACTCTATCTCGGAGTTGATGGCTTCATTCCCTTCGGCAAGGGCAAGCCACTCCAACGGATTGGTCACTACATATTGGGCTTTGCCTTGTAGCACACCCAACAGTATCATGCAAATCAGTATGCTAACGGTTCGTAATCTCATAAATACCCTTTCTTTGTTTGTTGTATTCCACCCGTTCGCGGATATGTGCGACAAGGTTCATACTGTTTCTTACTCCGATAATGTCCAGTCTGGGCGTATTCCTGTCACCCGAATAGACGGATACAGTTTTCAGTCCTGCCAACTGTTGGAGGAAACTGCGGTTTTCCTTGAAGTCCACTACACGGTACAGCTCTATATAGTCGCTGTCACGGACAAAGACTCCATGTTCATGTATCAGCTGCTCACCTGTGACAACGAAATCCATCTTGCGGATGTAGATGAAGAGGTATAGCAGATATGAGGAAAGGAGTATGGTAAATCCAAGTATCAATCCTTTTAGCGGAATGACATCCATCCCAGCACACACATATCCGGCCATGTTCAATAGGATAAGTGGCAGTCTGTCGATGGCAAACTGCATGATATGCGGACACAGCCGTATGGTTCCGTAGTTGTTTCTTCCTTGGTTCATGATGATTCTCCTTCTTCTATCTGCGGCGGTGTGCGGTATGCTGTTCATTCTCCGTTTCCTCCGTTTGGTTAGACAATGTTGTTTCTTTTTCCCTTTCTTCTTTTAGCTCATTGATAGTATGGCCTGTTTCAATGTTTCTGCGCTCTAACAGCTGGTCGTTCCAGTCCTTGTACCCATCTTTAGGCAGATGAAGCTGGTTTTTGGGTTCATCAATGCCGATAGTCTTGCATATTTCCTTGAAGTCCATATCCTCTGTCGGTATTGATTTCCGTTTGTAACCGTCTGTCAAGTCTCTTATGACCAAATTCCCCTTGTCTGTAAGATAGTTACTGAATTTCCGTCCTTCACGTTGGAGAGCGAAGTTCACGGCATATAACAGTCCTGCTTGATCTCTGTCAAAACAGAGGTGATGGTTGGCGTGGGGAAGTATGTCAAGAATACCCGCAAATTGCTTTTCTCCCGGTGTGCCACCTGTCGAAAGAAGGACGGCATCATTCAGTTCGTCTTTGTTCGGATGCAATTGATAATAGGCCATGGCATCGTAACCGCTTTCAAACCAATAGACATCCTTAACATATTCAAGTTGTCTGTCGCTCAGGTTGGCTATCCAAAGGCCTTCAGAGGAGTTGCTTCCTGCCGCCTTTCCCTTATATGCACTCTTGCCTTCCAGATTGGGACGGCTGCGTTCCTCCAGTCCGACAATCTCTTCCTTTCCGGGTACTCTCATCGGAAAGGCCAAATGGGTATAGGTATTCCCGTTTTCTCTGGTTGTGCTTGCCAGAAGAAGATGGACTGCAAAAGCACGTTGGGTATCAAGCGTAATGCCACGGTTCTTGAAATAGCTGTAGAATTTCTTCTGGCTATCCCAATCATCGAGGTCGAAACGTACAAGTTGATAATTGTTCAAGTCAAATCTCACATTCTCCTGCTTTGGTGACATGATTTTGGTTTCCTTATCCTCCAATGGCTGGTTTAGCAGTCTGTGGCAGACAAGATTCACCAGTCTGTCCTTGGACATTCCTGGTCTGTATTCGGAAAACATTTCAGGATGCTCCTTGATGAATGAAATGACATTGTAGTTCTTCCGTTCCGGCGGACGGAAACAGCAGAGACCGTTTCCTGTCACGATGAACTTGTCACCCCGGATGCGGCGGTTCTCACTGTCGAGTCGGACATACGACGGATAGCGCAGACCGTCACGCTTGTTCAGATGATAGCCTGCGTCCACAAGCAGCTCTTGTATGTCAATGCGCTGCTTGAAGTCTTCGTAAGTCAAATCACTCATTGTCGTTACATTCCGTTATGTCGGTGTACTTGTCTTTCCTCTGCATGGATAGCCGCCTCGAAGTTGCGCATGGCAACCTGTTCGGGTGTATCTACTCCAGGTTTGAAATAGGCTCTCCGTTCTACAAAAATGGCAGGAGCAGGATGCGGTGGATGCGGACCTCGTCCCAACTCAGAGACGACGGCTACACCTGCCAACAATGCGGCACCTATCTTTGTACCGATACCAACGTGGTCACGGTTCTTCATATCCACCTCACTGAATACCTTGGAGAAGAGTTTCATGCGATGATAGTCGTCAATGGCCATGAACTTGTCATACTGCTTCTGGCTTATCTCATGGGTGATATGCTCTCCATTGATGACGGCAGTCATCTTGTACTTGCCTTCTGCACTTGGTTCCACACGGATATCATCAACGGACACTTCACGTCCGTGTCTTCCTTCCCTGAACCATCCCTTGTTTGCATTGATGGCTTCCAACTGCTTCCCGTCAACGGATGCACTTTCCTTTGACAGTCGTTCATCTTCAGGATGAACGGAAAGTCCTTGTTCCGTGGTTACATGTTCTTCAACCGTTTGGAACTGGCTCAACTGTCTGTCGAGGTCTTCCTGTACGGTCGGATGAAGGGCGATGGTTATCTGTTTATCGCTGTTGAGCTGTTCCATGGTAATGCCTTCCGCAAAATCTTCCCTGATGATGTCGTTGATTAGTGACAGACGGATTTCTACAGGCTCTTCCTTGATGGAATTGCTTGTCAGCTTCTTTACTTCTTCATCGGTAAGGTCGTAAACAAAATCCGCTTGGGTACTGGAGGATTGTATGGTCATGGTCTTGGTTTCTGCATCTATGGATATACCATGACTGCGCAAGCATTCCTGTAGCTTATCGTTGCTGAAATAGACAGGTGAGGTAATCAGTTCCTTATAGGGTTTGGCCGGTTCATTGTTTCGTTGCTTGACTACGATGGGTGTAATGACGCTTTCCAGTTCTTTGAGTACATCCTGCTTTAGAGGGACATTACCTTCAATGCCCACACGTCCTTTATAGTAGAATCCGTAACCGCCCGACTGCAGTTCGCCTGGTTTCATGCGTCCGTCAGGACGGTCTGGCACTATAGGAGCACCGGGAAAGAAAAGGTTGCCTCCGATTCTACGAAGATGGAATCCTCCTTGTTGTCTGGGTGTCCATCCAAGGAAACGATGTCCCCAACCTAGTCTTCCGTATTCTTCAGCGCCGATACGGTATCCGTGCAAACCCATTGCCACACGACCGTTGGCGTTTCGTGCATGTACAAAGTCCTTGGGCATGTCAAAGTCAGCAGCTACAATGCTGGCGAAGGTGTTGTAGGCTCTTTTGTTGGCGGAATTGGTTCCCCAATCCGTCAGTGCTTTCAGTTGTTTTTCACTGATGGGGTAACAGAGAAGCGGAGAGTCATGTCCTTGCACAATCAGCAGGAAGCCGTTGCTGCTTCCTCTGATATGTGCCCTCATGCCGTTACGGACAAGGATGTCCTGTAATTCGGGCTGTATATCCAATGGTCTTGGATTGATGTTCTTTCTGATTGACATAATTATTGGTTTTATAGTCAGGCTTCGCCGTCAAGAAGGGCTTCTTCCAGTCGGTTCTGCTTCCATTCTATGAATTGTTCTGCGGATTCATCGCTGATGGTGATTCCTCTTGTACGGCAATACCGTTCATACTCATCTTTCCACTCTTTGGAGAAATGGTTGACATAATCCAACCATCCGAATTCTCCATTCTGCACTTTTTCTATAAGCACGTCTTCAGAATAAAATTTCTCTCTGGCCATACCGTTTAGATTTTATGGGTTTGTCCGGCTCTTCTTTCGCCTTTCTTCTTCAACTCATCCCACATCTCTTCGGTATAGTCGTCCTCATGCACATAGTCGAGATTCCCTTCCTCGTCCATAGTCCAGCAGCCGAAACAGCCGAAGTTATGCTTGCCCCATTCACGTTTGCTCTGCTGACGCCATTTTTGTTCATCGCCGTCACTGAGACGGATTCCAGTTGGCTCGTTAAGGTCTATCCCCATAGTGAGCTGTTCTTCTCCAAGGGTGATAGTGAGCACTTCGCCGTTCTTGAGGCAATTCAGTTCGGCATTGCTCAAATGGAACTCATCGGTTATTAACTGGAGATTTCTGCCGATGACGGGTGTAGGTACAAACAATACCTGACCTGTGCCTGCATCAATCTGATGGAAAGCGGTCATTTCATTGCCTTTGGATGTAGGCATTTCGTCAATTATCGCTTTGCCGGAAAGCAACTTGTTTCGTTTGTCCTCACTGAATTGGGACAGGTTGCTCTGTTGGAGCTGAGGGTAGAAAAGGACATCTACCTTGCCGTCTTCATTGCGGATGAGAGAAAAACGGGTACGGCTCTTGATGATGTTACCTTGGTTGTCCCTGACATGAATGGGTAACACTGGAGAACGACGGCCGTTGCTGATGTCCTGGAGAACACGCAAAGGCAAGTCTTCAATCATTTCCCTTGTTAACCCGAATGTTTCCAGGACTTCATAGGGAATCTCTTCTTCTTTAAAACTGTTTCTGATCATATCTATTTCCATTTATAGGTACTATCGCTGAAATAGTCAGCTTGTGCAAAAGTAGAGCGATGATTTCATACATGGATAAGATCCCGATTAAAAAGGTATGAATTTTGAGAATAATTATAGATAGACAATAAATCATACTCTTATTTCATACTCTAAAATGGGTTGAGCAAATATATTGACTCATTACTTTTCAGAGTATGAATTAAGGGTATGATTACTTATAGAATGTTATAATCCTACTTTTAAATGAGGGTTTATTCTTTCTCTACAGTTCTATGGTATAATTTTGCAGTATGAAATACTTATTAGCAATATTCATACTCATAAATACTTGCTTGCATACCAATGCACAGTTTCATACCATTGCATCACGTCCTTTACGGTATAAGGTAGAGACACAAAAAGACCGTCCCAAATCTGAGACGATCAGCGTAAAGGATTCCCTTGCAATGGAAGGGAAGATAGAAAATATGGTGGATAGGGATAAGTGGCTGGAGAGATACATGAGTGTATCACTGCCACTGGAGAAAATCAAGGTGACATCACCTTATGGAATGAGAAATGACCCTTTTACAGGTAAGAAGAAGATGCATTACGGCCTGGACTTAAGGGCTGACCGTAGTGAAGTTTATGCTATGATGCACGGCATCGTAGAGAAGGCCGGACAGGACAGGGTGTCCGGGAAACATGTCACTGTGCGGCATTGGGAATTCTCGGTCAGCTATTGCCACCTGTCCGAATGTCATGTGAAACGGGGTGACTGCGTGAAGCCGGGTGATGTGGTGGGTAAAAGCGGCAGTACAGGACGGTCAACCAGTCCGCATCTACACTTGGCAGTCCGAATGGGGCGGAGACACATTAATCCGGAGATATTGCTGCAGTTCATTGGTGAAACACGGCGACAGGCGTTGGAAAAGTTATCAGAATGAGGCATTAATGCTTCTTTGTGGCTTTCGGGCATCATTTTCTGCTCCTTTTCTGCTAATTCTACTAATTTCCTCTGAAAAACTTGCAGGATTGGAATAAAAACATTATATCTGCATCGACAATTTCCGCCACGCCTCTTTTTAATGTGTACCAAGGCGGAACTTTTACTTTTTATACACTTATGGATTATACTAAGCAACCGTTGGATTATCCCCGAATTCTTCATATGCTGAAAGCCCCGGGAACTAATCATTAGAGATGACAATGATGCTTCAGCACAGTTAAAAATCATGAGTTATTACCGTCTGGCAAACTACCTCCGTCCGATGGAACAAGACAAAACAACTCATATATTCAAGCCTAACATCCATTCTGACAGTGCTGTCAATCTTTATTTTTTTGACAAGAAGCTAAGGGCTTTGCTTTTTACTGCCATACAAAGTTTCGAGATAGCTCTTCGCTCAAAACTGATACATCATTTCTCGATGGCTTACGGCTCATTCTGGATAATGACAGGAGTTTGTTTGCCGATAACAAAATCTTTGACGATTGCTCTATTCGTGTTAAACAGGAAGTTTTCCACTCAAAAGAGGATTCCATTCAGGAACATTTTGACAAATACGCCAATCCGACTATTCCTCCTGTATGGAAAACTTTGGACGTGGTTTTTAAAGATATTCTGTAATTTGAAAGACACTAAACTTAAGAAGAAAATCGCAAGAGAATTTAACTTGCCTCAGCACGAATATCTTGAAAGCTGGTGTAAATGCGCCGTTGCCTTGTGCAACTGTCTTGCGCATCACTCACGCACATGGAACAGAAGATACCCTATGAAACCACAGTTGCCCTGCAAACTGAAAGGCGAGTGGATTGATATTTCCATAACACTTCGAACCAAACTCTATGCCCAGCTTTGCTGTCTTGCATATTTGCAGAACGCCACCCATCCAAGTAACGATTTCAAACAACAATTGAAATCATTGTTGAAGGTTCATCCCAATGTAGAAGCGGAGGCGATGGGATTCCCCGTCGGCTAGGAAAACGAGCCGCTATGGAAGTAAGCCAATACTTAAATAACCGAGTAAGGTGTACTTCAGTTTTTTTACTGATCACCTGATTATCTGGAACCCATTTGGGGTATAGTATAATCCCAAAATCATAAACATCTAAAATCAGCCAATTTCTTCCGAAAGAGTTTGGCTGATTTTTTATAGCTTTTTGGTAAACTCCTTATAAAACTTTTATTCAAACATCAAAAAAATTTATGGAGTACATTTTTTCATAAAAACAACCACATAAACACCTCCTCACACAATAAATTCAAACTTTCTTCGTTAAGGCTATAATAGAATAATAATTAAAATGTAGCTCTATGAAGAAAAAATTAACCATGTTGCTCATCTGGACTATGCCTTATGCAGCATTAGCCCAAAATGTTAAATATAGTTATGACAGCGCAGGTAATCGCATTAAGAGAGAAATTGTAATGAACACAAAATCCTCTTATAAAGAGGCATCTACAGCAGAATACTTTTCGGAGATGCTCTCAGAAAAAAACATCCGGATATACCCGAATCCGACAAAAGGCAAATTAAAAATCGAAATTGCGAATTATGATAATTCTGACAGATGTATTATCCGCATTGTCAATGCATCCGGACAACAAATACTCTCAACACAATCAACTTCTCGATGGATAGAATTGGACATTAGTTCTCGGGCAAACGGAATTTACATTTTATATATTTCTTTAAATAAAAAGGAAAGTACTTGGAAGATAATCAAAAAATAATTTTGGTTCTAGCTAATTTTAAACATACACACATGAAACGAATAATATATATTACAAGCATCCTGTCTATATTGCATACAGGCATAGGCTGGGCTAAAGATTTTTCTGTATCTGAACAAATATCCCTTCATCATGCTCAGATAAAAACACTTGCTAATACACCGGATGATGACAGGTTTAAAAATTGGACAGAAGAACAATACAAGCATTATGAGGATTCCATCCAAGCAAGATTGTACCCATCTGTGATTGCACAAAAGGCTGACAGTTCTTCCTTTGGTAAAGACAACAACAGACTGGCACAGATACCTCCATCGCGTATTACAAACTCGCATATCCCAAACTCTATCAGTTTGAGTCAGTCTAAAGAAGTTGGGCAAATTGTTATCAATTCTGGAACATCATCTACCGGAGCAAGAATTTATGAGGTTCCGATTGATGTGTATCCTGGAATGAGAGGCTTCAATCCCCAATTATCCTTCGCATATAATAGCCAACAGGGAAACTCCGTCATGGGTTTTGGCTGGTCTGTCTCAGGGTTGCCTATAATTGCCCGAAGTGGGAAAACGATGTATTACGAAGGAAAGCCGGAAGGTATTGTCATGGACAATAGTGACGCTTTTGTGCTTAATGGTATCCGATTGATAAAGACATCAACAGCAAGTACCTATATTTTATATGAATCCGAACAAGGAAATATCAAGGTGAAAGGCTATGTCTCCGGGAATATAATGAAATATTTCGAGGTCTTCTATCCAGATGGTAATAAAGGCATTTTCGGAAATACAAGTAATACCCAAAATAACCTGTACTATCCTCTTATGTCACTTACAGATTTGAAAGGAAACAAAATAAGTTATTCTTATTCTTTTTCAAACAACCACTATAATATTACCAATATCTCATACAATGGGGCTTCTGTTGAATTTACATACCAGACTTCACGTCCGGATCCGATTCTTTATTTTGCAGGTGGCCTCAAAGTAAATGAACCTCAACTTTTGAAGAGTATTACCTGTAAATTAGGTTCTACTGTCTTAGGCACTTATACATTGACATACACTACACAGGATGACAAATCCCTCTTGACACAGATTGATTATGCAGCTTCCGGAAAATCCTATAATCCGTTGTTGTTTTATTATGGCAGAGGTTATGTCGCCTCCAATTACACAAAAAGTACGACTCAGTTATATGAATGGTATGTAGCGGATAATCCGAGCATGATAAAAGTTGTAAAAGGAAAATTCGATTATGACAGTGGTGCGGACGGATTAATTGCACTCCCTAATTTGAATCCTTATTGGAAGCATTATCGGCATTCTACTATGTTTCGGCATTCTCAGAATCGGTTTGACAACAAATACACAGGTGAAGAAAAGATTTTCCTATATGCTGGTCTAAAAGACAGTTGGGCGTCACCCATGCCTAATTTATTCACAGAAAAAGGATTTGTGGATATTATATGTGCAGATTTGGAGGGGAAACAAGAAGAATATGTTATAAAAATCAACAATTCTGTGGTGAGCAACAACGACCAGGTTGTTTTCCATGTTTATCGATCTAATTTGTATTCAGGTCTTTCTAAGCTCTATACTAGAACTTACAATTTCCCCACAGTATATACGGATGCGGACGATGGAAAAAGCATCCAGCCCAAATTCTATTATACCGGTGATTTCAATGGCGATGGTAAAATGGAAGTCTTGGCCGTTTCCGTACACCAGCCGTTTGGAGATACAAGCAAACCTTCTAAATGCTATATTTTTGATTTGGTTGGTAACAAGATTATCTATCAGAACCATGTGCTGCCATATAATGTCGAGTTTGTAGGTACACAACAAAGTGACCCTAAAGCTGCCAATAACAACACCGACAAACTATTTGTTATGGACTACGATGGCGATGGAAAGACTGATATATGTCATATTAATGAAAGTGGGGTCAATATCTATACTTTTGATGTTTCAGGCAGTACCCTTACGGCGCGAAATGTAGCCACTTATACTGGGTTGAAGAAATCCGGACTGGCTAATCGTGATGTATTACTTGGAGAATATAATGGTGATGGATTAATGGATTTCTTGGTTTCCCCTAGTGGCTCGTCAACTACTTGGACTGTATATAACTCCAAAGGAAATGGTCAGTTTGAAAGTACTACTTTTAGTGGAACGACTAAAAGTACGGCCGATAATACCGGTTTTATTATACAGGACATCAACGGTGACGGTGCGACAGATCTAATCAAGTATGACACAAGCGGATTCTTTACTTATTTGGTAAAGAATAACAATGTAGGCTCTTCAACTTTGTATTCCAGCTATCCGTCATCAAAATCTATTCTTATACCTACCAATATCAATACACGCAATTGTTTCACACAGTTGATAAGTTTGAAAGATGGAATCGCTACAAAATTCTCATTTTCACGGAATGACAGCGAAGAAGTTATGGCTACAGGTATGGCAAACAGTTTGGGAGTCATTGAAAAAAATGATTATCGACTGATTAATGAAGAAGGCGTGTCTTCTGGGCTATACACGAAAGGATATGGAGCAACCTATCCTTATGTTAATATTCAAGAGCCTTTGCCGGTAATCGCATCATCGGAAATTTACATGAATGGTTCTCAGATTGACATCAATTCTTTCACTTATAATAATGCGGTTATTCACCGACAGGGATTGGGCTTTCGGGGATTTGAAAATATTACGATCTACAACAAGAGAGGACAAAGTCTTGTCCGGACTTACGAACCTTATCGTTATGGTTTGCTGAAAAGTGAAGTCACACCTACTTTTGAGAACTCATACACTTACACTGTAAGTACACAGGTAAATAAAATTGCAAAGATTCGTTTGACCAATAAAATAGAGAAGGATTTGCTTAAAGATATATCTGCTACGACTTCTTATGTGTATGATTCTTATGGTTATCCTACAGAAGAATCCATTTCCTATACAGGAAATATAACAGTGAAAAAGACGAATACTTATTCATCAAAAACGACAGTAGAGGATGGATATAATTTGGGGTTCCTAACTAAGCAAATTGTTACGGTAAATCGTGGAGGTTCTTCTTATACGGAACAGATGTATATTCCAGTGTATTCTTCACGCCTGCCAACAGTAAAAGTATATTCAAAAGATGGGAATCAAGTCAGACAATATAATTATGTGTACGATAGTTATGGAAATCCAACTTCTGAAACATTGATGCTTTATACATCATCAAATTTGCAAAAGACATCTTATGAGTATGATTCTTATGGACGATTATCCAAAGTAACCAGTCCAATGGGATTGAGCAACACGTTTACTTATAATGCTTTTGGTCAAGTCGCAACTGTAAAAGATTATAAAGGTGGAACTACGACTTTTACTTATGATGCTTTTGGACGCGAAACTTCGATTAAATATCCGGATAATACTAGCAAAACGATTCAGTACGCCTGGTCTTCAACTGCAACTAACGGACTTTATTCGATTACCACCACAAATACGGGAAAACCGACTGTGACAGAAGTCTATGATGCGCTGAATCGGGAAGTCCGTAAGGGGGAGAAACGGTTTGACGGAACTATAAAAAACATTGATAAGTTATATGATTCTTATGGTAATCTGCAAAAGGAGTCTCTACCTTTTACAGGAAGTACTGCTTCGTTATGGAATACGTATGTGTATGATAGTTATGACCGTATTTTGTCTTATACAGAGAGTTCCGGCAGGAAGACAACATATAGTTATAATAAGAATAATGTAACAGTGGTGTCTGACAAGGTTTCAACAACTAAGTCTTATGACGCACATGGTAATTTGCTTTCTGTTACCGACCCAGCGGGAACGATTGTTTATAATCTGGCGGCGGACGGACAACCGTCTTCTGTAACGGCACCAGGCAATATTGTTACTTCTTTTGGTTATGACAAATATAGAAGACATACGAGCTTGATTGATCCCAGTCAAGGGACAACAACGTATGAATATGATGCAGCTGGAAATGTGGCGAAAGAGACAAATGCGAATGGAAAGGTTACTCAAAATGAATATGACTTATACAATAGGCTGATAAAAACGACTACTCCTGAATTTGTAACATCTTTTACCTACAATTCAAAGGATGAACTGACAAATATATCCACCAACAACGGAACATCAAAATCATTTGCTTATGATAATTATGGCAGATTGACTACATGGAAAGAAAATGGAGTGGATGGCAAATGGTTGCAAAAGGATTATACCTATTCTAATGGAAATGTTAGCTCCATCAAATACACATCACAATCTGGTGTGTTGGCTACTGAAAATTATCTCTATTCAAACGGGCATTTGAATGAAGCCAAACTGGATGAAACAACCGTTTTCAAATTATCCAAAGAAAACAACTTTGGCCAACCTACAGAAATTATCACGGGGGGTATAACACGCAAATACGATTTTACCGCTTATGGGTTTCCATCTGGCAGAAGTGCAAGTAGTACGTCCAAAGCTTATCAGAATTTTTCGTATGTTTTTGATGCAACAACATCCAATTTGACATCGAGGAAAGATAATACGAGGAATATCACGGAAAATTTCAGTTATGATAACTTAAATAGATTGACTTCTTATGCTGGTAAAACCACGGCGTATGACGTGAAAGGTAACATTACTAGCAAAAGTGATGTAGGAACATTTGAATACGCGCTTGCTCAAAAGCCTTATGCGGTTTCTGGGGTTAGTGTATCGGGGAATGGGGTACCAACGCATACTCAAGAAATTACTTACACCTCATTTGGACGTCCTCTGTCTATTGCAGAGAATGGCCAAGTGGCGACATTTACCTATAATGGTGAATATGATAGAGTGAAAATGAATATTTCACAGAATGGGAATAACATTTTGACCCGTTATTATTTGGGCAATTGTTATGAACTGGATCAGACTTCCACTTCAAAAGAAAAACTCTATCTATTTAGTGATTTTTATGGTGCGGGAGCAGTATATATAAAAGATGGTTCTTCCAAAGGTATATATTATATTCTTCGTGATTATTTAGGTAGTATTACCCACATTGTGGATGCTAATGGTGCATTAGTTCAAGAGTTGAGTTATGATGCTTGGGGACGTTTGCGGAATCCGGTCACACAGGAAGTATATACTCATAAACAACAGCCAACTTTATTTTTAGGAAGAGGTTATACAGGGCATGAACACCTTACACAATTCGGGCTTGTTAATATGAATGCTCGATTGTATGATCCGATATTAGGCCGTTTCCTTTCTCCGGATCCGTATGTGCAGATGCCTTACATGTCACAGAACTTTAACCGATATACTTATGCAATGAATAATCCACTTTGTTATGTGGATGAAGATGGAGAATCTATTTTGGCCGTCATTGGTATTATTGTAGGAGCTTATGTTGGTGGCGCATTAGCTAATAATGGAGAATTGAATCCTGTAAAATGGAATTATAGGTCAGCAAATACTTATTTGGGCATTGGATTTGGCGCATTAACTGGAGGGGTTGTAGGATATGGTATTGCTGTACCTGGAAGCATTACGTTTGCAGGTGGAATCAGCACACCATACCTATCTGCAGGATTGGCAGTTGGAGCTGTGGGACAAGGTAGTAACTGGAAATTTGATTTCCATTGGAGCACTGCTGCAGGTGGTGGAGGTGGTATATCTAATACAGTATATGATTCTAAAATTGCAACAGATAAAGCTATAAGAAATGCTCAATGGGATTATAGTGCATTTCAATATGCAACAGCGATTTCTACAGTGATAATGGCTGATGACGTTACAGGAATAGGTATAGCAGATGATATTTTAATTCCTGCCATTTATAGTTATGCGGCATATCAATTTATGACTGAAAATATGGTCAAGAGGCAGGAACAGCAAATAGCAAGATTGTCTCAAAAAAATAGGCCGGGAAATGGATCTTTATATCAATTAGTTGCCAAAAATGATGGCTTTTATACCAATGTAAGAACTAATTCTACTGTTTATATGAAAAAGGGGGAAGTTTGGAAATATGGAGAGACCATACATGGGGACAAACGATATTCTCCTAATTCATATGAAAGAACAAATTTTGATAGACAGGATCTTTTCTATGGTACAAAAACAGAAATTTTGATACAAGAAAAAATAATGTTGTATTGGTATTATTTTGAACATGGTCAATTGCCACCAGGAAACAAAAGATTTAAATAATCTCCATGCAAATGGAAAATTCGTATATTTGTATCCATAAATAAAAAAACAGTTAATATGAGAATAAAAATAAATACGATATTTTCACGTGAATTCTGTGATTCATATCAGTATGATGTGATTAGAAAGATTGAAAAGCTATTGGATGAGGAATTATCTCATAGGTTTCAGTCTGATTTGATAGAAACTTTTGATATAACAGTTATTTGCATGTCTCCTGCTTTTGGCAATTTTGTAAAAGCAAAGCGTCCGAAATATTACGCTGACAAGACACTGAAACCTTCCAATTCTATTACACCGGTGGCTACGCTTTTGAAATATTTCACAGCAGAATTTATAATGAATTTTGACGCGTTTTATAAAGCAGAAGAAAAAGAGTGCTTCAGCGTGTTAGGATATGCGATTCTGAATTTTATAGAGGCGTTGAAATATCCTGCTGCTTTGAAGAAATTTGAAAAAGAAAAATTACTTCAAACAGTAAGAGATATCCTTATAGAGAACTCCATTATATCTGTGCATGATAGCATATAGTTCATACGGTGCTTGATTCTTGTTTTTAGAAAATCAAGTCAAAACAGTTTTATCAACGGTCAAAGTTGTTTTTAGCTTTCAGTTTGATGGCTAAAAACAACTTTTGCTATTTACAGAAACAATTATTTCCTGTTAGCCTATTATAAATACAGATTGCGTCATTAGAACCGTACATAACAACACACAACTTCTGACTATCCTGAATTTAAATTCGCTATTTCCTTAATCAATTTTTAAACATTATAATATTTTGTGCATCTTAAGCATCCGACTATGAATGTTGATATTTATATACAACAATAACGTCTGTCACAATGATTCTAATAGTTGCAGTCGCTATTGTTGTATATAAAGTTTAGTGCCTATAGTTTATCGAGTGCCTACTCATAATTTGACACACTAATTAACACAATGTAACGTAATAGAAACAGATATATCTGGTTATCAGTTATAAATACTGGTAACTTAAAATCCCTATTCATCCCCTGTATTTAAAATGAGAGATGAAATAGGGTTATGTTACATAATGAACGAAATCACATCAATAAAATATGTTGCAAAATGCTTTCTCCTTGCGAATGAGGATAAGGCATAAAACATACCACTAATAATAGTACCAGAAATATAGCAATTATTATTGCTGTACCCCATCTTACAAGCGATGGAGGGATTTCGCCTAAAAGATTGCGGACCTTTTCAGAACGAAGTTCAATTTTTGTTTCCTTTTTCATTATTCGTTTGAATTATTTTTAATATACATAATATCAGCAACCTAGTTCAAGTTGATTTTTAACCAGATTATAATATACACCTTTTTTTTCTATAAGGGAGGTGTGATTACCGGTTTCCACAACTTTACCACCATCAATAACTATAATCTGATCTGCATTCTTAACAGTGGATAATCGATGCGCTACCACTACAACTGTACGGCCTTTATAAAACTCATTAAGATTCTCAACTATGGCTCTCTCATTTTTTGCGTCAAGAGCATTGGTGGCTTCATCTAAGAAGATGAAATCTGGATTCTTATAGACAGCACGCGCTATGAGTATGCGCTGTTTCTGACCTTGGCTCAGGCCAACACCGTCACGCCCGATAATAGTATTGTACTTTAGCGGAAGTCCAATCACATAGTCATGGATATTTGCGATTCTCGCAGCTTGTTCAAGCCGTTCCACATTTATCTCGCCGTCATCGACAGCGATGTTACGTGCTATGGATTCAGAAAAAATCACTCCATCCTGCATTACCACTCCACAATGGCGACGCCACCATTTGAGGTTGTATTCGTTAATATTACGTCCGGCTATAGAGATTGAACCGGTCATGACACGATAATAACCGAGCATGAGTTTTATTAGTGTGGTTTTTCCACTTCCAGATGCTCCTACTATGGCTGTAACTTTCCCCTCCGGGATGTCAAAAGATACACCCTCAAGTGTTTTCTTCAAAGAATGGGGGTCATATTTAAAATCTATGTTGCCAATTTTGATTGACTTTTCAGTATCAAATGCTTTTGCTTGATTTTCTTTGGATTCCTCGTTCTTTCCTTCATGAATTTCGTTGATTCGTTCAAGGGAAATTTTTACATCCTGCAAAGAATATATGAATGACATAAATTGCTCCACTGGCGAATTGAGCTGCCCCACGATATACTGGATGGCAAGCATTGAGCCAAGTGTAATTTGGCCGTTTATTACAGCAGTGGCAGCCAATACGGTAATAAGGATATTTTTGACCTCGTTTATGAGTATAGAACCTGCCTCCTGTGTCTGTTGCAGTTTCAAAGACTTCATCTGTACAGCGAATAAATCAGCCTGTGTGTCCTCCCATTCCCACCGTCTGCGCTGTTCACAATCCTGCAGTTTTATCTCCTGCATTGATGTTATGAATTGATATGTTTTATTTTGGTTAATCGCTTGTTGTTCGAATATTTCATAATCAAGCACTTTGCGTCTCCGTAGGAATGATGATATCCATAATCCGTAAGTAACACTTCCCATAATAAAAACACCGAAAATTATTTTATTGTAAATAAGCAGGACAACACCGAATATGATGAAGTTGAGAAATGTAAAAACCACACTCAAGACCTGACCAGTAAGGAAATTCTGCACACGCGAATGATCTCCGATACGTTGTAACAAATCGCCCATCAATTTTGTGTCGAAGAACGACATAGGCAATTTCAGTAGCTTGATAAAGAAATCACTTACCAATGAAATGTTTATTCGCATAGAGATATGAAGCAGCAGCCACCGACGAATAAACTCTGTGGCTGTACGTCCAAACACAATCATTAATTCCCCCAATAGTACAAGCCATATAAATCCTATATCCTTGTGCTTTATTCCAATATCAACAATTGCTTGAGTTAAAAAAGGCATGATGAGCTGAAGTAAACACCCCAGTAACAGACCCAAAATAATTTGGATAAAATATTTTCTATATCGTAATACATAACCAAACAAAAAGTTGAATGAACGCTTTTTGTTTGGCTCTTCGATTATACTTCTTTTCCCAAATTTCTCTGTTGGTTCAATAACCATTACGACACCTTTCTCTTCTCCATTTGATACTGAACTAATCCAGTGCTTCTTAAAATTCTCTAAAGAATAACATACTAATCCCTTACCAGGGTCAGCGATGTAGAATTTCTTTTTGTTCTTTACTTTGTATAAAACCACGAAGTGGTTTTGGTTCCAATGCAATATACTTGGCATAGAAATGCTGACCAATTGTTCAATAGAAGTCTTGCAACAAATAGAATTGAATCCCAATTTCTCTGCCGCGTTTTTTATTGCGAAAAGCGAAACTCCTTCTGTTGAAACACTACATAGCTTGGAAAGTGTTTCAATGCTATATGCGTTTTTATAATATTTGCAAATCATTGCCAAACAGGCAACTCCGCATTGCATTGCATCCAATTGTTTAACAAAGTGAAATGTCACGTTATATTATTTTGCAGTATTAATATTGCTCAGACCGGAATCTTTATCAGTATTGCTGATGCGCTTTCATACGTGACCACAAAATTTGCCTTTGTAGAAACAGTAAGTAAACTTCAGGAATACGAGTTTTTCTAAGTTATTCCATTTGATAAATTCCAATCGTATCATCTACTCGTCAATTATTGTCAATTACAGCATATTATCTGTTAGGTGCGCTGTAAGCTCAAACTTATGCACCATGATTTTTATAATCGATCAATTTCTTCACTATTGCTGCTGCCATGTTTTATAGACTTGAATGAATTAAACACGTAGCGTAATGACAAGGTTATATTTCTGCTGTCCGCATTATTGAATTGTTGGTTACGAATATATCCATAATTCGTTTCCCAGTTTCCTGTTGCTTTATTAAGAATATCATTTACCTGTAAATTGATGAATAAACGATTTTTTTTAGGGATAATTGACAGATTACATCCCAAATTGTGAGTTGCGCTATATGTGTCGGCTTTATCATATGATTTTGATTGAAAGATATAACTTACTGCGAAATCGACTATTTTACCAAGTTTCCAGTTGGTAAATATTTGTGCGTAATACGAAGGTGTGGAACGATACAAAGCTCCATCTCTGTAGGAAATTTTTGCATTTGGGACCAAAATACCAGTACTAAAATTAATAGTATGACGATTAAATAAGTAGTCTGAGTATGTAAGCATTCCTGAGAATTGGCCAAACTTTTTAAGATTTGCATAGGTATATTTCAACACTTGATTGTTTGTTTCATCTGGGATGCTGCATGAAATGCGGCAGTTCCTTAGAAGATTGTATTCAAACTTCACATTGAATTTGTTCTTCCAAGTTATATCAAAACCAAAATCATATTTGATTGTAGGTTTTAACAGGGGATTCCCAATTATATATGAATACTGATTAAGATAAGTAACAATAGGAGTTAATTCGCCAAACGAAGGTAGAGAAACCTTATTGGTTCCCGAAAGGGAGAAATGTAAATCTTCTGATGGTTGATATGAAATTGATAATGATGGCAAAAAGAATAAATCTTTATAATCCTTTTCACCTTGTACTGTATAACTACATTCTTTACTAAACCATTCACTTCGCAAGCCAAGTAACATCGTTATTTTTTGCCATCGAAAACTGCCCTCTGCATAGAAAGCACATCGATTTTCATGAAATTTGTATTGAGAAGATATGTCGTTTTCCTTTGAATCATTCATGTTATATACATGGCTATAACGCATACCGGTGATCAACTTGATGGATTTACTGAAGCTGTGTTCGTATTCAGTGAGAAACGAATAAATATTGTATTTTCCTTGAAAATCCAAATAGGTTTGCTTCTCGGATTCTATAGAATTTTCCAAGGCCTGACTATTATCCTTGCTGTTTTGGTAAAGGTAATCAGCCGTAATTCGAAGATTATTATTGGAATCAAATTCAGCCGAATAATCTAAAGTCACCAAATGCTGCTGTTCTTTATATTTCCCAGTTCTTTGAATATCAAAATTTTCTTGACAGGAATTAGAAGTGTACTGCATGAAGGAAGAATAAACAGGCTTATTCAACGAATAGTACCCTGAATATTTCAGGGCAAGGGTACTCGTCTTAATTTTAGTTTGAGTACCGATGTTCCAATCATGAGACTGCCGATTGGAGGATGTCGTATCCATAAAAAACCTTTCAAACTCATTGCCAGTCTGATAACTTTCTTCTATTTGTTTGGAATATAATGTATTTTTTCTTCTTCTGAAACTATACCCAAAGTCAATCAATGTGCCATTGATCTTATTTTGAGAATTAAAACCTATTTTACCAGAATAGTGACGCGCCCAAGTGGTTGTATTATAAATGGTCAGTGCAGGCTTTTCTGACGTAGTTTTTATGTCTAATACAGAAGAATAACGGGAGTCATATTTGGCTCCTGGCATATGATCTACTATAATCTCTTTTATTTGTGATGGTTGCAAAGAGTTTATCTCATCCATACTTTTTATTTCCCTTCCGTTAATAAGAAGAAGTACCTGACCTTTTCCGAAATACGTCAACTTGTTATCCGTTTGAAAGACACCCGGAATATTGTTCAACAAACTTTGCACATCGGGAAGTTTTGAAAGGTAAGTTTGTTTAACATTGATATGTAATTGATTGTTTTTGTAGGTGGTAACATTACGAATAGTTCTTATCACAACCTCATCCAATTCCAATGTTAATAAAGACAACTGAATGCTATCCAAATCAATATTACTTTTTACATCCAATGATATTTTTTTTATTTGATACCCCACATGGCTCACATTCAGTATATAGGAATTTTCAGGAATGTTTTCCAACAAGAATCCATGTTCTGTACTGATACTTTGCGCAATAATTGAATCGTTAAGACAAAGTAGCACATGAGCACAAGGTATTACGAGCCCATCTGTATCACAAACAATACCTTTAATGGTGTTTTGTGAGAACAAGATGGTTCCCTGAAAAAATAATAGTATAAATAATGCGAAACGTAAGTTATGTTTTATTTTATTCATCGTAATATTATATCTATATAATCACAATCTAAAAATATCTCAGCAACTATACTACTTAATTATCCTCATGTTTATTGTGGTTGTTATTTTATATATACATCATGATATGGGTCTGGGGCAAATGGGCAAGCAGGATCTGGAAAATCCCAATTTTCCGTTCCGTAGGCAGATATAACTTCTTTCCAACATACACCTCCCATTTTCTGCCGACAATCAATGAAATACTTGCATGTCTTACAGTGGCTTTTATCAGATAAAGTGCTTTGCTGCAAATAATACAAATTCAGTGCTTTTTCTGAGTTCCAAATCTCTGCTAATGATTGTCTAGTAATATCACCTACAATGAAATGCGGATTCCAATAAAGTTGTTCGCAAATAGTTACTTGACCATCTGGCAATACAAACAATGAAGAATAATTCGCAGTACATAATCTACGATTCTTAAAAAAATCACTTGAGTGTATCTGACGTTTGGCTGGTTTTCCCGTTGTTAGAGCAAGTGAAGAGTGTCTTACCGGTAGATCAAAGTGATTGCTATTAAAGAAATTGCTTAATTTTTGTAAATCTTCACTTTTTGCTCTGTAATGAATAAAATCCTCTTCACCTTTAGGTATTGAATAGGTCGCAGGATCAATTCTCCAAACTTTTATATTACGTTTATTTTTTATATAATCGTAAATGCTCTTCATGTCAATAACATCAGAATTCTCACTTGATATTATAGAATGAATACCAGTTTCTATATTATATTTTTCTAATAAATCAAGAGTTAATAAGATTTTGTTATAATAATCTTCTTTTCTGTGTACTATTTTTAGTAAATTTTTCTTTATCAATGTGTCTAAAGATATTTGTATATCTTTTACTCCAATGGATTTCAGAAATGAAATATCGCTTTCTGACAATTCTACTTTGGTGGAAAGAAATGGCGTATAGCCATTTTTATATAATAATTTAACTATATCTCTCCAATTTTTATGTGTGAATATATCGCCACCTATAATATCTACGGAACGAACCTTGAGTTGAACAGCTTCATTGACAATCTTTTCTACTAACGGAAGTGGTAATGATGCATTTCTTTTCTCTTTGGTCGCATAACAATATAGACAATCTGTTTTACATTTTGTTGTTATCATAAGCATGACATCATTTATCATTTGATGCCTACCAAATGATATGTTTAGTTGAGAGTATGTAAAATCACTAGGTTGATATTGGTGGCGAGGAAGTATTTTTTCTGTTTCAGAACGAATTATTGTTCGAGGAGGGAAATAAACAGTTTTATTATCAAAGACAATCTTGATAAAATTTTCATTTTCGGTTATTTTATCTACAAATTTCTTTACTAAGACTTTGTCTATATGTAAATAATTAGCGGCTCTATTTATAGAGGATTCGTAATCATCTCCATCAAAGCAGGAAAGTATCATCGCAAAAATAGGATGAAGTATAATATTATAGCGTTCAGATTCTTTAGCCCTGACTTCATCTTTAACTTGTAGGAAAGCTCTGCCATTATCTGGTTTGAGGATATAATATGGATTTAATATTGTTCTCATTATGTATTGAATATATGTGAATAATTAAAGTTTTTTTTGCAGGATGACAAATTGCCATCCTGCATTTGTTCGCATCTTGCGAGTTTTTTAAGTATGGGTCTGGCAACTCTGCGTTTTGTTGCACGAACTGCATCCCGTTACTGATAAAAATTCATCACTCTCAAGAGCTTGGCCTGGTTTTGTAAGGCTTCCACTACAACTGGAAGACATAGTACCGCCTTTAATCTCAGACATTTCACTAGCTAACAAATTTAAAGCTTCTTTTTGAAGTGTCAAATTTTCATTGTGCACATCTTTGTCCATGACATTTATTTTTTATGTTTTACCTACTCATAAGCTTTTCAGTTTCCGCTCCTTTTATCCAGTCTGGTCTGTGGGATTATTGTCGACTCTAATCTTCCTTGTTTGAATGTGCAACACAATGTATTGTAGATATTCATCGTTCTCGATAACTCAACCATTGTAAACTTACCCTGAGGAGTATCGGGTGAATTTTTTGAAACTACCCGTATCAATTCATAGCTGTAACTTCCTCCGTCAGCAGGAGGATTCGCATAAATGGTTTTTGTAACCAAAAGCTCGTAATCGAACCCTTTTTCGTAAGTAAACCCAGTTATGCCCTCAAATTCCCACGGGTTCCATGAAGTCTGCCCCTTTTCTTTGACGAGCATACACTCATACTCCACAGCGGTAAGACCACTCATGATGCCTGTTTCTGATGAAACGTACAAAGTCACTGTCTCTTTTTTATCCGTTGGTTCATCGTCACCTAAAAAATCGCAACTTGTAAGCATTATAAGCATCGTTAAAAAGAGAATACTTATACCGATTTTTGTTTTTTGATTTGTCATATGCTACTATTTTCAATGCACATTAGGTATTCTTCCACCAGAGGGTGGTGTCGGATTCCCATTATTTAGAGCGGCTTGTAGTTCGATTCTTTGTGCCTCCGTCAAGACATTGTTATTCCCGTCATACACAACATCATCCAATTCTCTATAAACATCGGAACGAGCGATATATGGTAGGTAAAAATAATTTAACCATGCTCTGTCCAAATCTGACAACACATCATTTTGATAAAATGTGCTGCCATCTTTTTTCAGCATTGTTGGTTGCCCATTTTTACTGAAAGTATAAGAACCATAAATCATAATGGAGTTAAAATCAAAACCTCCTCGCATATAGTAATTAGATGTTATTTTACGCACATCGTTTAGAGCATCATCTTCAACATTATTTGTATATACTGTGATATAATTGTCTCTATCATAACGACAATGTTCATGATACATAGCACATGCATGACACAACTCGTGGACAACTACTCCAACACCGCATGCACTTCCTATATTAAGATTTTGTCTTCCACCAATACGACCAACGTATGAATTACTTACAAATGCACTTTCGGTATTATTCTGTATATTCACATAAGGATAGGCAAACCCATAAGTTGGATCCACTGTTGGTTGTCCAGTAGCATTGTAAAAACGAACATTCGTTCTTGATTCAATATGCTGAATGGCACTTCTCAATACATTTCGTTCACTTGCTGTTAAACTCGGATCAATCACATATCTGACCATACTCCAAAATACATTCTCATTGGGATGTCGCCCCACGGCACGTGTCGTATTTGTCGGATAAACAACTTTAGCACCTGCAATTGGGCTAACCATGATACTGTCACAGGGAACCGCGGTAGCCGGTGCAGGATAAATACTACCAGTCTCATCCAGCAATTCCACTTGCTCTTCTGACAAAAGAATGTCCCCCATTGAATACACACCATCTTTTTTCGTGATTGTAAAACCCGATTTGAGTTCAACAATATCAGTTTCGGTACTTGACAATGTACCGGAAGCCTCGGCTATTATGTCCTCGTTGACATCATTCGAGCAAGAACTGAATGCCAATCCAAGGACTGTTGCCACTACAAGATAAATTTTTCTTACCATATTGCTTTGTTTTATTATATTAGACATATACCACCATTCTATAATTTGAGTAGCATATATTTATTTTAGTTAGTTCCTATACATCTCGTTTTTCAGATTCCGCGCCTTTAAACATTCTGGTCTGCTGGATTGCTGTCGACTTTATAGGTAAAACAGAAAGTATTTGTGCATTTTTGGGTTTTCCCCAATTATTGTCATCTAAAGAGAATACTCAATTTTACGACATCAGAAAAAGCACAAATACTTACTGCGTATACTATAATACAATCATAATCAGCAGACATACTTGGCTGTTCAATTACCATTCCACTAAGATAGCTCTACCGCTTAGAGGTGGCTCACCATATAACCCTCTTTGGTTATTTAATTGTGTTTGCAACTGTAATCTTTCTGCCTCTGTAAGTTTTTGACCATTGGGATAATATGTATCATCCAATTCGATATAATTATCTGTCCTTGCGATGTAAGGCAAATAACGCCCATTTAAGAAATAGATATCATTATAAGAAAGAGAGTAGGATTTGGCAATAGAGTAATTACCTGTTTTCATAATGGTGTTTCCTGAGCCGTTTGAATAATCTGTAGAAGCAGCCAATGTTATCGAAAAATAGTCAAAACTTCCCTGCATAGTGTAATTTTGAGTAATCTTTGTAAAGGCTGATTTACAGTTGCTTTTTACATTATTAAGATTGATTGTTACATAATCATCTCGATCCTTGCGCTGTTGTTCATTGAACATGCCAGCAGCATTACAAAAAGCGTGAAGGAAGAACCGACGAATCTCATCGTCTGATTCATATTGCAACGCAGTGGGAACATTAATGAACTGTTCTCCTCCTATAAGACCGTAACTACCACTACCTTCAACAGCAGATCCATTCATGCGCACTGCAATGTTGGGCAGTTTTATATGTCCTGGCTCATAATATTCCTCATCTTCGATTGAATTATAAAACCGTACATTAGTTGAGTTTTCAATTTGCTCAATAGCCATAATCGCTTCATCCTTTACATTTTGAGGGAGTTGAAGAAGTTTAACTCGAAGCATCGTCCAATACTGGGCAGGATATGAGCCATAGATACCCACTGCTCGAGTATTTGAATATTCAGGCAATTCAAACACACCCCAACATGTTGGGATATCAGCGGATATAGCACTTGTCCAGGAATCCTTTTGAGCAACCTCACCATACGGATTTCCGGTTTCAATAAGTGCAGCTTCCTGCTGAGGTGTAAACTCAGCCACGAAATCAACGCCTTGTTGATCTGATTTCTCCAGAGAGAATGACATTACTTCATCTTCGTTTGTACAAGAGCCAAACGATAACATTGAGGCCATAGCAGTCATGGCCACAATAGGTTTTACAATTTGTTTCATAATTACTTAATTTTATAGTTTATATTGTTTAACTGTTCTATTTGCTTCAAAATATTATCATACTCAGAAAGAGAAATACCCAATTTCTCTGCATCATCGACAGATAAATCAAGGTAAAATTTACCATTCCCAGATCTTATTAAATTATTGAGCATCTCACCATGATTTATTTGTTTTTGATAAATCAAAAGACTATCCATGTGGACATCTATAATGTTTCCCGAATCCATGGGAGAATCATATACAAGATCTTGCTCTTGACATGACGTACATAATGCTATCGACATTATGAACAAAAGTTTTATGGTTTTCATTATCATTAAATAATTTTAAGTTTACCGTTAAATTTACCTACAATACGATATTTTTCACCAACAGTATTATCATCGCTTTCAAGATTGTATGAAATGGAATATTCACCCACCTTTGAATCTCCTTTCAGGAATAGTAACGATCCATCTAAGGGTATAAATTCGTAATGAGAAGGAGATCTGCTTAAACCAGCGATGCCGTAAGGCTCAAATTCGGGGTTACCAGAATAGAAATCTCTAAGTTCTCCACTCCAATAGAAAGAGTTATATATATTGCCCAATTCAATTTGATTTTGGACAACAATCTTATATTCCTTGCCAATGACAGGAAAATTCTCATCAGTATGGCATCCTATTAGGATTAACCAAAAGTTCTCTGAATCCGTTTCTTCACAATCCCGTAAAAACATTTGAAAGTAACATACGCCTTCTTTGACTATAAAATTGTTATCATGTCCTAATGGAAGAAACCAGTATTTATTAGATACACCTTCACCAATTGTTGTGTATTGCAACAAACATTTATTATTTATAGTCGCTTCTCCATAGACAGTCTTATTCTTCAGTATTTCCTTTTTTTCACAACTTGACAATACAGCCATGAAAAACATTGCTAATAATAGAATACTTAAGCTATGTTTCATATTTATTTCATTTTGAAAGTGACAGGAATGAACTGTATAATTTTATCCTCCGGATTCAACAATGCAATGGTATATACATACTCTTTACCTGTTGTAGCATTTTGTATCACAAGATTTAACTCTTCTTCTGGTAATACTTGCTTAATCGGAATTTCTCCCCGTGTAACCGTTACGTCATAAGCCGAAGAAAAGGGACTAAAAACAACTCCTTTTGTAGATGTCCAAATGTCTTTTTGGTACTGGGATGGAAGCGAGGTATCTCTTGTTAGGTAAATTTTACCATTCTTATATGAATACAACGAACCATTTTCCTTATATATATTCTTATTTTCATCAATTGATAGAATATTATTGTTTACAGAGAATAAATCTGAAGATACTGCATTAACAAATTGCATTGGGCTTTCATTCTCATTGTTGTCTATTAGTTTAAAATACACAGTTACATTATCCGCATCTTTTTCAAGCGGAAGCATTATTGAAGGGCTATGACTACTTATCCATGTAATGTCTCTTCCCGCATATTTTACACCCCAACAAAAAGTTATCACCTGATTTATCCAAGATGTATAATTTTTAAATTGAGACGATATTATATTTGCATTTATCATATATCCACCTGGTACATGATTTGCACTCAAAATGTATGTTGGCGACCCAACTAAAATTTTTTTTGAGTATTCTATACCATTAACACTAGCTGCAATTTTAACAATTCCTTTCCCATGAACAGTCAAAACTCCTTGATTAGAAATCGTTGCCAGCGACGCATCAGAACTCGTCCAATTTACTTGCCCTATTTGACTTGATATTGTATATTTAGCTCCAGTAAAGCCGGTTGACGGTCCTGATATTGTCGTTTTAATCTGCTCCTCTATCCAAGTTTGGCACTCTTCTGGGAAAGAATTATGGCTTGTGTTGTGTACCATCTTGATTTCGTCAAAAGCAGATAATGACGGATTTGGGTTAGAAAGAAAAATAGATGGTGCCGGATTTATTCCATTATCCACAGCAAGCGCACTGGATGTTGGAACAAATGCAAATTGAGGCAGAATATCTATATCATAACTCCAATCATATATAATAGGAGCAAAATCAGGAAATCCATCATCATTACTATCTTGATGGGTCATATTACTGTTGCTATATAATGATGCCGGATATGTATCGTACAAACAATTTCCCTGATGTGTTTTGGTGTATGAAAACATTGTTTTCGAGATAGGAATTAACCAAAGAAAGTTTTTTTTATATTCTATATGTATATCTGTAACCTTTTGACCTATCTGTTTTACAGAAAGGCATTCAAAATATCCATTTATTTCATCTCTACCTGGTAGAACTGTCAGTAATCCAGCAATTACATCTTGGAATAAAACTCCTGCTGCAATAGATAATAATGGAGATATAGGCTGGGCAACATTTGTCCCAGCAGAAAAGTCGCAATTGATATATTTGTCTGGAACCGACATTGAAGAGTAATCACTATTCGCTATTGCTATTTTCTTAAGCTCTTTACCCGGATCACCATTTGGGAATCCAAGTATGTCAAGTTCCGATTGCCATTGAAGATGCACGGAATTGTTCTTTGAACCAGTAGGGTCTATATAATCTACAAGCATTTGTTGAGTTGCGGTTGAATAAGCGAATCTTTCACCAATTTGGATTAACTTTTCGACATCTGTATATTTCTTTACAAGATAATCAATTACATCTTTATCATCCAAAAATTTCAATAACCCATGAAAGCCATATAATAAACCCATTGGAACATTAGCGCCCATATGAGGTGCATCATAACTTACATAAGTTCCTACATTATGGATTTTATTATTATTTTCCATTGTTTTTAGTGCATACCTCGCAACCAAACCTCCCATACTATGTCCTATTATGATAGCTGGATCAGAATTACTATCTCTAAGTTCATTAATTTTTTCAATAACATTAATAAGCGTGTATGCATTAGCTTGTATATACTCCCCAGACTCATGCCAATCAACATAAATGAAGTCATATTGATTCCTGGTGATAAAATCTGCCCAATATTTATAAACTGATCCACAAGTCATAAACCCTTTTAATGCCGGAACTAAATCACGTGGGTCAAATCCTTCAACAAATATTAGAGGTTTTTTAATTCGACCACTATAATTGTTACTTGCATATATTATAGAGACATCTGCTTTTGTCATAACTCCGTTATATGAATTCCCCGTAATTTCTTCACTACGGTCGATAATTGCATCAAATGAACGTGTATTATTTCTTGACAACGCATTGTTTCTTATTTCTATTGTTGTTGAAGAATAGTACCTATCTCCAGATAAGTCTGTGATAACAACATTAATTATATGATGACCTTCTGGAAAGTAAATATGCACATCTTTGTTTATTAAACTTTGAAGCCCATTGCCACAATCAATTTGTACATCAGAAATAGATACATTGCTCAATATCAGTTCTTTAGGAAGAGTGAATGTGATGTTATTATTTTCCTTGGCATTGTCAATGAGACATGCTGCACACAGTTTTTTGATTTGAAAAGCATCTTGCCTGTTCAAATATACCTGTCCATTCTCATAAGCTATTGCTCCTGTATTTAAAGAATTTGCTTTAAGTTGAGCGTAATCTTGAAAAATAATACTTAATCGACATTTTGAATCGACCTTATCAATTATCGGCGCATCATAAAGACTGTTTTTAAATTGATGATAAGACGTTTTACCAAATGATGACGAAAACAGAGTCTTTACTATATTCGCATATGTCACAACATCACATTGCTTTGCAGATGTATTTTCTCTACCACTATATTTGTCAAGATTCTCATATTCTATTGCATAATCAATAAGATAACCGGTTGGAACCGAATTCCGATCAATTTTAGCAAACATGTAATCAAGAGTATTCCGCAAATCATCATATGCATGAGCACTTTTGTTAAAAACAAATGCACAGATGAATAGTAGCGTGATTCCCTTCCAACGTAAAGTCGCCGTTGCAACACGCTTCCAGTGTCCAATGGCATTTTGGAGTTTAATGTTTTTTCTCATAATTATATTATC
>JAZQAG010000056.1:0-55989 GCA_045545095.1 Phocaeicola sp. | reverse complement strand
AAGCATTTATAACCTTTCTCGAATGAAATGGAAAACCGGAAGGAAGGTTTTAGGTGAAAATCATTCGAATCTGGCTGCATGAATATTGTGATGTGCATATAGCTATAAACGAAGAGGGTGCATCATTTTGACACACCCTCTTTATCATATACATTAATATAATATACTGAATTTCGCCATCAGAACTTCCCGATGAACTTGCGGAGTTTCTTCGTGGTTTTAATATAATCTTTCTTTGTAGAAGGCGCAGCCAACACATCCTTAGCTTTGTCCATCATCTCCTTGCGCAACTCGAGCTGCTCCAATGTAAATGCAGGCACGGGAATTCTTCTCAATTCATCAAGTGTCTCCAGCAATCCATCCCAAGCCTCCAAATATTCACGCTCAGCCCGCGTAATATGCATCACCGATCCATGGCGGGGAGTGAAATTGCCACGAGTTGGAGTATTCTGCACAAATTCAAAGTTCTTCAAATCTGAACTCTTGCAGAACTGATAATGACCATTCGCATAACAATCGTACATCAGCACATACTCATCGCTTCCGATAAGCGGAAATACGCTGGAACCCTCTACCGGATATTGTCCGGGCTTCTGCAGATGACGATACTCTACAGTATATGGACCGGTAAGACTCTTTGAAGTGGCACGCATAACCCCTTGACGGGTACGGAAGTCCTTATTCATCACCGAACGTCCTTCGTCTTTGAAGAACAGTACGTATTCCTGATTCTTCTCATCATACACGATATCACCATCAATAGCTGCTGTACCGAAATCAAAGAGCAAACGAGGCTCTGTGAGATCTGTAAAGTCTTCATTGGCATAAGAGTAGAATATCTTGAAGTATGGTTGATTGAAACGCGGATCATCAGTCGGATACTCCCAATCATGACGCCCGATAGAGTAATATATCATATACTTCTGTTCTTTTTCGTCCCAAATAGTCTGGGGAGCCCACACTGCATGCAGATTCTTCTCATCAAAACCTTCTAAATTGGGAAAACGCTCAGGGAAATGGATGGCTGTATGCTGCCAATGCAACATATCAGTACTTTTCATCAGCACCAAACCGTCATTACTCTGCCACCCTTGGCTCGAACGCATGTCTGTAAGTACCATATAAAATGTCTTGCCATCGACACCACGGATAATATGCGGATCACGTACACCACGCTTGCGAGCAATGGAATCTGAAGATACAACAGGTCTTCCATCGTTCAATGAACGATAATTATATCCATCATCACTCACCGCATAACGGATCTGCTCCCCATAAGGAGAATTGTCCGAGAAAAAAGCAAAAAGATAGCTCTCATAAGGGGACTTGCCAGCCTTTTGAGCCGAGCTTGTCAAAGAGACGCTTGCCAACAGACAAGCAATCCCTGCATAAAATAACAGTTTTTTATTCATAATATCAATGTATGAAATGTATTAGTAAATTCTCATCCGCAAATATAGTATCTTCTAAGCGAAATAGAGCTATATAAACTTAAAAATTTACTTCTCACCTCTCAAAAACACCCATAAAGAGAGCTATTTTAAAGTTTTTTGCCCGCAGAACAAAAAAAATGGGCCAAGAATTTGCGAGATTCAAAAAGATGCCGTATCTTTGCACCGCTTTTGAAAGGAAGCCCTCCTCCAAAGGAGTTGGAAAGGTGGTAGAGTGGTCGATTACAGCGGTCTTGAAAACCGCCGTACCGAGAGGTACCGGGGGTTCGAATCCCTCCCTTTCCGCCAAAAGATTAAGAGTTGTATCAGTTTTCTGATGCAACTCTTTTTTATATTCAGATAACACCTTATTATATATATCAGATCTCCACCCCATTTGAAAGGCATTATCCATATTGCGAAAAAGGCTAATATAAAAATAGGTGAGAGAAGCTGATGCTCCCTCACCTATCCTTTATTCTCACTTTCCCGCTATTTCATTCATCATCGATTCCAACCGGCGACTTCAGCAATCTTCACCGGTATCTCGGTATTATCAGTACGATGACAGAATTTGTCAGCACCAACACCGATAGAGAACACCGGCACATAGCCATTAGAATGAGAGCCACTAACCCATCCTACCATCGCTATTTCATTGATAACCTCTTTAGCAACAGAAGCCAAACGTTCGTCTTTCTGATATTCGCTAACATCCATAGCAGGCTTTTGATTCATAAATGTTTCATCAAACGTCTTGCGCAGACGGGCTTCCTGGCGCTTATTCAAATTCAGACCATTCCAAAAGCCAAAAGACTCGGACAGCGTTTTTTGAGCCATCTCCCATGTCACCTTATTATCTGTCTTACGACGTAATTCATTGAACTTGGCACTAAGTTTGTTGACACTCATACGCTGGTATTTCAACGCCTGCAAATTGAGTGCATACTGACCTGTACCCAAAACAAAGCCACCTGTTTCATGGTCAGCTGTAACAACGATAAGCGTCTCATCAGGATGTTGCTCATAAAACTCATAAGCTACACGAATAGCATTATCAAAATCTTCAACTTCGGCAAAAACAGTTGCAGCATCATTAGCATGACCGGCCCAATCTATCTTTCCTCCCTCAACCATCAGGAAGAAGCCTTTATTGTCCTTATCTTCTTTGGAAAGAAAATGGACACCTGCACGAGTAATATCAGTCAACGTAAGATCTTGTTCTTCACGGTCTATTGCATAAGGAATAGCACTACGGTCACGTTTGCTGGCTTCTTCACTCTGCAAAAGAATCATCTTTTCGGCTTTACGGGCTTTCTTACGATACTCCTTGTATCCACGGGCTATCGTATAACCTGCTGCTTCACTTTGTTCATAGAGAGTCCCCTCCTCTGATGCCCGTTTACTGACAGGGCGCTGAAAATCTGAACCTGCATAAAAGTCAAACCCTGCCCGTATCATCGATTGCCCGATGGCATAATAATCGCTACGATTGGGCACATGGGTATAGAAAGCAGCCGGTGTAGCATGATCCACACTGACACTGGTTGCAACACCAACCTTCATCCCTGCATCCTGAGCCATATAAGCAATACTCTTAACCTCTGTTTGGAGATCCGGCAACAATCCCAAGACCCCATTCTTTGTCTTATTGCCAGTAGCCAATGCCGTACCTGATGCGGCCGAATCCGTCACACCATTGGTAGCCGAATATGTAGTAGCCATCGTGGCATAAGGGAATTGTGTAAAAAGCAGAGGTTTGATACCGATATACCCTTCCAACTCTGCCCGGTAGGCTTCTGTACCATTCACTTGATTAACCCCCATTCCATCACCTATGAAATAGAACACGTACTTAGCTTGTTGAGCCATTGCAGGCAGGACAGTCACAAACAGGATTGCCCACACCAAAAGACCAAATTTTCTCATCGTTATAGATTTTTATTGCTGCGAAGATACTACAACCTGAGCAGAGCACAAAATATTTTACCTTTTTTCATTTACCGATATCAAAAAAAAAAAGAGTCTCACAATCTGTGAAACTCTTTCGGGTGACTAGTGGGATTCGAACCCACGACATTCAGAACCACAATCTGACGCTCTAACCGACTGAACTATAGTCACCATATAACGTGCTTTCCTTGAAAAGCGATGCAAAGGTACGGCTTATTATTGAATCCTGCAAACTTTGAGAGATGTTTTTACTTAAAAAAATATTCCTTTATATCTATATTGTTCTTTTTGAACAGATTGCGGGCCTTCTGTAAAAACGTTGAAAGACGACTTTTTTCTTCGGGGGTTATCCCTTCGGGTGGATTGGCCGCCGGATAAAGCAAATAATTGCCACCTCCACGCAAAGAAGGACGTGATGTCCAAACCAAACTGTATGAGCAATCGGCCAAAGCCGTGATATGTCCGATTCTTTTCAATTCCAACTTCAACATGGCTCCGCCATCGGTATTGGGAGCGGACATATTGGAAATATAATTTCCTAAGGAATAGACAACCACATGACGGGCAGCGGTATAATCATCCGGCCGGATTTCCATTGGTTGAAGCACATGGGGATGACCTCCAATGACATGATCAACGCCCTGAGCTATGAGCCAATCAGCCATCTGACGTTCCTGATACTCAGGAAGCATGCGATACTCTATCCCCCAATGCATGCAAGCAATAATCACATCAGCCTTTTGCATACGGGCCTTACGAATATCCTCCATGATTTGAGTTTTATCAATATAGTTGACTATATTAGGCGCTTGCGCCTCTATACCGTTGGTCGCATAGGTATAGGCAAGCAAAGCTATACGGAAACCATTACGTTCGATAATCAAAGGATAACGCGACTCCCTATCAGACTTGTCGGTATAAGTACCGACAGAAGGTATCTGCAATGAATCAAGCACACGGATGGTTCTTTCCAACCCTTTCTGACGTCGGTCAAGACAATGATTATTAGCCGTCAGGAGAACATCGAATCCGGCTTCTTTGACGGCCTGAGCATATTCGTCAGGGGCACTGAATTGAGGATACCCCCGATACGGACGTCCTGCCAAAGTGACCTCCAGGTTGGCGATAGCCACATCAGCACGGCTCACCTCTTCCTTGACATACTGGAAGCATGGTGTGTAATCATACGAACCATCCGGCCTACGAGCTGCATCAATCTGCCCTTGATGTTGCATCAAGTCACCGGCAAAGAGCAAGGTGATACGGCCAAATTCCTGAGCGGAAAGGGAAAAAGGGAGAAAAAGAAAAAAAAGGAGACCCACCCTAACTCTCCCTGTTAGGGTGGGTCTTTGAGTCCATCTCATTACTTATATATTTCCTTCTTACCAGCCAAGAGGGTATTCTTCATGAGCGAGCAGATGGTCATAGGACCTACACCTCCAGGTACAGGAGTGATATAGCTACACTTGGGAGCCACCTCATCGAAAAGTACATCACCGGTAAGTTTGAATCCCGATTTACGAGAGGCATCCGGGACACGGGTAGTACCGACATCAATGATAACGGCACCTTCTTTGACCATCTCCGCCTTCACGAAGTTCGGTTGGCCAAGAGCCGCGATTATGATATCGGCCTCCTGACACTCCTTCACGAGGTCTTTGCTACGGCTATGGCATACGGTCACGGTTGAATCGCCAGGATAAGCCTTCTGCATCATTAGGCTGGCCATGGGTTTGCCCACGATATTACTACGTCCCAACACGACACACTTCTTTCCCTGCGTTTCAATATTGTATCGTTTCAAGAGTTCAAGAATACCATTGGGGGTAGCCGAGATATAACAAGGAAGTCCGATGCTCATACGGCCTACATTGATAGGATGGAAACCATCCACATCCTTGCGGTAATCGATTGTCTCGATAACCTTTTGCTCTGAAATGTGTTTAGGCAAAGGAAGTTGCACGATGAATCCGTCCACATCGGCATCTTCATTCAGTTCGCGTACCTTAGCAAGCAGTTCTTCCTCTGTCACATCCGCTTCATAACGGATAAGGCTTGACTTGAATCCACACACTTCACATGCCTTCACTTTAGCGGCTACATAGGTTTCGCTACCTCCATCATGCCCCACCAAAATGGCGGCCAAATGAGGACGCTTACCACCACGAGCCACAATCTCTGCCACTTCGGCGGCAATCTCTTGCTTCACCTGCTCGGCTATTGCTTTTCCGTCTATCAGTTGCATAGTTTTTTCAGTTATAAGCTACGAGCTACAAGCTACCAGTGATTGCACCGCATGGTCTAGTCACTCGTAGTTCGTAGCTCGTCACCAAAATTTATTTTCCAAACATATATTTCTCTACCATAGGTTGCATGTTGGCGCCGCGCAAGTTTGTACGGTCAAGGATAGTGCCATCAGGACCTATAAGCATGATGCAAGGGATACCCTGTACGCCATAAAGCTTGGTAGCCGTCTCGTTAGAGTCGATAATCTGGGGCCAAGTAATCTTCTCCGCCTCCATGGCAGGAGCCAGATTTTCAATCTTATCCCATACATAGATGCCAAGTACGGTCAGCCCTTTGTCCTTGTAAAGGTTATAAAGATTAGCCAGATTAGGAATCTCGCGCTTGCAAGGGCCGCACCAGCTTGCCCACATATCCACGAGCACATAGTTGCCTTTGCCCACATAGTCAGAGAGAGAAACGGGGTTGCCATTGATGTCAGTACCTTCAATGTTCACATAAGGCTGACCAACGGCAGTAGCCTTTTGGGCGCTCAGAGATGTTTTCAATGCAGATACGTACTTGGTGGATAAGAGCCAGGGGCCAAAGGTGTTGACCATATCCAATTGTTCATCTGCATTGAGTACATTCATATAAAGTCTGGCAACAACATATCCGACTACATCATTCGTATGTGTTGGAAAAGCATCTACCACCAATTGTTTGAAGCGAGGCACCCATTCATTTTCATGTACGGTATTCCACTCCTCCCTACTGCCCTCAAATGATTGGTATGCATTGCTATATTCGGTATTCAAGCTCTCCATCTGAGAGGTTATACGAGTCAATTCATCATTCAACGGAGTACCAGAGGAATTGCCTTCTGCATCAATAACCACTTTGCCATTTTCCAGAGCAAATAATGCTACCATATTTGGGGTTGCTACAGAAACTAACGAAGCTGTGTCAACCTTTCCTTCAAAAGTATAATTGGCACCATCAACAATCGTGCTATCCACAATCACAGATTTGTCCACATCTTTGATGTAAATGGTTTGTCCATTCAATGTTGAATCGGGAAGAGTTCCCTCTACGGTGTAGCCCTTCGGGGCCTGAGTACAAGCGGCAAACAAGGCAATCATGCCAAGTGCACACCATGAAAACAAATTCTTTTTCATAAAATAATAGAGTGAGTTATTAAAGTTATTAAAGTTATTAATTGTCTATAAACCTATTTTTATCTTCCAAACTTCGGCATGTTCGGCATTTTAGGCATCTTGCCCATCATCTTGGCCATATTTCCGCCTGTCACCATCTTCATCATCTTACGCGTCTGGTCGAATTGCTTGATCAGGCGGTTCACCTCCTGAAGACTGGTACCACTACCCTTAGCGATACGTTGGCGACGGCTTCCGTTCAAGATTTCGGGATTGGTACGTTCTTTCGGAGTCATGGAGTAAATGATGGCTTCGATACCCTTAAAAGCATCATCATCAATGTCTATATCCTTGATAGCCTTGCCCACACCAGGAATCATGCTGGCCAAGTCCTTGATGTTACCCATCTTCTTTATCTGTTGGATTTGACCAAGGAAATCATTGAAGTCAAACTGGTTCTTCTGAATCTTCTTCTGAAGGCGTTTGGCCTCCTCTTCATCAAACTGCTCCTGAGCACGCTCCACCAATGACACGATATCACCCATGCCAAGGATACGGTCGGCCATACGTGAAGGATGGAATTGGTCGATAGCTTCCATCTTCTCACCCGTACCCACAAATTTGATGGGCTTGTTGACTACCGTACGGATACTGAGGGCAGCACCACCACGAGTATCACCATCAAGTTTGGTAAGTACTACGCCATCGAAGTCAAGGCGTTCATTGAACTCGCGAGCTGTATTGACGGCATCCTGACCGGTCATTGAATCCACCACAAACAATGTCTCAGAAGGATTGATGGCACTCTTGATAGCCGCAATCTCCTGCATCATCTGCTCATCGATAGCCAAGCGACCGGCTGTATCGACAATTACCACATCGTATCCCTTGACCTTGGCCTCGCGGATAGCATTTTGAGCAATCTCTACCGGATTCTTGTTTTCAAGTTCACAATATACGGGTACATCAATCTGCTCACCAAGCACACGCAACTGCTCGATAGCCGCCGGACGATATACGTCGCAAGCCGTCAGGAGCGGACGACGATTCTTCTTTGTCTTCAACATCAAGGCCAGCTTACCAGAGAAAGTAGTCTTACCCGAACCCTGAAGACCCGACATCAGGATGATAGCAGGTTGTCCAACCTGTCCTTTTACATTAATCTCGGCCGTTTCGCCACCCATCAGTTGGGCCAATTCATCATGCACAATCTTCACCATCAACTGGCTGGGCTTCACTGCCGTAAGCACATTCTGGCCGAGAGCCTTCTGCTTCACCGTATCGGTAAAGGTCTTGGCCACTTTATAATTGACGTCGGCATCGAGCAATGCCTTACGCACATCTTTCAGAGTCTCCGAGACGTTGACTTCGGTGATTTTTCCCTCACCTTTCAGGATTTTGAACGAGCGTTCAAGTCTTTCGCTAAGATTTTCAAACAGCATATTTATTTGTTTTTTCGATTGTCTAAAGAATATTTCTCAAGAGGAGTTTTTACCCTCTACCTAATTATATTTATTTGAGGGCGCAAAATTACGAAAAATAAATCACTTTTTCTCCCCTGTCTGAAAAATATTTTTCTCAGGTAGGGGAGAAAAAAGTAAAGGTCTGACAAATTTCAAAAGTCAGTAAGAAGCATATGAGAATTTGGGGGATAAAAAAACATTATATTCTTTTCCTGTTTACAAATTTTTCCTTACTTTTGCAAAAGTGTACAGTCAACAGCAATTGAGCCCCATTCTACAAGATGTATAACCAACTAATTATGAGAAAAGTATTTCCTAATATTATCCTGTTTATCTTATTGCTTTTCCCACTTTTGGCAAAAGCCGATACCAATCGGCGCTCAACCCAAGAGATGAACGCCATTGCACACTCGGTACTTTCTTCCAATGGGGCACGCCGGATTATCCCCTTAAAAGCGACCTTGTCTTCATCTCAAATCCTATCCGACAGGCCTATAGTGGATAATGAATCTTTCCATGTATTCACACCTGTATCCAACAATGATAAAGGATTTGTCATCGTATCGGCTGACCGACGCATGCCGGAAGTGTTAGGATATTCTGATGAAACGAATTTTGACCAAGCCCAACTCCCCGATGGTCTGCTTTGGTTGTTAAGCAAATATGATGCTGATGCCCAAATGATTTCTCAGCTTTCCTATGAACAAGCCATGGCTCTGATTGGGACAACGTCCTCTTTAACCAGAACTGAGGCCCCAGAACTACAAACAGTATCTCCCTTGTTGGGTAAACGGGCTTGGAATCAAGGATCACCATTCAACAAACTGTGCCCCAAATCTTCAGCCTGGAGTAACACCGTTACCGGATGTGTCGCCACGGCCTTGGCACAAATCTTAGCCAATCACCGCTATCCCCAAATAGGGAAAGGACACATCTATTACACCACTACGACCGACCAGTTATCCGTCAATGTGGATTTAGGCACAGAATCCCCTTACGATTGGGACAATATGATTGACACCTATGTCACGAATCTTTACAACGAAGATCAAGCCAATGCCGTAGCCCAGCTGATGTTCCACATTGGCGCTGCTGTACAGATGGATTACACCGCATCAAGCAGTGGTGCATACGACATTGATGCATTGAAGGCTCTCGTAAATAATTTTGACTACGATGACGAGGTGAGCCTGATTCAAGCCGGCTATTATTCATACCCCGAATGGAACTCTATATTGCAAGCTGAACTTTTAGCAGGAAGACCGGTTTATTATAGCGGAAGCAACCGCTCCGCCACAAGCGGCCATGCTTTCGTCTTTGACGGATTTGATGAAAAAGGGCTCTACCATGTCAATTGGGGATGGAGCGGCTCTGGCAACGGATACTATTCGTTGACAGCCCTTACTCCAGAAAATGTAGGAATCGGAGCAGGAGCCGGAGACTATTCTTACTATAGCGCAGCCATCGTAGGTATCCGCCCTAATGACAGCATTGCCGACCCCACTCCTACTAATATCAATGCCAGCTACATCTATTTGAGCAATATTGAAAGTGGAAACTATCCACGTACACAATCCGTAGGTATCACCGTACCCATGGTCATCAACAATCATTTCCTCTATTTCAGTGGAGATTTAAGACCCATTCTGACAGATGCTGAAGGAAACGTCATCCGCGAACTGGGTACCGCCAAAACATTCACCCTACCCTCAAACAGTTATCAACGACGCCCCTCCACATTCTACATGACACTTCCCGATGACTTGGCAGACGGAGAATACCGACTTTATATCGGTGTCAGACAAAAAGGGAAAACAGTATGGGATATTCTGAGAGCGCCACGCGAAGACGATTTCAGCAAATACAATTACTACGAACTGGTTATTGAGGGAGATTATTATTCAATCGGTACAGGCGAACTCCCCTCACACATCGAACATTCAACAACACTCCCCGACCGCCATATTACCTTTGGACAATCAGAAAAAACAGAAATAACCGCTTGCAAGGATTTGCTTGGATACGACATTCTGTCCCCCCAAGGCACTTTGTTACACTCCGAACGTAGAAGAATAAATATAGGTGAAAGCCTGACTTTCCCCCTCAAGCACAACAAGCAACGTATTCTTTTATTACGGACCTATGGTATAAATGGAGAGTGCGTAATCACCAAAATCGCTATTCACTAAATACAATCAGGACTTATCAATCACTAACATAAATTGACTTTCTAATCCAATATAAGAACTATTATGGGAAATAATATCATTGACATGTTTGAAGCTCTGCCCACACTGATGCAGATTTTCTGGGGATGCGCCATCCTCGGCTCTCTTTTCATGATTATCCAATTAATCCTTTCACTCGTTGGCATTGGAGATACAGACATTGATTTCAGCGGAGACTCCGTTGACGGTTTGGACACCAGCGGAGGTATGGATCTTTTCACTATCAAAAATATCACGAACTTTTTTGTTGGCTTCGGTTGGGGCGGCATCTCTTTCGCACCATCCATTGAAACAGAATGGTTACTCATTGCCATAGCCATAGTTTGCGGATGCCTGTTTGTCCTACTCTTTATCTTCTTATTCAGGCAACTGATGAAAATTCAGAGCAATGGAGCAATGGGCATCGAAACAAGCATTGGGCTGACGGCCGATGTATATCTGCACATTCCTGCCGCCAGAAGTGGCAAAGGCAAGATACAGGTAAGCCTTGGCGGTGCCTCCAGAGAATTTGCGGCCATTACAGATGACACGGATGATCTCCCAACCGGAAGTACCGTTGTGATAGTGGAAAAGATAAGTGAAGACACACTATTGGTAAGCAAAAAATGAAAAATACAAAACTTAATATCTACTAACCACTTAAAACAAATCAATTATGTCATTAACCATTGCAATCATTGTGTTTGTCGTATTTACGATAATCACAATTATGAACCGGTACCGCCGTTGCCCATCCGACAAAATTCTTGTCATTTGGGGTAGTAAAGGTAAAACATCTGCCAAATGCGTCCATGGAGGTGGCGCTTTCGTATGGCCAGTTATCGAAGACTATGCCTACCTGAGCCTGACCCCCATCAGCATTGACGCCAACCTGACCAGCGCATTGAGCAAGCAAAATATCCGTGTGGATGTGCCCAGCCGATTCACTGTAGGTATCTCTACTGATCCTGCTTACATGACGGCCGCCGCCGAACGTCTGTTAGGATTGACCTCGTCACAGATTCAAGAACTCGCACGCGATATCCTCTTCGGACAACTTCGTCTCGTTATCGCCACCATGAGCATCGAAGAGTTGAACAACGACCGTGACAAGTTCCTTGAAAGTATCTCGGCCAACGTGGAGGTTGAGTTGAAGAAAATAGGCCTTCGCCTCATCAACGTAAACGTGACTGATATCAAGGATGAATCAGGTTATATCGAAGCTCTTGGACGCGAAGCTGCTGCCAAGGCTATCAATGAAGCAAAAGTACGAGTAGCCGAACAAGATAAAGTCGGAGAAATCGGTAAAGCCGAAGCTGTTCGTGAAACACGTATCCGTACCGCTGATGCCAATGCACAAGCCGTGAAAGGTGAGAACGAAGCCAAAGTAGAGATTGCCAACTCCGAAGCTTATCGCCGTGAGCGCGAAGCAGAAGCACAACGTAAGGCAAGTGCCGCAGAAAAAGTCCAGCAGGCACGTGCTTTGGAAGAAGCATATGCCGCTGAAAAAGAGGCTGAAATAGCTCGTGCCGAGCGTGACCGTAGTACAGAAACGGCCAACGTGCTCGTACCACAGGAAATCGAAAAGCAACGTTTGGTGATTGCCGCCGAAGCTGAAGCTGAACAGAAACGCGTAAATGCCAAGGGTGAAGCCGATGCCATCTATGCCAAAATGGAAGCCGAAGCAAAGGGTCTTTATGAAATCCTTACCAAACAAGCTGCCGGTTATGAAAAAATGGTACAAGCAGCCGGAGGCGATGCCAACAAGGCATACATGTTACTCTTGCTCGAGAAACTGCCCGAACTGGTGAAGACCCAGGTAGAGGCCGTGAAGGGTATCAACATCGACCACGTAACCGTTTGGGACAGTGGTGCCACTGGCGCCAACGGCAAAGGCTCAACAGCCAACTTCGTATCAGGATTGATGCAGAGTGTCCCCCCGTTGAACGAACTCTTCGACATGGCCGGATTAAACCTCCCCGAATACCTTGCCAAGAAAAAAGAGGTGGAAGATGCCAAGGTTGTAGAAGAAAAAGAGGTAGAAATCAATGGCCAGAAATATAAGGTCAAAGATTAAACCAACAGTTTTTTAAGAGACAATTATTAAGAAGAGGGATACCCATAAACATCCCTCTTCTTATATTTTATACTGGAATTAATATACAGCCTTTACTTCCGTCTGTCTCCAGCCCCTTATATATAATAAGGTATAGAAAACCGCTACACAAAGCATCCCCCAAGGATTACCTAACATTGTACAATATAGAATTGTTTTGTTTGAAACGAATCGTATTTTGCACAAAATGGCGAATTCTGTGCAAAATATTTGTGTATTAGCGTTTCTTATTGTACCTTTGCACCCGATTTTTAACAAAACATTTTTAGTAATGAATAAAAAACTGTTAATTGGTGCCATTGCACTTATCGTTTCAACTTCAACTTTTGCAGGAGGTCTCCTGACAAACACAAATCAGAACGCAACTTTTTTGCGTAACCCCGCTCGCGATGCTGTTATTGCCATCGATGGTGTATATAGCAACCCCGCAGGTATCGCATTCTTACCTCAAGGAGCCCACTTCTCTGTTAGTTGGCAAGCAGCTTGGCAAAAACGTGAAATTACTTCAACATACCCTTTATACGCTGCTAACGAAGCCACTCCAGGCTTGACCAAAAAAGATTTTGTCGGTAAGGCAAAGGCTCCTGTAATCCCCTCTTTCCAATTTGCTTACGTATTCAATGACAAATGGTCAGTATCTGCTCAGTTTGCTATTGGTGGTGGCGGTGGTAAATGCGAATTCAACAATGGACTTGCCACATTTGAGAAACTGATGGCTGAAACCATCTTAAGTACAGGCCAACAATCTTACGGACTCAACCAAACATTTACTGGTGAACAGTATGTTTATGGTCTCCAAGTGGGTGGAACTTATAAGATTACAGACAAGATTTCTGTATTCGGAGGTATCCGTGGCGTATTGGCAAACTATGGCTATGAAGGAGCATTGACCAATATCTCTGCTGGAGGTATGAAATCGGCAGACTTTGCTAATTTAGCCGCACAAGCAAACGCTGCAGCTGAACAATTAGCACAAATTGACCCTGCACAAGCAGCCATTTACGCTCAACAGGCAGCAGCTGCCATGCGAGCCGCAGGTATGACCAGCGACTATATCCTTGATTGTACACAAGATGGTTTCGGCATCACCCCCATCATTGGTATTGACGTAAACCTTGGCAAACTGAATTTGGCTGCTAAATATGAATTCCGTACTAAATTGGAAATGGAAAGTGAAGCTAAAAACAGTGCAACAGTCATTGCATTGGCCGCTCAACAATCAGCTTTTGCAGGTTATCTTGATGGCGCCAAAACACGCTCTGATATTCCTGCGTTGTTGACTATCGGTGCTCAGTATTCTATTTTACCCTCTTTGAGAGTAAATGGAGGTTACCATCTCTATTTCGACAAAGATGCAAAAGGAAGTGCGACAGCTGTCAGCGACAATACTTGGGAAGCATCTTTGGGTGCCGAATGGGACATTAATGACAAGTGGCTTGTCAGCTTCGGTGTACAACGCACCCAATACGGATTTGGAGATGAAGATATGAGCGATATGAATTTCAATATCCGTAACACTTCACTCGGTATTGGAGGAGCTTACCAAATCAATGATATGCTGAAATTAAACGTTGGTTACTACCACACCTTCTACGAAGACCATGAAGTAGTAACAGACAAGGGTAATGGTATTTCTGCAACAGATCTCTACACCCGCAAGAACGATGTGGTAGGTGTATCACTCGATTTCAAATTCTAATTTTCTCCGTTTATTATTTATAGAGTCGGCCTCTTTCCTTTATAGAAAGAGGCCGACTCCTTTTTATATTGTTCAGAAAGTTCGTTCAAATAACTGAAGAAAATAGCTTGAATGATCGAGTAAAATAGCTCCATGTAGCAGAGAAGCTATACTTCGTTGATGACTCACAGCTTTCTCTTCAACACCAAGCGATGAGTGATACAGGCAGGAAGTTCCTCTTCATAATGGGATACCATCACCAATGTCTTTCCCGGACGCGAACAGAAAGTCTCAATAATATCTTTCACCAACTGGGAATTATAACTGTCAAGCCCATGGAGAGGTTCGTCAAGAATCAACAATTGCGGATCCTTCACAAATGCCCTTGCAAGCAAGGCCAAGCGCTGTTCCCCACTCGATAAGGTAAGGAAATCACGCTCTGCCAAATGAGCAATACCAAACATATCCATCCACCATCTGCAACTGTCCAATTGCTCTTTGGGAGTACGTTTGTACAGCCCTATCGTATCATGCAGACCAGAAGCAACGATATCAATGGTCGGCAAATTCTTTTGGTATGCCCTATGCATCTCGGGAGAGACATATCCTATATGTTTCTTTATCTCCCATATACTTTCACCCGAGCCTCTCTTATGGTCAAAGAGAGTGATATCACAAGCATAGGATTGAGGATTATCGGCACAGACAAGACTCAACAACGTTGATTTTCCAGAACCGTTTTCTCCTGAGACAGCCCATTTTTCTTCATTTCCCACATGCCAGTTCAAAGCATCCAAGATTGTGCGTTTCCCATATCGGATAGTGACATCATGGAAATCTATAATGCATTGGGCCTGAACATCATTCGGATTTGCAGGCAAGTTCTGCAACTCCTTTTGTTTTTCGAGAGGCAGACATTTGAACGGCAAAGGAGCGATACCCCCCAAATAATCCTTTCGTGTCTGCTTTATACCGCATGTCATATCCTTCACTTCTACGACATGAGTAATGAATTCCGGAATATCCTCATCCCTTGACAACACCAACATGAGTTGCAGGTCACTGCCTTGAATCAGCTCCACCAACAAATCGTGAAGTTGTCTGCGGGCATACACATCCAGCCCGATGAAAGGATTGTCCATAATCAACACCCTCGGATTACCTATCAATGCCTTGGTCAATTGGAACTTGCGCATCTCACCACTGGAAAGCAGGATGGAAGACTTCTCCATCAAAGACTCTAGTTTGAACAGTTCAAAGAGTTTCTGACGCATTTCCTCATCTCCATCGGCAGGCATCAGTTCTGCCACTGTAGGATAAATATCTGCATCCTGACTGTTCCATCGTTGCTGATAATAATATGACCCTTCGGCAGTATCTCCATATGTATCCCGGAAAGCGATGTAACGGATATTTTCGAAGGCCATCGTTGAGGTTCTTGGACGGAAGTCATATTCCACCTCATTGGTCAATAATGGATATTTGCCAATGATAGTATTCACGAGTTCACTCTTTCCCCCTCCGTTAGGGCCGATTATGGCCATATGCTCTCCCGGCTCCAACGTAAAATCCAAAGGAGTTATGAAACGATGTAAAGGATGACGGGCTACTCCCCCTGCTATACGTATGATGCTCATAATTTATCTTTTTTCCTATCCGGATTCTTTTGCAGAAAATCTTTCCATCCATGATATCCTTTAGTCACATTAGGACGTCCCATTTGGAGATAATGACAATAGGCAACTCCCAACGCATCTGTTGCATCAAAGAACGGTGTCATATCCTGTTCCTTCAGTTTCAAGAGACGTTGGAGCATTCCGGCTACTTGCTCCTTGCTCGCCTGCCCATTACCCGTAATTGCCATCTTTATTTTCAAAGGAGCATATTCAGTAATAGGCACATCCCGACTGATAGCTGCAGCCATAGCCACCCCTTGAGCGCGTCCGAGTTTCAACATGGACTGTACATTCTTACCAAAGAAAGGAGCTTCAATGGCCAATTCATCCGGCAAGTAAGATTCTATAATTCCTGTAACACGTTCAAAGATATGTCCCAATTTCAGGTATGGGTCACTCATCTTACGCAAATCAATGACTCCGAGAGCCACCATCTCCACTTGCGTACCGACCACCTTCAATACACCATATCCCATGACATTGGTGCCCGGGTCTATACCCAAGATGATTTTTTCTTTGACCGGCTGTATCATTCGATTACCTCCATCAAGGTTGGGAAAGCTATCACTTTATTCTTGAAGACCTTCAACATCTCCTCGTTGAGGGACATTCCCACTTGGGTATGCCATTTATGCAACAGTTGTGAGTCCTCCACTTCCCATTGCAACGAGAAGCATTCCGACTCCTCCTCTTTGTGGCTAAGGATACGGGTCAAACGAGGGTTCTTCAACAAGCCATTTTCTTCAGTTCTGGGAATATATACCTCATGCAACCATATAACGAAGTTTCTTGCTTCGTCATTTTCAATATGGTAAGTCGTATTATAAATCAACATAGTCTGACACGTTATTTATATGGTTATCATTACAAAAAAAGAGAAGCGGTGACTCCCTGCTTCTCTTCCTTCAATTTATGTGGAGCATACGAGAATCGAACTCGTTACCTTTTGACTGCCAGTCAAACGCTCTAGCCAAGTGAGCTAATGCCCCATATTTGTTTTGCGCTGCAAAGATACTTAGTTTTTTCGTATCTGCAAGATTTTAATTGAACTTTTTTACTGTTATTATATTTTTTCATAAAAACTTCTTCACATTCAGGCAAACAAACGGTCTGCCATTCATGTTCTTGAAACATAGTTTTAATCCTAAAGAAGTAACAATATGGCTAAAGAAAGTATTGCTATAATCAAGAATGACTTGAGTGTCTCAAGTCTGTTGAGTCATTTGAATGCTGCATTATCAGAAGAATGGTTAGCTCATTATCAGTATTGGATTGGCGCACAAGTCATTGAGGGTATCATGAGAAGCCCTATACAGAAAGAGTTTGAAGAACATGCCCGCGAAGAAGCTCAACATGCCCGATGGCTTGCCGAACGCATCATACAGTTGGAAGGGGTTCCAGTACTTGATCCAACCCAATGGACCGCATTGGCACGTTGCAAATATGAAGCCCCACTAAATCCTGATTCCATCTTATTGCTCAACCAGAATGTAAAAGCAGAACGTTGTGCCATACTCCGTTACCATGAGATTGCAGAATACACACATGGCATAGACTTCACCACCTGTGATTTGGCCAAACGGATTATGGCAGAAGAAGAGAAACATGAGCAAGAGTTACAGGATTTTCTTCAGGATGCCCATATTCTGTTCAGCAAGTTGAAATCCAAACACGAACTGACTGTCTGACCTGTTCTACCGGATTTGCTCAAGCCATTCTCACCAGTCCTCTCCCATCCCACCATGTAGTCATTTTCAATCAGTGTATGTATTTCTCTACAAATAATGGAATACATACACCATCATTTGATGATTAATGCAATATCACCAACAAAGTTCTAACAAAAAAGGAAATGGGAGGAAGAAAAATAAAGAAGAGCGGCAAACGGGGCTCGAACCCGCGACCCTCAGCTTGGGAAGCTGATGCTCTACCAACTGAGCTACTGCCGCATTCGAAATCAATATTGTGATGCAAAAATACAAAAACTATAGGAACTCCAATCATTTTATAAGTAAAAATGTTTATAAAATAAGTTATTTTTCAGTCATCCTTAGCTATAAGCCAAGAAAAAAGGCTACCTTTGTCTCCGAAATATGTATTAATTACAAACCCAGACGTTCGGAATCAAGGAGACGGATGTCGGATTAAAACAATTGATTGACATGAAGAAACTTTGCAGTATCGCATATTTGCTGTTCATCGGGTGCCTGATGACATTGGCTCAGGGAAAAGCTGAATTGACTTTTGAGAAAACGACTCATGATTTTGGTACATTCTCAGAGAACGACCCTGTAGTAACCTGTAAATTCATATTCAAGAATACAGGAGATGCCCCTTTGGTTATTCATCAGGCCATTGCCTCCTGCGGATGCACAGCCCCTGCATATACCAAGGAACCTGTCAAGCCAGGTGAAAAGGGAGAAGTGACTGTTACTTACAATGGAGAAGGCCGTTTCCCCGGCAAGTTCCGTAAGACTGTCACCATACACAGCAATGCTGACAACGAGATTGTACGTATATTTATAAAAGGTGAAATGACTCCCAAGGACTTGGATTTGCAGAAAGCTATCGAAAAGGCTGAAGAAGAGGCAAAAAGACTCGAAGAAAGAAGCAAATAAATCATCACACAGCCTCTCTACGCTTTAAGCTATAATATAGAGAGTGTGTACCTAAATCCACCATCTATTTTTTTAGGCGCAGATTACGCGGATTTCATTTATCCGTGTAATCCACGCCTATTTTTTTGATATACTTTATTATAGTCGTAATTATTATTGGACCTTTATTTCTTTTTTTCCAATAATTCATTGGATTTTTCTATCGCCGTCTTATAGGCTTTTTCCCAATCGGTATCCAAGCTGAAAGGAGTGAGACATCCCTTTTCATTGACAAAAGCATGCACCTTCTCCGTATCCTTATCGCCGAACAGGGGATTGTCAAGCGATGCATTGATATAAGCCATAACCACCCCATGCTGACATTCTGCCGACACTTGATGAGACAGGCTCAGATTCTTGAAAAAAGAGCCTACGAACTCCGACAAATAATAAGCCTGAGTATCAAGAAAAGTTGTCGTAACGGTCTCCATACGTTCTGAGGCAGTATCCTTCACATAATTCAATGCCGTCATATAGAAATGGTTGAGTTTGGTCTTGCTTTCCGTAGCCTCCGGATCATTTACTACAGCCGAGGCTGATTCATAAAGGCGGTTGAATACCTCCTGTGCCTGTCCACTCATACAGCCCAATGCCAAACATGCTGCTATCAAAAGTTTTTTCATATATTCTACTATTCTTTATTCATTCACCCTCAGGTGGTTCTACAAAATTTTGCGACAAAGATACCCATCTTTGAATAAGGAGACAAAAAAAATATCCCGACACCCTCCCTTTTTCGTTATAATTAACGATTTGAAGCCACTTTCATCCTCTCAAGCATTCAACAACGGCTCACCTGCTTCACACCTTTGACTGTGCGTAGTTTCTTGATGAGCAATTCCAACTTGGCTGTATCATCCACCATCACCGTAAGGGTGCCAGAGAATAAACCATCATAAGAATCAATGGAGATGCCGCGCAACATAAGATGCTGTTCCTTCGAGATGATGGAAGTGATATTGTTGACTATACCGATATCATCGTGTCCCACCACACGCAAGCGGATTTCATATTGTGAGCCAGCATTCTTGCCTGCCCATCGTGCACGGACTATACGGTAACCGAAACGTTCACGCAATTGGGGAGCATTCGGACAGTCCGTACGATGTATCTTGATGCCGCCACCCGTAGTGACAAAGCCAAACACATCATCGCCATAGATAGGATTACAACATTTGGCCAGTGTAAAATCTATCCCCTTCAGTCCACGGTCAATGACCAACACATCACTGTTCACATTGGTACGGTTCTGCAACTCCTCATCAGGACGCAAATTGAAGTTTCCGGCACTACGCACAGGCCCCTCCTCTGCAGCCCGTTGCAGAGGGTCAGTCTCGTAACGCAATTGTGCCTCGTACCGATCTATGACATCATTGATATCCAGTTGCTCATCAGCAATGGCCTGAAAGAATGGGTTCACCTCTTTGAATCCCATCTTCTTGATGAGATGCATGGTGACGGGTTCATCGTAGTCAAGTTTCCGGTTCTTCAGTTTCCGTTCAAAGGTTTCCTTTCCAAAGGCAGCCTGCCGGCTGCTGATTTCCTTAAGCGCCTGACGTATTTTGGTCTTTGCACGAGAAGTTGTGGCTATATCCAACCAACCGGCCTTGGGTGTCTGATTTCCTGAAGTAAGGATTTCCACCGTATCACCAGAGTTGAGCCGCTGACGGATAGTCACATTCTTGCCATTGATACGTCCACCCACACATTTACTGCCCACATTGGTATGGATATGGAAAGCAAAATCGAGCACCGTTGCCCCTTTGGCCAATTTGAAGAGATCTCCTTTGGGAGTAAAGACATAGACCTCATCCTCGTAAAGGTCCATTTTGAAATGATCCATCATTTTCAAATCATCCCCATCAGAGTTCTCCAATGCTTCCCGGATAGAGGTCAGCCATTCATCCAAGCCACTCTCTCCCTTTACCCCTTTGTAGCGCCAATGGGCAGCCAATCCACGTTCGGCCACAGCATCCATACGTTCGGTACGTATCTGGACCTCTACCCATGTATTTTCAGGACCAAGTACCGTGATGTGAAGACTTTCGTATCCATTGCTTTTAGGAACACTGAGCCAGTCACGCAAACGTTTGGGGTTAGGCTGGTACATATCGGTAACAATACTATAAACCTGCCAACACTCCATCTTTTCCCGTTCAGGAAGCGAGTCAAGAATAACACGGATGGCAAAAAGATCATAGATTCCCTCGAAGTTGGTCTTTTGTTTCTTCATCTTCTGGTAGATGGAGTGTATACTCTTGGTACGTCCCTTGATATGAAAATGCAGTCCGGCTTCGTTCAGTTTCTGTTCGATAGGGCCTATGAATGCTGCGATATAACGGTCACGGGCCTCCTTGGTGGCATTGAGTTTCTCCTTGATATGGTAGTACATCTCCTGCTCGGTATATTTGAGGGACAGGTCCTCCAATTCCGATTTCAGTTTATATAATCCCAACTTGTGAGCCAACGGAGCATAGAGGTAAGCAGCCTCATCTGCCACCCGTCGTCTGCCCTCCAGGTCTTCGACATCACGTATCTGGCGCATCAGGTTGACACGGTCGGCAATCATAATGAGTACCACCCGCATATCTTCGGCAAAGGAGAGTAGCAGATTACGGAAGTTCTCACTCTCAATGGCAGGACTCTTCTCATACAGTCTGTTTATACGCACCAATCCACGGATGATTCCAGCCACATCTTCTCCAAATTGGGCATCAATCTCTTCTACCGTCAATATACCGGTCTGCACACATCCATGCAACATGATACCGAGGATGGATGCACGACGCATACCTATCTCGTCGGCCACAATGACCGCCGTCTGCATATCCTTTATGATGGGATTCAATCCAAAGTTGTCGCGTACCAATGCCTTATTGGCTACAGCATGTATGATGTGGCCCTTCAACCTTCTACAGTCTGTTGGCTGCAAGGTATCGCCAGAAAGGCACAGGAGTTTCCTGTAAAGTGAGAAGAGCAAATCTCTTTCCGATGGAGTAAAAAAAGTGGTTGCTTCCATATCCTTCCAAATTTTGAGGTCAAAATTACATTTTTTCTCTCATTTATTATCATGGAATAGTAAGTTTTTGTATTTTTGAACGCATTTTAGTGACTTGTGAACAGTAAGGAGCTACAAGTGACCTGCTACGGACTACGAGTGACGAGCAATAAATCATAAATCATAAACCATAAATCATAAACCAAAAAATTATGTTGACCCCACAAGACAAAGAACAGCTGGCCAAGAAAGGAATTTCTGAGGCACAGATAGCTGACCAACTGGCCAGCTTTGAGAGAGGATTTCCCTACCTTGAACTGGAGGCTGCCGCCTCTATCGGCAAAGGTATTATTGCTCCCGAGAAAGAGCCCTATCTGAAGGCTTGGGAAGAATACAAGAAAGGAGATGGAACCATTGTGAAGTTTGTCCCGGCATCCGGTGCAGCCAGCCGTATGTTCAAGAACCTGTTCGAGTTCTTGGGAGGTGACCACGAAACACCCGTCACCGATTTTGAAAAGAAGTTCTTCGACAGCCTGACAAGTTTTGCTTTCTATGAAGATTTGAATAAAGCATGCGAGAAGATTCATGGAAAGGATATCCCTACCCTATTGGCCGGAGGAGCCTACAAAGCTATTGTCGCAGCTCTGCTCGAAGGTGCCGGACTGAACTACGGCCAACTGCCTAAAGGTCTCTTGAAGTTCCATAGCTATGCTGATGGTTCACGCACTCCATTGGAAGAACACCTGGTGGAAGGTGCCCTCTATGCATCAGGTAAGGACGGACAGGTAAATGTACACTTCACAGTATCTCCCGAACATCGTGCACTCTTCGAGGCTCTGGTAGCAGAGAAGGCCTCCCTCTATGCCCAAAAGTATGGCATCACTTATAACATCGGATTCTCAGAGCAGAAGCCGTCAACTGATACGGTGGCTGCCGACATGGAGAACAAGCCCTTCCGCAACAGCGATGGTTCATTACTCTTCCGCCCGGGCGGACACGGTGCCCTGATAGAGAACCTGAACGACCTTGATGCAGACATCGTCTTCATCAAGAATATCGACAATGTAGTCCCCGACAGACTGAAAGAGGAGACTGTCACCTATAAGAACCTGTTGGCCGGTGTACTTGTCAGCCTCCAGAAGCAAGCATTCGAATACATCCGTTTGCTGAACAGCGGTCAATACACCCAGGAGCAGATTGAAGAAATTATCCGCTTTGTCCAACAGCATCTCTATTGCCGCAAGTCCGATATCAAAGAGTTGGAAGATGCCGAATTGGTGCTCTATCTGATAAAGAAGTTGAATCGTCCTATGCGTGTATGCGGTATGGTGAAGAATGTAGGCGAACCCGGTGGTGGCCCGTTCCTTGCATACAATCAGGATGGCACCGTTTCATTGCAAATCCTCGAAAGTTCACAGATAGACATGAACGACCCGGCCAAGAAAGCCATGTTCGAGCAGGGTACCCATTTCAATCCGGTGGATCTTGTCTGCGCCATCAAGAACTATAAGGGAGAGAAGTTCGACCTTACCAAGTATGTGGACAAGGCAACCGGTTTCATCAGCTATAAGAGTAAGAGCGGCCGCGAGTTGAAAGCCCTCGAACTTCCCGGCTTGTGGAATGGGGCCATGAGCGACTGGAGCACCGTCTTCGTAGAGGTCAGTCTTGGCACATTCAACCCCGTCAAAACAGTGAACGACCTGTTGCGCGAACAGCATCAATAATAGCTTAATTATGCAGCCTGCTACATCGGGTTATGTAGCAGGCTGCAATTGCCAACGCAGTCTGCTCCGTAAGCCAATGCAGCCTGCTGCGTGAAAAAGGGGAGTTTCCCAACCATTTTTTACAACAAATAAGGGGAGTGTATGCCATGCTACACTCCCCTTATTCTTTCATTTCATGAATGTCTGTTATCGTCGTACGAATTTCTGTTGGATTATGCCATTAGTCGTATAGGCAGATACCACATACATGCCAGCAGCCAATCCCGAAGCATCTATTACCCCATTGTCTGGGATACTGCCATATACCTGCTGTTGGACACCACTCATGTCTGTAATGGTCAGATGTGTCACCATAGACAGATTACCATACAGCCGCACCTGCTTGTCCGTACATACCATACATACATTTCCTTCTATAGCTTCTATGCCAGTCGTATATATCATAAGATTTTGTGGATTCTCAAAAGTACCTACGACACCTTTATTGAAAAGTACAGTCTCTTTAATCTCATTATACATACCAGTCTGCCTGTTGTATGCCATGAATAACACCCGTTCATTTTCCACATCACCGTGAATGGTGAGGAACATATATCCATCCTTTTCGACTGAGACACCACGACATTCTCCATCGACAAAGGCGGCAATCAGGTAAGATGAAGGATTCTCCACCAAGGATCCTGCCTCATACAGTCTGGCCACAACAGCCATATTACTTTCGTATTTATGGAGATCGAACTCAAATGATGAAGGGATATCTGTCGCCTCATCGTCAGCCAGCAAGGCCATCCGCAAATAATTCTGGGATACAGGGCCTGTTGCCGGGTAGTTGAATGATTTCACCCCTTGTGACTGAACCATATAACCGGCTCCTGGCATCATCTTTTCCAGACTTCCAATCCAGGCGGCACCATTGTACATGGCAAAACCGGCTTTACCTTTTATCACATCGTGCGTTGTGGCTACCAAGTTCTTCAAAGCCTCATCGACAGCCATTTCATCTTGGGGTCTGTAACTGATCCAGTTCCATCCATCCTGCAAAGTGATGGTATTACCATCCACTCCTAAAGGTTCACCGGTCAGTTGGAATGATATATCCTCTGCCACCTGCAACTTGTATCCCTGATTGGGATATATGGTCTCCAAGGTACCTGTCCATCCCAACACTGGATCGTTGGTCAGTTCACCATTCTGTCCCAACAATCTGTTGGCTACACTTCCCATAGGAGCAAGGAAGACTGAAGGATTATTCAGATTCTTGTCGGCCACATTTACCGAGAACCAGTTCCATCCTTTCTGGAATTCGTAATCAACAGTCACATTCTCAATCTTTGCAAAGAGCGGTTCAATGGTCATTGCCTGACGGACGGTATCGCTCCATGTACGAAGAGCGTCCACCATTTCTCCATTCACATTCCACCCGACGAAGGTATAACCCACCTGTGGCTCTGCTGTCAATGTCAATACTGTTCCGTAATCATAGATACCCGTACCGCCACCTGTCACAGTACCCCATGTTTCATCACAGATTATCGTCACATCATAATGCTTACGGGTAAACATGGCCACGACTTCTGCATCTCCTTCCATTCGGAGTTCATAGGCCGGTGTTGTTGCCAATACCTCACCGCCACGTGTCCAGTTGAGGAAATCAAAGCCTTCGGCAGGCGAAGCCTCCAAAGCAACTGTTGTGCCATAATCCTGCAAACCGGTCTTCGGAGTTACTGTACCGCCATCTATAGGAGAAGCATTCACCTTCAGAGTCACCTTACCATCGGCAAACTGAATCCATGTTGCCTGTTTGCCTGTAGCACCTTTGAATCCTTCATTGTCTTCAATCCCTGCCGTTTGGACGGTCAGGACATAGTAGCCGTTACTACCTTTGGTCAGTTCAGAGACATTCAATTCAAATTCCTGTTCATCCAATGCTGTAATTACCACCTTCGATACATCCATTGCCTTTCCTTGGCAGTTCAAAGTCAAATCTTCCGTTGTAAAGGTGCTGGCATCGATAGGTTTATTGAAACGGACGGTGACAGTTTCTAATACCTTATATAATACAGTACTCTCACTTGGCACACCGGTGAAAGCCTCTACGGCCAGTTCCAACTCCGGTTTGGGCGCAAAGGTCAACAGATATTGTTCCACTGCAGTTCCCATCTTGTCAGCGAAATGCAGTCTGTTCTCATACAACGGGTCACGTCCGTCTCGCAACGTACGGTCCGTCTGCCAGAAATTACGTACATTAATTTCCTGACCATCACTTTGACGGATAATGCCAATCAGATTTTGTTTTCCATTAGTCGGGTCAATAATTGAACCATAGTTCCAACCTGCAACTGTAGGAGTTACCTCCAACAGATATTCCGTATCACTCTTCATTGTGATATTCGCCACGGTAGTCACATTGACACTCTCTATCGTAGCATCTGACAAATAAAGCATATCTGGCCTATCCTCAGCGTCCGCAATATCATTCACCAAGAATCCTGCCAAAGTTTTTCCATCTACTCCCGGCACCTTCAAACTGTGGATAAGTTCATGAATAGTCACCTCATCCAACAACGAAAGGTCCTCATTGCCATAACTGCTTACATGAGTGGCTTCTATATCGTACTCCGTAAAGTGGCCCAACAAAGTTGATTGCAACCACCATTGGGCATAGGCTGTACTCTGAGCCGGGATTGTTCCGAATTCAGTCACGACACTACTATCCAGTGCCAAAATATGTTCCCCACCATTCAGCTGCGAACTCAACAATTCAAAGTCTATTAACAGGCCCTTTTCATTGTCTATAATCTCCGGTTGATGAGTTGTCATACGTACATCCGTTGCATCTCCATAACCTTTGTTAGTAATCAACAAAGTGAACTCTGCAGGAGACATAGGTTCTACAATCTCTGTCAATGGATCATCTCCAAAGATATCCCGTTGCATGAAATAGGTCAAGTCCAATTCTGGTGTAGGTTTCACAAGTAAAGCAACAGGATAGAGTGTATGTTGTTTCAAACCATTACCATCATTGAATGTCAACGAACCTCCAAACTTATACGTCACATCATTGTTGGGAGCTGCAAATTTTGTTGGTATAAAAAGGAATGTAAATGTTCCTGTTTGATTTCCATCAAGAGAATACACCCCATCAGATGTTTCGACAAGCCCTTCTACAGATTCCAAATTAATCTGCATTTCATGACCAGTTGCCAATATGCCATCTTCATTTGTTGCATTGATAAACGGAGAAATATCTGTCAGCTTTTCACTCGTACTATTTTCAATAACCAAAGTTCCACGGAATGCTTGACGGGTAAATACCATTTCTTGCTTGAATTGTAACTTTACTGAAGCACATACATTTTCAGAATTTCCATTTATAACTTCTGCATCTTCATTCATGATTTGAATCATATCCAAGCAATCGACATAACCCAATTCTTTAATATTCTGCTCATATCTATTTATCTCACTCCGATACTTTTCCAACAAGTTGGTGTCACAATAATTTGTATCTAAGACATCCATTTTATCATATATGCGGAACGTATTAATTTGGCGTTCAATGAAGGACATCAAGTTAAAGTCATACCAATCCGGCATTTGCTGAGGCATATTTTGAATATATGTAGCATAAATGGAATGAATATCAGTTGAATAAAGCGTTCCATCATTATGCATTTGAGTTATACCATTAAGTATGATATCCAAATTAGATATCAACAAATTAACGGTTTCCTCATCATCCAACATTTTAGGCGCATCAGTCAGTTCTTTATAATACGAATCAATAACTGATTCATACTCAATCAACAATTGCAAACGATCAAGATAATAATCACGCAATTCCTGTGACCTACCAAAAGTTGATGATCTAGAAAAACGATTTCCGTGATTTTCCAATTCCTGCTTTATACACTTTAACCTGCTATTTGGCTCTGGAATATTATAATACTCCATTAACTCTTTTAATATTTCATTAAAAGGAGGAGGAAGTTCTGGCAAATCAGGAATAAGACAACCCATAGAACAAAATACCGTACTAAGTACTTCATTAATCGCCATTAAATCCACATGAGATCTAGGGCGTTTTATATATCCGATTTGTGGTTCTCTAGCTTCTGGCCCATCCGGATATTCAGGTCTCGTAGGTTCTTCATTTCCAGGAGTCGGATCTTTCGGACTATTTTCCGGTTCATCCGGATCGCAAGTACGCATCAAGAATTTAACAATTCTTCCTATCCACGCAGTTCTATCGCCTTTACAGACCCATTGCCAATTAGCAAAGGTTTCACTATGACATTTTCCTTTAGAAGCTTTAGTACTAGCAAATGTACTTATCACACTGACAGATTGGGTATCTAATGTAACCAAGACAGGGATTGAACGTCCTTCCTGTGGAGCCAAATCAAAGCCTGCGTATTCATCAAGTGGAGTAAATAAGAAGCCTTCCCGTACAGGCAATTCAACACAAACATTATTAGCTGTAATAAGACCACGGTTTACAACTGTAACATGATACAATAATTGTCCTCCAAGTTCCACATCATACAAATCTAATGTATCTGGTGTTATTAGTTCTACAACAGGTACCGGCACTTGGGTTTCATAAACAAACTCAGAAACAATTTCATACTTATCTTCCACAGTCGTCTCTTCAACATTCCATCTGATGCTGATTGCCTGATATGAAATTGTTGCCAAATGTTCCGTTGTCTCCCCCGGACTAACCAAGACATGTTGCATATACGAACTATGCTTGGATGCCGAAACATACAATGTATAATATCCTTCTGGAATTTGTTCAAAAAGTACAGCCCCTTCTACGGTTGTCGTATCCGTATAAAGAGTTTTACCTGTATTATAATCTTTCAGCACAACATAAGCACCTTCAACATAAGGATATTGACCATCTGCAGTTCCATATATAGTACTTTCATCTTGAACACGTACGAGCAAGTTTCCATGCTCCTCGCCTACAACTTTCAGACTATATGAAACAATTTGACCATCAGCATTTTCACAATTAATGGCTATATTTCCTTTTTGAACGACATTTACATCAAGCCCTTCCGGATTGAAGCATAATCCTACAACAACACTGTCTCCTGTAGATAAAGAAGGAATCTCTGTTGGAGTTGTTAGAGAAAAGAAATTCTGATTCTCAGGCACAGTTACAGTAATACGCCCTGTTTCCCCCAATCCTGTATTTGTAAGTACAACAGGAATGTTTGTCGGTTTTTTATTCGTAATATTAGTTCTGATAATTTCCTTATCCACAACAAGTTTTGCCTGTTGGGTATTGGCAAAATTATAGAGAACAAAATTCATTGTTGCACCTTCTTCACTACTCAAGTTTATTCCAACACGCTCCCAAGTATTACTGGTCGATGGTTCTTCTGAAAGTAATGTCAATTCTACTAAAGTTTCACTATTACCTTCAAGCAATGTTATATCTTTTGCTGTCACTTGATAATGTCCACCATTATCTGTTACAGTAGCCTTGATATTATGTAGAGGCAAACTACTAAGATTCTTGATAGGAACATTTACGACGTAAGGTGTACCAACTGTCAAATAACTCTTGATATAAGAAGCTGTTGTTCGAGCCATCCCATAAACATGAATAGTTGCAGTTCCATCCTTCATTCCTTCTCCTGGAGCACAAGCACCTATAGTAAAATCACCACCCATACCAGACGGTAACGTATATTCTGCCTCGAAATTTCCGTTTATATCCGTAGTCGCCAATAAAGCTTGACGAGAACCATAACAAACAATATAGGGTTCGACTTCAATACCACTATTACCACCTTTCAATGCTGTCACCTTACCGCTAATTTTGACCACATCGCCCATTTGATAGTTTGTACGATCAGTTTCTACGGTATATGTATATGCAGGATTGACTACAAATGGTATAGTAAATGTATTATTGAACTCTAATATTTCATCAAAGTCACGCCCTTTATTACACTCAATACCTATGTTATATTTTCCAGGAACAGAAGGAGCAATAAAATTCAGGCTCACCACTTTTTCTTCCATTGAAAGTATTGGTTCCGCAATGGTCAATGTTAGAATTTCACCATTTACAGAAACAGAATAGGTACTCCGAGCAGGAATTTCTTTTATACCGATATTGGCAAAAGTAATATCTATGCTATACTTATCACCAGCCAATATCTCTGTTGGGGCAACATTCACTGATTTAACAGTCATATCCGGCAACGTCTGATCAGTCACCATCACCCAACATGTACCCTTTGTATAACCCGTTGCCACCACAGAGAAGACAACCGTACGATCATCAGACGAAGTTTCGTTAGCTTTCACTGCCACCGGAACTTTTACAGATGTCGCACCTGCCGGAATTGTTACTGTGCGTTCATAACTCAGTCCTTCATCATAGTCACTGGTTATGGCTACTGTCAATGGTTCTGATGTATCAGTATTTCGGGTAATAGTCAAAACGGTAGCCTCCTCAGCACCTTCCAACATCATTGATTTGGAGGTCTCAATCTTCAAGGCCGGCCCGTCATCATCCAATACAGTCAAAGAACGTGACACCACTCCCATCTCTGTGCCGGATGGTGAACAACTGCACGAAGATATATAAACAGCAGCAGTCACTTGATAGGTATGTTCTCCATCTACCAAGGAATTATCTACAACTCCCATGGTAAATTCGGCCTCTGTCATACCTGCCTCTAATGTGATACTTTTGGTTGAATAATAAATACGATTATTCGAATCATCGGACAGTCTGACCGTTATCTTATTGTCTGTATGACTCAATCGACGCAATGTGGCCATAACTGCAGTAGGACCGGCAGACTCACTGATGGTTGATGGAGTCAATACCAAATCTATTTCAGGAAGGTCATTGTCATAAAGCAACACCAGCTCTTCCGCACTGTTATGCTTAGCAGCCGATACAGTGAACGCAGCGCTGACAGTCACATCCGGCTGTTCATCTTCGGTAGCCACTACATCAATTGTCACTTGCTTTTCTCCTGCTGGCATTGTCACTTGGGCAGGATAGGTGAATCGTTTAGGATGGTCGCAAGTCAAATATACGATAGTAGGAACAGAGACTGCCCGTTCACTCGTCACCACCAATTGGAAAGTCTCTCCCTCATTAATCTCTGCTTGAGAGGCCTTAACTGTCAGAGTTGGAAACTCATTGTCTTCAATAACCAGTTTACCGGACACCTCTTCATATCCATTTCCTGAGATGGCCAGTGTCACGATGGAATCATTGTCCAACACCTCATTATCAATCATACTCAAGTAAAAGTAGGTACCCGATTGTCCAGCAGAGATAGAAACGGTTTCAGGCAGTTCCACACGACTTTCGTCATTCTTATTCATGGTGAAGGTTTCTACATTCTGCCAACTGCCACTACGGGACAATTTACAGCGTACCAATGAAGAGGTATTTTCCTGTACAGAAACCTGTGGAATTTCCAAATAGAGCACTTTACCGACAGTCAATGAAGCATCAGACAGTGCTGTATTATTGCCCAACAAGCTACCTGGTTCTCCCGTATCACTATAAGGTTTTACTTCTACCTGTATCTTTGCCTCATCACCAATACCTAAGAGTTCGGGCAGAGCAACCTCCACCTGACGACTGAGAACAGCCCCTGCTCCCAAGACATTGCTATAGTTTACATTACCCAACAATGTTGAGTAACTGCCATCAGCAGATACCAATGTGATACGTTCGCTCCATCCTGCATTGGTAGGCATACTGCCGATATTGTTCACTGTCCACGAAACTACCAATTTCTCTCCCGGATTAACCTGCTGCTTGTCAGCAGCAATACCCTCGACCTGCAAATCCGGAGTGCCCAACACTTTCAAGTTTCCCGATTGGAAGCTTGTCATCACATTGGTTCCATCTGTCCGGCTCAATACTACATCAGACAACTCCATCTGATGGACACTCTCCTCCTGGAATGTCTCCGGGATATGCAATTTGATAGTCATCACCTCGCCCGAATTTCCCTTGATATTCTGATTCGTCGGTGAATAGGCCATAAAGGTATATACATTTTCCGCTTGGGGATTACGCACTGTCACCAAATGATCAACCGTCCTTGCTTCAGTCAAAGCCAACGACGAAGCATCCAAAGTGACACCTTCGGGCATCTCCAAGGTGAACTGAAGAGCGGTCACCTCAGCTACATTATCCATGCAAATGGGTAAAGCAACAGTACTACCCTTCATACCACTGACATCCGGAATATAGAGTCTGTTTTCTGTTTGGGCCAACACATTGACCGTCCCCAACAGGAACAGGCATATCCAACCTAATATATATCTTGCTTTCATTCTGTTCAGTTTCATTTATGCTTATTTTATAACTAATTTCTCAACGACATGGGCGCCTTCTGCTGTCTGAAGACGGAAAAGGTATGTACCCTGTGCCAAGGCACCGGACTGAAGTAAGACGACATTTCCAGATTCAATTCTGTCTAATCGGTCTGAAGCCACCGTACGTCCATCGATACCTGACAGACTCCATTGTACTTGATGCAACGGTCGTTCTGTCACCAATTGTACGTGACCATCCTTACAGATACATCTGACTGCACCAATGGTAAGAGTTCCAACGGTAGTGACTTTTCCATTCAAAGCAACAGGAATTTCACGGGCTGTAGCATCAGACAAGACTGCATCCAATAAACGGCCTGCATATCCTGTAGCCGTGGCTATGACAGATTCCCCTATAGGGAGTTGGCTTCCTGAAAGGGAATAGACAACCACCCGGGTGAAACCATTCTGTTCCTTGGTCTGTACCGTAAAGCCTTGGGGCAGTTGCCATACCAGCGCTTCGCTCATATTTCCTGCCATCAAAACCTCAAATGAAGAGACAGCTGTCTCTGTGGAAATTATCAATTGATTGCCTGACCAAGCCAATGCAGCCATTGGTGTCTCTGATTTTTCTTCTCTGACTGTCAATGATAAAGGCACTGTTTGAGAGACCTCCTGATTCAACAACAAAGATACCATCAACACCACATCCTGTACATTGATTATCTCGTCCTGATACAGGTTGGCCATTGTATAGTTGAAAGGAGTTTCGTATGTATAAGGATTAAAAGCGTAATTGATGATACGCTGCAAATCCAACACATCCACGTTACCAGAGAAGTTGGCATCGCCCGCCTCGTAGGAGAACGACAGTTCAAAACTGTTGCCTGTCTCGGCATCCTGACACAGCATCGGTGCTCCATTGGACAACACATAGGGTTCTGTTACGACACCACCTGCACGTGACCAACAGGGTTTGCCATCCACCAACGTGAGTTCTGCCGACCATTGGGAGCCCATAGTTGCCACATCCTGACAATGGAGCACCGATGGCACTTTATAACATTGGTTGGCATGATCATACGTTGCCATACTGGGCAGTTGCTCAAGCAGCAGCTCTTCACAGATATCATTCCAATGTATGGTTATACCCTCAGATGTCAGAATCTGTTGTGGGTACAATGTCACCTGCATATCCGTCGGAAGCATCGGAGAAACTTCTGACAAATTGTTTTCCTGAACAGCCAAGGTTGTCAGATTAGGGAATGCAGAAGCAAACGCACCGATATTCCCTTCCAACTGATTCTGGGATATATCCAAGTTGACAAGTGTCTCTACGGCTTCCTGTCCCACAGTAGCCAAGTAACTCTCCATTCCCTCACTCAAATTACCAACCAGGCTATTGCCACTCAAGTTCAAAGATGTCAAATAGGGCAATCCAAACACTTGATAAGGGAAGTCGCCATACAAGCCGTTACCGGAAAGGTCTATGGAAATAACATGTCCGTTTTCAATAGTCACCCCATGTAACATGAAAGCTTGGCTGATACCAACCTCCATGTCCCAAGGATTGTTCCATGATGCCCCGCTCAACGTTTCGTAAAGACTGACCAGAATGTCCCACTCCTCTTGCGAAACAGCAGCGGGCATAGCTATCGTAAAGGTGAAGAATTTATCATCTGTGAATCCTTGGTAATAGAAACTTTCATCAATTATCAATGATACAGTGTAAGTTCCCACTTCTGTAGGCATATCGCTACTCCAGTTTCCCTGTTCATCGGTGTAATAGATGGTACATGCCCCCATATCGGGTAAAGTCTCGACTGCCACTCCATGAGGCTGACCGTCGTACCAAACGACCGAACTGTCAGGAAGAGTGACATTCAACTCCTCCAAATTGACAGGTTTCTTCTCTATCTTATAGTAGGCAGTAAAGGTTCCGCTGTAAGGCAATATACCCGTCAAGGTCACTGAAGCCGTACCAGGATAGAGGTTATTGGAATACTCTATGGTATAATGCTCCCCTTCGTACAATGTTTCTCCAAGATTATGTTGGAATGAATAAGCTGGGAAGATATAGCTTCCATCATAGACATAGGTGTCCTTGTCAAGGAGCAGTTCACCTTCCAAATGGATAATCTTCTGGGGATCATATTCATACACAGCCATTAACTCCACCGAACGGGTTGGCATGGTATAGAAGAATATGGAATCTGTAGAAATGATTTCCCCATCCAACTCCCAATGGCGGAACAGGTAATCACCCAACGAATGAGCCTCCAGATAAACCTCACTGCCTTCCAGATACTTGTTGCCACTGGCTATATTGAAATAGCCGGCTTCTTCAGGACAGGCTGTCAACATGAGTTTACGGTTCAGCGGCAAGACTGCCGGTTCATCGGGACTATAAGGATTGTACTTGAAGTGGGCCACCAAATCGGCATCCTCATCTTTCACCACATATTCCAAGTCATAGGAGGTTGAAATCACTTCACCATTCTCTGTCCATTTTTCGAACTCATAATTGTAATAATTATAAGCATACAAATATACGGTTGAGCCGACTTCGTAGCGGTTACCACTCTCCACGCTAACATACCCACCTTCTTCAGGAGTTACCGACACATTGATGACAGAATAGTCCGGCAAATAGGGCTGTTCCGGTTCATCGGGATTATAGGGGCTATATTCATAATGGGCTGTCAATGTAACATCCTTGTTCTTCATTGTATAAGTGAAGCTACCGGACGTGGAAACCACTTCCCCATTCTCTTCCCAATAGAGGAAGGTGAAATTACTATAATTATAGGCCGTCAAATAGACGGATGATCCGGCAGACCATGAAGAGACCGTATTCTGATTGAAAGAACCGGCTCCCTCCGGGGTTGCCTGTAGAGTCAGGGTATAATATACACCCGGCTCTATAGGGTTTGTCGGATTATACTGTCCCCTCACTCCTATGCCGACCAGCAACATCAGCAGCAAGAGAATATATTTCTTTCGTTTCATAAAAGAACTCTTTTAGGAATTAATACACAATTGCCTTGAATGAAACTCCATCGACTACAACGATGTATGCTCCGGCTGGAACAACAATGTCCATCATTCCGTCAACAGCAGAAAGGGCTTGGACAAGTCGGCCTTCCATGCTATAGAGCCGGATTGTTGATTCCAAAGCATTTGCAATCTGAATCTGTCCCTTACCAGGTAGAACTAATACATTGGAGGTCAAAGCTGATTCCACCTTTGTTGCCAATCCGTTGACATGCAAGGTAAAGCGATTCTCCAAATGTCCCTTCTCATCGACTTGGAAGGTATAATCTGATTCGGCCAAATTCACTTGGGCTCCAGTAACAGCATCACGAAGAACAAGATTACCCTCTGCACGAGTTGAGGCAATGGTATATGCTCCTGTCTCTGCTACATATACACCTAATCTTACCACACCGTCAGACTGAGGACGTTCATTGATAGAAAGACGAGTTCCGGTATTATCAATCGTATAAATCTGAGGCACACGAGCATTCATACTCATAAACTTGGCGGCATCACAAGATATCTCATAATCCAAAGACTTCGCTTCGTTAAAGACAACACGCGTTCTGTCAGAAATGGAATCCTGACCTATTCCAAGATTAAAGACAAAACGGCTTTGGGCACTGCGTGTATAGGCCATCTCGTAAGAAACACGGTTGACTGTAGATTCCAATTGGCGACCGTCCGAATGGAAGACTATACTCAGGGCATCATCCGGCTTCTGTACAAAGAAAGACTGCATGGGACGGAGTACATAATCATCGTCCGTTGTTGAATATGCAGCATAGGTGTAACCTTCCCACACAGTGATGGGAGACTGGAAATCCATATAATAAATATCATAATAGCTCGGATAGGGATTACCGACATAGTTCCAGTTACGATTGGCCTCGTTCTCTGAATCGTTAGCAGACAAAGCTATCTCCTTCGTTTCATTATTGAAAAGATAGGCATGGGATTCGACACGTCCCGGCATAGTTACCACGCACTCTTTATTGCAATGGAAGATGTATCCCTGTCCGGCATAAAGTTTGGTATCCTCCACATTCTGCCAACTACTACCCGTACCGACTTCCGCACGAGCAGCTGCATTGTAATAACGGAATACATACGAAGCGGAATTGCTCACTTTGACATCAGCCAACTCTACATCATGAAGCGGAGTGAAGAAATACCAGGTATCCCTGTACACTGAATAATGGGTGTTCACACTGTCGGCACTCATTGCTTCACAAGAGCTGAGCAAACGACAAGGCTCTTGTTCATTGACAAAGAGATTCAATGTACCCACCTCAAAAGGAGTGCTTCCACCAACGGTCAACTGACCTCCATAGTACAAATCTATATCGGGAGTACCTTCCATACGGCGATTGTTGGTCAAAGAGAGAGAGCCTGCAATCTTCCAATAGTCCTGTGCATCCTCCTGAGCTACGATATTACCATACTGACACCAGTAGGAATCTAACTTGTAGTTGACAACTGCAAATGAAGGAACAACCAAGGTTATAGCAGATAAGTCTTTGGCACCAGCAAGCAGGTCATTATACACCAACGGAGGAGTAGCCGAACGGGAGACTATTGTTTCGATGTTATTACAGCCATATAGTATATAATTGTTACTCAAATCCACGGATGCCGGAAGTTCAACATATTTCAAGTTGTTACAATATTCAAATGGATAATAACCCAAATAGCTCAATTTCAAAGGCAGAACAACCGTATCCATGGCACAACCATAAAAACAGCTACTTTCTATGGATTGCAAACCCTGAGGGAAATTCACCTCTGTCAAAGATGTACAAGAATTACATAAGGAAGAAGGAAGAGCCATCAATGATTCAGACAGATGCATTTTTCTCAAAGAGGTACATCCTCTGAAAGCATCATTTCCCACTGATGTCACTCCGTCGGGCATGATAAACTCTTTCAAATTACTACAACGATAAAAAGCATAATTACCAATCGATGACAACAAGGAATTTTCAGCAAAAGAAACCTCCTCTATTCTGATTTCATAAAAAGCCCTTTCACCAATACTCTTCACTGAGGCCGGGATATGGATATCCAACAACTGGGTGCCACGGAAAGCATAATTTCCAATGGAACCTACTCCCTCAGGAAGAACAACACTTGACACACGACTCATTCCGTCGAAAGCATAATCAGGGACAGCATTAAAACGAGCATTGGAGAGATCCAAAGCTACCAGATTGACCATATTCTTGATAGTGGTCCAATCTGCCGCATTCAACGTTCCACTAATCTTCAGCATCTCTACATCACCCAACACATCGACCAAATAAAGTACCTCCTCGCCCAAGGTCCCGGCCGAAGTCATCTCAACCTCCAACCACTCCTTTGACAATTTTACATTGCGGAGCATACTTTTGTAGGAAGTAGTTGTTGAAAGTGTATCCAGCCATTCGACAGTATAATCTCCTGCCTTTAACAACAAAGCGGTCTTCGTATAATCTGTTTCTGTAGATGAAATGGTGGTATAAGTTTCTCCATTAACTAAGAAATTCAACTTATGGTAAGAATTCCCTGCCACAAGATGTTCAAACGAAAACAAGTGGGGCTCATTTATGGTAAAAGTGGTAGAGAATCTTGATGACGTATATCCAACATAATCATTGGTATTAACAACTGCATTACCATCAAAAGCCCAAGGATAAATTTCATCATTAATAAAAGTCAACGGCTCGGAATCGGAGGCAAGTATGACATTTTCCAAAGGAGCCACTTCACAAATCCGCAAATTCTTGATTCGTGAATAGCGACTACTCGTCGTATTGGCTATAGTATCAACAAACTGGACCAAATGTTCACCCGGCTCCAAGAAAAGATTTACTGTCCGATAAGAAGAACTGGTGGCCCAAGCGTATTCCTTTTCATCAATAAAGCAACTCAAGGTATGATTGGAACTGGAATTGTTCATCCAATCAAACGAAACAACAGAACGATTCTCCAAATTCAAGTTAAACTCTAACGTTGCCTTGGAGTAGGCTGTTCCGTTGTTACTGCTTTCGATATAACCATCCCCCACAATCCAAGGATAGGCTTCGTCATCTACCAACTCGACAGATACAGGACTGGATACCAATATCGTCTTTGCTATAGTCTCACTGGCCGTTGCAAACATATTGAACGACATGATTCCTGCCACAAACAGCAAGAATAACTTTTGATAAAAAGTACGCATAATATTATTTTGTTTTTATTATTATTCTCTACCGATACTCTTATTCTCAAAGGTATATATACTTATATCGCTGCAAAATTACTAAAATTCATTTATTTATGATAATTATTACTCCTTTTTTCACCATAGGAGCATATCCATCTTTACGGAAATGTAAACAATATCAGGATGAAATGACGAAAGTGTAAAGATTTTCAGGGGGCTTTCAAGAAAGGCCGTCTATGGATTTAGTCGGTTCTTCTGGAATTCAGTTGAAATCAGAGGGAAATAAGCATCTTCTATGTTGCAATCCAAACGGAAATCGTTAACATACAAATCGAATCCCAGTACTTCCTAAGAAGTACTGCAATACTACACTGGAAATACTGGAGTACTGCCTATGAAGTACTGGAGTATTTCTTAACAAGTACTGGAACAGGTATTAAGCGTTGTTTCACTACACCTTTGTCTTTTCCTAATTCATTCGGTTCTTCTGCAATTCAGTTGAAATCAGGAAAAGACAGGCATTATAGGTTAAACTCCAAAGTATCTTAAGATACTTGGCCATTTATCTTATTAATATTTGGTCATTTATCTTAAGATACTTTTTCCGGGCAGTTCAGATACTTGCTCGTTCTGCCTTACTTCAAGATAATCAGAATCGGAAGCTCACATACACTCTGAACGATTTGGTCTTGAACTTATCCGAAATCTTCATATCATCTATGATATCACCTATACTGGGGATATCTTCATCATATTCTTCGTCATCAAAATCCATCTCCATAAAATCGGCATTGAACCCATCATATTTGGCCTTAGCCCAACGCCACTCTGCACCTACAGAAAAAGACTTGTATCCGATAGAGCCACCGGCTGTGAAGAATGAAGCATAGTTATAATAGAATTCCTCATCGAGCTTCAGCATCGAGAACGAAGGTACGAAGTGGAAATACCCGTTCACTTTCAATTCTCCTACCGGATTAATGGTGAGTGAAGGTCCTACACGCACACCGTACTCCAATTGCAAGGAACCGAGATCGGCAAGAAACTCCTCTTCATCCTCTTCTTCGGCATCCTCTTCCGGAACAAAGTTGAACTCATCCTTATACATGACAAAGTTGATATCGCTAAAGGACAAATCAAGACCAAACTTTATCATTCCCCAAAGAGGCTTCTTGTGCAACCAATAGGTACGTCCCGTTGTCAAAGAGACACCAAATTTGCTGTTCAACTTCACCATATCACCGGTAAGAGTCTGATCCGCCACATACCCGATATGCAAAAATTTGGCTTTGCTCTTCCACTTTTTTTCATATAATTTCTCCTGCTCGGTCGTTTCGACCCTCTCTTCCAATGCTTTCAAAGCCTGACGGAGTGAGTCTATAGTCTCTCCCTGTTGTGCCGCTACGGTTTCTGTTTTCACACTATCGGCAACGATTTCTTGACCACGAACCTTCATGTTTGCCCCAAAGGCAACAAAAAGGATAATTCCTAATATTACTTTTTTCATATAGTTGGATATAATCACAAGGACTATACAACGTGGTAAGATTTTACCCTGTATAGTCCTTGTTTAAAATATTCATTCTGTTTATTTCATTTCAGAAAGTCCGTAAGTGACAGTCTCACTGAGAGTCTCTCCATCTTCTGATTCAGTTACAGTTTCTGCAAGATAAAGCCATCCATTCTTGAATGAAATAGTAGCTGTACCAGCTACATATTCATCATACATATCATCATAGTCCCAAGAATAGCGCAAAATGCCTTTCTTTTCGTTTTCCCACGCCCATGTAGAGACTCCTAAAGTTTCATCCGTGTAACGAACCATATAGGTTCCTGATTTAGTGAATACCAATTCTTTGGGCATTGCTACTTCCTCTTCTTCATAATACCCATCGTCTTCATAATCCTCCTCTTCATCCTCACCTTCCAATTTCTCTAAAGCCGCAACAAGGTCTGAGAAGTTTTCTACATCAACAGTCTTGTTGAAATAAGTTGTTCCATTATAGACAATCTTCACGCCGATGGTTTCAACATTCCATGTACGACACAATGAATTTGTAATGTCGCTATTGGGACATTGGTATTCAATATCAGCAGTAAGCACATAAGGTTCTTCACCATTTTCCTGGATAGTCAACGAAGCTGCATCATCGCCATCCTTATCAACGGTCACAGTACCAAATCCTTCCAACTTATATACTCCATCACCCTCAATGGTATATTTGCCATAAATAATGTTACCATAATATGCACGTGTAGCAGCAATCAGCTTATTCTTAAGCATAGTCACACGCGACTGTCTCCCTGCATTTGCCTGAATTTCACTATTATAGTCGCTGTAACCATTCAACGTAATGATATAATTTCCTGAAGCGGTCAACTCTACAGACTCATATGCTGCATTTTCTGAAGATGCAACATATTTTGCACTTACACTTTCATACTTCGGGGTTGTCAATGTGTTACCACCACCTTCGCTATCATCGTCATCACTACAAGCGGCAAAACTGCCAGCAAATAAAACCATGGCTACAGCCATCAACGCTGTCTTAGCCTGAAACATGTTTTTGAAAATCATACGTTTATATTTTTGAAGTTAATATTCTTTTGTATTCCTTATTATCGAAAAAAAATGAATCATGCAAAAGTACAAATTTATCTTATAATTATAATAAATTTTAAAATAAAATAATCCCAAATTGTAAAAACCATCTTGCGTACACATAATGAGCTACAGAACAAAGTCGTTATGCATAACCCCAAATCACAATGTGACGCGGTGATATATTCTACGCGCGTACATTATATTATATACTGACGGAAAAGTTTTTTTCATGAAAACTTGCGAATTTCTTCGTCAAAAGTTTGCAGAGAAGAAAAAAAGCAGTATCTTTGCACCCGCAATCAGGAAATGATGCCCAGATGGCGGAATCGGTAGACGCGCTGGTCTCAAACACCAGTGGATTCACTTCCATCCCGGTTCGACCCCGGGTCTGGGTACAAAGAAAAACGAAGGAAGGTGACTTTCTTCGTTTTTTTGTTATCTACACACTCCAAACTATAGATTTATATATATCTTTGCACTGCTAAGAACAATACGTTTACAGGAATGATATATCCACAGAACTTCGAACAGAAAATCGGATTCGACCAAATAAGACAACTTCTGAAAGAGAAATGCCTGAGCACATTGGGCATTGAACGGGTAGAGGCCATGAGCTTCACCAACTCCCCCGAAGCTATTCATGAACAATTGGACAGATGTTGCGAACTCGTGCGTATCATCCAAGAGGAGGACGACTTCCCTGACCAATACTTCTACGACCTGCGCCCATCATTGGCACGCATACGAGTGGAAGGTATGTACATGAACGAACAGGAGGTGTTCGACCTGCGCCGTTCCATAGAGACAATCAACGGAATTGTACGATTTCTGCAACGGACAACCGACGAGGGGGAAACGGATGCCGAAGGCGCCTCTCCCTACCCTACCCTGAAAAAGTTGGCAGGTGATGTGATGGTATATCCCCAACTGATGGGTAAGATAGACTCCATTCTGGACAAGTTCGGAAAGATTAAAGATAATGCATCAAGCGAGCTCTTACGCATCCGACGGGAACTGGCCCAAACGACCAACAGTATATCAAGAAGCCTGAACAGTATCCTGAGAAACGCCCAATCGGAGGGTGTGGTGGAAAAAGATGTGGCTCCGACACTGCGCGACGGCCGTCTGGTGATACCTGTTGCTCCCGGACTGAAACGGAAAATAAAAGGTATTGTACACGATGAATCGGCCACAGGAAAGACTGTATTTATCGAGCCTGCAGAGGTAGTAGAGGCCAATAACCGCATACGTGAATTAGAGGGTGAAGAGCGAAGGGAAGTCATACGGATACTGACAGAGTTTTCCAACACACTACGCCCAATGATTCCCGACATTCTGCAATCTTATGAATTTCTTGCAGAAATAGATTTCATCCGGGCCAAAGCATACTTTGCCATACAGACAAAGGCTATCAAACCCACCTTGAGACGAAAGGAACTGATAGACTGGACTACAGCCATCCACCCCCTGCTGCAACTTTCACTGGAAAGACATGGAAAAAAGGTTGTCCCACTGGACATCGAATTGGACGAAAGGAAGAGGATCCTACTCATCAGCGGCCCCAATGCCGGAGGGAAATCTGTATGTCTGAAGACTGTCGGGCTACTCCAATACATGCTTCAGTGCGGACTGCTTATCCCTGTACACGAGCGAAGCAGGGCTGGAATTTTCAGCCATATATTCATTGACATCGGCGACGAACAGAGCATCGAGAATGACCTCAGTACCTATTCATCGCACCTGCTCAACATGAAAAATATGCTCCGCTATTGCGATGAGCACAGCCTGCTACTGATAGACGAGTTCGGCAGTGGCACTGAACCTCAAATCGGTGGTGCCATGGCTGAAGCCATTCTGAAACGTTTCAACCAGAAAAAGGCTTTCGGAGTCATCACAACACACTACCAGAACCTGAAACATTTTGCGGAGGATAACGAAGGCATTGTGAACGGAGCCATGCTCTACGACAGGCACCAGATGCAAGCCTTGTTCCAACTACAGATAGGCAATCCGGGAAGTTCGTTTGCCGTAGAGATTGCCCGTAAAATCGGGCTTCCGGAAGATGTCATCGCGGATGCCTCAGAAATCGTAGGTAGCGAATATATCCAGAGTGACAAGTATCTGCAGGACATCGTACGGGACAAACGGTATTGGGAAACCAAACGCCAGAATATCCGCCAACAGGAGAAAAAGATGGAAGAAACTATCCAACGTTATGAATCTGAGTTGGAGGAGCTGAACAAGAACCGAAAGAGCATCTTGCGAACAGCCAAAGAACAGGCGGAGCAACTCCTGCAAGAATCAAATGCCAAGATTGAAAACACCATCCGCACAATTAAGGAGAATCAAGCTGACAAAGAACGTACCCGACAAATCCGCCAGGAATTAGCTGAATTCAGGGACAATCTGGTTGAGATGGAGAAGGCTGAGCGAGAAGCGGCCATCAGCCGTAAAATGGAACGCCTGCGGGAAAAACAGAACAGGCGGAAAGAGAAAAAGTCTAAAGCAACTGCAGAAATCCAGGCCAAACCGACGGTTGTACCAGTCAAACCGACGGTCACAGCAGGCTGCTATGTGCGTTTGAAGGGGCAATCCTCTACAGGGCAGGTCGTTGAAATAAACGGCAAGAATGCAACGGTCATATTCGGAATGCTGAAATCCACTGTAAAAATAGACCGATTAGAAGTAGCTAATGCTCCTAAAGAGAGTTCCCCAAAAGCTGTCACTTTCGTAAGCAAACAGACTCAGGACGAGGTTTATGAGAAGAAACTGAATTTCAAACAGGATATTGATGTACGGGGCATGCGGGGTGACGAAGCTCTGCAAGCTGTCACTTACTTCATTGATGATGCCATCTTATTAGGTATAAGCCGAGTGCGCATACTTCACGGTACTGGAAACGGCATACTGAGAACGCTCATCAGAGATTACCTTTCGGGAGTACCCGGAATCAGCCGTTTCCACGATGAGCATGTACAATTCGGAGGCGCAGGGATTACTGTAGTAGATTTAGAATAATATAATAAAAAAATAAAAGCGAGTGGGTCCACTCGCTTTTACTATATCTGCAACTATCAGTCATCCAATTTCAAGAAATTACCCATATTGTCAAAATCCACCTCAAGCCCATTGGCAAGTTTCAGTTCATACCCACGGCGGTTGTGCTTTATCTCTTTGACACGTTGCCCGCTATAATTATGTTTCATATAAGTTTTGATAACATCAGGAATAATCGTGGAAGGAATGGCTCCATTCTTACGTTCAATGTCTGTCCATTGCCCCTTGGTGTTGAATTCCAATTCTGTCCCATCTGACAAACGTACATCATATCCCTCAATCCGGAACATATTCTTATCAATCTTCAAGTATGAAATCGAAGCGTCAGGGAAATGGTCCTTAATCAATGCGCGTGCTTCTGTAGGCAACTGATTTACATCCCGTGTCACCTTATCCCTTGCACAAGCTACAGATACCATCAGTAGCATGCAACATAACATAGCTAAAAGTTTTTTCATCTTCATTTCTATTTTAGAGTTTAACAATTCACGTACTCTAAAACAGAAACAAGAATCAAAAAGTTCAATTCATACCCTAAGCAATATTCACTCAGCTCCGCCAGGGATTTCCTCATCGAGGACACTCCCTTTTTCCAAACGGAGAGAACCATCTTTTGAAACTGTGACACAGAACGGCACATAAAGATCTGTTTGCGGATAACAAACACTAGCCGCGAAACGCAAATGCCCCTTTACCACTTGGTCAAAAACCAAACCTTCCAGAATAGAATTGGACAAAAACTCTGCTCCTACCAATCCAGAGAAATCCTTTTTGGTAAAACGCTTATCCAAAATTTGTTTACCGTTCTTCCATATTTTCAACGAAATGACATTATCCACGAACTTGTTTCCTTGTTCATCCTTCACCAAAGAAAGGTCTTTGGAGGGAGTCCGCTTAATTTCATAGTGAAATTCTGCTCCATCAATCACCTCATTCCCCTGAGCCGTAGAAATCTGCATGCTGTATTCTCCGGCCTTGCTCTCTTCGCTGACTTTGTACGTCTGTTCATTCACGGGTTCCTTCCCCTTGTCTGTCCCTCCTCCACATGCCACTAACGTAATGGCCAGAAGTTGGACAAATATGTAACCTAATTTCTTCACGTCAATTCTTATATTTTTAATTTTACAAGTGCACAAAGGAACAAAAAAGCTATGACACAGACAAATGTTTTTCTCCCTAATTAATTATATCACATTAAAAAGGGACTTATCAACTATAGACAAGTCCCTTCAAGTTTATTGAAAAAAATTAGTCACATAACCAATTTATGCGATAATGTGTCAACATAATTTAGGCACATCCTCATGACAACGGACAAAGATTTATTATCTACCGCCACCAAAGCCACCTTGACCACCACGAGGGCCACCACCCTGACCGCCACGAGGACCACCTTGGCCTCCACGACGTCCATTTTGGTTACGACCCTGCGGACGTTCTTTCTGCATCTTCTCAAATTCGGCAAACTGCTCAGGAGTAAGCACCGCTTTTACCTTCTTTGCATAATTGCTCTGCATTTCTGTTGTACGTTTTTCGCGCTCTTTGCGGGCAGCTTCACGTTGTTCTGAAGTCATCTGACGACGAGTAGCAGCAGATTCTGTACGCACCTGACGACCAGGATTATTAGCCATCATTTCTGTCACCAATGCTTCGTTGAGGACCTTCATCTGGTCTGTTTGTTCTTTTGTCAGTTTCAGACGTTCAACCTGACGCTTGGTCATATTCTCCACCATCTGTTCCTTATTCATGCGTGGCCCCTCACGACGTGCTCTTCTTTCCCCATTATCCTGAGCTACAGCACTGAAAGTCATTGCCAAGAAAGCAAATAATATCAAACCTATCTTCTTCATAATTCTTAAATTTAAATTGTTTATATATACCATTTCTATTTGTTGCAACTATGTTTAAGACGTCAAAGATGAGAAAAGGTTTAACATAAAAGAAAAAAAGATGGGATACATTCCGAACAAAAGTTCAGAGGTATCCCATCTATATCAATCAGTTGCTATTACTCCTCAAGCAACATTTCAAGTATCTGGCATGCGGCTTTTGATACGGATGTACCAGGGCCGAAGATGGCGGCTACACCTGCCTGATAGAGGAAGTCGTAATCCTGAGCGGGGATAACGCCACCGGCAATCACCATGATGTCTTCACGACCAAGTTTCTTCAACTCATCGATAATCTGCGGCACGAGAGTCTTGTGTCCGGCGGCAAGTGAAGATACACCTACGATATGTACGTCGTTCTCTACGGCATCGCGAGCAGCCTCGGCAGGAGTCTGGAAGAGCGGTCCCATATCCACATCAAAGCCACAATCGGCATAACCTGTAGCTACAACTTTTGCACCACGGTCGTGTCCGTCCTGACCCATCTTGGCAATCATGATACGCGGACGACGTCCCTCTTTCTTCGCAAATTCTTCGGTCAGTTCGCACGCACGTACGAAATCTGCATCCTTCTTGTTTTCTGATGAATACACGCCTGATATAGTTCTAATTATTGCTTTGTAACGTCCGACAACCTTTTCGCAAGCATCGGAGATTTCGCCCAATGTAGCACGCACGCGAGCGGCCTCTACGGCCAGCTCCAACAGGTTGCCTTCCTTGGTCTCCACACAACGGGTGATGGCTTCGAGAGCCTTCTGCACTTCGGCCTCGTTGCGACCTTCTTTCAGACGCTTGAGGTTCTCAATCTGCTCGAGACGCACGGCGGTGTTATCAACTTCCAGGATATCGATGGGGTCTTCCTTCTCCAGACGGTACTTGTTAGTACCCACGATAGTCTGTGTGCCACCGTCGATACGTGCCTGAGTGCGGGCTGCAGCCTCTTCGATACGCATCTTGGGAATACCTGTTTCGATAGCCTTGGCCATACCTCCGAGGCTTTCGATTTCCTGAATGTGCTCCCATGCACGGTGAGCCAACTCGTTGGTCAATGCCTCTACGTAGTAAGAACCGCCCCATGGGTCAACGTTCTTGCACACGTTGGTCTCTTCCTGAATGTAAATCTGAGTGTTACGGGCAATACGTGCCGAGAAGTCGGTGGGCAATGCAATGGCTTCGTCCAATGCGTTGGTATGGAGTGACTGAGTATGACCAAGGGCTGCGGCCATCGCTTCGATACAGGTACGTCCTACATTGTTGAACGGATCCTGCTCAGTGAGACTCCAACCTGAAGTCTGTGAGTGGGTACGAAGAGCCAATGACTTCGGATTTTTCGGATTGAACTGCTTCACAATCTTGGCCCACAACATACGGGCGGCACGCATCTTGGCAATCTCCATAAAGTGGTTCATACCGATGGCCCAGAAGAATGAGAGACGCGGTGCAAAGGCATCGATGTCGATACCTGCGGCCACACCGGCACGGAGGTATTCAAGACCATCAGCAAGGGTGTAAGCCAATTCGATGTCGGCCGTAGCACCGGCTTCCTGCATGTGGTAACCAGAGATGGAGATGCTATTGAACTTAGGCATCTTCTGTGAAGTATATTCGAAGATGTCAGAGATAATCTTCATAGAGAATGCGGGCGGATAGATGTAGGTATTACGCACCATGAATTCCTTCAAGATGTCATTCTGGATGGTACCTGCCATCTCTTCCAACTTGGCACCCTGCTCCAATCCTGCATTGATATAGAAGGCAAGGACAGGAAGTACGGCACCATTCATGGTCATTGACACGGACATCTTGTTCAAAGGAATACCGTCGAACAGCACCTTCATGTTCTCCAATGAGCAGATGGACACACCAGCCTTACCTACGTCGCCTACCACGCGTTCGTGGTCGGGGTCGTATCCACGGTGTGTGGGAAGGTCGAAGGCCACGGAAAGTCCCTTCTGACCACTGGCCAAGTTACGACGATAGAATGCGTTACTCTCCTCGGCGGTAGAGAATCCGGCATACTGACGGATTGTCCACGGACGGAAAGTGTACATCATGGAATAAGGGCCACGGAGGTAAGGAGGAATACCTGCCACATAGTCGAGGTGCTCCATCCCTTCGAGGTCTTCCTTCGTATATACCGGCTTCACATCAATCTGCTCCGGTGTCTTCCAATTGGCTTCAATTTGGTTTTCTTTTTGCCATTCGGCACCATTTTGTGCCTTGAAGCCTTCATATATATCTATATTCTTAAAATCTTTTCTCATGATTACTTCAGCAATTTAGCGTTATACTCTTTCAGTGTCTCCAGCACGTTGCAACGCACATGGATGAAGTTCTCGATGCCCGCGGCTTTCAGGTCGTCCATGCAAGCGGGAGCACCAGCTACGATGAACATGGCACGTCCGTTGAGCGCCTGGTAGGCGGGGATGGCGTATTCGGCATACTCGTCATCGCTAGAGCAGAGCACCACGATGTCGGCACCGGCCTTCATGGCTGCCTCTACACCTTCTTCCACGGTGGGGAAGCCAAGGTTGTCAATCACTTCATATCCGGCACAAGCCAAGAAGTTGCATGAGAATTGGGCACGTGCCTGACGCATGGCCAGGTTACCGATGGTCAGCATGAATGCTTTCGGACGTTTGCCTGAGTTCTCAGTCTCTAAACGGAGAGCCTCGAACTCACTGGCGGCACGACTCTTGTCCAATGTGGCGAACGGCTTTTCACATTCATGTTTGTGTTCGCCACCACAACAGCACTGACATCCCATCGGGGCCTTGCCTTCAGAAAGTTCGGTAAAGTTAGGATATTGGTTGGTGCCGAGGAGGATTTCGCGACGCTTTGACACGGCCTCGTGGCGTGCTTGATTGCTGGCATTCACTGCCTCTTGCACCTTGCCAGCCTTGATGGCGGCCATCATACCGCCCTCCTCTTCCACTCCGAGGAAAATTTTCCAAGCCTGTTGGGCAATACTTGCGGTCAGGTTTTCTATATAATAAGAACCTGCGGCAGGGTCAACCACCTTGTCGAAGTGACACTCTTCCTTGAGGAGGAGTTGCTGGTTGCGGGCAATGCGCTCAGAGAAGTCATCGGCCACCTGATAAGCCTTGTCGAAGGGAGACACGGTGATTGAGTCCACACCGGCAAGGGCAGCACTCATGGCCTCTGTCTGAGTACGGAGCATGTTTACGTGTGCATCGAACAAAGTGAGGTTGAACGTTGAAGTCTCGGCGTGAGCTTTCATCTTGCAAGCGCAATCGCATTTGGGCTCATACTGCTTCACGATGTTTGCCCAAAGCATGCGTGCGGCACGGAATTTGGCAATCTCGAGGAAATAGTTCGAACTGATACCGAAGTTGAACTTGATTTTCTTGGCCGCTTCGGTAGCATCCACACCGGCTTCTACCAGAGCGTTCAAGTATTCGTTACCCCAAGCGAGGGCGTAGCCCAACTCCTGGCTGATGTACGAACCGGCATTGTTCAGTTCGATGGCGTTCACCGTGATGCAACGATACTTCGGCAAAGCCTTCATGATTTCCACCAACGTCTTGGCAGCCATGATATAGTTGCTCACATCCTTACCCTTGGTGAGCATCTTGCCCATGGGGTCGTAGTTGATAGAACCTTGCAACTTATCGAGATCGTAACCCTTCTTGGTGAAATACTCCACGAGCAATCCGGCCAACATGACGGTGGCACCCTGGCAGGTGGAGAAGTTCAACTCCACGCATTCGGCACAAATGCCTTCAAGCAAGGTCTCAATGTATTCGGGGCAAAGATCCTTCTTGTTGATATTGAATCCGATAGAGTCCACCCCCTTGTTCAAAATGTCCAGTGCCTTGGCGTTGGCCTCTTTCGGACAATTCACCTTGATGTCCTGACGCACAAACCAAGTGTTATCATTCTTTTTTGTACCACGCAAGTAGGGGAACTCGCCGGGCAAAGCCTCGGTAGTCTTCAGGTTCTCCAGGTCCTCCTTGCGATAGAAGGGCTTCACTTTAAAACCCTCATTGGTCTTCCAAACCAATTTCTTTTCAAAGTCCGCGCCCTTCAAGTCAACATTGATCTTGTCCAACCACTCTTGGGTAGAGACCGGCGCAAAGTCAGCGAAAAGTTTTTCTTTACTATTTGCCATAGTCTTGTTTAAAATTACTAATGTTTATACTGTTTGTGTATTTTTTCTATTCTGATTCTTACATAATACCGTGCAAAGGTAAAGAAATAAATGAAGAATGACGGCATTATTCACGCATTTTTTCTCCCTTACCTGAAAAAAAGTTTTGGAGGAGAGGAAAAAAAATTTTTTTCATGCCAATTACAAGTAAAACCCTGTCTTTCGCTCAAATTGCCAACCCGACATTACAAACTGCACCTATTTATATTTTCACGCGCGCAAAAAATTCCCTTGCATAAAAACCCAATAAAAATAAAACGATGAAAGATTTGCCGACATTTTCATTTTACATAATTTTGCAGCGTTTTTTACAGAAAGATTTTATGTACTGGTTAGAAAACTTATTGTTCAACACAAATTCGATAGCACACATCGTGCTACTCTACTCGTTTGTCATAGCAAGCGGTGTATTGCTTGGTAAAATGAAGATTTTCGGAGTCTCTTTAGGTGTCACCTTCGTACTTTTCGTCGGCATCCTATTGGGACATTTCGGTTTCACAGGCAACCGCGAAATCATGAACTTCATCCAAGATTTCGGACTCATACTCTTTGTTTTCTGCATCGGCCTTCAAGTAGGCCCCTCGTTCTTCTCTTCGTTCAAAAAGGGAGGCGTGACAATGAACCTCATTGCCACAGGGGTGGTATTGCTCAACATCGTGGTGATGCTCGTTTTGTGGCTGACCCTGTTCAATCCCGAAGACCTTCCCATGCTGGTAGGTGTACTTTGTGGAGCCGTGACCAACACACCCGGACTTGGTGCCGCCAGCGAGGCGCTGAGCCAAACAGGATACACTGGCCCCGACATTGCCAACGGATATGCTTGTGCCTATCCCCTCGGAGTGGTGGGCATCATCGGAGCAACAATCCTGCTACGCCATCTTTGCCGCGTGAATTTGAAGAAAGAGGAAGAAGAACTGAAACAAGAGGAGGAGGCCAACCCCCACATCAAACCACACCTGATGCATGTGGAGGTACACAACGAAGCTCTGAACGGGAAGTCCCTGATGGCCGTACGCGAGTTCCTGAACCGCGATTTCGTCTGCTCGCGCATCCTGCAAAACGGACACGTCAGCATCCCCACCCGCGATACCATTTTTCACGTGGGCGACCAGCTCTTCATTGTCTGTGCCGAAGATGATGCCGAGGCCATCATCGCCTTCATTGGGAAAAGAATCGAGGTGGATTGGGAACAGCAGGATATCAGCTCACCCCTCATTTCGCGCCGCATCTTAGTGACACAATCAAAGGTGAACGGAAAAAGCCTCGGGCAATTGCATTTCAGCAGTATCTATGGAGTCAATGTGACCCGCATCAACCGTTCAGGCATGGACCTCTTTGCCAACCCCCACCTGAAGCTTCAGGTAGGCGACCGCCTGATGGTAGTAGGTCCGCAAGATGCCGTAGAGCGTGTGGCACACAAGATGGGCAATTCGCTCAAGCGGCTCGACCATCCTAACATTGTCACCATCTTTGTAGGAGTCTTCCTCGGCATCCTGTTCGGTAGCCTGCCCATAGCCATCCCGGGTATGCCCACACCCATAAAGCTTGGATTGGCCGGAGGACCGCTCATCGTAGCCATCCTCATTGCCCGCTTCGGATACAAGCTGAAGCTGGTGACCTATACCACCATGAGCGCCAACCTGATGTTGCGCGAAATAGGCCTTGCCCTTTTCCTTGCCAGCGTAGGCATCAAGGCGGGTGCCAACTTTGTAAACACGGTTGTCGAAGGCGACGGATTGCTTTACGTCGGTTGCGGATTCCTCATCACCACCCTCCCCATCCTCATCATGGGATTGGTTGCCCGTTTGAAATACAAGCTCAACTACTTCACCCTGATGGGACTCATTGCCGGATCGACCACCGACCCTCCCGCCTTGGCATACGCCAACCAGACGGCAGGCAACGATGCACCGGCCGTAGGCTACACCACGGTCTATCCCTTGGCCATGTTCCTCCGCATCGTGACGGCACAGGTGATCATATTGGTGCTTTGCGGATAAGTCCCTAAAGTCTTTAAAGACCCTAAAGACCTTAAAGACAACTAAAGGAAAAAGAAAAACAATCAATTAACCAAATAACAAATAATTAATATCTAACCAGTTATGTTTAAAATTTTCCCCGGTTTCCATTTGGTAGAGGAATACCAGAAGAAACGAAAAGAGAGACGTCTGTCTGACGACCAGACCCTTTCAAAGACTATCAAAATTCTTGTAGCAGTAGGTGTATCCCTGCTTTTGTGGTTGCTCCCCACTGAATATTTCGGAATCCCAGGTTTGACTTATGTTGAACAACGCGTTATCGCCGTGTTCGCATTTGCCACCCTGATGTGGATTTTCGAGGCCGTACCCGCTTGGGTAACTTCAGTTATCGTGATGGTGGTATTGCTCTTCACCGCTTCGGACAGTGCCCTTTGGCTTTTCCGCGAAGGCTATGATGCCGAGCAGTTGGGCACACTCATCAAGTACAAGTCTATCGTTTACTGTTTTGCTGACCCCATCATCATGCTCTTCTTGGGTGGTTTCGTGTTGGCTATTGCCGCCACCAAGACAGGTTTGGATTCATTCCTAGCCAAGGTGATGTTGAAGCCCTTCGGCACCCAGTCACGCTTCGTGTTGCTCGGCTTCGTGTTGGTGACAGGTATCTTCTCCATGTTCTTGAGCAATACCGCTACTGCCGCCATGATGCTCACCTTCCTTGCTCCCGTGTTGAAGGCTCTCCCTGCCGACGGTAAGGGTAAGATTGCCTTGGCCATGGCTATTCCTATCGGTGCCAACGTGGGTGGTCTTGGTACTCCTATCGGTACACCTCCCAACGCCATCGCCTTGAAGTACTTGAACGACCCCGAAGGTCTTAACCTGAACCTCGGATTCGGAGAATGGATGATGTTCATGTTGCCTTTCACCATCCTGATTCTCATCATCGGTTGGGTGCTCTTGTTGAAGATGTTCCCCTTCAAGCAGAAGAATATCGAGTTGAAGATTGAAGGTGAGGCCAAGAAAGACTGGCGTTCAATCATCGTTTACATCACATTCTGCATCACCATCCTGTTGTGGATTACCGATAAAGTAACAGGTGTAAACTCTAACGTTGTAGCTTTGCTCCCCATCGCTGTGTTTGCCGGTATCGGAGTCTTGACCCGTCGCGACTTGGAAGAAATCAACTGGGCCGTACTCTGGATGGTTGCCGGTGGTTTCGCCCTCGGTGTAGCCCTGAACGAGACAGGATTGGCCAACAACCTTATCAACGCCATTCCGTTCAACACATGGCCTGCATTGCTGGTATTGATTGGTGGTGGAATCATCTGCTACACACTTTCAAACTTCATCTCCAACACCGCTACTGCCGCCCTCTTGGTGCCCATCCTTGCCGTAGTTGGTAAGAGTATGACCGCCGAGCTGGCTCCTCTGGGTGGTGTAGCCTGCTTGCTGATCGGTATCGCCATCGCCGCATCTGTGGCTATGTGCTTGCCCATCTCTACCCCGCCGAATGCATTGGCTCACGGTACGGGCATGATTGAACAGAAACACATGGCCAAGGCCGGACTCATCATGGGTATCATCGGCTTGATTTTGGGCTATGGTATGTTGATCCTGTTGGGCAACATCGGATTCTTTGGATAATTTTTCTCATTAGGAGTTAAAGGAGTTAAAAGGAGTTATCGGCCCTTCGGGTCTAGGAGTTATCGCAAGCAAAGCTTGCTAGCCAAATGTTTCGCAATTATGTAAGCAGAACTATCGGCTTTAACTCCTTTAACTCCTAATGCGCGAAGCGAATGATAACTCTTTTAACTCCTAAAAATTTCCTCTAACTCCTAATTCATAATTCGTAATTCATAATTAAATTCATGATTTCAGTTGACGGCCTCACCGTAGAGTTCGGAGGCACTACCCTCTTTAGCGACATTTCGTTTCAAATCAATGAGAAGGACCGCATCGCCCTCATGGGAAAGAACGGTGCCGGCAAGAGCACTTTGTTGAAAATCCTGGCCGGTGTGCGCCAACCTACCCGCGGAAAGGTCTCTGCACCGAAGGATTGCGTCATTGCCTACCTGCCCCAGCACCTGATGACCGAGGACGGGCGCACCGTCTTCGAAGAGGCCAGCCAGGCTTTTGCCCACCTCCATGCCATGGAGGCCGAGATTGAAGCCATGAACAAGGAGCTGGCCGAGCGCACCGACTACGAGAGCGACTCTTACATGGAGCTTATCGAGAAGGTGGCGGCCATGAGCGAGAAGTTCTACGCCATCGACCTCACCCACTTCGAGGAAGATGTGGAGAAAGCCCTGCTCGGCCTTGGTTTCGAGCGCACCGACTTCGACAAGCCCACCTCCTCCTTCAGTGGCGGATGGCGCATGCGCATCGAGTTAGCCAAGCTGCTCCTCCAGAACCCCGACGTACTCCTGCTCGACGAGCCTACGAACCACCTCGACATCGAGAGTATCCAGTGGCTCGAAGAGTTCCTCATCAACAGTGCCAAGGCCGTCATCATCATCAGCCACGACCGTAAGTTCGTAGATTCCATCACCACCCGCACCATCGAGGTCACCATGGGGCGCATCTACGACTACAAGGCCACCTATAGCCACTACCTCGAGCTTCGCAAGGAGCGCCGCGAACAGCAACAGAAACAGTACGAGGAGCAACAGAAGATGATTCAGGAGACCAAGGACTTCATCGAGCGCTTCAAGGGCACGTACAGTAAGACCCTCCAAGTGCAGAGCCGTGTGAAGATGCTCGAGAAGCTCGAAATCATCGAAGTCGATGAGGAAGACACCTCACGCTTGCGCCTCAAGTTCCCCCCTTCACCCCGTAGCGGAAACTATCCGGTCATAGCCGATCGTGTAGGAAAGAGTTACGACCGCCTCATCTTTAAAGATGCCACCTTCATGGTTGAGCGTGGTGACAAGATTGCTTTTGTCGGACGTAACGGAGAAGGAAAGAGTACGATGGTCAAGAGCATCATGGGTGAAATCCCTCACGACGGAACCCTCACCCTCGGACACAACGTGCAGATAGGCTACTTTGCCCAGAATCAGGCATCCCTGCTCGACGAGAACCTCACCGTCTTCCAAACCATCGACGATGTGGCCAAGGGCGATGTGCGCAACAAGATTCGCGACCTGCTCGGTGCCTTCATGTTCGGAGGCCCTGAGGAATCCATGAAGAAGGTGAAGGTACTCTCCGGAGGCGAGCGCACCCGACTGGCATTGCTCAAGCTCCTCCTCGAGCCCGTTAACCTCCTCATCCTCGACGAGCCTACCAACCACCTCGATATCAAGACCAAGGACATCCTCAAGCAGGCCCTCATCGATTTCGACGGCACGCTCATCGTCGTCAGCCACGACCGCGACTTCCTCGACGGCCTCGTCACCAAAGTCTATGAGTTCGGCAACCAGCGCGTACGCGAACACCTCTGCGGCATCTACGAATTCCTCGAAACCAAGAAGATGGAGAACCTGCAGGAGTTGGAGAGAAAAAAGTGACTAGCGGATAGTAACTAGTAACTAGTGAGCCATGCGGCACTAATTTTTCATCCGCAGATAAGAAGTGAATTTCTACATTCCCTCCAACTTTGAATGAATAATAACAACTGAAAATCCCTGAATCCTCCCCGTGGGGAGAAGTTAGAGGGGGCTTCCAACCATGATACAACATAATTTGGCCATCGCCTGGCAACAACTCGTCAAATACCGCTTGCAATCCGTGGTCAGCATCGTCAGCCTGGCCATCGGCTTCGCATGCTTCGCACTGGCAAGCATGTGGATAAAGTATGAAACGACGTATGATGCGTTTCATAAGGATGCGGAGAATCTGTATGTCCTTATGTTTGGGCAAAGTACGAGTGCCCCGTCAAAATTATTAGAAACTCGTCTGTTGTATGAACTACCCCAATTAGAGCAACCCTCTATCATTTATAATTTTTATGCAAGCAGCATCAATGGACTTTCTTGGTACGAAAGCAGGCGGCAAGCGGAATGGAGCCTGACTGACACCAACTTTGTGTCGCTGGTAGGTTTTCAATTGAAGGAAGGAACCACCGATTTTGTACACAATCCGAACGAAGTGGCCATCAGTAGCGAAATGGCAGCCCGTCTATGGGGTGACGAATCGCCCATTGGGAAAGAATTGGTCACAGTAGATGAAGGGTATAAGCAAACCCGTATCGTAACGGCCGTGTTTGATAAGTGGGGCAGACATTCCAATTTCAATTTTGATTTCGTCAGCCGTATGACACCAGACAGACCTTCTCGTTCCCGTTCCAGTTCCCATAACATTGTTGTCATGGCTCATATTTCACCCAAAGCGGATGTGGAAGAGTTGAACAGACGGCTTGGGGAAATAGAACTTTATGAAAGTGGAATGTTTCATGAAGATAAACTATGTATGAGGCCCATTACCAAAGTGCGCCATTTCACACGGATGTACGAACTGTATGCAAGGACAAAA
>JAZQAG010000055.1:0-25927 GCA_045545095.1 Phocaeicola sp. | reverse complement strand
GAATGTAAACCTATTTTGGATTATCTTTGCAAAGCGTAAACTCACATAGGAATAAATATTTCCAGTGTAAACCTATATAGGATTCTAAGTTTAACCCGTCAACTTATTTCAGTACACTGCACACCCAGTCCAGTACTTCTTAGGAAATACTCCAGTACTTCCTATATGGTACTGGAGTACTTGTTAGGAAGTACTGGAGTACTCCTTATGAAGGATTGCGGTACTTCCTAGGGAGGATTGCGATACTTCCCGTGGAGGATTGGGACAGACCTTTAGTGTGATGGATTATGGCTCCCAATTGATGCCCTCAACGTATTGGTCAAATTCCATGGATTGGGTAACTCCACTCTTTTTAAGGGCTCTTCTGATAATCTCCTGCTCTTTGGGCGGAAGAAGGGTTTCGCCCCGACGGCGCATGAAATAGGGATTGCGTCCAAAGTGATTAATCAGTATGTTCATGAACTTGGCATACTGGCCGGGGAACATCTGCTTCTGGAAATTGGTAAACCCTTTGGCAAATATCACGGGCTTGCTGTCGGCATAGTGCGGACAATTCTCCTGCTTGGGGCATCGCGTGGGGTTGAGCAATCTCAGATAGAGTCCCTGTCCGGCGTGCTGGCGGAAGGCCAGTTGACGAAGGCAGGTGTCGGCCTTCGGGCAATCGTCATGCAGGCAGAGGGGATAAGTCGCCGGAATGTTCTTATAAATTTCTTCGTTCATATTCTGCTGGTATTATGGTTCATAAATAGCCCCTCTAATGTAGTGCTCTATAGGGGGAGTGAATTTTGTCACAACAAAAGTACAAATAAAAATTGAGAATCTCTATATTTGGAAGAATTGATTCAACAAAAAGATTTTCATCAGCCTATAAAAAAAAGAAATGGCGTGCAATTCATTGAACTGCACGCCATTTATCAATGGTCTGTCATATGTTTATCCGCTGACGGAATTACTTGACTTCCTCGAAGTCTGCGTCCTGCACATCCTCTTTGCCATCGTTGTTAGGCTGCTGACCGGCACCGGGGCCTGCCTGCTGACCAGCCTGTCCGCTCTGTGCGTACATCTCGGCACTGGCTGCCTGGAAGGCGGTATTCAGTTCGTTCATAGCTGCATCGATAGCTGCAAGGTCTTGAGCCTTGTGGGCATCCTTCAACTTGCCAAGGGCTGCTTCGATAGGAGCCTTCTTGTCGGCAGGGAGCTTGTCACCCAACTCCTTCAACTGATTCTCTGTCTGGAAAATCATAGAGTCGGCCTGGTTCAGCTTATCCACTTTCTCGCGCTCCTTCTTGTCTGCATCGGCATTGGCTTCTGCCTCGGCCTTCATGCGGTCAATCTCTTCCTTGCTGAGGCCTGAAGAGGCTTCGATGCGGATGGCCTGCTCCTTGCCGGTTGCCTTATCCTTGGCTGATACCTTAAGGATACCGTTGGCATCGATATCGAAAGTCACCTCAATCTGAGGAACACCACGACGGGCGGGAGCGATACCGGTGAGGTTGAACTGACCGATGCTCTTGTTCTGAGCTGCCATGGGGCGCTCGCCCTGAAGTACGTGGATGGTAACTTCGGTCTGATTGTCGGCTGCTGTTGAGAAGGTCTCGACCTTGCGGGCAGGGATAGTAGTGTTGGCATCAATCATCTTGGTCATCACACCACCCATGGTCTCGATACCCATTGACAGCGGAGTAACGTCGAGCAATACGATGTCACCTACTCCCTCTTCCTTGTTGAGGATAGCACCCTGAATAGAGGCACCTACGGCAACCACTTCGTCGGGGTTCACTCCCTTTGAAGGAGCCTTACCAAAGTAGTCCTCTACCAACTTCTGTACGGCGGGGATACGGGTTGAACCACCCACGAGGATTACTTCATCGATGTCGGCATTGCTCAATCCTGCATCGCTCATAGCCTTCTTACAGGGCTCCAAGCAGGCCTGAATCAAATTGTGAGCCAGAGCCTCGAACTTGGCACGGGTCAATGTCTTCACCAAGTGCTTGGGCACACCACCTACGGGCATGATGTAGGGGAGGTTGATCTCTGTAGTTGTGGTTGAAGAGAGTTCAATCTTGGCCTTCTCGGCAGCCTCCTTCAAGCGCTGCAGAGCCATAGGATCCTGAGTGAGGTCGGCACCTTCGTCGTTCTTGAACTCCTGTACCAGCCAGTCGATGATTACCTGGTCGAAGTCGTCACCACCGAGGTGGGTGTCACCATTGGTTGAGAGAACTTCGAACACACCACCACCGAACTCGAGGATAGAGATATCGAATGTACCACCACCGAGGTCGAACACGGCAATCTTCATATCCTTGTTGGCCTTGTCAACACCGTAAGCCAAAGCTGCAGCTGTAGGCTCGTTGACGATACGCTTCACATCCAGTCCGGCAATCTGTCCGGCTTCCTTAGTGGCCTGACGCTGTGAATCGCTGAAGTATGCAGGCACGGTGATAACGGCCTCAGTAACTTCCTGACCCAGATAGTCTTCGGCAGTCTTCTTCATCTTCTGCAGAATCATAGCACTGATTTCCTGCGGAGTGTAGAGACGTCCGTCGATATCTACACGGGGAGTGTTGTTGTCACCCTTAACTACCTTATAAGGTACACGAGAAACCTCTTTAGCCACCTGGTCGTAAGTCTCACCCATGAAACGCTTGATAGAGAAAATCGTACGCTGGGGGTTGGTGATAGCCTGACGCTTGGCAGGGTCGCCTACCTTACGCTCGCCGCCATCGACGAATGCTACGATAGAGGGAGTTGTACGCTTGCCCTCGCTGTTGGTGATCACTACAGGTTCGTTACCTTCGAATACAGAAACACATGAGTTTGTTGTTCCTAAGTCAATACCAATAATCTTTCCCATAATCTTTATTCTTTTTTTATTTGTTATTATTCAAAACTATCTTCCGTGCATTTTGTTCGCACTTCGCTATAGATAAAACAAACCCCGTGCCAAACTTCCGAGCCTATCGAAAGCATGACACGGGGTGCCAGTTTTACTGACCTTAAGCGTCAATACTGACAAAATGTCTGCCTATTTGTCAGATTTTTCCAATGTAAGGAGTGATGTACCGGCCTCATCGACCAATATGAGGTGACCATCCTCGGTACGGTAAGCCTTCACCTTGCCTATAGCTGAAAGCACGGCATCCTCGGTCTTCATATCGCGACACATCATGCGAGTGCTGCCTACATGATCGAAGATCAATGTCTGCTTTATGCTATCCACCGTATAGCTGCCCATCATCTGATTGCACCCGGCACAACCGTTCATCCGATTGTCGGCACCAAACTGGATGTAGGGATCCTTCTCTGCACCAGAGACGCGTTCACCCTCCACTGCCACAATGTTCCACTTGCCCACAACAGAAGGGGACTCACTCTGTGTCTTACTCGAAGCACATGACCCAAGGCTCACAGCCAAACCTGCTGCCGCCATCAATTTCATAAATTTCGTCATACCTTATTTATATAATAACCTTTTGATTAACATACGGCGGCCATACCTGCCACCGCACTTATATGATACAAAAGTAGGAAACTATTTCTGCACGGACAATAGCAGAGGGAGAGTTTTTAAACTTTGAGATATGGAATTAAGGCTTTTTATCCAAACGACAGATTGAAATAACCATTTATAGGGATTGTGTGTTACAGGAATATAATGTACCTTTGCAACGAAACTAACATATGCTGAGATGAAAAGTCCTAAAGATTTCATACAAGACATCAAGCGTACCGACCACCCCCGCTACCTGGGTGGTATGGATTTCCTGAAATATGTAGGCCCCGGCCTGCTGGTGACCGTAGGGTTCATAGACCCGGGTAACTGGGCCAGCAACTTTGCTGCCGGTTCGATGTTCGGATATACACTGCTGTGGGTGGTCACCCTCTCGACGGTGATGCTCATATTACTGCAACACAATGTGGCCCACTTGGGTATAGCCACCGGTCTGTGCCTTTCGGAGGCAGCCAACCGCTATCTGCCCCGCTGGCTATCCATCCCGGTACTGGGAAGTGCTGTGCTGGCCAGTATCTCCACCTCGCTGGCCGAGATATTGGGAGGTGCCATTGCCCTCCAGATGCTGTTTGATGTCCCCATCGGTGTAGGAGCGATACTGACAGCAGCTTTTGTGACGGTGATGCTGTTCACCAACTCGTACCGGCGAGTCGAAAAGGGTATCATAGCCTTTGTATCACTGATCGGTTTTTCGTTCCTCTATGAACTGTTTCTGGTAGATATTGACTGGCCCGAAGCGATGACATCGGCCGTAGTGCCCAGCATCCCCGAAGGGAGCATGCTGATAGTGATGAGTGTGTTGGGTGCTGTGGTGATGCCCCACAACCTGTTCCTGCACTCCGAGGTGATACAGAGCCGACAGATAAATACACAGGATGAATCCAGCATAAAAAAGGCACTGAAGTATGAGTTCTTCGACACCCTGCTGGCCATGACCATCGGATGGGCCATCAACAGTGCCATGATAGTGCTGGCTGCCGCCACCTTCTTCAAAGAGGGAGTACATGTGGAGGAACTGGCTCAGGCCCAATCGTTGCTGGATCCTCTGTTGGGCGGTGCTGCAGGTATCGTCTTTGCCATAGCCCTGCTGTTGGCAGGCGTCTCTTCCACGGTGACCAGCGGTATGGCTGCCGGCTCCATCTTTGCAGGATTCTTCGGAGAATCGTATAACATCAAGGACAGCCACTCGCGATTGGGTGTACTGCTGTCATTAGGGGTGGCACTGCTCATCATCTTCTTCATCAGCGATCCGTTCTACGGACTCATCATCTCACAGATGGTGCTGAGCGTACAACTGCCCATCACGGTGTTCCTGCAAGTGAGCCTGACCTCCTCGAAACGGGTAATGGGCAAGTATGTGAACAGCCGCAGCACAACAGTCATCCTGTACACGGTAGCTGTCATCGTGACGGTGCTGAACCTGATGCTACTTTTCAGCTGACACAACATTTTTGCATCCAAAGCCCTGCCAAACCAACTAAAATGGCTACCTTTGCACGCATAAGAGATTCTGTTATGGATATCAGGAACGTAAAAAACATCATTTTTGACTTTGGCGGGGTGCTCGTAGAACTGGACAAGCCCCGCTGTGTGGAGGCTTTTACCCGCTTGGGATTCAGCCAAGCATCCCAATGGGTGGACACTTACAGCCAACAAGGGGTCTTCGGCCTGCTGGAAAAGGGGGATATCACTCCTGAAGAGTTCTGCCATGAAGTAAGACGGCTGACAGGATGCATGGCCAATGACCAGGATATGTGGGATGCCTGGAACCTGCTGTTGGAAGGGATTCCAACCTACCGGCTGGATGCTCTGATTGAGTTGCGCAAGCACTTCAACCTATACCTGCTGAGCAATACCAACGCTCCCCACTGGCAACATGCGGCCACACTGATGTTTCCCCACAAAGGGAACAGGGTGGAGGACTATTTCAAACAGATATTCTTATCCTACGAGATGCATCAGGTGAAACCCGATGAAGAGATATTCCGCTCGGTATTGGAGCAGACGGGCATACTCCCTGAAGAGACGCTGTTCATAGACGATGCTGCTGCCAACTGTGAGACAGCACGGGCATTGGGCATACAGACCTACTGTCCTGCCCCACACGAAGACTGGCGCAAACTGTTCAGCGAAAATATAACTTTCTGACACCGACCTATGGAGTTCATCACGCAACAAACAGGAACATATTCCAACCTGCCACCATCAGTAGCCACCATCGGATTCTTCGATGGAGTACACCACGGACACCGATACCTCATCGGTCAGGTGTGTGAAAAGGCCAAGCGTGCGGGACTCACCTCTATGCTCATCACCTTCCCGGTACATCCACGACAGGTGATGCAAACTGACTATCAACCGTCCCTGCTCTCCACCTACGACGAGAAATGCAACTTGCTGGCCGGCACAGGGGCTGACTACTGTGTGGCTCTACCATTCGATCAGGAGATGGCCAGACTCAGTGCCTGGGACTTCATGAAAGAGATTCTGCACAAGCAGTTGAATGTACGGACCTTAGTCATAGGGTACGACCATCGATTCGGGCACAACCGAAGTGAAAACTTCGAGGACTATGTACGCTACGGACAACAGTTAGGGATAGAGGTTGTCAGTGCAGAGGCCTTCAGTATGGAGGAGATAAATATCAGCTCATCCGTCGTGAGACTGCTGCTGAAAGAGGGAGAGGTGAAGATGGCGGCCCGATGCCTTGGATACAACTATTTCCTGAACGGGCATGTCACCAGCGGCCTGCAGATAGGACGCACCTTAGGATATCCTACGGCCAACCTGCAAGTGGACAATGCGCAGAAACTGATTCCCGCAAACGGAGTCTATGCCGCACGCATACATATGGGAGAATCCTTATACAAGGGGGTAGTGAATATCGGTTGCCGCCCGACAATAGACGAAAGTGGGAAACAGACCATTGAAGCACACCTGCTACATTTTGACGGGAACCTCTACAACCAACCGTTATGCATTGAATTTGTGGCCCGCATCCGTGGCGAACAGAAATTCTCATCGCGCAAAGCCCTTGCCGAACGCATCGAACAGGATGCCCGGCAAGCTGAAGAGATTCTCGGATAAGGGGGCATAGAGCCAACCCTCATCACTCCATCACCAACGAAGCACGAATAATGCGTATATCCTCTACAGGACGGTCATTCTGATCGGTCTCCTTCATCTGGATTTCTGTAATGACACGCATACCCTCGGATACCTCCCCAAATACAGTATATTGCCCATCCAAATGGGGAGTTCCCCCATAATTCTCATAAGCCGTACGCACCCGATCGGTATAGCGCGCTTCGCCATCCGTCATAGCTGCCACCTGTGCCTCAATAGGTTTCAACTCCTGAGGCATATAAGGACGACCTGTCACAATAAAGAACTGTGAACCGCTGGATGCCCGCTCGGGATTGACTTCATCCGGTTCGCGAGCCATAGAAAGAACTCCACGACGATGGAACAAGCGAGGGAAACGAATTTCTGCAGGAACCGTATGACCGACTTTCCCTAAACCTAACAACTCACCAGACTTGGCATGACGGGAATCAGGATCGCCCATCTGCACCACAAAACCATAGATGACGCGATGGACCAACAAGCTGTCATAGAATCCCTCGCCCACCAGTTTTACAAAATTGTCGCGATGCAACGGTGTCTCATTGTACAGAGTCACTTCAAAATTACCGGCCGTTGTCTCAAACAAGACCCTCACCTCTTTCTCTTTCTTGGCTTGTACACTGTCGGGCCACAAACATGGGAAAACAAGACAGAGTACCCATAACATCCTTTTCATACAAATCAAAATTGGTATTAATTGGGAGCAAAGTTACTGAAATAATAGCAAAAAGTTGGTAATAAGCGTTTTTTTATTGATAATATAGTATAAAACTTGGGTGGTAATTTTTTATAAAGTGGAAAATGTTACTATTTTTGCAACTTGTTATCAAACACACTTACGTATAATGAAGAAATTTATATCAACGATAGGTACTATTCTGGCAGTTTCATGGCTGCTGACATCATGTCTGGAGAGTGAAACGGTAGAATTGAGTCCCAATGCTTCTATCACCTCGTTTTCCATCAATGACATTACCACTATTGTTCCAGCAAAAACGGAAGATGGCAGAGACACTACCAACCGTGTTGTGCTGAATGGTGACCTTTATGCATTTGCCATCGACCATGTGAACGGCCTGATATATAACACCGATTCGTTGCCTTTGGGTACGGACGTGACTGCTGTAACAGTCAACCTCGGATTCGAAGGGGGATATGCCTTGTATGGTGATGAGGAACCAAGACTGTATTCAAAAGAAGACAGCATAGACTTCACCCGCCCTGTCAAATTCAGCATTTGGGCAGCAGACGGAAAAGGGGTAAGAAACTACTATGCCAGTGTGAATGTACACAAAACGGATGTAAACTCACTGGTATGGCAAACGGTTGAAAGCAATTTCCCGTACAACCGCATGACAGCTGAAAAGGCTGTCGTATCAGGTGACAACCTCATGGTGTTCGGCCAAACGGCAGAAGGGGCAGCATACACTGTATCTCCTATCACCGATGGCAAGAACTGGACGTCCCCTACTCTATTGGACATCCCTGGCTCCGTGGATTATGCCTCTATCACCCAATACAAGAATACCCTTTACCTGATGGCTGATGGCAAACTGTTCAGCTCGACAGACGGATGCACCAACTGGGTGGCCGAATGCCCCGAGCAGACATTCATCACCATGATTGGTGCCGTTGATGACGAACTGCATGTAGTGACAGACGGATACATCGTATCTTCACCTCTGACAAATGCCATTCAAGGAGAAACCACCATAACCAATGGGTGGGACACTATACAAACTGTGGATGTACAGACTTTCCCCGCTTCGCCTTGGAAAATCACTACACCATTACCTACCAACCCCAATATCAACCGTACGATACTGGTAGGTGCCCCTAAAGACTATACAGGAAATACGGCTTGTGTATGGGCCAAACTGACCACCGAAGAAGAATGGACTGCGTACGGGAGAATTGCTGGCAACAAATATGAATGCCCACTACTGGAAAATTTGACAGTAATCCCCTATAACAACAACCTGTATGCTTTTGGAGGCGCAAGCAAGGACGGAAAGACCGAGGCCTTCGAAGCTATCTTCATCTCTACAGATGGAGGTATCACTTGGCAAAAGAATACGAAGAATATAGGGCTGCCTGCAGAATTGAAAGGCAACAATGAACCTTTTGCTTGTATAGTGGACAACAGCTACCGGATTTGGATAATCCCCTATGACGGAGGACGCCTCTACAAAGGGTACATGCACGGGCAACGCCACTGAAAAAGAATATAACGGATGTAATTTTCAGCACGAACCGCCGTTTCATTATTACACAGACAAAGAACCGACGAGAAAGAAGAGATGAAATCAATCCGTAGAAAACTGACAATAATAGCCCTTAGCCTCCTGCTGGTACCGACCATAGCTACAGCACAGTATGCTGACGAGGAATACCGCATGGAGTTAGGAGCACGGGTGGGAGGCATAGCCTATATGGGCGACGCCAACTACCAGAACCCCGTGAAAGATATGGGGTTATCGGCAGGAATAGTGGGACGATATATCTTTAACCCATATATGGCCATCAAATGTGACTTGGCCATGGGCAAGATATCCGGAGACACCCGCACCACAGACAACACCTTCCCACAAGGGCAGGAGGCCGACTTTGAACGGACAATATATGACGTCGGGGTGCAGTTTGAATATAACTTCTGGCCCTATGGGAATGGCATGAGCTACAGAATGAGCCGCCGACTGACTCCCTACGTCTTGGGAGGAATGGGACTGACATTTGCCCCCAAGCCTGCTGAGAGTATAGCTGCAGCCCACTTCAGCGTCGGAGTAGGAGTCAAATATAAATTTGCCCCACGATGGAATGTGGGTGTCGAATGGGCATTCAGGTTCACGACAACGGACAAACTGGATGTCACCTCAACAGATGGTCTGCAACTGGATGATCCCTACCAGATAAGCAGTGGGATGCTGAAGAATAAGGACAGCTACTCGATGATAGGGCTGACCATCACATACGACTTATGGCCCAGATGCAATAATTGCAATAAGGACTGAGAATCGGGTTGGATGAAAAGAACGAAAAATATGCTACGCATATATATATTATATAAGGTATAAGGGAACTCCCTTGCCTGAACAGTAAAAAAGATATGTATAAAGAACAAATAGACCCGGCCAAAATGCCGACACACATAGCCATCATCATGGATGGTAACGGACGTTGGGCCAAACTTCGTGGCGAAGAGCGCAGCAGAGGACATATAGAAGGGGTAGAAACTGTACGCCGAATAGTGACCGAATCTGTGAAGTTGGGAATCAAATACCTGACACTCTATACCTTCTCAACAGAGAACTGGAATCGACCAGCTGCAGAAGTTGCCGCACTGATGGGACTGCTCTTCGACAATCTGGAAGACGAAATCTTCATGAAGAACAACGTAGGTTTCAGAGTTGTTGGTGATATGAGCCGTATGCCTGCACCTGTATTGGAACGTATCCGTCGCTTGGAGCAAACGACTGCAAAAAATGACCGTATGACTCTGGTACTGGCACTGAGCTATTCATCAAAGTGGGAATTGACAACAGCCGTACGTAACATTGCCAACGAAGTTGCTGCCGGAACATTGAAACCTGAAGATATCAGCGAAGACACCATTGCCGCACAATTGGCCACCAACTTTATGCCTGATCCAGACTTGTTGATACGCACTGGAGGCGAAGTACGACTGAGCAATTACCTGCTTTGGCAATGTGCCTATTCAGAACTATATTTCTGCGACACGTTATGGCCCGACTTTGATGAAGAGGAATTGGCTAAAGCCATCTGCAACTTCCAGACCAAAGAACGGCGCTATGGAAAGACGAGCGAACAAGTGAACTCTGAAGACAATAATTAAAATACGAGCAGTAAAGAAGACAAGATAAACTGAAAATGAAAGCAACTTCCCTATTGACCAGGGCCATCGCATGCCTTGTCACTATATATTGCCTGTCCACCGGTCAGGTTTGTGCGCAACAAGAGAGCAAGCAGACAAATCCGGTAATTCTATACTCCAGCACTCCACGTACATATGAAATCGGTGGTATAACCGTGAGTGGTGTGCAAAACTACGAGGACTATGTATTGATAGGACTCTCGGGGCTATCTGTCGGACAAACAGTGAAAATCCCAGGTGAAGAGATTACGACTGCTACCAAACGGTACTGGAAACATGGACTGTTCTCTGATGTACGCATATCAGCTGACAGTATCGTGGGTAACAAGATTTATCTGAACATTGCATTGTCTGAACGCCCACGTATCTCTGAAATACGGTATCATGGAGTGAAAAAGTCTGAGAAAGAGGACTTGGAAGCCCGTTTGGGTATGGTCAAGGGTAAACAGATTACTCCCAATATGGTAAACCGTGCCAAGATTGTCATCAAACGCTATTTCGATGAAAAAGGCTACAAAGATGCCGATGTAGAAATCGTACAACGCGATGACGTGACAGCCAACAACCAGATGATTGTGGATATAGATATCGACAAAAAGGAGAAAATCAGAATCAACCAAATCATCATCAATGGCAACGAGGCCCTTTCGGACAAGACTATCCGCAAGGCTATGAAGAAAACACGCGAACGCAGTACTTGGGCCAACAAGTTCAGAAACCTCTTTAAAGGTGGAAAGAAATTTATCACCGACAAATACGAAGAGGACAAGGGATTTATCATCGACAAGTATAACGAAATGGGTTACCGCGATGCCCAAATACTTTCGGACAGTGTGGTAGCTCACGATGACCGTTCGGTGGACATCTATCTGAATGTGGAGGAGGGAAACCGCTACTACCTGCGTAACATATGGTGGGTGGGAAACACCGTATATCCTGCAGTGGAACTGAACCGCACATTAGAGATGCAACGCGGTGATGTCTATAACCAGAAGAAGATGACTGAAAGACTCAGTACAGACGAAGATGCCATCCAGAACCAATATTGGAACAATGGATACGTATTTTTCCAAGTTGACCCCGTTGAAGTAAATGTTGACGGAGACTCCATCGATGTGGAAATGCGTGTCAGTGAAGGCCGACAGGCAACAGTCAACAGAGTGCGTATTGCCGGAAATGACCGTCTGTATGAAGAGGTTGTACGCCGCGAGTTACGTACCAAACCTGGTGACTTGTTCAGTAAAGCTGCATTGGAACGTTCGTATCGAGATATAGCCCAAATGGGACACTTCAACCCTGAGACCATCAATCCGGATGTCAAGCCGGATCCTGAAAATGGAACAGTAGACATCAACTGGATGCTTGAATCAAAAGCCAATGACCAGATTGAACTCTCTGCCGGTTGGGGACAGACGGGTGTCATCGGACGTGTGAGTCTGAAGTTCACAAACTTCTCCATGGCCAACCTGTTCAAGAAGAGCGAGAACCGCCGAGGATTCCTGCCACAAGGTGATGGACAGACACTGACATTGAGCGGTCAAACCAATGGAGACTATTACCAATCATACAGTATCTCTTTCTTTGATCCATGGTTTGGTGGCAAGCGTCCCAACTCATTCTCTATTTCAGCATTCTACTCCAAACAGACGGACGTGAGCAGTAATTATTACAACTCTGCTTACTATAACAACTATTACAACTATCTGTATGGCTACGGAAACTATAACAGCAGTTACTACAACAGTTATGAGTCTTTCTATGACCCAGACAAGTCTGTACAGATGTATGGTGTCTCCGTCATGTTCGGTAAACGTCTGCGCTGGCCGGATGACTATTTCACCTTCACAGCGGCCCTTTCATACCAACGCTATGTCCTGAAAGATTGGCAATACTTCCCCGTTACCAATGGAAAGAGCAACAACATCAGTCTGGAACTGACTCTGTCACGTAACTCTGTGGACAATCCTATATTCCCACGCTATGGTACTGAGTTTACCCTCTCATGCCAGCTGACTCCTCCCTACTCTCTGTTCGACGGTATAGACTACTCAAGCTATGCCCAAAGCCACTCTGACCCCAACTATCAGAATGATATGAACAGGAAATACAAGTGGGTAGAGTACCATAAATGGAAATTCAAGAGCAAGACCTATACATCCTTAACACGCAAGAACAAGACTCCGGTGTTGATGACCCGTGTTGAATTTGGTATCTTGGGCCACTACAATCGTTACAAGCGTTCTCCCTTCGAAACTTTCTACATGGGAGGTGATGGTATGAGTGGATATTCTTCAAGCTACGCTACAGAGACAATCGCTCTGCGTGGATATGAGAATGGTTCGTTGACCCCCTACGGATACGAAGGCTACGCCTATTCACGTTTGGGTCTGGAGCTCCGTTATCCTCTGATGCTGGAAGGTTCTACCAACATCTACGTATTGGGATTTGTTGAAGGAGGTAATGCTTGGACGGATGTGAAGGATTTCAACCCCTTCGACATGAAGCGTTCTGCCGGTGTAGGTGCCCGTATATTCTTGCCTATGGTTGGTCTGATGGGTATCGACTGGGCCTATGGTTTCGATAAGGTTTACGGTTCCAGCCAGTACGGAGGAAGCCAGTTCCACTTCATCTTGGGACAAGAATTCTAAACCTTTCCCGATTCAAAGAGTCATAATAGCAGAGAACATATAACATCATTCATCAATTTTAAAAGAGAAAACACGTATGAAGAAGTTATTTTTAATTGCAGTAATAGCAGGCTTGTCAGTTTTGTCAGCCAGCGCACAGAAATTTGCTTTGGTAGATATGGAGTATATCCTGAAGAATATACCCGCCTATGAACGTGCCAACGAACAATTGAATCAGATATCCAAACGCTGGCAGGGTGAAGTGGAGGCTTTGACACAGGAAGCTCAAACCTTATACAAGAACTATCAGTCCGAAGCCGTATTTCTCTCCGAAGAGCAGAAAACCAGAAAAGAAGAAGAAATTGTAGCCAAGGAGAAAGAGGCCAGTGAACTGAAGCGTAAATATTTCGCTCCAGATGGCGAACTGTACAAGAAACGCGAGAGCCTGATGGCTCCTATACAGGATGAGATCTATAATGCTGTCAAAGAACTGGCAGATGCCAAAGGATACTCCCTAATACTGGACCGTGCATCAGATGCCAGCATCATTTTTGCCTCTCCAAAGGCAGATATCAGCAACGAAGTGCTTTCAAAGTTGGGATATTCTAATTAAATTGCCTACTTTTGCAGCGTAAATCAACTATTTATAGGAAATAACAAAGTAATAACAATAAAAAAAAGAAACTATGATCAAGAAATTAATTGTAGCCCTCATGATGATTATCCCTATGGGATTGTATGCACAGGCCAAATTCGGCCACTTCAATTCTGCAGCTATCATTCCTATGATGCCAGAATATACCACTGCCCAGAATGAGGTGCAAGCCCTCCAGAAGCAATATGCTGATGAGATTAAGCGTATGGAAGATGAGTTCAACAAGAAACTCGAAGAGTTCGAAGCCCAAAAGGCTACTCTTCCTGCCAATATTGCAGAACGTCGTCAAGCCGAATTGCAGGAGCTCTATTCACGCATGCAGCAATACAATCAGGAAGGTATGCAGCACGTAGAAAAGGCTTCTGCCGAAAAGATGGGAGCCATCAGTGAAAAGCTGAAGAATGCCATCAAGGAAATTGGTGTTGCCGGCGGGTACGTATATATCATGGACGTAGCAGCAGGAATCCCCTACATCAGCGAAACTCTCAGCACTGATGTGACAGAGACTGTAAAAAGCAAGTTGGGAATCAAATAATCAACTCCCACAAACATGATGTTCAAGAAACTGACAATCATACTACTCCTGTGCATGCCCATCATGGCTCATGCACAGGAGGCTTTGTCTGAAAGCCAACCTACTGACACTGCAAACACGGTTGCGACTGTTGCAACCCAACCTTCGACACAGTTCGGTTATCTCAGCTATTCACAAGTTCTCCAACAGATGCCTGAGTACATCGCTTCACAACAGAAATTGGATGAACTGCAGAAGAAATATGATGAAGAACTGGCTCGGGCTGACCGTGAGTTCAACCTGAAGTTTGCCGAATTTCTGGATGGACAGAAGGAGTTCCCTGAAAACATTCTGATAAAGCGTCAGAAAGAATTACAAGACTTGATGGAAAAGAGCATCCAGTTCAAAAATGAGATTAAAGCTCTGCTCGAGCAAGCCCGCAAAGACCTCAGCGCCCCCATCATTGAGAAGTTGAATGCAACCATCCAACAGGTAGGCATAGAAAACCAGTTGGATTATATTCTTAATACAGACAACCATTCGTACCCATTCATCAGTCCTTCAAAGGGTAAAGATGTAACCCTCATTGTGAAAATGAAACTGGGTATTATGCCGAACTGATTCAAAGATTCGACACACAACACTTGACAACCCATGTTACCGGCAGTTCCAGGACCTATTGGCATTTTTGACTCAGGATATGGCGGACTCACTATCCTCGAGCAGATACGTCTCCTGATGCCCCAATATGACTATATCTACTTGGGTGATAATGCACGTGCCCCCTACGGAAGCCGTTCTTTTGAGGTTGTCTATAAATTTACCAAACAAGCCACCGAGCGACTCTTCCAAATGGGGTGTCACTTGGTGGTTTTGGCTTGTAATACAGCCTCAGCCAAAGCTCTGCGCAGTCTGCAACAGCAAGACCTCCCATTGATAGATCCCTCACGCCGTGTCTTAGGTATCATTCGCCCTACCGCCGAATGCATTGGAGAACTTACCAAATCGCGTCATGTGGGTATTCTGGCTACGGAAGGAACCATCTTGTCCAATTCTTATCCACTGGAAATACAGAAACTGCACCCCGATATCCAAGTAAGCGGTCAGGCTTGTCCCCTATGGGTTCCCTTAGTAGAGAATAATGAAGCTAATTTTCCTGGAGCCGATTATTTTGTCAAGAAATATATCGACCTATTGCTTCAAAAAGATCCTCTGATAGATACTATCATACTGGGATGCACCCACTATCCGCTATTGCTGGAGAAGATCAAAGCCTATACCCCTTCAGGTATCCAAATCATCTGCCAAGGGGAATATGTGGCCAGTAGCCTGCAAGACTATCTGAACAGACATCCCGAAATGGCCAATCGCTGTTCCACAGGGGGCCAATGCCATTTCTATACGACTGAAGCCAAACAGAAGTTTGACGAATCGGCCTCACTTTTCCTTAAACATCCCGTTGATGTAAACCATCTCAGTTGGTAACTGTTCCTGTCAAGGCTGTCACCCACTCCCTTCATCCGACTGCTACCAGGCTTGGTCCCGACAGTCGCCTGTACCTTATTATATATAGGCACAACTTATTGTTCATAAATTTTGTACTTTCCCCCCTTTTCCTTACCTTTGCCCTTCATAATTCAAGCACCAGACCACTATGGCCAAAGATAAAGAACAGGCACTGACTCCCATGATGAAACAGTTTTATGAGCTGAAGGCCAAGCACCCGGATGCCGTCATGCTGTTCAGATGTGGAGACTTCTATGAAACCTATGCCGAAGATGCTGTGACAGCCTCAGCTATCTTGGGCATCACCCTTACCAAACGGAATAACGGAGGACAAACCGGAGCTACAGAGATGGCCGGATTCCCTTACCATGCATTGGACACTTACCTGCCCAAACTGGTCAGAGCTGGCAAACGTGTAGCCATTTGCGACCAGTTGGAAGACCCCAAACTGACCAAGAAACTGGTCAAACGAGGAATTACCGAATTGGTGACACCGGGAGTCACCACACACGATAATGTACTGAACTACCGCGAAAATAACTTTGTGGCTGCCCTCCATCTGACACGTCAGGCCATCGGCCTTGCGCTGTTGGATATCAGCACAGGCGAATTTCTTGCTACGGAAGGAACTGCAGCCTATGTGGAAAAGATGCTCACAGGATTCGGCCCCAAAGAGATTCTCTTCAGAAGAGGATTGCGAAATGAGTTCCGCGAGACTTTTGGAGACAAATATTTCACCACCGAACTGGATGAATGGGTATGGAATGAAGAGACTGCCCGTACAAGATTGCTGCGGCAATTCGAAACCAAGAGTCTGAAAGGCTATGGGGTAGAACGCATGAATCTGGCCGTCACTGCAGCGGGTGCCATCCTCACCTATCTGGAGATGACACAACATACCCAGCTCAGCCATATCACCGCCCTGCGCCGCATTGAGGAAGAACGATATGTCCGTCTGGACAAATATACCATACGAAGCTTGGAGTTGGTTACTCCCATGAATGAGGGAGGCTCTTCACTCCTGCAAGTGATGGACCATACCGTTACCCCCATGGGTGCCCGTATGCTGAAACGTTGGATAGTATTTCCCCTCAAAGAGGAGGCCCCTATCAACGAACGTCTGGAAGTGGTGAACCATCTCTTCACCCACCCGGATCTCCGCGAAGAGCTCAACAGCTATCTGCAACGTCTGGGCGACCTCGAACGCATCATTGCCAAAGTTGCTACAGGCAGGATTAATCCCCGTGAAATGCAGCAACTGCAACGGGCACTTGATGCCACTATACCCATCAAAGCCATCTGTGCAGAATCAGGCAATGAGAGTCTCGTCCGCTTGGCATCCAAATTGGACCCGTGCGAAGAGATACGCACACGCATAGCCCGTGAGTTGAGCGATGACCCACCATTGCTGGCTGGTAAAGGAAATATCATACGCGAAGGTGTGAATGAGGAACTTGACCGCCTGCGCCGCATTGCCTATAGCGGAAAAGACTATCTCCTGCAGATGCAGATGCGCGAAGCGGAACGTACAGGCATACCCAGCCTCAAGGTGGGATACAACAATGTCTTCGGATACTACATGGAGGTACGAAACACACATAAGGACCGCGTGCCCGAAGAGTGGATAAGGAAACAGACCCTTGTCAATGCCGAGCGATACATCACTCAGGAACTGAAAGAGTACGAAGAGCAAATACTCGGCGCTGAAGAGAAAATTCTCAGTCTCGAGACAAGCCTCTACACACAACTTGTAGCTGACACCGCAGGCTATATCACCGCCATACAGACCAATGCCACCGCCTTGGCACGTCTGGACTGCCTGCAAGGAATGGCCACCGCCGCTGAAAGATACGGCTATACCCGGCCTGAAATATCATCCGACGATACGCTGGAGATTCAGAAAGGACGCCATCCTGTCATCGAACGCAATATGCCTCCAGGCGAGGAATATACCCCCAATGATGTCACACTGGACACCGCCCATCAGCAAATCATTATCATCACAGGTCCCAATATGGCGGGTAAGTCTGCCCTACTCCGCCAGACAGCACTCATCACCCTTATGGCACAAACAGGAAGTTTCGTGCCTGCACAAAAAGCACATATCGGCCTTGTAGATAAAATCTTTACCCGTGTAGGTGCCAGTGACAACATCTCCGTTGGAGAATCCACCTTCATGGTAGAGATGAACGAGGCAGCCGACATCCTCAACAACCTCACTCCGCGAAGCCTTGTTCTCTTTGATGAGTTAGGACGCGGAACCTCCACCTACGATGGTATTTCCATTGCTTGGGCCATTGTAGAACACATCCATGAACACCCCAAAGCACGGGCACGCACCCTCTTTGCCACCCACTATCACGAACTGAACGAGATGGAGGCCTCCTTCAGCCGTATCCGCAACTACAACGTTTCTGTACGCGAAGTCAACGGAAAGGTCATTTTCCTACGCCGCCTGGAACGTGGAGGCAGTGAGCACTCTTTCGGTATACATGTGGCCAAGCTGGCAGGTATGCCACAAAGCATTGTCCGCCGCGCATCACATATCCTGTCACAATTGGAGGATAAGCAGCACAAATCCCACGAACCTGTCTCCCACCAGATGGGCCAGGTGGCACAAACTGCCGAGGGTATGCAACTCAACTTCTTCCAACTCGACGATCCTGTATTATGTCAGATTCGCGATGAGATTATGACCCTTGATGTCAACAATCTCACCCCCATCGAAGCCCTTAACAAATTAGACCAGATAAAACGAATTCTTGGTAAATAGTATGCCTAATCTCAAAACCTTAGCAATAGCATTGTGCCTGATTAGTTTGAACATCGGACTGTCAGCACAGGATGTAAAGAGTGAAAATGGTCTCCCCAATCGGATGATGCTCCGTAACGGTAATGGCATGATGCCGATGGGTGGCATGATGCCACATGGTGGTGGAATGATGCCATTTGGTGGCGCTCTGAACCAGTTCGGGGTGGAATTTGCCAAAGAGATGCCACAAGATGAAGATGTGGTGGTAAAGTCGAAGTCTGATACTCTGTACAACTATTATGTGGAGAATGTCAAGTTCGGAAAACCGGCCAAGATTGTTTTCTCCGACAACAACGCCGAGGTTACAAATCTTCCAGAGGGTGTGAAGATAGAAGCAGATGGAGCATACCTGACCATTACTTCAGGGATGGCTGCCCCTCTGGCCATCGAACTCCAAGGAAAGACAGAGAATGGAGCCTTGAAGTTCAACATCAGTGCCCCACTCAAATTGCTGTTCAACAATGTCACCGTGAAAAGTCAGCGTGGCGATGCCATCTTGTCACTAGGCAAAAACCATGTCTATGCCGTGTTGGCCGAAGGGAGTGTGAACGAACTCTCTGATTGCCGCAATCCCGAGATGCCTCCGATGATGGGATTCCCCCCAATGGGACCGGATAGGAAAATTCCCAATAGGGAAAGTATGCCTGATTTCAAACCGGGCGAAATGCCTATGCCATTCATGGAACGTGACCGTGAGGAGAATCCCGAAGACTACCATATACAGTATGGCATACGCATGAAAAAGCCCATGATGAAGAAGAAGTTGAAGATTGACGGCACCTTTGTCTGTACAGCCCATTGACCGTTAGCGGAAAAGGAGCCCTGCAGATACAGAGCAATAACAAAGTGGGACTGAAGAGCAAAGCCAGTCTCATGCTTCGTCCCGGCAACGAGATTACAGTGAAGGCATTGTCCGGCAAAGGGGTAAATGCCAAAAACGAGCTCTATATGTATGGTGGCATACTGAATGTGGACTGCTCATTCAGCGCTGACAAGGCACTGACCAGCGGACGCAACATATATATCCGTGGAGGTCATACCGTGGTCAAAGCAGGCGGTGGCGAGTCAAGCGAAGGAGTGGAATCCAAGTTCCTCATGCATATTGATGGCGGTGTGGTAGAAGTCGCAGCCCAGGATGATGCCATCAATGCCCAAGGCGATTTGGTTATAAACGGAGGAAAAGTAAAAGCTTATTCGATAGTGAACGATGCCATTGATGCCAACTGCAACATCGTAATCAACGGAGGTGACATATTTGCTTGTGGCAACGGAATGCCGGAAGGCGGACTGGACTGTGCCGATGAGGAAGGATACCGTCTGTTCATCAACGGAGGAACAGTCATTGCCATCGGCGGCAGACACTCCATGCCCGACAAGCAATCCCACCAACCCTCCATACAATGGCGACTGGACAATCTGGAGGCTGGCAAGGAATATGGGATAGAGGGTATCAGTTCGTACAAGTCCGACCGTACCTATCAGATGGGTGGCGCCACCCTCCTGTTCTCATCACCGGAACTGCAAGCGGGCAAGCCCTACACCCTCACCATTGATGGAACAGAAGCCGAGCGGATAGAATCTCTCTCCGCACCACTCGGCACAACAGGCAATGCCAGACGGCCGATGTTTAGATAGGGAGGGAATCCACACCTAAAATTGGGGAATATAGGTTCAAATACAAAGTATCCTAAGATACTTGCCCATTTATCTTAAGATAGACAGGCATTTATCTTAGGATACTTTTTTCTTTATTTCAATAGCTGTCTTTTCCTGATTTCAGTTCAGTAAACGGTTTTCTGTTTCATTAGCTGAATTAACAGACTCTTCTTCTTGAAATCCGCTGAAAAACTTTACACTTTTGATAAAATCAACATTATCTATTCTCGTAAATATTTGATAATCAACAATATTCCAAGTCTCTAAAACCTGCTGAAATATCTCTTAAGCGTTAGCACATTAACGCTTAAGCGTTATCCAGCCACGCTTAAGCCTGCCGAAATAGGGGTAAAGAGATAGGATAGACACAAACTCCTGATATTGTTGGAATAACTATTTAATTCCTATAATCGCCACCACCAATTTGACCATGGATGAAATTAAAGCCAAATACGGACTCCGCACCTTTGACCGCCTAAGAGCTAAATGCATATTGTGATTATTCGGGAGAGGTCGTTGAGGGGGAAGTATGAGAGGCGTTTTTTGAATAATTCCGTATAAATTTACCTAAAACACAAAGAATCGTCTCTATTTAGCAAACTTATTTAGGTAAACTGATCTTTTCTGTAGATATTATTTGTACTTTTGCATAAATGAATTAAATCTAAGACAATGGCAAAAGACATTAATCGTATAAAAGTAGTACTTGCCGAGAAGAAACGTACAGGCAAATGGTTGGCAGAAACTATCGGAAAAGACCCTGCCACAGTTTCTAAATGGTGTACTAATTCCGCCCAACCTGGACTTGAAACACTTCTTGAAATAGCTCACGTACTCGAAGTGGACGTGAAAGAACTTATCAATTCAAGTAAGGAGGATGTGATGTATATACAAGTAGTGAAATAACAGTTAATACACACTAATTATGACAAGAAAGGAAGCTGAAATAAGATTAAAAGATATCTTTGGTTTAGAGCATTTTTATGATGAACAATGGATAGCAATAGAACGTATCCTAAAAGGAGAGCGTATTCTTATGATTGAACGAACTGGTTTTGGTAAATCATTGTGCTATCAATTCCCCGCTACACAATTTCGTGGTGTGACAGTCGTTTTTTCTCCTTTAATTGCACTTATGCGTGATCAAGTTCGTACACTTAATCAACGGGGCATCCCTGCTGCATACATCAATTCTGAACAAACACCTGAAGATAATACATTAGCTATTCAAAAGGCTTTAAACGGAAAAGTCAAAATACTCTACATTGCTCCGGAAAGACAAGAAAACCAAGAATGGCTTGATGCTACAAGAAGAATGAATTTATCCATGATAGTCATAGATGAAGCACACACAATATCTACATGGGGGCATGATTTCCGTCCAGCCTTTAGACGAATTATTAATCTTGTAAAATTATTGCCTGCTTCTCTTCCAATATTGGCAACCACCGCTACTGCAACCAAAAGAGTGCAATTAGACATTGAAAAACAAATTGGTGGTAAACTTACAACAATAAGAGGTAATCTTGCTAGACCTAATTTATATCTTCAAGTAATTAAGGTAAATTCGGAAGATGAAAAGATGGTTTGGCTTGCAACAAACATGAATGGCTTGCCAGGAACTGGACTGATTTATACAGGAACACGAGTAGATACTGAGATATATTCAAAATGGTTACAGTTTGTTGGAATAAATGCTATTGATTATAATGCAGGATTTGATTCTGAAACACGTAAAGATATTGAAAGCGGATTAATGGATAACAAATGGAAATGTGTAGTTTCTACAAATGCTTTGGGAATGGGGATTGACAAATCGGATATTCGTTTTATTATACATACACAGATACCTTCATCTCCAATTCATTACTATCAAGAAATCGGTAGGGCAGGAAGAGATGGTAAACCTACAAGAATAATATTATTTTTCAACGAAAATAAGGATACCAACAATGGTTATGCCGTAGATTACCAATTACCATTATCATTTATAGAAGGTGCACGTCCTTCAGAGAAAAAATATTCAAAAGTGATTGAATTGATAAAGAATGAACCGCTTTCCGAACGTGAAATAATGAAAAAAGCGAACCTCAAACAAAACCAAATTCGGGTTATAAAAGCAGATTTAATAGATCAAGGCATTGTAAAAGAGGTAATGTATGGGAAGTCGAAGAAATATGAGTATCAATTTAATGCGAAAGAACTTGATATGTCTAAATTCGAGAAACTGCGTTCAGATAGAATTAAAGATTTAGACTCAATGGTAGGGTATGTATACACTGATATACCTAGAATGGAATACTTATGTAATTTCCTGGATAATGATAAAGAAAATATTTATTCTAATTGTGATAACACCAATATGCCTCAATTGTGTGTTACGCAAACCACTGTTATGTTATCAAAATTAGAAGAATACAGAGAAACCTATTTCCCAGAGTTGGATTTAGCTGAAACAACCAATAAACCTAAAACTGGATATAAGATTAAAACACCAAAACCAAATTATATTGAGATATTAAAGGATAATCATGTAATTGCAACATTTAACGAACATATTAATTTGGATTCGTTTCCAAAAGATGACAAAATCATTTTACGAGAAATTATAGAAAAACATATGTGCTCTGCTTCAAGGCTTACTAATGGATATGCAGCGTCATATTATGGTGCATCAAATATTGGTACGGCATTACATCGTTCAAAATATGAAAATGGAGGTGATTTTCCTGATTTTTTGCTAAAAAAAGTCCTTTCTCTTTTTGGAAAGAAATATAAAGAATTTAAATTTGATTTAGTACTATATGTACCACCTACACAGTCGGGAGATTTAGTGATGAACTTTGCTGATAAAATAGCACGTACAATAAAAGTACCTCTCTCACATAATTTGATTAAAACAAGAGAAACAGCAGAACAAAAGATATTCCAAAATTCATATAGTAAACATGATAACGTAAAAGACGCTTTTACAATTGACTATAGTATCGTAAAAGGAAAAACAATTCTTTTAATTGACGATATATATGATAGTGGAGCGACACTTAAAGAAATTGGAAATACATTAACTAAATGTGGTGCAAAATGGATTGTACCAATAGTAATAGCAAAAACAATAGGAGGAACATTATGACAAATCAAGAGTTGACATACTGGGTTACATTAGCACTTATGCCAAAAATTTGGACTAAAAGAAAGAATGAAATATACGTTAATTGTTTCAATCATAATCCTAGAATTTCGATAATAGAATTATTTGAAAATTCATCATTTTGGAACGAGTTAGGATTGACTGAAACTGAAATAGAAATATTCAAGGATGCTCATGACCAATTAGCAAATAATTCATTTGTAGTGGAGGACTTGTTATCACAAGGTTATGATATATTACCAATACATAGCAGTGATTATCCTAGAGCCCTTAAAAGCAATCTAAAATCAGGAGCTCCAACAGTTATTTTTACTAAAGGAGATAAAAGGCTTCTCCAAGAACAGTCAATTGCTATTGTTGGTTCTAGAAATGCAAATGATGTATCCTTACATTTTACAGATAATGTAGCAAAAATGGCATCTTCTTCAAACAAGGTTGTTGTTAGCGGTTTTGCAAAGGGGGTGGATAAACAAGCCCTTAACTCTACATTGGAGAATAATGGTAAAAGTATTATAGTTTTACCTCAAGGTATAATGACATTTTCATCTGGATTTAAACAATACTATAAATATATTGCTCAGGGGAAAGTCTTAGTAATGAGTGCTTTCGCTCCTAAAGCCCCATGGAGCAAAGAGTTCGCAATGGCAAGGAACCCAATTATTTATGGTATGGCTTCAGATATTTTTGTTGCACAAAGCGACGAAAAAGGTGGCACATGGTCGGGAGTTATAGATGGGCTGAGGAAGAAGAGAACAATTTATGTGCGATGGCCTAATAATAATGAAATGAATGCTAATAAAATACTTATTCAAAAGGGGGCATCATCTGTAGATATCAACGGAAACATATACAATCCTTCTACAGAGGACTTAAAAACGGAAGAACAGAGAAGTCTCGAAAGAATTAATTCTAAACTTATTTCTATATTGTCATCAGGAAGACCATTATCCTTGAAAGAAATCCTTTCAAAATTGAATATAGAATGGAGTGACGCAAAAATAAAAAAACATTTGGAATCTATGCCTGAAATTGAGAAAAGTAAAATAAAAAATAGAGTATATTATAGTTTAAAAGGTTGCCAATCAAATATGTTGGTGTTTAAGTTCGAATAAAACTATATTTAAATCGTGAAGATTCCAAAATTTACATAGAATAATGTTCGTTCTATGATTGAAGAATCTCAAAATATGAAATTAAGGAATAAACAATGACTATAAAAGACATAAGAACTCTTATAGCAAATGATGAACACCGGGCACTTGAACTCAAAAAGAGTACAGGTGAATTGGTTAAAGGGATGCAAACATTATGTGCATTCTTGAATACCGATGGCGGTTGGTTGTTATTTGGCGTCACTCCCAAACTGGAAGTGTTGGGGCAGAATGTAACAGACAATACTCAGCGTGAGATTGCCCATGAAATGACTAAAATAGAACCTGCCATCAGTTTGCCCATTGAAATCATTGATGTACCCGAACGGCCAGGGTGTAGCGTGATAGCTATTCATTGTGAACCAGCAAAGTTTGGCGATGCTCCTTATACGTATGATGGACGTGCCTATTATAAGGTAGAGAGTACGACGGTGCAAATGCCTCGCTCTATGTTTGAGGAACGTTTGCGTCGTAGCAATCCAAACCGCTTTGCATGGGAAAGTCAAACGAACAATAACTTACATTTGGAAGATTTGGATGAAAGCCGTATCAGAGGTGCCGTGATGTATGGAATTGAAAAGGGACGCATGCCTGCTTCTTCCGCAACGGAAAACACGTGGACGTTGCTTGATAAGTTCGGAATGGTGGAAGGCGATAAGTTGAAGAATGCATCAGCCGCTCTCTTCGTCAAACGTCCAACTGCTTATCCTCAATTCTTGTTGAGGATGGCCAGATTTCGGGGAGTTGAAAAGAATGCTTTCTTAGACAATATGAGAGTAAAAGGTAATTTCTTTGAGTTGCTTGATGCGGGTATGTCGTTTTTCTTTAAACATCTATCGCAAAGCGGTGTTGTCGTAGGCTTACGCCGTGAAGAACAATTGGAAATACCCGTTGAAGCATTGCGCGAAGCTTTGACAAATGCCTTGTGTCATCGATTGTTGGACTCTCCAAGTGGAAGTGTGGGCATTTCTATCTTTGACGATCGGGTGGAAATTGAAAATACGGGACATTTGCCTAATGAATTGACCACTGAAACCATTAAGTTGCCTCATCGTTCGTATCCTCAAAACCCGATTATTGCGGATGCTCTTTTTATGACTGCATTTTTAGAAAGTTGGGGAACTGGAGTAAATAGAATGGTTGAAGCATGCAAAACCGTGGGACTTCCAGAACCTGAATACGGAACGGATGGTTTATTTGTTTGGATTACATTCAAACGACCTAATGTATCTACTAAAACTGGTGGTCAAACTGGTGGTCAAACTGGTGGTCAAACTGGTGGTCAAACTACAATTGAGCAAGTGTATTCCCTTATAAAAAATACGC
>JAZQAG010000054.1:0-49167 GCA_045545095.1 Phocaeicola sp. | reverse complement strand
CAAGCATTTATAACCTTTCTCGAATGAAATGGAAAACCGGAAGGAAGGTTTTAGGTGAAAATCATTCGAATCTGGCTGCATGAATATTGTGATGTGCATATAGCTATAAACGAAGAGGGTGCATCATTTTGACACACCCTCCTTTTATTAATTATGTATATAATATCGCTATTATTTCTTCAACTCAAGTCCAATCATCATACCATCATAAGAAGAGGCCAACGAGGCCAAAGTCTGCATTGTGGCATTGCCAGACATGGCAGAGATTTTTTGTGCGATAGCTAACAATTTGTCTGCTTCATAAAGCAAACTGATAGAATTACCAGACTTTACAATATTAGGAGTCATTGTGCCAAGACCAGCCAAATAGGTCATGGTTATCTTCTTGTTCTCTGCATCCAATGTATATTGGCCAGACAAAGAGCGTCCACCAATAGTGGCCACATAAGTATTGTCACTATTGAATGTAAAAGTGCATTTTCCAACAGAAATACCTATTTTGGCAAGCGTTTCATCCAATTTGCTTTCTACTTTCGAAGCGGCAACTTCACCACCAGCTTTCATCAGCAAATTCTCACTCTCGAACACACAGTCTGAGCCTTGATATTTCCAAGTACCAATCAGGTCTTGCTGACTCAATTTATTGGAAGAACCCAGTACTGCTCCAAGGACATTACCAAGAAGTGATGCCAATCCTCCTTCTTCACCGTTTGAAGTGGTAGTTGCAGTTGATGAAGTTGGAGTTGTTGCCCCTCCCGTCATTCCACCTAACAAGGAAGAACCTGTAGTTCCACAACTTGCCATAGTAATTGCAGCCAATGCGGCCACCATAGTCATTTTAATCTTTTTCATCTCTATATTCCTTTTTATGTTATTATGAAATTTGGCTACAAAAGTACAAAACAAAATCCAATAATCAAAAAACCATCATCGAAGTATCTCGTTTTAGTATAAATAAAGCTAAATTTAAAAAACGCTATATTTCATTAAAATCAGCCGTAGAATCCGATTGCATTGTTTCACCATGAGGATTTATGAGTAACTTTGCAATTGTTCATATATAGTGAACTGATATATATTTCAAACGTTATTGTCATAAGATTCATAAAATAGATTGGACAAAATGTCAACTACACATAAAAAACTTCATGGATTGAGTAATGATGAAGTTACTCAGTATCGCAAAGAATTTGGAGAAAACATCCTCACTCCCCCCGAAAGAGAGTCCATCTGGAAATTATATTTGGAAAAGTTCAAGGATCCAGTTATCAAAGTCCTATTGGTAGCCGCTGTTCTCTCTTTAGGAATCTCCATCATCGAGAATGAATATGCCGAAACCATCGGAATTATCTTTGCCATATTTCTGGCCACCGGTATAGGTTTCTATTTTGAATACGATGCCAGCAAGAAGTTTGATTTGCTGAGCGCTGTAGGTGAAGAGACACCAATAAAGGTCATACGGGATGGCAAAATTCATAGCATACCCCGCCGGGATATAGTAGTGAACGATATCGTCATCATTGAGAACGGTGAGGAGATACCGGCTGATGGAGAGCTGTTGGAAGCCACCTCCCTACAGATAAATGAATCAAGTCTGACAGGAGAATTGATGGTTGAAAAGACCATTAACCCCGAAGATTTTGACCCCGAAGCCACCTATCCCAGTAATTTAGTTATGCGTGGCACTACCGTAACTGACGGACATGGCATTATGAAAGTCATTCGTGTAGGCGATCAGACAGAAATAGGTAAAGTGGCCAGACAATCTACCGAAAAGAGTGAAGAAGAAACTCCCTTAAACAAGCAATTGACCCGCTTGGCTAACCTTATTGGCAAAGTCGGTTTCACCATTGCTGGATTGACCTTTGTCGTATTTGTCTCACGAGACCTTTATGCGTGGTTCCAATTACATGATGATGTACAAGGATGGCATCAATGGATGGAGATAGCACAGATTGTACTGAGATATTTCATGATGGCCGTCACCCTCATTGTTGTCTCTGTACCAGAAGGCCTCCCCATGAGTGTAACTCTTAGTTTGGCATTGAATATGCGTCGTATGTTGGCCACCAACAATTTGGTGCGCAAGATGCACGCTTGCGAAACAATGGGAGCCGTCACCGTCATTTGCACCGACAAAACTGGTACCCTGACTCAAAACAAGATGCAGGTATACGAGGCACAATTCCCTATCCTGAAAGAGGAGCATTCCTTAGTGGCCGACTCTATGGCCGTCAACAGTACTGCTTTTCTTGAACGTAAGGGTGAAGAATTTACCCCTATTGGCAATCCTACAGAAGGAGCTTTACTCTTATGGCTTCATCAACAAGGATACGACTATGACCATTTGCGCGAAAGCGTAAAAATTATCAGCCAGCTCCCCTTCTCCACCGAACGGAAATATATGGCAACACTGGCCGAAAAAGATGGCCGACGTACCTTATATATTAAAGGTGCTCCCGAAATTATTCTCAGACACTCAAAAAAATATTTGAGTACGGAAGCAAAAAAATGCTCCATTGAAGAGTACCAGCCAACTGTAGAAAAGCAGTTAATGGATTATCAGAATATGGCCATGCGTACCTTAGGGTTTGCTATTGCTGAGATAAATGTACAAGACGGTATCGATTGCGAAGCATTGGTGGAAAAGCTATCAGCCATGCACAATACAGAAAAGACACAATCATCCGGTATTACGTTCCTTGGCATTACCGCCATTTCAGACCCTATACGTCCTGATGTACCAGCGGCCGTGAGCAAATGCCAACAGGCTGGCATCAACATCAAAATTGTCACAGGTGACACACCAGGTACAGCCACCGAGATTGGCCGCCAGATAAGTTTGTGGAAGAAGGATGATACAGAGCGTAACCGTATCACTGGAGTTGAATTTGCTGCTCTCAGCGACGAGGAAGCTCTTGACCGTGTCATGGATCTCAAGATCATGTCCCGCGCACGGCCGACCGACAAACAGCGTCTGGTACAACTCTTGCAACAACGCGGTGCTGTAGTTGCCGTGACAGGCGATGGAACCAACGATGCTCCAGCACTCAACCATGCACAAGTTGGATTATCCATGGGTACAGGTACCTCCGTAGCCAAGGAGGCCAGTGATATTACCCTGCTTGATGACTCGTTCAACAGTATCGGCACCGCCGTCATGTGGGGACGTTCATTATACAAGAATATCCAACGTTTCATAGCGTTCCAACTCACTATCAACGTCGTGGCATTGTCCATCGTACTATTAGGTGCCGTCATGGGCACAGCCATTCCGTTGACCGTCACTCAAATGTTGTGGATCAATCTCATTATGGACACCTTTGCGGCCATGGCATTAGCCTCTATACCACCCAGCGAGAGTGTCATGAAGGATAAGCCTAGAAAAAATACAGATTTTATCATCACTCCTGCCATGTACCGCAATATTGGTGGCATGGGATTACTTTTTGTAGTCGTTCTCATCGGACTTTACTTGTATATGAGCCAGTATAATCTGCTTGACATAAAAGGGCTGACCATATTTTTCACCATCTTTGTGATGATGCAATTCTGGAATCTCTTCAATGCCCGTGTATTGGGTACCACCGATTCAGCATTCAAAGGTTTCTCACGATCATACACCCTATGGATTGTAGCCGGTATCATCCTTCTCGGACAATTTATTATCGTGCAATGGGGTGGTGATGTCTTCCGTACCACTCCATTGGATGTAGAAACCTGGTTGTTTGTCATAGTAGCCACATCTCCCATTTTGTGGATAGGCGAAATCTATCGTGCCATAAAACGAATTACGCAAAAAGATTGAGACACATATAAACGCATATCCTAGTTATGAAGGAGATTATAATCATCCTGTTACTTATTCTTCTGAATGGTATCTTTTCTTTGGCAGAGATAGCCTTGATCTCTGCACGAAAGTCAAAATTGACAACAGATGCCAAACGCGGAAGCCATGCAGCACAACGCGCATTGGACATGGCAAACGAACCCGACCGTTTCTTATCAACAGTACAGATAGGCATTACCCTTATAGGTATCCTCACCGGTCTCTATTCAGGAGATGTTTTAGCGGCAGATTTTGCCCGCATTCTTATTGATTGGGGATTACCGGCCACCTATGCACATTCCTTTGCCCAAACGTTGATAGTTCTCATTGTCACCTACCTTTCTATCGTCATGGGAGAATTGGTGCCCAAGCGTATTGGATTAGCACTGGCCGACCGAGTTGCCAAACTGTTGGCTCCCCCTATGCATCTGCTCTCCATTGTTGCTAAGCCATTCGTCTGGATATTATCACAAAGTACTTGTCTCATTGTAAAACTGATGGGAATACGTGAGCAAGACAATCACGTGACAGAGGAAGAAATCAAATCTATGATTCAAGAAGGAGCCGAATCTGGCGAGGTGCAGGAAATGGAACAGGATATCATGGAGCGTGTCTTCGTGATGGGCGATTTGAAAGTATCCTCCATCATGACCTATCGCAAGGAGTTAGTATGCTTGGACATACACATGAATGCCGCACAAGTGAAAGAAATTATTCACAACCAATTGTACGAAGCATACCCCGTTATCAATGGCTCTTTGGAAGAAGTACGTGGTATAGTCACCCTGAAAGCTCTTATTGTAGCCCTTGACCGCCCCGATTTCACTTTGCAAGAGGTCCTATGTCCACCGCTTTACTTACCTGAGAATATGACGGTTTACAAAGCATTAGAATTACTGAAAGAACAAAAAGTCGGCCGTGCACTTGTTTGCGATGAATACGGTAGTACCCAAGGTATTGTCACAACAAAAGATATCCTCGAAGGACTCGTTGGAGAAGTGGGAGATACTACAGATGACGAACTTCCCTACATCATCGAACGAAAGGATGGAGAAGGTTGGTTAGCCGACGGGCAATGCCCTCTTTATGAATTTTTCACCTATTTCGATTGTGAAGAATTAAGTTCCTCTGCTCCCAATTGCAACACATTGGCAGGGTTACTATTGGATTGCCTTGGACATATTCCTGAAACAGGTGAGCGCATCGTATGGCAACGTTTTCGTATGGAAATTGTTGACATGGACGGAGCACGTATCGACAAAGTTCTGATTACAGAAATCAAGGAAAAATAGTTCATCAATCTTTCTCATTTTGAGCGATAGAGATACTTTTTTTAATGAATTTGCCTATTTCCTCAAAAAAACATTGTATCTTTGTGCCGACATAGACAAAGGGGTGCCTTATAAAAGGCTGAGATTACACCCTCGAACCTGATGCAGATAATGCTGCCGTAGGAATTGTAGATTTCGTTATTTAAAGTCTGTGCCCTTCATAGGGCATTTTTTCTATCAAGGTTTCCCTTTGTCTGGATCGACAAACCAATAAACAAAGGGAAATATGAAACTGACAATCAACAACCAACCAGTCGAAACCAAGGCTACAACCCTGCTTGCCTTGACCGAAGAATTATTGTTACCTGCTACTGGAGTGGCCGTAGCTGTAAACAATCGTATGATACCTCGGACTGAATGGGAAAGCCATCCCCTCACTGAAGATTTGAAAATCATTGTCATCAAAGCGGCATGTGGAGGATGAATATGCACAACCATATTATCAGGACTAAAGGCCTCGTACAATTTATTACCCACTGTACTGCCCAATATTCCTATATTGATTCAGCGCGTATAGCTTTGGACGGCGGATGCCGATGGATACAACTTCGCATGAAGAATTCTCCTGAAGCCGATATCGAACGTGTTGCACAACAGATTAAAGAGATGTGTCATGCTTCACAAGCCGTATTTATCATTGATGACCATGTAGAGTTAGCCCACAAATTAGGGGCAGATGGAGTACACCTTGGCAAAAGTGACATGCCCATCCAAGAAGCACGGAGTATTTTGGGAAAGGATTTCATCATTGGAGGCACAGCAAATACTTTCAACGATGTAACCCAGTTATATCGTGCTGGAGCCGATTATATCGGGTGCGGACCTTTCCGTTATACCGATACCAAAAAGAATCTCTCCCCCATTCTGGGGACAGAGGGTTATCGCCACATCATTCAACGGATGAAAGATTCCAATATCCATATACCTATTGTTGCCATTGGAGGCATTACCTCCGCTGATATTCCCCTCGTCATGCATACGGGAGTAACAGGCATCGCCCTCAGTGGAGCTATACTCAGAGCCAAAAATCCAATAACTGAAATGAATATCGTAATGAACATAATAAAATAAAGCGCCTTATGGAAAATTTAATTATTGCCGGACGAGAATTCTCGTCACGTCTATTTTTGGGAACAGGAAAATTCAACTCCAATCTACAGATGGAACAATCCATCCTTGCCTCAGAGACGGAGATGGTGACGGTAGCCATGAAACGTATTGATTTGGAGAACTCTGACGATGATATGTTGAAGCATATCCGGCATCCACATATCCAATTACTGCCCAACACCAGCGGTGTACGCAATGCCGAAGAGGCCATATTTGCGGCACAAATGGCCAGAGAAGCCTTTGGAACCAATTGGCTCAAACTTGAAATTCATCCCGACCCACGTTACCTTCTTCCTGATTCAGTAGAAACTTTGAAAGCAACCGAGAAATTAGTGAAACTTGGTTTTGTTGTCCTCCCCTATTGTCAAGCCGATCCGACACTCTGCAAGCATCTAGAAGAGGCTGGAGCCGCTACTGTGATGCCTTTAGGAGCACCCATCGGCACCAATAAAGGACTCTTGACGCGCGATTTCCTGCGCATCATCATCGAGCAGGCAAATGTCCCCGTTGTGGTCGATGCCGGCATCGGAACACCCAGTCATGCCGCTGAAGCTATGGAAATGGGAGCCTCAGCTTGTTTAGTAAATACAGCAATCGCTGTATCCGGAAATCCTACAGAGATGGCCATTGCCTTCAAAGAAGCTGTTATAGCCGGCCGTCGCGCCTACGAAAGCGGATTAGGAGCCGTCAGCGAAAAGATGATAGCCGAAGCCAGTTCTCCACTCACAAGTTTTCTATAAAAATCCATCAGTCACATTTATATCATCAACCCTTATGAAAGAAGAGAAACATAACTTTGCACGACGCGAAAAGACCTACATGAAAGGAACACTCTATCCCGATATACAAGTAGGAATGCAACGGGTTAACCTGACACCCACCGTTGAAATGTCAAAAGGTGAACGTATCCTCCATCCCAATGCCCCCGTCTATATTTATGATACTAGTGGGCCTTACTCCGACCCCTCAATAAGTATCGACCTCAAAAAAGGACTTCCACGCACACGTGAACCATGGATACTCAACCGTGGAGATGTTGAACAATTACCAGACATCAGTAGTAAATACGGACGCATGAGGCGGGAGGACCACACTCTTGACCACCTACGTTTCGAACACATATCCCTTCCTTATAGAGCCCAATCAGGAAAACATATTACTCAAATGGCTTATGCCCGCGCCGGTATCATCACACCCGAGATGGAATACGTGGCCATCCGCGAGAATATGAATTGCCAGGAACTTGGTATCCAGTCACATATCACACCTGAGTACGTCCGTCAAGAGATTGCAGCAGGAAGAGCAGTCCTCCCTGCCAACATCAACCATCCGGAGAGTGAGCCTATGATTATCGGGCGCAATTTTCTTGTCAAAATCAATACAAACATAGGCAATTCGGCTACCACCTCTACCATCGACGAAGAGGTAGAGAAAGCCGTATGGAGTTGCCGATGGGGAGGCGACACACTGATGGACCTATCTACAGGAGAGAATATCCACGAGACACGCGAGTGGATTATCCGCAACAGCCCCGTTCCGATAGGAACAGTACCCATTTATCAGGCATTGGAGAAGGTCGGTGGCCGGGTAGAGGAACTTACATGGGAAATCTACCGCGACACCCTCATTGAACAATGTGAGCAGGGTGTGGATTACTTCACCATCCATGCCGGCATCAGGCTGAAAAATGTACATTTAGCCGACAAGCGCCTGTGCGGCATCGTCAGCCGGGGCGGAAGTATCATGAGCAAGTGGTGTCTTGTCCATCATCGGGAAAGTTTCCTTTACGAGCATTTCGATGAAATTTGCGACATCCTGGCTCAATACGATGTAGCAGTATCGTTGGGTGATGGGTTACGTCCTGGATGCATTGCCGATGCCAACGACGAGGCTCAGTTTGCCGAACTCGACACTTTGGGCGAACTCGTATTGCGTGCCTGGGAAAAAGATGTGCAAGCTTTCATAGAAGGTCCCGGTCATGTCCCTTTGCACAAAATTCAGGAGAATATGGAACGACAAATTAAAAGTTGCCACAACGCACCCTTTTACACACTTGGCCCTTTAGTGACCGACATTGCCCCTGGTTATGACCATATCACCTCAGCCATCGGAGCTGCCCAAATAGGTTGGTTGGGCACAGCTATGCTCTGCTATGTCACCCCCAAGGAGCATCTCGGCCTACCCAATAAAGAGGATGTACGCACAGGAGTCATCACCTACAAGTTAGCCGCTCATGCTGCAGATTTGGCCAAGAGACATCCTGCCGCCCAGATACGAGACAATGCACTTAGCAAAGCCCGTTTCGAATTCCGTTGGAGAGATCAGTTTCACCTTTCGCTTGATCCCGAACGTTCGGAGCAATACTTCCGCGAAGGACACCATACCGATGGTGAATATTGTACCATGTGTGGTCCCCATTTCTGTGCCATGCGGCTGAGCCATGATATCAGAGAAAAGAATTAGAGAAGGAAAGACAAACTCACATAAAGAATGCAACAACATGTTTTCAGAAGAATTACAACATATCTCATGGGAAGAGACCACCCGATGCATCGCCTCAATGACTGATGCCGATGTACGCCGTGCCCTCTCCAAGGAACATTGTACGGTGACCGATTTCATGGCTCTCATCTCGCCCGCAGCAAATCCGTACTTGGAGACGATGGCCCGTCTGAGCAGACAATATACCGAAGAACGCTTCGGACGCACAGTGTCCATGTTCATCCCTTTGTATTTAACTAACTCCTGCACCAATTCTTGCGTCTATTGCGGTTTTCATCGCTCTAATCCCATGCCCCGCACCATCCTCACCCCCGAGGAAATAGAGAGCGAGTTTCGTGTCATCAAGCAACTGGCTCCCTTCGAAAACATACTCCTTGTCACGGGCGAGAATCCAGCACGTGCAGGTGTCCCCTACCTCAGCCAGGCATTGGACATCGCCAAGCGCTATTTCGCGAACCTCAAAATCGAGGTAATGCCCCTCAAGACCGAAGAGTATGTAGAACTTATCCACCACGGTCTGAACGGAGTCATCTGCTTCCAAGAGACCTATAATCAGACAACCTATCCTCTCTATCACCCCCGTGGAATGAAAGCCAACTTCGAGTGGCGTGTCAATGCCCCTGACCGTATGGGACAGGCTGGTGTACACAGCATCGGTATGGGAGTGCTTATTGGATTGGAACAGGAATGGCGCACCGATGTGGCCTTGATGGCACACCACCTACGTTACCTTCAAAAGCACTATTGGCGCACACGGTACAGTGTCAACTTCCCACGTATGCGTCCAGCGGAAAATGGAGGTTTCCAACCGCGTGTGGTGCTGACCGACCGCGAGCTGGCCCAATTGACCTTTGCCATGCGCATCTTCGACCACGATGTGGACATATCCTACTCCACCCGAGAACGTCCCACCTTCCGTGACCACATGGCCTCCTTGGGAGTCACCACCATGAGCGCTGGTAGCAAAACCGAGCCTGGCGGATACGCCACCCATCCTCAGGCACTGGAACAATTCTCCGTCAGCGACGAGCGCACTGCCCAAGAGGTCTGTACAGCCCTCCGCCAGCAGGGACGCGAACCCGTTTGGAAAGATTGGGATACCAGTTTTGACATCTATACCCCCATAATTTCAGATTCTTTATGAACGAACGATACCACCGTCAGTTCCTCCTACCAGAGATAGGTCAGGAAGGGCAAGAGAAACTCAACCGGGCAAAAGTGCTTATCGTTGGAGCCGGAGGATTGGGATGCCCCAATGCCCTCTACTTGACAGGAGCCGGAGTTGGCACCATCGGCCTTGTGGATGCCGATACCGTCTCACTAAGCAACCTCCATCGGCAAATCATCTATACCGAGACCGAAGTTGGCCTTCCCAAAGTCGAATGTGCAGCCAGTCATCTCCATCGCATGAATCGTCATGTCTGTATCCATCCCTATCCCTTTAACCTGACCACAGCGAATGCCATGGATATCATCTGTCAGTATGACCTCGTCATCGACGGCACCGACAATTACTCCACCCGATATATCATCAGTGACACTTGCGCCCTTCTCCACAAGCCCTATATCTACGGCGCCATCACAGGATTTGAAGGCCAAGTAGCCCTACTCTGCCACCCATCGGGCAAGCGTACATACCGCGATTTATATCCCTCCGAGACAGGCATGGCCCCCATGCCTGCGAGACAAGGAGTTATACCCCTCACCCCCGGAGTAGTAGGCTGTATGCAAGCCAACGAAGCCCTCAAAATCATTTGCGAATACGGCCATCCACTGATTGACCGTCTATGGACTATTGACCTAAGAACACTCGAAACAAACATTATTTCGCTCTAAACATAGGTAAATTGAAGGATAATTCGTACTTTTGCCCACAAATTACAAAATATAGGTATGAAACTTATCCTCATCACTCCTCCGAAATTCTTCATCGAGGAGGACAAGATATTGACCACCCTCTTTGAAGAGGGCTTAGATATTCTGCACTTGAGAAAGCCGGATACACCACCCATGTACTCCGAGCGTCTGCTTTCACTCATCCCCGAACAGTATCACAAACGGATTGTGACTCACGACCATTTCTACCTGAAAGAAGAGTTCAACTTGATGGGAGTTCATCTCAACAACCGCAATCCAAACATCCCTTTGAACTACAAGGGGCACGTCAGTTGCTCGTGCCACTCTCTGGAAGAGGTGAAACAGAAAAAGGCCCACTTCAACTACGTCTTCATGAGCCCTATTTTTGATAGTATTTCCAAGAAAGAATACCTCAGCAACTTCTCCGCAGACGAACTGAAAAAAGCCTCCAAAGAAGGCCTTATCGACAAGAAAGTCATCGCTTTGGGCGGCATCAACGGTCAGAATATCCAGACCATCAAGAAATACGGATTCGGCGGTGCAGCCCTGCTTGGCGATATTTGGGATCGCTATGACGAACACGAGACCGTCAATTACTCTGAAATCATCGAAAGATTCAGGCTTTTGAAAAAGAAGGCAGATTAATTCACTCTTTCTTGACCATATATAGGTCAAAACTCAAATATATTTCATAACTTTGCAACTCAAACACAAAAACACCGGTTATTTGACCCTATACTGACATGAACGAAAAAACATCATTTATGGTATTCTCAGGAACCAACTCGAGATACCTTGCCGAGAGGATCTGTACCAGCCTCGATTGTGAATTGGGCAACATGAACATCATGCACTTTGCCGATGGAGAGTTTGCCGTATCCTACGAGGAGTCCATCCGTGGACGCGATGTATTTCTGGTACAATCCACTTTCCCCAATTCAGACAATCTGATGGAACTCTTGCTGATGGTCGATGCCGCCAAGCGCGCCTCCGCCCGTAGCATTGTAGCCGTCATCCCCTACTTCGGATGGGCCCGTCAGGACCGTAAGGACAAGCCCCGTGTATCCATTGGTGCCAAATTAGTGGCCGATCTTCTGAGTGTAGCAGGCATCGACCGATTGATTACAATGGACCTCCATGCCGACCAGATTCAAGGATTTTTCGATGTCCCTGTTGATCATCTCTATGCCTCAGGCGTATTCGTCCCCTATATCCAGTCACTGAATCTCGACAATTTGGTGATAGCCGCTCCCGACGTAGGCGGTTCAAAGCGCGCCAGTAGCTATGCCAAGTACTTCAATGTTCCCTTGGTACTCTGCAACAAGCAGCGTCTGAAAGCCAACGAAGTGGCCTCCATGCAGATTATCGGTGATGTCAAAGACAAGAACGTTGTCATTGTCGATGACATGGTAGATACCGCTGGCACCATTACCAAAGCCGCTGACATCATGATGGAAGCAGGTGCAGCCAGCGTACGCGCCATCGCATCACACTGCGTCATGTCAGGTCCAGCCAGCGATCGTGTCCAAGCATCCGCTCTCGAAGAGATGGTCTTCACCGACAGTATTCCCTACTCTAACCGTTGTGCCAAAGTAAAGCAGCTCAGTATTGCCGACCTCTTTGCCGAAACCATCCGTCGTGTAGAGGAAAATGAGAGCATCAGCTCACAGTATATCATCTGAAAAAGAAACATATATATCACATATAACAAAATGGGGAGTACCACGAATCTTTGGCACTCCCCATTTTATTATCTACTTTTTCTTAAAGCATATCTTGAAGAACTTGTTCATCACTTGAAGGCACTGTCTCACTATTAATTCCATTAAGCTTCTCCATGATGCCATTTACCACATTTGCTCCAGGATTCCCTGCAGTTTGCTGTTGTTCCCCCAATTGGGTAGCTGTAGAAGGAGAAGGTGCTGCTGTAATAGTTCCTCCTTGTTCCACTGATTGCTGATTCGATGTTGGTTGTTCTGCAGGCTGATTAACGGTGAGCGATTAACGTTGAAAGTTTAACGATAAAGAATACGAATCATTTTTCTATTATCCTGACGAGAGGAAGGATCTCTGTGAAGGGGGAAAGAAAGGTCTTGTTTGCCATATATTATGATAGGTATAAAGGAATGAGATACTTGTACGGAGTTTATAGATAAAAAGGCAGGAGTATATACCCCTTTCACAATTGTGAAGAGATGTCTTCACAGGTGTCAAGAGATATCTTCACAGATGTCAAGAGATGTCTTCACAGCTGTGAAGAGGTTTCAAAGTGAGTGCTTTTTTATGTAAAGAGTGAAAGGATTAAAGGGTGAAGGGGTGAAGGGATGCCTTCGGCTGGTGAGTGGATGAGCGGTGAGCAATTAACGAAATGAAGGGTTAAGGGGAACGGTGAGCGATTAACGTTGAACGTTTAATGATGAACGAATGCGAATCATTTTTTCTGTCATCCTGACGAGAGGAAGGATCTCTGGGAAGGGGAAATGGGACGAGTTGTTTAATGGTGAGCAGAGGACGGAATTACCTTCTGTTAATGAGAGGATAGAGATTAGAGAATGCTCTCCATACGGCAACCGTATGGAGAGTCATACTCACGCGACGAAACCGATTCTACGAGGAGAGGTACGGAGCGGAAGGGTGTTAGGCTTAAAGTGCTGATAAGCCACACGTATGTCCTCTTCTTCGATATTGATATAGAGAGACTTGTCATCGGAAAGCCCAGTAGTGGACGGGAGATTCATCACACGTTCGGCCATGGCGGAAAGAATACCCTCCTGAACATATTGCTCGATCCAACGGGCATTGTGGAAAAAGGCGTCCTTATGGAGCAGGGCATCGCGAATAGTCTCACGAAAAAGATGCTCGGCATCGGGAGTGAGACGGTATTCGGAACGCTCCAAGAGATGAAGGGCTATCTGGAACAGTTCGTCGGCATCGTAGTCCTCGAAATTGAATTTGTAAGGGAAGCGTCCTTTCATACCGGGATTCAACTCGAGCATCTGTTGCATCTCTTTCTCATAGCCGGCCATGATGACTATCATATCGGGGTCTTTTTGGGACAAAACGGTAAGGAGGCTTTCGAGAACCCGACAACCGTAATCTTTGCGATCTCCGTCGCTATTGTCGCAAAGACTGTATGCCTCGTCAATAAAAAGGACATTGCCCTTGGCTTTCTCCAGAAGTTCTTCCATATTCTGCTCCGTCTCGCCGATATAACGGCCTACCATATTAGCGCGCTCAGCCTCTATCACTTCACCTTTGGACAATAGGCCCAAACTGTGGAATATACGGCCTACCATCTTGGCCACAGTGGTCTTGCCCGTACCCGGATTGCCGGTGAAAATCATGTGGTGACCGCCACGAGAGGCAACGGGAAGACCATAGCGACGGCGTTTTTCCTCAAAACGGGTACGATGGAATGTAGCCATAAGGCTCTTCTTCAGTTCGCCAAGTCCCACCATTGCATTGAGTTCGGCCACCTGAGTTTCATACTCGCTCTGATGGACAACTATAGAAGACAGAACGATGTCGGAAGGTTCGATGGTGACGAACAGATTGGCTTCAGACTCTTGTAAAGGGGTGTCGAGAACACGCTTACGGAAACGAGGAAGCAACTCATTTTCTATCCATTGGGAAATTTCGGGGGCTTGCCAAGATGCCACAACTGACTTGTTGGCAGAGATTACCTGCACCAACTTTTCGCACCCATAGAATGAGAAACAGAGCTTGTGTTTTTCGACCTGTCTCCTGCACTCATTTACCACTTCGGGCAATGTATAGGGTTGAAAGTGCCAATGGCGAGAGGCGGGAAAGGTGGAGAAAAATATGCCAGAAAGAACAAAAAGTTTCTCCAACTCCTCCGAAGTGCCCCAGAGCAGAAGTTGCCATTCAGGATCGGTCTCGATTTTACGTTCCAAGGTGCGAAGAAACTCTTCGCCTTCAGGAGTAAGCAGGGCACCGACATTATACAGGCACAGACAGGACTCTGTCAGGTGGTCCCATATATACTCTTCGCCATCCATGAGGTAAATCAAGGCTTCGCAATCGCAAGAGTTCAACGTCTTGGACGGGTTCAGACTGCCGACTATATTGCGTACCACCGCCTCATCATGGGGAAGAGAGGTAATCAGGGCTATATGGGAAACTGACGACTCTGACAATGAGGGCAAAAGATTGAGGATACCTTCCTTCACTTGGGAAAGTCCCGGCACCCTACCCAACTGTGCCCAATGGGACGATGTACGAAGCCTCTTCATGGCAAGATGGAGCGGATGACCCGACTCTAAGGGGTAATGACGGAGATTGGTAGCCTGGTCATCGCTCCAATCATAGGTGCAGACGGAGAATGGCTCGTGGTTGTGGTAGAAGATGATAGTATAGCTGTCATCAAGCCACCACTCTTCATCAGACAACATGACAGAGACTTTTCGGGAACGGCGCATGGTAAAAGGAAGACCGTCATACTCTGCCATCAGCCGCCAAGAGCTGTTATAGACCTGAAGGGAGAAATGGTCGCGTCCTTCAACATAAGGGTTCCCCAACGTGATATCCAATTCATGGACGGAGTCCATAGTAACCTCTTCCACAAGAGGATGTGGCAACTCTGTACCATGGGGGAGAAGAGTGAATGAGTAGCGCAGACAACCTCCCATGAGATCGAACATAAAATCAGAATGTTCACCGGGACGGGCATTCCAAACCAAAAGGAAATAGTTGCCCGCAGACAAAGGTTTTTCTTCCTTTGGATACAAGGTCAGGAAATCATCATCGGCCTCATATACGAGAGTGGCCAAAGGTTCAGAGACACCTCTCTGATAGAGAGCTACAAACATTTTTTGAGGGTCGGGACACCCCTTATCGGGATTGAGGCCGACCAAAGAGAGCGAGAGGGCATTATCGTCCGATGATTCGGGCAATATGAGCTCCCGCTTACGCGAACTGGAGTAGAGTTGTCCATCATCGAAGAAAAGAGTCAAAGAATCAAGGGTGTATTGGGCCGGTGAATCAGCTTGAGGTATCTGATAGGCACATCCTTGAGAAGTATAAGTACGAAAGGGTACTTCATCAGCTTTCATAGCTCCCCATGTGGGAACCAGTTCATCCAACAGAGTATCAAAATTATCGTTCATAGTTTATGGATTTTAATAATAAAATTAGGAAATAAAAAATGTGGGATTATCCCACAAACAAATAAGGTTGCCTGACAAATGTGTCAGACAAATCAAGTGTCCAGCCATGCTCCGTTACCATGGAGCGCCAATCAACGACCGGACGGGTGTCCAATATTTCAAAGAACACAAAACGTCACCATACGACTATTGCCAACAGAACACACTACGTTCCTGATGATCCAATAGTTGGTTTCATTTGTTTCTTTGAAATTTTATCCATTAAACTATGTTTTGCCTCGAATGACGGTGCAAATATACACAAAGTTTTCGAACTACATACGATTTTGAATATTTTTAGGATGAAAGGGAAAAGGGGAAGGGGTATGAAGGGGGGCTTCGCCTTTAACTGTGAGCGGTGAGCGGATTTATATCATTACATTACCAATAAACAGTTGTTATTGAATAGAGATATATAGTTATAACAATCAAATATAGAATATATTTACTAATAAATATATTTATTATAAGCATTCATACAATATGTAATATTATATTATAACACTGATTATTAACATATAAAAGAAATGCGCACGGATTATGAATCCATGCGCATCAATGGTAGGAAGTGTCGCTATGACACGGGGGTATATAGAGATTTATTGTGTTATCCCTTGGAATTTGCCGTTGGCACGGAGGATATGACGAAGGGCACTGGCCAACTCCTCGGACTCCTGAAGTAGGTTGAGGTAAACAAGAGAAATCTCGATGCTTCCCGATTGTCCATCGTGTACACGTTCGCTCTGAAGACGACGAAGGCGGGAGAATTCACGTTTCAAATCACTACACTCCTGACGGATAAGGTCAACCTCATCGTAGACACCGGAAGCGATAGCGCTCTCGGCACGGGTCATCAGGACAAGCAAAGTATCGCGGGCTGGAAGGAATTCTTTGACACATACCGATGGGAGGGGTTGGAAATGGTTATCGACATGCTCCAAGCAAGGCTCGCCCATACGCTTGAGGCAATAGAGCAGCTGTTCACTACTATTGCTTCCGAGGTGGAACCAGGTATTCTTCTCCATAGCTTGAATCTTATCTATCTTACGCAAGCCAAGAAGTTCGCGACGGCGCAGGCGCTTATAGAGTTTGCGTTCCTCCTCTACTTTACTGAGAGACTTGCGGAGGGTACGGAGATTTTCTTCGATAAGACCATCGGTAATGCGAGTATAATTCTTCACAGCAAAGTCGATACCTCCACTAAGGTTCTGCTTCACATGGCAACTCAGCAATTGCCATGCCTCCTCCGTATCACGGGTGCTCTGCAAACGTTTGAAGAGGTCATCGTCAGCCAGTTCCTGCTGTTTCTTACGATAGGCTATATTACTACGTACCAACAAGAATACGGCCAAAGCAATCATGGCAGCCATAGCGATGAATCCACCGTAGTACATTACCAAGGTAACAAGGGCACACATGACAAAAGCGACACCTGCTGTAAGGAACCATCCACCAATGACGCTAAGCATACCAGTGATACGGAATACAGCACTCTCGCGACTCCAAGCACGGTCTGCCAATGAAGAACCCATGGCCACCATGAAGGTGACATAAGTGGTAGAGAGGGGAAGTTTCAACGAAGTACCCAAAGCAATGAGCAGACCGGCCAAAACTAGGTTGACAGAGGCACGGACAAGGTCAAAGGCTGCACCGTCGGCCATAATCGCCTCATCCTTGTTGAAACGGCTATTGATCCATGAACGCATTCCTTGGGGGATAATACGGATAATGGCATTGGCCGCATTAGTAGTCGAACGTACCATACTGCGTGCTACGGCTGAAGAACCGAACATCTCCTCCCCTTCATCCTGACGACTGAGGTTGACAGATGTCTTGATGACATTTTGTGCCTTCTTGCTGGTGGCCAAAGAGAATACCATAATGGCACCGGCAGCAACAAGGAATATCATAGGAGTCTTGGCCGGACCATTAAGGGATTCCATCAGGAAACTATCCGGATTACCACCACCGTTAGCGACAAAATCATTGTATGCATCCAATCCTGCCAAAGGTACTCCGATGAAGTTCACCAAATCGTTGCCCGCAAAGGCCATAGCCAAAGCGAAAGTACCCATCATCACGATGACCTTGAAGACATTCACCCGGCACCAATGCAACACCTGCATCAGGATGGTGAAGCCAATGAAGCAACTGGTGACAATCATCCATGTATTCTCGGCTACCCACAGTTTATTCTCTTTCGTCATGAAGGAAGAGTCCTTCAATCCCTTGATAAGCATGAAGTAGATGATGGCCGTAGCCGCCAATCCGCCGAAGAGGCCGATGGTCCACTTCAGACGCGGTTTATAATTAAAAGTAAAGATGATACGTGAAATCCACTGCACTAATGTTCCGAAGAAAAAAGCGATAGCCACACTAAGAAAAATACCGAAAATGACCGACAAAGCTTTCTCTGTATTCAGCAAATCATCGAAGCCAAGCATTCCCGTCTCATCAGCAGCTAACTTAAGGATTGCTAAAACAAAAGTTCCGCCAAGCAACTCAAACACCATCGATACAGTTGTAGAAGTAGGCATACCCAACGTATTGAACACATCCAACAACACAACATCGGTTACCATCACTGCTAGAAAAATACAAATGATGTCGTTGAAATAGAACTGCTCTGGCCGAAAGATACCGTGACGAGCAATGTCCATCATACCATTGCTCATGGCAGCTCCGCAGAATACACCAATGGTTGCTATGATGATGATGGTCTTTACTTTTGCAGCCTTAGCTCCCACAGCAGAGTTCATAAAATTGACAGCATCGTTGCTCACTCCGACACTCAAATCGAAAATGGCCAACGCAAACAGGAAAATAATAATTCCCAAATAGATTGTTTCCATAAAGTTTTGTTAATTGGTTATTAATATCCGGCTGCAAAATTATAGCAATGATGTCACAAGAGTGTTACAAAGATGTTACATTGATGTTACAATGAAGAATAAAGGGAAACGGAAGAAGGGATTATGCTAATTTTTCAAAAATGTACTCATTATATTAACCAACGAACGGGAGTCTTGTTTACCTTTGTACAAAAGTTGTTGAATGATGAAAGAACAGTCCATTCCCTGTCTGGTACAAAGTTGTAACTACGAGGAGTTGTCCGCCATGGACAAACGACTGGTAGAGGAGGCAAAGATTGCCTGTCAAGGAAGCTATAGCCCATATTCGAATTTTCGCGTAGGGGCTGCAGTCCTATTGGAAGACGGCACCATCGTAAGAGGAAGCAATCAGGAGAACGCTTCATATCCAAATGGAATCTGCGCCGAACGTACAGCGCTATTTTTTGCCGGTTCATCCTACCCCACTCTACAGGTCAGAGCCATGGCCATAGCTGCCAAGAAAGGGGAGCGATTCACCGAAATGCCTTGCCCACCATGCGGTGCCTGCCGACAAGTGTTGTTAGAAACGGAAAATCGCCAAGATGAAGCGACCATCCGGCTCATCCTCTTCGGAACTGAAGAGTGCTACCTGATAAAAGACGGAGCACGTGCATTACTCCCGTTACAATTCGACCAAAAAGTAACAAATAAAGATAACTGAACAGATACAGACGTATCGCCTTAACTCCCGTGTGATGATATCAATAGAAAAAGCTACCGAACAACATAGTCAGATTAATGATGCCCTGAGAAACGAACAGTTGCTGAAGGCCTTGACAAGAATGAAGACATTGGCTGATGAAGCAGAAGACTGGAACCTGCGTCAAGAATTTGAGAATCTGGAATCGACCTATCAACGGATGCTAGGTTTCATTGAACAGGATATGGTGGACCCTGACCGGGGGAAAATGTACTACAACCTCCTGACAAAGGGTATGGTACTGAACGACCGTCTGTTGAGAGCCATTCATATACAACTGAGCACTACCTTATATTATAGGACCGTGAGAGAAACAATCAGACAATCTCATCTGACAAGTCTCTATAATGCGACAGAATGGTTGAAAGGAAAAATTAAAGGAACGCTCCTATCAGCCGAAGAGGCAGTAAAGGTACAGCACGACTTTTTCCACACATTATGGACATCGGACATTTGGAGTCCAAGCGAACGAGAAACCATCGGAGAATTAATAAATACTCTGCCCGAAAATATGGGAGCGCTCTTTGTCAGCGCTGTGACTCTTGGGCTCATGGAGATGTATGACCCACAGAAATTCTTGTTCCTCATGGATGCTTATCATAATCCGTCAGACAGCATTAACCAACGGGCTATCGCAGGTATCGTAATAGGATGTGTCATGCACGATAACCGTCTGAGAAGTAACGATGAAGTCAATCTGAGACTTTCCACTATGACCGACAATAAGAATTTCGAAAAGGAGATCCAATTTGTCCAAATGCAGTTGCTCAGGAGTAGGGAGACAGCAAAAATCAGCAAATTCATGAACGAAGAGTTCATTCCTGAAATGATGAAGAATCCCATCCTCAAGAAAGATAAAACAGGACTGGACAGCCTATCCGTAGAAGATATGGCCAACCCTGAATGGGAAAAATGGATTGAAAGCAAGAATGTGCAAAACAAAATGCATATCATGAACGAGCTATACTCCACTGGGGCTGATATCCACATGGCCTCATTCGCCAACATGAAGAATTTTCCCTTCTTCAGAGAAATTACCAACTGGTTCATCCCGTTCGACACGAGCCACCCCGCAATAGTCACCTTCTCCGAACAACACGATGAAACAGAACCAATGTTAGTGAAGCAATTGATAGAGGGGAGTGAATTTTGCGATTCTGACTGTTACTCGCTCTATCTGTTCCTCTCAAGTCTGCCCAAAGATACCCGACAGATTATGGGCAAACAAATGCCCAACATGACAGATGAGGTGAAAGAACAGCTGAAAGAATTGCATGCCAAACACAACAGCCGTAGCAATTTGTGCAAAAAATATATACAAAATCTGTACAGATTCTACAAATTGTTCGGCCGCAAGCATGAATTTATTGATATCTTTGAAGAGGAGACCAATTTGCAATATGTAGATACGTTACAGCCTTTTGTCAATGATGAACAACATATCGCAGAAGTTGCTGGATTCCTATTCAACCAGAAATACTACGAAGAGGCCGAAATAATGTACACGCAATTGGAGATAACTGCTGTACCGACTTTCGAATCATCCCAAAAACGTGGATTCTGCCTACAGCAACTGAAGCAATACGACAAAGCCATCGAACAGTACGAAAAGGCCGACTTGATACATCCGAACAATTTATGGAACCTGACCCACTTGGCCCAATGCTACAACAATACCGAGCAGGCTGAAAAAGCAGCCCGCTACTATCTGATGGCAGAAGAAATTGCACCAGATGACCTGAATCTGCTACTACAAACAGGTAATTGCTTAGCTAAAGTAGGGCATTATGAAGAGGCATTCAAAAGATTTTTCAAAGTGCACTACCTGAATGAAGAATCAACAACGGTATGGAGAGCCATCGCCTGGTATTCTCTTATGGCAGGCAAGATGGAGCAAGCTGAGAAATTCTATAGTCTCATCGAAAAGAATGGAGGATCAGAAAATGCCAACGATCTACTGAATATCGGACATATGCATTGGCTGAACAGACGCTACAAACAAGCTATCAGTTACTATCGCAAATGCCGCCAAATAGTGGGAGAAAGGACATTCAACGACATGATATCCAACGATGCAGATGACCTCATCATGATGAATATTCCTCCTATGGATCTTCCTCTGATAATCGACTTAGTAAAAATAAATGGTGAAGAATAACAAAAAAAAGAGCACGAAACCGGTAGGAATCCGACTCCGTGCTCTTTTTTTTTATACCAGAGATTGTCCAGACAATCATAACATCTGGAAATCTCCCAAATACTCTTGTTTACGTCTGATGTGTCAATTACTTGATTTCAAACTCTTCCTTCATGTCTATTTCTGCACCATGCACATCATAGAACTCGTATTGTAGCAAGGCCAACTTTTGATTTGGTATTACCTTTATGCCAAATCCATACTTCATCTGCCATTTACGTTTCATTGAAACGAGACCTTGATTAACATAGGCTGCTACATAGGGATGGATATGAAGTTTAAACTTCTTGATTCCCAACTTATTGACCAAATAATCAATTTTACTCTCCAACGTATCTGTAAATAGGATAGAGGGTTGTATGCTCCCCTTTCCAAAACATACCGGACAGGTCTCAGCGGTGGTCACATCCATAGCCGGACGAACGCGCTGCCGGGTAATTTGCATAAGACCGAACTTACTGAGTGGCAAGATATTATGTTTAGCTCTATCTTTCTTCATGTTCTCACACATGCGTTCATAGAGTTTTTGCCTATTCTCAGCTAAGTTCATATCAATAAAATCAACAACGATAATTCCTCCCATATCACGCAAACGAAGCTGACGTGCCAATTCATCGGCAGCTCCCAAGTTGACATCAAGTGCATTCGCCTCCTGACCATTCTCAGCCTTAGTACGGTTTCCACTATTGACATCGACCACATGCAATGCTTCGGTGTGCTCAATAATGAGGTAAGCACCACGTTTGTAGGAAATGGTTTTCCCAAACGAAGCCTTGATTTGTTTGGTGATTGCGAAATTATCAAAAATAGGAAGATTGCCCTTATATTGTTTCACAATTTCAACCCTATCAGGAGCGATAAGAGAAACATAATCACGTACTTCGTGGTAAACAGTTTCATCATTCACATAAATATTCTCAAATGAGGGGTTGAAAAGGTCTCTCAACAATCCGACAGTCCTGCTGGTCTCTTCATAAACCAACTGGGGAGTCTTGGTACATTTCTGCACCTTGGTAATGGCTTCCTCCCAATGTCTGAGCAACACTTTCAATTCTGCATCCAATTCTGCCGATCCCTTACCTTCAGCAACTGTGCGTACTATTACTCCAAAGTTCTTTGGCTTCAAGCTTTGCAAAAGTTGCTTCAGGCGGGCTCTCTCTCCACTGGACTTGATCTTTGTAGAGACAGAGACTTTCTCGTTAAAAGGTATAAGGACCAAATACCGACCGGCAAACGAAAGTTCGCTGGTGAGTCGGGGGCCCTTTGTTGAAATGGGTTCCTTCACAACTTGCACCATCACCTCCTGCCCTACCTGCAATATATTGGAAACGGAACCGTCCTTTTCCATATCAGGCATGCTGGTCGCTTTGGCTATCGGATACAATTTTTTACGGTCGCTCACGACCTGTTTCAGATACTTCTGATAAGAGCGGAATTGAGGTCCTAAGTCCAAATAATGAAGGAATGCGTCTTTTTCTGAACCTACATCCACGAAACAAGCATTCAGTCCCGGCATCAATTTTTTGATGCGTCCAAAATAAATGTTACCCACAGAAAAAGACGCTGAACGTGCCTCTTTCTGGAATTCCACCAAAGCCTTATCTTCCATCAAGGCTATGGATATTTCCGCGGGTTGTACATCTACTACTAATTCGCTTGTCATCTCTTTATTTGATAGTTAAACCTCTTCAATACACAAAGAACAAACCAGAAAGATACTTCGTTTGATGTTCTTTGCAAGTTTGTTCTTCGTTGTGTTGATTTCCCAACTGACAGACTAAGTCTTATTTGCTCTTATGTCTGTTCTTTCTCAGTCTTTTTTTACGCTTGTGCGTAGCCATCTTGTGTCTTTTTTTCTTCTTACCGCTTGGCATAACTTCTAATTTTTATGGGTTAATACTCTATTAATCAATTTTCTTTTACCGAGATGTTAAAAGTCTTGGCAGGTTTGAACGAAGGAATGTTGTGCTCAGGAATAATGATAGTTGTGTTCATAGAGATGTTACGAGCAGTTTTCTGTGCTCTCTTCTTCACTACAAAGCTACCAAATCCACGGAGATATACATTTTCGTTGTTTGACAAAGAGGTTTTAACAGTTGCCATGAAAGCCTCAATGGTGTTCAAGACTGTAACCTTGTCAATTCCCGTACTTTTACTAATTTCGTTTACAATATCAGCTTTTGTCATTTCGCTTTAATTTATGGTTATACGATAATCTTAATTTTTTGGACTGCAAATATATAGCTTTTATCGTTCCTAAAAAAATTTATTATGCAGATTTTTCGAAAAAAGAGGTGAACTTATCAATTCTTGCCTTATTTTTGCGTTCAAAAGAGAACAATGGAAAATATAAGTAGCAAAATATTGGGTTGGTATCGCCAAAACAAGAGGGAACTTCCATGGCGGGAAACAAACGACCCTTACCAGATATGGATATCTGAAATTATTTTACAACAGACCCGTGTATCGCAAGGGTATGAGTATTTTCTTCGTTTCATGGAGCGTTTTCCCAACGTTGAAGCATTGGCCTCGGCCAGCGAAGATGAGGTTTTGAAATACTGGCAGGGATTGGGATACTATTCACGTGCACGGAACCTTCACCAAGCGGCACGTACAATAGCTGAAACTGCCAACTTCCCCAAGACCTACGAAGGAGTACGAGCACTCAAAGGAGTGGGTGATTACACTGCTGCAGCCATTTGTTCCTTTGCCTATAATATGCCCTACGCGGCTGTTGACGGAAATTTCTATAGAATAATTTCTCGATTATGGAAAATAGAGACACCCATCGACAGCACCGTCGGAAAAAAACTTTTTTTCCGTATGGCCAATGAATTATTAGACAAAAAAGTTCCTGGTGAATTCAATCAAGCAATGATGGATTTCGGTTCTCTACAATGTACCCCCCTGAATCCAGATTGCCAACAATGCCCGTTAGCGGAAACATGTATGGCATTCCTATCAGGAAGTGTACACGATTTTCCAATCAAACAACACCGCACCAAAACCAAAGACAGGTATTTTAATTATATATATGTACGCGCGGGAATACATACCTATCTAAATAAAAGAGAAGAAAATGACATCTGGAGGAATCTCTATGAACTGCCTATGATTGAGACCGACCACAATGTCTGTGAAGAGGAGTTTTACAAGCTACCTCATCTGAAAGAGATGATAAAGGCTGAAGAAAATCCTGTATTCAAGTGCATCCTGAAAGGAATCAAACATATCTTGTCACACAGAATCATACATGCTACATTCTATGAAGTGACTCTTCCCGAGGATACACGCTCATTCAGTCAATTTCTTCGCATCCGAGAAGATGAATTAGAAAAATATGCCGTACCACGACTTGTTTCTATATTTTTTGAAAAAAGATTGTAAATATTTGGTTGGTCAGGGTATATTATGTACTTTTGTCGAATAATTTAATCGCATAGCACAATGTCTGTAAATAAAGTAATTTTAATAGGAAACGTCGGACGCGATCCGGAAGTGCGTTACTTGGATAGCGGAGTTGCAGTAGCCACATTCACACTTGCCACCTCTGAAAGAGCATATACGCTGCAAAACGGAACACAAGTTCCAGAACGCACAGAATGGCACAATATCGTACTATGGCGCGGGCTGGCTGAAGTGGCGGAAAAATATGTCCACAAAGGCGACAAGCTCTACATCGAAGGTAAAATACGCACTCGTTCATACGATGACCAGAATGGAGTGAAGCGCTATGTCGTGGAAATATTTGCCGATAATATGGAGATGCTCTCTGCCCGACAAGGCAATACCGTACCTCAAAATGGAACATCTTACCAACCAGCCGCTCCACAAGTAGGACAAGCCCAACAAGCTGCCCCTACACAGGATATGAGTGAAATGCCGTTCTAACCTTATTCAGGACCTTTCACCTCATAATCTAACAGACAAAGAGGTGAAAGGCATATTTTTATTGTCTAACTAAAATCAACATCCTTGGACCCAGACTCTTATTTATGCCAATTGGCAAGCCTGTTTAATGAAATCACTCTATACACACCAAGTGTAGGAGCTACTGTAGCTATAATCTTAGCTGTATTATTACTATTCGCATCAGGATTTGTATCTGCTTCAGAAATTGCTTTCTTTTCGCTCTCACCAACCGACCTAAGCGAAATCAACCAAAGCGGTAAGCCTCGCGACAAGAAAATAATCCGACTGCTCAATGAATCCGAGCGTCTGCTGGCTACTATCCTTATTTCCAACAATTTCGTCAATGTAACGATTATCATGCTCTGCAACTATTTCTTCAGCGAAGTGATAGATTTCGGAGTCGCAGAAATTTTGGAATTTCTTGTATTGACCGTACTATTGACATTCCTTCTCCTGCTCTTCGGAGAAATTATGCCAAAAATATATTCATCACAACACACCCTTTCCTTTGCCCGTACAGCTGCACCTGTACTGACATTTCTTAAAAAAATCTTTTATCCACTATCCAGTTTATTGATGCAATCAAGCATCATTGTCAACAAAGTGGTATCCAAAGAAAATCACGACATATCTGTTGATGAATTATCGCAAGCTCTTGAACTGACTGATAGAGAAGAGATAAAAGAAGAACGCAACATTCTGAAAGGAATTATCAGGTTTGGTGATGAAACCGCGAAAGAGGTTATGACATCTCGTCTGGACATGGTCGATTTGGACATCAAAATGCCCTACCATGATGTACTCAAATGCATTGTAGATAATGGATACTCAAGAATACCGGTATATGCCGGATCGCGGGACAACATCAAAGGTATTCTTTATATCAAGGACCTGTTACCCCACTTGAACAAAGGCGATAATTTCAGATGGCAATCACTGATTAGACCTCCCTACTTTGTACCTGAAACAAAAATGATAGATGACCTGTTACGCGATTTCCAGAAGAACCGCATACACATAGCTATCGTAGTGGACGAATTCGGAGGGACTTCCGGAATGGTTACATTGGAAGATATCATTGAAGAAATCGTCGGTGAAATTAACGATGAATACGATGAAGAAGAGCGCCAATATGTTAAAGTAAACGACAACACCTACATATTTGAAGCTAAAATATTACTGGCCGATTTTTATAAAGTCCTGAAGACTGAAGCTGAAGAATTTGAGCCTATTGTCGGAGAAGCAGATACCTTAGCCGGATTATTATTGGAAATAAAAGGTGAATTCCCGACTCTGCATGAAGAATTGGAGTACAAGAGATTTCATTTCGAAATATTAGAAATGGACACACGCCGCATTCTCAAAATTAAGGTACAAGTAGACGACACCGTCTCTGTACAAGATGAAGAAGAAGACCAAGACTGACATGTCTCTATACCTGAAAGAACATTTGCCAGACATGGGTATTACCTATGCCATTTGGAAGATTGAAGAGAAAGAGGAAGAACTGATATCCCCTCTTCCCGATAGTAGCACGTTACTCCAACAAGCATACGAGCAATTCAGTCATTCCAACCGAAGATTGGAATGGCTTTCTGTCAGGAGATTATTTCATGAATTGGGCTATAACTACACTCTGATTCAATACTATCCTACCGGACGTCCTTTTATAGCTGACAGCAGTCTGTATATCAGCATTTCGCATACTAAAGGATATGCCGCGATTGCCTTACAAGAGAACGTCCCCGTAGGAATAGATATTGAACAGATTGGTGAAAAAGTCCGCAGAGTCAGTAAAAAATTCTTATCCAGCCAAGAGGTAGCCGCTATTGTACCTGATGAAAACGAGATATACAACTTGCTAATACACTGGTCTGCCAAGGAGACGATATTCAAGCTTATTGACCGTGAAGGTATTGATTTTTCTGAGCATCTAAGGATTCATCCCTTTAACATTTCCAATAATGGTATAATTATAGGGGAAGAACATTTTACAGGAAAAGAGCAAAAGTTTCACATCTACTACAGAATTTTCTCAGATTTTGTTTTGACTATTTCCCACTATCCCGTCTGAATCTCACCCCAATCCCCAATATTATAAGAGGGAGATGAAACAAGTCCTGCCGTTTCATCTCCCTCTTATTTATATCTATTGAATATTCTTATAAATTACTGAAATCGTAATATTTGATAAACTGTTCCAAACGGGGAATCTTATTACCTATTGCGGAAAGAAGCGACCAAGCAATTTTGTGTGCGCCATACACATTCAAGTGTGTATCATCCTTAGCACCTTTAGGATGAGACTTAAAAGCACCAGGCTCCAACCACATAAACAGACGTTTGGAATCCTCTGGTCCCATGGCCTCCACCAATCCATGAGTAATAGCATTGGCATCAATAAAATAGGCATCCATCTCTGCTGCCACATTACGGGGAGAATCCAAATATTCACCATGAGTATCCACCAATCTGTTATTCTCGAACTTACGGCGTATAATGGAATTCATCAACACGGGAATACCTCCACGCTCACGAGTCTCACGTACAAACCGACGCAGATTGTTATCAAAAGTAACACCAGGTGCAGCATAAACTTTTTCTTTTTTATACTTCTCATCATTATGTCCGAATTGTATAATTACATAGTCTCCCGGACGAATACGCGCCAACACTTTATCCCAACGTCCTTCGTTAATAAAGCTTTTAGTGCTTCTCCCATTTTGAGCATGATTATCAACTTCCACATCATCAGTAAAGAAATTCTGGAGTACCATACCCCATCCACGTTCAGGACTTCCCTTGCTGGTATCCTTGTTGGCCATAGTAGAATCACCTATCATCAATATACGGATTTTGCCGTTCTTATTTGCCACCGTCACAGGGCCTTCGTGGGGAACAAGACGCTCACGTTCCAGGCAGGCATTGATGAAGGGACCAATGGCTTTAGGGTCATTGTCACGTATAAGTTCGTTGATGTAATAGTCATAGTCACCCGAACGGTTATTCTTTCCACCCAATCCGGCTACGGCACAACAATCGGTAATGGATACCACACCCGATTTATCCACTTTGATGAAGCGCTTCATAAAGCCTTCGAAGCCTTTATCGGCTACGGCCATATACTTGGCAGGAACAACACCTAACCTGATACCTTTATAAATGGAATAGATGAACATAGCCGAAACGGTTGATTCCAAGTAATTGCCCTTGTCACCACTACGATCGAGCACCTGATACCAGAGACCGGTCTTGCTGTCCTGATACCGCTCAATCTGTACCAGCACATTGTCAAGGATTGTCAGCAACGAATCACGATTAGGCTCATTGACAGGAATAAACTCCAATGACTCCACAATAGCCATAGCAAACCATCCCATGGCACGTCCCCATGAATGGGCACTCTGCCCAGTCTCCTTGTCACACCAGAACATTTCCTTGCTCTCATCCCATGCATGTTTATAAAGCCCTGTAGCGGGATCGTAAGTATGGCGGGCTACTACACAAAACTGGTTAATAATATCCTGAAAAGCCTCCGGCTTATTATAACGTGCCGCATATTCTGCGTAATAGGGGCACCCCATATAAAGACCATCCAGCCACATTTGGTGTGGATAAACTTTTTTATGCCAAAATCCGCCTTCTTTTGTACGAGGCTGATCTTTAAATTGAGAATACATCAAATCAAGAGCTTTTTTATATTTTTGTTCGCCTGTGCGCGCGAACATATTAAATAATATCTTACCTGTATTTACTCTATCAAGACTGAACTCTTCGCGTTTATAAGCCACGACAGTACCATCTTCACGAACCATAGTATCACAGTAAGCCTCTGCATAATCAAAATAACGGCTATCGCCATACATCTCCTCCAATCGGAGAAATGCCTGTAATTCCACTCCATGACAATAATCCCATTTCAATTTAGGCTGGAAATCCAATTGCCATGATTCAGGACAACGTACCATTTCCGACTCTGCCAAACGTACAGACATGGGCAAATCCTCACTGATGATTTCCTGGGCTGATGCAGTCGAAGCAAACAGTACACTCAGCAACCCATAAAGAGATAATAAGTTTTTTTTCATGCTATATTTCATTAATTATTGATAGTTCTATCCTTTTCGGCGGCAAAATTATCTAAAAATCCTTGTAAGTCCAAGAAAAAGAATGTACCTTTGACCGCAAATTTTCAAATTTATAATTTATTACTGGTATCATGAGTATCAATCAGAACTACAAAAAAACTAATTTCAGATGGGTGATGTGCGCATTGCTGTTCGTCGCCACTACGGTCAACTACATGGACCGTCAGGTACTTTCGCTTACCTGGAAAGACTTTATTGCACCCGAGTTCCATTGGACGGATGCAAACTATGGTGACATCACCGCAGTATTTTCAATCGTGTATGCAATCTGTATGCTCTTTGCCGGCCGCTTTGTTGACTGGATGGGTACAAAGAAAGGATTCCTTTGGGCCATCGGTGTATGGAGTGCTGGTGCTTGTTTGCACGCCGCTTGTGGTTGGGCAACCATGCAAGTTGAAGGCATTGGCTCTGTGGCAGAGATGACTGCGGCCACTGGTGCTATTGCAGTTTCCATCGCAACTGTCAGTGTCTGGTTCTTTATTGCAGCACGCTGTATTCTGGCACTTGGTGAAGCAGGAAACTTCCCCGCAGCCATCAAGACTACAGCTGAGTACTTCCCCAAGAAAGACCGTGCTTTTGCTACATCCGTATTCAATGCCGGTGCTTCTGTAGGCGCCCTTGCTGCTCCCGCCACTATTCCCTTGTTGGCCCAATACTTTAAAGATAAAGGTATTGGTGGCGGTTGGGAAATGGCCTTCATTATCATTGGTGCCCTCGGTTTCTTGTGGATGTTCTTTTGGGTATTCCTTTACAGCAAACCCCGTGACAGCAAATACGTAAACAAAGCCGAGTTAGAATACATTGAGCAGGACAAGGACGATGAACCTGCCCAAGCAGAAGGTGCTCCTGAGCGCAAACTCACGTTCTTGGAATGCTTCAAATTCAAGCAGACATGGGCCTTTGCCGTAGGTAAATTCTTCACTGACGGTGTATGGTGGTTCTACTTGTTCTGGGCTCCAGCTTACTTCTCTGACCAATATGGTTACAGTTCATCTTCATCAATGGGTATCATGCTCATATTTACACTGTATCTCATCGTAACCATCCTTTCACTTTATGGTGGTTACCTGCCTAAATTATTTGTTGAAAAGCAAGGTATGAACCCCTATGCTGGTCGTATGAAGGCTATGCTTATCTTTGCATTCCTCCCATTGCCTGCATTGTTTGCTCAGAGCGCTGGTGAAATTTCAGTTTGGTGGCCTGCCATCATCATCGGTTTGGCTGGCGCCGGTCACCAAGCATGGAGTGCTAACCTCTTCTCTACCATCGGCGATATGTTCCCAAAGAGTGCCATTGCAACCATCACTGGTATCGGTGGTATGGCAGGTGGTGTTGGTTCATTCCTCATCAACAAAGGCGCTGGTGCACTCTTCACTTACTCTGAAGGAATGGGTGAAGCCTTTACATTCATGGGCTTTGAAGGCAAGCAAGCCGGCTACATGATAGTATTCTGCATTTGCGCTTTGGCATACTTGATTGCTTGGTCTATCATGAAGACTCTCGTACCAAAGTACAAGCCTATCGTTGTTCGTTAATCTTAGCAAAACGAATAGAGTATTAAAAAGGAGGAAGAGATGGCTCTTCCTCCTTTTTTGTTCTAACTTGTCAAATGCTCAAACAAACTTTTTCCATTACAACGCTGAACAAAAAAGCCTTACGTTCAACCACCCACAAACGAATATTTATACACAAAGTAATCAATATAAGGTTTTTTAATACTTTTTGAACAAAGTGTGCGCACACATTCAAGCAAAAATTTGTACTTTTGTGCAATTTTAGGTAAAAAGGTTCAAACCACATACTTGAGAATTAATAAAACATTATAAATAATACATTTATGGAAAATATAGGTTTAGGGCTAATGCTCATGGCCGTAGGTATGATTACAGTGTTTTCAATCCTACTCATTGTCATATATCTAAGCAGGTTCCTCATAGCTATAGTAAACAAAATAGCGCCAGAAGAAGCAATAGTGAAGAAAACAGGTGCAACAGAATCGACACCTGTTGTAATTGATTCTAACACTATGGCAGCTATTAAAGGTGCCGTAAACATTGTAACTGGTGGTAAAGGCAAAGTTATGAAGGTCGAGAAGATATAAAAACGACGAGCTACAATCTACGAATAAACTTAGAATATAAAATAAAGAAAATATACATGAAAAAAGAAGTTAAATTCAGTTTGGTCTTCCGCGATATGTGGCAAAGCGCCGGCAAGTATGTGCCTCGTGTGGACCAATTGATGAAAGTGGCTCCGGCCATTATAGAAATGGGCTGCTTTGCCCGAGTAGAAACCAATGGTGGCGGATTTGAGCAAGTAAACTTGCTGTTTGGCGAGAATCCCAACAATGCAGTACGACAATGGACAAAGCCTTTTCATGAAGCAGGCATACAGACACATATGTTAGACCGTGCTCTAAACGGATTGCGTATGAGCCCCGTACCTGCCGATGTACGCAAGCTATTCTATAAGGTAAAGAAGGCACAAGGTACAGACATTACTCGCACCTTCTGCGGTTTGAACGACATTCGTAACATCGCCCCCTCTATTGAATATGCTAAGGATGCAGGTATGATTTCACAGTGTGCCCTCAGTATCACGCACTCGCCTATCCATACAGTCGAATATTATGTAAACATGGCCAAGCAGCTTATCGAACTAGGAGCTGACGAAATCTGTATAAAAGATATGGCAGGTATCGGACGCCCTGTATCATTGGGTAAGATTGTAGCTGGCATCAAGGCCATCAAAGATATTCCTGTACAATACCACTCACACGCTGGACCAGGTTTTAATATGGCCTCTATCTTAGAAGTATGTGAAGCAGGTTGTGATTATATAGATGTGGGGATGGAACCACTCTCATGGGGAACAGGACATGCTGACGTCATCAGTGTGCAGGCTATGCTGAAAGATGCCGGATTCCAGGTACCCGAAATCAACATGGAAGCTTACATGAAGGTGCGTTCGCTCGTACAAGAGTTCATGGATGACTTCCTCGGCCTTTACATTTCACCCAAGAACCGACTGATGAACTCGCTGCTCATCGGTCCCGGTCTGCCTGGCGGCATGATGGGGTCACTGATGGCCGATCTTGAAACCAACCTTGAGAGCATCAACAAGTATAAAGCCAAGCGGAACATGAAGTTCATGACGCAGGATGAACTGCTCATCAAACTATTCAACGAAGTGGCATACGTGTGGCCGCGTGTGGGCTATCCCCCATTGGTGACTCCTTTCAGCCAGTATGTAAAGAACCTAGCATTGATGAATGTGATGCAGATGGAGAAGGGCAAAGAGCGTTGGGGTATGATTGCAGATGATATTTGGGATATGCTCCTTGGCAAAGCCGGACAGTTGCCTGGTGAATTGGCTCCGGAAATCAAGGAGAAAGCAGAGAAGGAAGGACGTAAGTTCTTCACCGGTAATCCGCAGGACAACTATCCCGATGCTCTTGACAAATTCCGCTTGCTGATGAAAGACAAAGGTTGGGAAATGGGACAAGATGACGAGGAGTTGTTCGAATATGCCATGCACCCCGCCCAGTATGAAGCCTATAAGAGCGGAAAAGCCAAGCAGGACTTCTTGGAAGATGTGGAGAAGCGCCGCATGGAGAAAAAAGCAGGTACGGCTCCTACCGAACCACAGACCTTGACCATTGATGTTAATGGCACGGCCTATCGCGTGACCGTAGCATACGGCGACGTACAGCCTGAAGCCACACCTGCAGCAACTGCGGCTCCCGTAGGCGAAGGCAAGGATATAGCCTCACCATTGGAAGGAAAGTTCTTCCTGACCAAGACAGCACAGGAGACCCCGTTGAAGGTAGGCGACAAGGTGAACGAAGGCGACGTGCTCTGCTATGTAGAGGCTATGAAGACCTACAATGCTATTCGTGCTGAATTTGGCGGTACTGTGACAGCCATCTGTTTCAACACAGGTGACTCAGTATCAGAAGACGATGTATTAATGAAGATTGGATAAGCACATGGAAGATATATTCGTAAAGCTCTATGAGATGACGGCAATCAGTAACATCATTGCTGATCCGTCATTCCTCGTCATGTATGCTATCGCATTTGTATTGCTCTACTTGGGAATCAAGAAGCACTATGAACCGTTGCTGCTTGTCCCCATTGCCTTCGGAGTGTTGCTGGCCAACTTCCCGGGCGGTGAAATGGGAGTTATCCAAGCTGACTCCAATGGTATGGTGGAAGTGAATGGTGTGATGAAGAATATTTGGGAAATGTCACTGCCAGAGATTGCACATGACCTCGGCATCATGAATTTCCTCTATTACATGCTTATCAAGACAGGCTTCTTACCACCCATTATCTTCATGGGTGTAGGTGCATTGACAGATTTTGGTCCCATGCTGCGCAACTTGCGTCTCTCTATCTTTGGAGCGGCCGCACAAATGGGTATTTTCTCTGTACTGCTCATTGCTGTAGCTTCAGGTATGTTCACCTTGAAAGAAGCTGCCTCTTTGGGCATCATCGGTGGAGCAGATGGTCCTACGGCCATTTATACCACCATCAAACTGGCTCCTCATTTATTGGGTCCCATCGCTATTGCGGCCTATTCCTACATGGCATTGGTTCCGGTCATCATTCCTTTGGTGGTCAAAATAACCTGTACAAATAAGGAACTCCTCATTAATATGAAGGAACAGGAAAAACTCTATCCTTCAAAGACCGAGATAAAAAATCTGCGTGTACTGAAGATTGTTTTCCCCATTGCCGTGACTACCGTGGTGGCAATCTTCGTTCCTACCGCCGTATCGTTGGTAGGTATGCTCATGTTCGGAAACCTTATCAAGGAGATTGGTGCTGATACCAGTCGTCTCTTTGATGCGGCCAGCAACAGCATTATGAATGCCGCCACCATCTTCTTGGGACTTTGTGTGGGTGCAACCATGACTGTCGATGCATTCCTCAATTGGCAGACAATCGGTATCGTCATTGGAGGTTTCTTTGCCTTCGGTCTTTCTATTGCCAGCGGCATCTTCATGGTGAAGATTTTCAACCGCTTCAGCAAAAAGAGAATCAATCCGCTTATTGGTGCTACCGGCCTTAGCGCTGTACCCATGGCCAGCCGCGTAGCCAACGACATTGCTACCAAATACGACCCGAAGAACCACGTATTGAACTACTGTATGTCTAGCAACATCAGTGGTGTAATCGGCTCCGCTGTAGCTGCCGGTGTACTGATTTCGTTCTTGCAATAAATATTTCAGAAGGTTCAAAGTTCAAGGTTTAAGGTTCAACCCCCTCCTTGAACTTTGAACCTTAAACTTTAAACCCTAAACCCTAATTATGAAAAAAACATTTCTATTTTTCGCCGCTATCATGCTCTGCCTCCCTACCATAGCGAAAACTGAGGCAAACGAACCCGTTGAGATTACCAAGGCTTTTGAAGAAGCCAAGAAGATTGAAAAGAGTATCAAACAGACCTCTTTCCCTGCCAGAGTCTATAATATTACAGATTTCGGAGCCAAGCCTGATACTCCCGAAAATCCTTGTCATGATGCCATCAACCTGGCCATTATCCGCTGTAACCAAGAAGGGGGCGGCACAGTGCTCATTCCTAAAGGAACCTTCTACACCGGACCTATCACCCTGAAAAGTAATGTCAATTTACATATAGAAAAGGATGCTGTATTGAAGTTCGATACAGACCAAGCACTCTATTTTCCACCCGTCCTGACTCGTTGGGAAGGATTGGATTGCTACAATGCCCGCCCACTAATCTATGCCTACGGAGAAACCAACATCGCTATCACTGGTAAAGGTATCATGGATGCTCAGGGAGATGCAGACCATTGGTGGTATATGGCTGCCGGTCGTTACAAAATTGACAACGGCAAACCGACTCAAGCCGATGGTGGACGCAAGCGCATGTTGGCTTTAGGCGAACAAGGCGCCCCTATGCATGAGCGTATCTTTACTCCCGAAGAAGCCATGCGCCCACAATTTGTCAACCTCTATCATTGTACCCAAGTGCTTATCGAGGATGTGACATTCCTTAATTCTCCTTTCTGGACCCTGCATCCTCTGATGTGCGAAAGCCTCATTGTACGTGGTGTAACGATAGAGAATGATGGCCCAAACGGTGACGGATGCGATCCCGAATCATGCAAGAATGTTCTTATCGAAAACTGTATCTTCAACACAGGCGACGACTGTATTGCCATCAAGAGCGGACGCAACAACGACGGACGCAAGTGGAACATCCCCAGTGAAAACATCATCGTTCGTGGATGTACCATGAAGAATGGCCATGGCGGTGTAGTCATTGGTAGCGAAATATCTGGAGGATACAAGGGACTTTATGTGGAGGATTGCTACATGGACAGTCCCAATCTGGACCGTGTTATCCGCATCAAGACCAGTACATGTCGTGGAGGAACTATAGAAGACATTTTCGTGCGCAATATCAAAGTGGGACAATGCCGCGAAGCCGTATTGCGTATCAATCTCAAGTATGAATCACGCGAAGAGTGCGAACGTGGTTACATCCCCACTGTACGTAACGTATGGATGAACAACGTGACTTCCAACGGCAGCAAGTATGGTGTACTTCTAATAGGTTTGGATGATAGTGAGAATATTTACGATATCAATGTCAGCAACTGCCAGTTCAACGGTGTGACCCATGCTGGTGAAAATATTACAGGCTTGACACGCAACGTCAACATCAAGGACTGCGAAGTAAAAATGGCACCCAAAAAGAATAAGAAGAAATAACACTACGGAAGAATGGAGGTGCTCATTCCTTCTCGCTCAGAATCTTCTTCACGGCTTCATCAGTCTGATAAAGTTTCTCACGACAGAATTTGATAAGCATCTGGGCTTCTTTCAGCGAACCACAAAGTTGGTCAATATCAAAATCATTATTCTCCATACGTAAGGCAATTTCCTCTAACCGGGAAATTGCCTTTTCATAAGTTAGTTGTTCTTTTGCCATATATATAGTTCCTATTATTAAATTCGGTTAATCTTTCATCTTTAACACCTTCGAGTTGATTTCTCCGTTGGCCAACCGTGTCACCAACAAATCTCCATCTTTCAAATCTGCCACATCCGTCACTACCCGTCCATTCATCAATGTCAGAGAGAATCCACGTGACAATTGTACCTGTGGATCACATGCCTTTACACGCTGTTCCAACAATTCCAGTCTATGACTCTGTGCCATACCGATTGTTTCCACCCCACCCTTTATCCGTTGCCACAGGTAATTCCATCTGTTCTCTTCACGCACTCTCCGCAGTTTCACGAGTTCGGGCAATTTTCTGGCCAAGTCATTCAATCGTTGCACTTCGCCGTCCATCTTTCCTTTCACGCACAGATTAATCTGTTCTACAAGATTATTGAGATTCATTTCTGCAGCATGAATTCTTCCTATCAGGAACTCTGCAGCAGCAGTCGGTGTCTTCACTCTGGTATGTGCAACCATATCCAATACCGTATCATCACGTTCATGTCCTATACCCGTAATGATTGGCAAAGGATATTGAGCACAAGCTGCTGCCAACAGATAGGTGTCAAAGCCTGTCAGATCACTCACAGCTCCACCGCCACGGATAATCACTACCACATCCCACCGTTCCACGTCTTCCATTATCTGTTCCAAAGCCTCCAGAATCGAAACCTCTACCCTATCACCTTGCATAATGGCAGGAAACAGTTCCAATTGGAAAGAGTATCCATATACATTCTTTGTCAGTTGGTTACAGAAGTCTCCATAACCTGCCGCTGTAGGCGAAGATATGACAGCAATCCTTCGGGGAACCATTGGCATGTCCAATTCCTTATTCAGTTCAAGAACTCCCTCTTCTTGGAGCATACGTAGTATTTCCCGCCGCTTTCTCACCATATCTCCCACTGTATAGGAAGGATCAATGTCAGTAACCGTCAGAGAGTAGCCATACAGTTCATGAAAATCCACCTTCACACGTACCAACACATTGATTCCTGCTGTAAAAGCTTGCCCCGTTTCCCGTTCAAAATAGGGACGTAGCAGACAAAACACATTACTCCATACCGTACCACGGGCTTTTGCCACCAAAGCATGTCCTTTCGGGTCCTTCTGTACAAACTCCACATAGCAATGCCCGGCAGGATTGACACGCACTTCGCTCAATTCTGCCTGCAACCAATATTCTTCGGCCAATGTCCGATTCAGAACCATCCTCACCCGATTGTTCAATTCATACAGAGATAATGCTTCCATATATAGAAGATTTTATTCAAGAAACAAAAATACAGAGATTCAGGTTAAAACAGAAACATCTATCCATAAACTTTATCGACGACCTCTCAAAATCACATAAATGATGACTGGAGCACCCAGTAATGGAGTCACTGCCCCCAAAGGAATAATACCCATATCACCAGGTAAAGTACATAGCCAACAACACAACAAAGCCGCCGCCGCACCTGTCAACAAAGTCATTGGCATCAGCCACCGATGGTCCGAACAATGCAAGATAAAACGCGCCACATGCGGGACTGCCAATCCCAAGAACGATACAGGCCCACAGAAAGCTGTCGTTGTAGCTGACAAGATACCTGTCGCCACCAACAGCAACATTCTGGTACGTCCTACATTCACGCCCAAATTCCGTGCATAGCTATGTCCCAATTGCAATGCATTCAACGATTTTACCAACGTAATGGCCATCACGAGTCCCACCCCTATCAGTATCAACAGCCACGGCATCTGTGCCATCGACACTCCACCAAAACTTCCCATTCCCCATATCATATAGGAGTGTACCCCTTCAGCTGTAGAAAAGAAATTCAGCAGGGTAATAACAGACGAAGTGATATATCCTAACATAATACCGGCTATCAATAGCATCACATCGCTCTTTAGAAATTTAGAGAGCAACAACAACAGCGCCATCACTCCCAATGCACCTGCGAAAGCAGCCACCGTAGTAGCTAAGAAACCTACCATTCCCATCTTTCCGGCCACTATACTACCGCCACTCAGCAACATTACCAAGGCCACGCCCAAACTGGCACCCGAATCGATACCCAGAATGGAAGGGCCCGCCAACGGATTGCGGAACACCGTCTGCAACATCAGACCGCAAGCCGCCAAAGCCGCCCCACACAAAAGAGCCGTCAACGCTTGTGGCAGGCGAGCTTCTAATACGATGAACTTCCACGGCGAACGTACTCCTTCATCCTCTCCCATCAGTATATGCCACACCTCATTGACCGGTATTTCTACCGAACCGACAAAAAGGTTCAGCACAAACAGTGCCACCGTCAAGAGTGCCATCAGCACGATACAAGTTCTTTCGCGAGTCATACACCTAATTATATATAGGGAGATTCCGCTCCCCCTTTTACGATGCAAATATATCCCTTTCTTTTGAATAGTGCAATATTTGAAAGAGATAAAGCGAAGGAAATCTTCTATAATACAAACAAATAGACTCACCAGTAAATTTCTTTCTTCACAAACAAGAAAACCACTAGTGAGTCTAAGTATGCACAATACAATAAAAACAATTAATTATTGTACGTTTGTATAATTAATCTTTCTACATAAGCCATTTTTTTTCGTTTACATCCCAAACTTTCATCGAGCTAAAGCTATCAACAGCATTAGAAGCTATTATTCCGACTTTAACAAAACCACCATCACCTACGTAACCGCTAAAACTGAATGTCACAGATGTAGCTGTTCCACTCAATTCTTGTTTGTCCTCCCATTCTTCTGTGTAAGGATTATAAATTCGGAGCACTGCTTTAGTTGCTTTTCCGTAACCGGTTCCGGTTTTATATGTCCATCGTAAAGTCATGTTATACCCACTAACAGTACAATTTCCATATGTGTAACATGGTCCAAAAGCCTCATCATTACTTACAGGAGTATATTCCGCATAACTGCTATATGCACTTGTACCTGCACTATTGACAGCTTTTACTTTGTAATACGAACTTTTATTTGTTGGAGCACTGTTATCTACATATGAGCCATAAGTGGCTTCTCCAATTTTTGAATAACTTCCATTAGCAGATGTACTTCTATAAATGTAATATTTATCAGCCCCATTTACTTCATTCCATCTCACGACTACATATGGATAATAATTATTGCCTTCATTGGATACAGTTACTCCCGTTGGAGCATCTGGAACTTTAGATGTTGCACCTCCACCGGTATTACCACCAGTATTATCTCCTCCACCTCCGCTATTAGCGTAATAAGCGTATGCATAATTAGAAAATTCACTTTCTGCAGAAGAACTGACAGCTGTTATTTTATAGTAATTGTAACCCTGCATAGGATAAGCATCCAATCCACTTGTTGCATTTATACTACCAATATAGGAATAATTTCCATTGTATGTGGAACTTCTATACACTTTATAATAACTGGCACCATTTACTGCATCCCAACTGACCGTAATACCATCACTTCCTGCCGTAGCTCTTACATTCTGAGGCGCAGCGATTTGACCAGTTGGTTCATCATCACCTCCTCCATTATTTCCTCCACCATTATTCGGAGGAATAGGACCATAATACTTTTTATATTCAACTTTTTCTCCATCATAAATGTCTTCTAAAACAAGTTTTGTAGATGTCAAACTTGCTATTCGACATATGAGATAATCATATTCTCCATCCTCGTAATGATAAGTAATATGCAATTCTTTACTTGAAGAATCAAATGTATATGCAAAATTGTCAACATAATAGTTGGTTGAGCTAATCCCATAATATTCTGCGCCAGTGTAATCTGACTTGAAAGCAAGAATATTGTAGTCTTTCCCTGCATCTACACTTTCCCAATTTCCCATTAACAAACTGATGTCAAACGCTTCTTTTTCAGAATCGTCACTACATGAAGTAAAACCTGCAATGAACAGTGTGAACATTGCCAATTGCAAAATGCTAATAATTTTTTTTATCATTGTTTTAAAATTTAAAAAGCGTGAACCAATCCGATGCTTATTTTCTCGTTCTGGTTGCCGCCAAGCTACCATGCCAACAAACAAGCAAAGGATGGTTCACGCCTATCATGACGTGAACCTCCTACCACTTGTTCTCGTTGGCGAATAATTTGGCGGCATTCGAACGTGAGAGAACAAGAGCAAAAGCTCTAATATGTCAAATTACGAAAAGGAACGCTTTTAGTTTGAATAAATGTTTAATAACGAATTGTCCATGTTGCACTTTTGTGTGCTTGTTCCCAATCTAATTTTTATAATACTGTCTGTTTCGTAAAATATGATTTTAATAGTTAATAAATTGCTACAATTGTTTTTATACAATGAGTATTCTTTCACTTAATTGATGCAAAAATAAAAAAGATTTCATAAACTGCCTAATTTAAAGGAAATAAAAACATGAGTTAGTGAAAATCTGATATTTCTTTCTTCCATTTTCTTTAAGATACTGAATAGTATTAATTATAATAACCTAAAAAACTAAGTTTCCCATGCCCCTTTACCTTAAAAGCTATAAAGGAGAATTTCTTAAAAGAGAATAATTGCAGGTTTTCATTTCTGACAAAATGTCAAATTGCATATTTTCGTTGCGAGAATCGCGTATATTTATTTGCAAAAGGTATTGAAAGGCTGCACGCGAGTTTTAAGGTATAAAAACAAGCTAAAACACTGATTTACTACAAGATGAATAAAAATATATTGCTTAAAGAGGAAGATTCCAGACAGCATTTTCCGATAAGATTATGGGGTAAAATGCTTTTATCGGGCTGTAATTCTGGAAAAAGCAAGGCGCAAAAAAGAATATGCGGCTTGCAGTATGATATAAAGTGACTTGCATTTGACAAAACCAAAGCCGCATTTCAAATTTTGCAAGCCGCAGATTGAAAAATGACCCTTCCAGAAGATTATAATCCCGTATCCACACCGGTTTTGAGGCGTAGAACAAGCCCTTTTTCTCCAAACAAAAGGGAAAAGATAGGGTGATTCAGCCCCTTTTATGCAAAAACAGACGAAGAAACCGTATATTTATACATCATTCTGCCCTACAATAGGGACTCCCGATTAACAAAATGCAAGCACCGCTTCACTCCAGAGCCTTATAGTAACACAACTCTGTGTCATTCCGAAGTTCGGGATGAAAAATGAGAGCATACTCGGCAAGGAGACGTTCGGGGTGGAAGGGAATATCCTCGTAGAAGGTGGAATTGGCCGTATTGCAACCATACATGCGACGTGTACGGTAAGCTGCGAAGTGGGTATAAGGCTCGTACTCAGCGGCCAACGAGGCATAAGTGCGGTCCACAGGAGCATGGTAGCGGATGATCCAGAAATCGGCATCCTGCGCCTTGGCATAGACGGTCTCGAAGGAATAAGGAACAGATCCACTATGATGATTGTCTGCAAACAGATAGCGGGCACCAGCATCTGCATACATTCCACCAATGGTACTCTGTCCGCCAGGGACATACCAAGCAGAACTTCCTGCAGGCAAATCCGTCAACACTGTGGGACGTTCAGGGCAAGCCTGCGCCCTACGCTTCCAAGTCAAATACTCCTTTTCTACAGCTGCAAAAAGTGAATCGGCACGTTCAGCACAGCCATACAGCCGCCCATAGAAACGCATCCATTCGGCACGGCCAAGGGCGGAAGTCTCCATATAGTCGGCACACTCCACAATGGGAACTCCCAAACGGTCCACCCTACCATGACCTCCACTATTCTCGAAAGGTGAAAGTAACAGAGCATCAGGATGCAAATCTATGATACGTTCCACATCAGGAGAGATGCCATTCCCCAAATCCTGTATTTTCCCCGAGCGGAGTCGTTCGCGCACTGCCGGGCGATAGATATACTGACTGTCACACACACCGACGATGGATGACAACTGCCCCAACTCCTCCAACAGCGCACTATGGACAGAGGTATATACTACCGAACGGCGTAAAGGGGTACGTATGATGGTACCCCCTGAGTTTACTGGGGGAATCATCGTTAAGGTATCGGGAACAAGCAGATAGGTATGCAGCACCTGCAGGGTATCCCAAGGATTACGTATGACCACCTGTGTCCCCTTAGGATATTCCACTATCTGCAGATGGGTGGCATGACGCAAAGACAAGGTATCTCCTTGTCCGGAGAAGGTGCCGGCAGTCCTCCCCCCGCCACACGACGAGGAGAGGAACATGAACACACAAACAGCTATAGTATAAAAAACAAAGCGCCGCATAATTGCTTTAGGAGTTATAGAAGTTCAGAAATCAGGAGTACAGGGGTGCAGACAATAGTTCTGACTATCATTATTTATGCAAACAAGATATTTGCCTGAACTCTTGAAACTACCGGACTCCTCAAATATTCATTTAAAAGAACACCATATTATTAGGTCCTTGTCCGCCGCTCTCGAAAGAAGAGAGGAAAGTTCCGTCGGCCGCGAAGCGATAGATGTCACCCTCACCTGCCGCATAGTGGGTAATACCCACGTAGATGTCACCATTCTCAGGATTCACCTCCAGCATATAGACATTTCCACCAATCACTTCAGCAGGCGTATCCTTCAAGAATGAGGCTTCACTCTTCTGCCCTGTACGGGCATCATAAGTGTAAAAAGTGGTCGTATAGTTCACCCAATCGGCAGTACTGCAATAGGCCACATAGAGTTTGTCACCATACGCAGCCATGTGAGTGCCCTTTCCAATGGTTGTGACCGTTTTTGTCTCACGGTCATACAATTGTACCGGATAAGTATAAGGTTCGGGATAGGCTGCCCCATAACCTTGGATGAATATATGATCGTCCACCTCTATAATCCGTTGCGGGTTGGTCATAATCTCCACATGCTCGGCCTCTGCAAAAGAATTCAAATCAATGATGGAAAGGCGGTTATCATATCCCCATCCGCTATTGATCACATAAAGTTTGTCATCCTCTTCCACCAATTGCTCAGGATTATTACCCACGGCCACCATCTTCTCGAAAGCTAATGTCTTGGCATCCAGCCGGGCCACATTACCACTATACAAAGTGACATAGACCTTACCATCATCGGCTACAACATAACGAGGCTGTCCCTGCTCTTCAGTAAAGGCATAGCGGGCCAACTCTACACCGGCACCACTCAAGCGGGAAATGTAGCTCGATCCGTTCACTACCACATACATATCACCTCCATAAGCGATCATGTCCTGCGCAGTATCACCCAGTTTCAGGCCCCCATTTTGTTTGGCATAAATGTCTGCAATAACCTCTCCCGTAGTGGAATTATAGAAAGAGACATTGGCATTGTTCATTCCATAAATGCCTTCGTTCAGAATAAAAGCACGTTGCTTAGGAAGTACGATGGCCGCATCATCGTTCCAATTGTCATTGTCATCATCGTCCTCACAAGCTGTAAACAAAGCTCCTATTGCCAACAGACAAAGAGTACTTAAATATAAACTTCTAAATTTCATAATTCGCCATTCTTTTAGTTTAACAATTCTTTTATCTATACTTATAACCGGTTATTCTCTTTTTAGGAAAAACATAATTGTAGTTAGAAACTCACCGTTGCACTAAGCCTCCACGAGCGCCCGGGCATAGGATAATATTTGATGACTTCATATTGTGTATCGGTGAAGTTTACCACATCGGCCTGCAGACGTAATTCAGTTCCCCTTTTCAACGAAAAGTTACGTGAAACCGTAAGGCCATGTTCCATATAGCCTTCTATTTCATTGTCCTGTATGTTCTGATCCATGAAGTAGCGCTTTCCCACAGCCATCAATGTATATCCCACATGTATCCAAGGAGTCTTGAACAAGAGCGAAGCATTTCCACTGTGACGCGCTGTATAGGGCAATTGGTCTTTATAATTCTTGGCCTTCGGATTAGTCATATCCAGTGCCTGTTGGAAGGTATAAGCCCCCCTTACCTCCATTTCCCATCCCTGTGCCAAGAGGATTGAAGCATAGGCCGTCGCATCCACTCCATGAATCTCCACCTCCCCATAGTTGGCCATGCGCCACACATATACCGAAGGGAAAGCCACAATCTTATCCTGTACCTTATTATAATAGGCATCCACCGTCAAAGAAAAGTTGTTAAGCCACAAAATCTTGGAATGCCCATTCCATGTTATCCCGACATTGTATTCTGTGGCATCTTCGGGACGGAGGGACGTATTACCTGAACGACGGTAATAGAGGTCATTGAAAGTGGGAACCCGGAAAGTATTCTTATACAAGGCACGAATGTATAAGGACTCCCCATTCCACGGACGCCATGACAAGGAAAATGAAGGTGACAGATGCCGACGGTCGGCAGGTTGGACACCCGTCCGAACATGGTCGGTCGTATAAGTGGCTGTGAGGTTAGCCATTGCATGCCATCCCTTCCACCGGAAATCGGCATTCAACGCTGTCAATGATGTCAGGCGTACCGGATTGGGACTATCATCAATATTGTTACGCAGGGTATTGACAAAACCATCCTGTGCCAAAGAGAGAGAAAGTACCGATACAGGATTCCACCGGACTGCAGCCGAAAGATAATATTCATCCTGACGATGCACATCCACCTGATGCCCTCCCTCATACTTCACATTCGTATCTTCATAACGGTTCCACGCATGGTTATATTTGGCCAATGCACGCAGTTGCCATTGCGTAGAGAAACTCTTGTCATAAGCAAATTGGGTAAAGAAGTTCTCATCCCACAGACGTTCGCGTGCTATGGGATTATATAGGATAACTCCGCCTGGTAATCCACGTTCCGACTTATAGAAATATCCCTTTCCAGACAAACGGCTTTCATCTTGGAAAGTATGGAAGAGATTACCTTCTACATGCCAGCTTTCCACATCTGAGTTACGGCGACGTTCGGTAGTCTCTGTCCGTCCATTTTTCAGGGTAAAAGGATAAATACCATCGGCGCGCATATAATCACCATCCAACATCACAGTGGTACGGGAACCCAACTTTCGTGCATAGCGGAAGGAAGGGGTGACATATCCGAATGAACCACCACTCAAGCGGGCACGCCAGGAAGATTTCTTATCACCAGCAAATTCTGGCCGTTGGGTACGTATGTTCAATATTCCTGCCGATGCATAAGCACGGGCAGACTGAAGGAGGTCACTCCCCTGCCCCACGGCTAACGAGAGTTCCTCCACATTATCCATAGCAAAACGACCGACATCTATCTGTCCGGCTTGGGTGTTGCTCACCGTCACCCCATCGTAACTCACGGCTGTATGAGAGGCCCCAAGGCTGCGCACCGACACGGTCTTCAAGCCACCGATACCTCCATAATCGCGCACGGTGGCACCAGCAAAGCGCCGTACAGCATCGGCCACACTCTGTATGCCCAAGGACTGGAGTTGTTCCTTATCCATAGATTGCACAGGTTGGACCGAAGAAACTGATGCCGGTACCCGACAGGCCTTTACAGTCACTTCATCAATTGTATGCAAAGTATCAGCCAAAGACTGAGCTTGTACAGGAATGTTCAGCAAGCCACCCAACACCAATAGGTTGAGTACGTAGCGTACACTCATTGACCACAAAAAAGTTGGTTAACACAATTTCAATTCCCGGCACCTTTCCTCGAAGTACAAGGATTTTTGACTCTGTTTTGCAGGTCTTCTGACTTACTCCGTCGCTTGCTTGGCCTTCCCATACCTTATATATAAAGGAACAGTGGCTTTCATGCTTAAGCAAACGTCCTGAAAGAATTGGAGCTTACAGCAGCGGGACTGTTCGGGACTTTCACCCGATTCCCTTTTCATCCTACACGGCCGCAGGGCCTATCGGAACAAAACGTGGCAAAGATAGGTATTTTATCGAAATCGACAAAAAAAATAGAGACAAAAGAGATTTTTTATCTGATTTCATTCGTCCAATGCATAAATATCCACTATATTTGCATCAACATGCGACATATTTACATGAAGAAATACGCTGAATATATTGAAAAATCCATTGCGGCACTGGGTATCAAGCAACTGAATCCCATGCAGGAAGCAGCCATCGACGCTTGGAGTGAAGGTAAGGATGTAGTACTACTCTCTCCCACAGGGTCTGGCAAAACTTTGGCCTACTTGCTACCTGTCCTTGGCCGTTTACAACCTAATGTAGAAGGAGTACAAGCCATAGTATTGGTTCCCTCACGTGAATTGGCCTTACAGACCGAGCAAGTATTCAAGGCTATGGGTTCATCCTTCAAGGCTGTAAGTTGCTATGGCGGACGTCCCGCCATGGAAGAGCACCGTACCCTGAAAGGAGTTCGCCCTGCGGTGGTAATAGCAACCCCGGGACGCATGAACGACCATCTGGGTAAAGGAAACATCGATGCACCAACCATACGGACATTGGTCATCGACGAGTTTGACAAGTCCCTCGAGTTGGGATTCCATGACGAGATGGAGAGTGTCATATCCCAACTGCCCAACCTCCGCAGGAGGTTTCTCCTATCAGCAACAGATGCTGATGAGATCCCTCATTTTGCTGGTCTTCATCAGGAGGCTATCCGATTGGATTTCCTCTCTGAAGAGGAACAAATACCTTCACGTATCCGACTGCATGTTGTTCATTCACCGGAAAAAGACAAACTCCAGACATTGACCGACCTGCTATGCATGCAAGGAGATCACTCCAGTCTTGTTTTTGTCAACTATCGGGAAGCCGTAGAGCGTGTAGGCAAACACCTGCAATCTGCCGGAATCAGCTGTGGCATGTTTCATGGAGGCATGGAGCAACCCGACCGCGAACGGGCGCTTTACCGCTTCTGCAACGGAAGCTGTCACGTGTTTGTCTGTACCGATCTGGCTGCACGCGGATTGGATATTCCGCATATCGACAATGTTATCCACTATCATCTTCCAGCCAACGAAGACGGATATATCCATCGCAATGGACGTACAGCCCGTTGGGAAGCTGAGGGGAATGCCTTCCTGCTGATACATGCCGAAGAGAGTGTACCGGCATATATCCGCGACATTCCCGAAGAATACACTATCAGTCCCAATCCCCCCAAACCTATGCCAGCCAGATGGGCCACTATATATATAGGTAAAGGGAAAAAGGACAAGTTGAGCAAAGGAGACATCATGGGATTCCTTTCCAAGAAAGGCGGCCTCAACAGGGATGAAATCGGACGTATCGATGTAAAGGAGCACTATTCATTTGCTGCTGTCCTCCGAAAGAAGTTGGCACACACACTCAACCTTGTGCGTGGAGAAAAGATTAAAGGAATGAAAACCATCATGGAAGAAAGTCGTTAATAATTACATATTGAAAACAAAACCAACGCATAAAACGACAAGATGAAAGAAAAATATCTTATTTTGCATACATTTTGTATATAAATTGTTGGTTAAATAGAAAACATTATGTAATTTCGCGCCGTCAATTAGATGACCATTGTATTCTTAGAACTAAAATTGTATAACATAAAACTATAAAAAATGAAAAAGCATAATTTCAATGCAGGACCCTCCATCTTACCCCGTGAGGTAATCGAACAAACAGCTCAGGCAGTGTTGGATTTCAACGGCTCAGGCTTGTCTATTCTGGAAATCAGCCACCGTGCAAAGGACTTTCAACCGGTTGTTGACGAAGCTGTTGCTCTGTTCAAGGAACTTCTTAATATTCCTGAAGGATATTCGGTACTCTTCTTGGGAGGTGGTGCCAGCATGGAATTCTGTATGGTGCCTTTCAACTTCTTGGAAAAGAAGGCTGCCTATCTGAACACAGGTGTATGGGCCAAGAAGGCCATGAAAGAAGCCAAAGGATTCGGTGAAGTGGTTGAAGTGGCATCTTCTGCAGAAGCAACTTATACTTATATCCCCAAAGACTATACTGTACCTGCTGATGTGGATTACTTCCATATCACAACCAACAATACCATCTATGGTACCGAGTTGAAGGAAGACCTCGACGTGAACGTGCCTATGATCGCCGACATGTCATCTGACATCTTCTCTCGTCCCATCGATGTGAGCAAGTACATCTGTATCTATGGTGGTGCTCAGAAGAACCTGGCCCCCGCCGGTGTCACTTTCGTTATCGTGAAGAACGAAGCTTTGGGCAAGGTATCACGCTACATCCCCACCATGTTGAACTATCAGACACACATCGACGGTGGTTCTATGTTCAATACTCCTCCTGTACTTCCCATCTATACAGCCCTCCAGACTCTCCGTTGGATCAAGGCTCAAGGTGGTGTGAAGGAGATGGAGCGTCGTGCTATCGAAAAGGCAGACATGCTGTATGCCGAAATCGACCGCAACAAGATGTTCGTCGGTACAGCAGCTAAGGAAGACCGTTCACGCATGAACATCTGCTTCGTGATGGCTCCCGAATACAAGGATTTGGAGGCAGACTTCATGAAGTTCGCTACAGAGCGTGGTATGGTCGGCATCAAGGGTCACCGTTCAGTAGGCGGTTTCCGTGCATCTTGCTACAACGCTATGCCGAAAGAGAGCGTACAGGCACTGATTGATTGCATGAAGGAATTTGAAAAGTTATATTAATAAACAGACCCTCCCCCCTGCCCCTCCCATGGGAGGGGCAG
>JAZQAG010000053.1:0-29714 GCA_045545095.1 Phocaeicola sp. | reverse complement strand
GGTCACTATGGACTTTGCCTTCTTTGCCATAGCCTTCAACATAAAGAAATTATGTGCACTCTTGCTGAAAAACCGAATAGAATCGGATTTTAAGACAATAACAAGCATTTATAACCTTTCTCGAATGAAATGGAAAACCGGAAGGAAGGTTTTAGGTGAAAATCATTCGAATCTGGCTGAAACCAAAGTTTGGGATAAACTATTGTTCGGCACCTTTATACAATTTGATTGCGCTTTGGGCATATAGGTTTGTCCATCTGTGTCATTATCTTTAGCTGTCCCTAAGAAGAAAGGAATCAGATACTTATATTAAAGGCTGACAAACTTATGACCAAGAGGTGACCTACTGGCCATGATTAAACATATTCTTCATAATTGTCATTGTTTCAATATTTTCTGAACAGTACTACCATTCTTCCCTTCTATCTTCACGAGATAAATCCCTTGAGGCAAAGAAGTTGCATCCAGCGTTTCTTGCATTTGATTATAGACGCATCTGAAAGACCCGACCTGTACACCATCCAATGTTACAACGGTCACACGAACCTCTTCATCCCAACTTTCCAAACGGATACCCGCAGCATCTGTCACACGCAAAGTGCCCGTAGAGGTGAACAGTTCTGTCGTATCCCAAGCCAAGCCTTCAGGAAGTTCCGGCAATTCCAACAGAGGGGCACTGGCTGCATCGACCTCTTCACAATTCCACAATTCAAAGCAATGGCCCAGTTCGGGGACAAAACCATCCTTCAATATGACACGTACAGTTCCATTGAGCGCCATTTCTCCTACTCCGATGACAGTAGCCACACTGGTCTTACTGTTCAAGCGCCATTCGATGACTCCGCCCTTCTGAAGTTCCACATCAGAAGCAACGGTCAATCGGCCAATATAATTCAATCCGGGTCGGAAGGTTCCGCCATTGGCTATGACGACTTTCTTGTTACCAATATATCCCTTTCCTGTCAACTCGCTACCATCATAAACCGTCAGGTTGCCTGTACCTGTAGCACTGACACTCTTCCCTGTATTGGCCACAAGCAGAGTGCCACCCTTCACTGCCGTTGCACCCGTGAAGACATTGGCTCCCTCTAGGCGCAATGTATTGCTTCCTACTTTGGTAAGTGACCCTTCTATCACACCATCAAACGTATTCGTCCCGACATCATCCTTACCGATTGTCCATCCATGAGTTCCGCCTAATGTACCGATTCCCGTGGCGGCGCCTATCCGCATATTGCTTCCTTTGTTATTGCGGACGACACATCCACTTTCCACATTCAGTGTAGCCAATGGCATACCATAGTTATTGTCAAAAGTAAAATCACCGTTAGTGCCCTGCGAACAGCTGACTGTCCCCTCAAACTTTGACCAATCTCCTTGCAGATAAGAACGCACATAAGGAATATAGACATTCAATGTCCCTGCCCCGGTCAATGAGCCTGTATAATTGCATCGTCCGTCCATACGGATGGTAGCCGTTTTCCCTGTAGGTACGACAAGATGCCACGAAGCTTTGCTATAGGATGAATTACCCTCTTTGCATTGCAACATACCTCCATTCAACACAACGGTATCACCCAACATGCCATTCACCGTACCGTTATACTCTTCTGCAATTTTCAGGGTTCCCCCATTCAAGACGGTCTTCTTATAGGTATTGGGTGTGGCATAGATCTGGAGCGTACCACCACCATTCTTGGTCAATGTCGTACCTTTGATTTGTCCCTTCAGATGGAGTGCGCCGCTCACGTTCAATATGCCGCCCCCTTCGCCCAAAGTCATCGGACTTTCTTGGAAAGCCTCACCACTGATAATCATTTGCGCACCGTTCTGTATCACGAAATTGGCGGCATCGTTGCTGAGAGCGCCCAACGAACCAGCGCTTTGTGCCGTAGCCAAAGAGGCAGGCTTGACGGTTCCGCCTGCAATAATGGTCTTTCCCGTATAGGGGTTGATGTTGTTGATAGTCAATATACCGTTACCGTCTTTTGTGAAACTGGCATCTCCTCCGATACCACCATCACCATTGAACGTATATCCGGCACTTCCTTTGACAGATACGGTCTCAGGCACCACCTCTTCATTTATCGTCACCGTTTTGGTGGAGGCCGTTTCGTCAAACGCCACACGGTCACCAGTCACAAAGGTGGTAGGTACACCGCCCACCGTGAAGTTCTCTGTATGGAAAAGGTCCCATACATTACCATTGGCACCACTCCATACCACATCTGTAGCCGTGCGCATGTCATATATGACAAGGTACATTTTACCTTCCGCAATCTTCAGTTCACAAGCTACGCCCTGCAAGCCTTCAACATGAATCTTTTCTACATGGGCATCCCATTCTGCAGCTTCGGCTATCAGATATTCCCCAGCCACAGGCTTCTCTTCCCCTACTCGATTATGTGATACAAAGCGGAAGACTGCCTCGTCGGCAATCGCCAAAGTATCCTCAGCCATCAGTTTGTCGGCCGTCAAATCGTCTGAATAGATATCCATCTCCACGACCGCGCCTCTCTTCAAGTTAAATGAAGAGGCCGTGACTGTACCCTTATGGTCTGCCCCTCCCACACGCAGGATGGCTCCATACTCCATCTCTATACCTTTATTATATATAGCTCCCGTATTGAGTTCGGCAAAGCGGTTCAGCCATACAGGACTCTGCATAGAGCCTTCAAAACTGGTAATACCCTCCCACAGTTCTGTCTTTCCCGTATAAGCCTGATTGCCACTGAACGTGAGTGCTTCTTGCCCTTGTTTGACAAGACGCATATCTCCTGTGAATGGGACGCCCTCCAATGTCCAATTGTTCTTCAAACTATTCACCGTGAGAATATAGGGAGAAGCTCCCTCGGCGACATTGACGACACCTCCCTCTGCATCAGTCAACAGGATGTGCTTGTCGTTGTGCATGGAGGTAATCTCCGTATCCACCAACGTACGTCCGTTTGTCATCACAGGTGGAGGCGGCACAGTGATACCTTCGGCATTTCCCAAAAAGTAACTGACATGTGGCGGTTGGTTATAAGCCGTCATCTGCCAGTAAATGGCTTGCCGGTATTGCTTGTCGTGCATCAGGGTATAATTCCGGTGAGCCGTAGGAATGATGGTGGTGTAGATACGCAGTTTCCTGTCATCATTGGTGCGGAGCACTATCTCTTCGCGCCAATCTCCGAAGAGGTCGGCCTGAATGCAGGGATTGCCCTTCGTATTATTGTTGGTCATGCATCCATTGCTGACAAAGATGGGCGAACTGTTGCCATACTTATACACAGCTCCTTCAATGCCGTCTCCATTATCATTGCGACTGGCATAGTCAAACGATTCTTCCAGTATATCGCCATCCCAATAGATGCGGAAGTTCATCGTCACTCCCGGAGCTGATGATGCAACCGTTTCATCAGCTCCTCGGCTGAGTGTGGCGCTCCATAGTTTTCCATCAGTTGTCCACAATTCTGCTCCCGGCCACTTGTCCGTAAAGTTTCCGGCCAGACATCGCCCATTGTCATTGGCACGAAGCCAACGGAAAAGTATTTCATTGGTGGTTGCATCGACCAATACAGCCCCCGGATTGTCCTCCAAACAACGGAAACCTTCAAGCCCTTTGCGGTAGGGGTCGAGATCGCCATAATGTTGTGCATCACCGTGCCCCAATCCTGTCGAACTGAGTTCTTTGCCATATTCATCAATGACCATATTGCCATGACATATTTCATCACGACCGTCTTCATCCACATCCACGATGGAAAAGTTGTGATAACCCTGTCCATAAAACTTGCTGGCCGGATTGTCATTGGCATAGGTCCACCGGAGCACCAGTTTGTTGTCCACCAGGTCAAAAGTGGCCATGTGGATATTCGTATAACATCCTCGTCCCACATAAATGCTGGGATTGCGGCCGTCCAGGTAGGGAGCACCAAAATGGAACTTGTTGGCCCTGTGTCCATAAGCTTTGCTGTTTCCCTCCCACCAGAATGCAGCGTTGCGGATAGCCAAGTTATTGGTTGTCTCATCGAATTTCACATTATCTATCATAGCCCCCGTCTCACCGTTGAGCACGTATAGCCATTCGTCATACTGCGTCTGATAGATGGTCAACCCGTCGTATTCACCAGCCGGACGGTAATTGGCCAAAGGATTGCCCACAACCGTGCCGTCGGGCAAGACACTTCCATCGGCCAAACGGATCACCACCTCTGCCTTTCCATCCTGATTGAAATCATATGCCATGCAATTGGTCTCGACATGTCTTGAGTTCATGATATTGGGCCCCACATCAATCGTCCACATCAATGTCCCGTCCAGTTTGTAGGCTTGAAACAGCGTGTAAGCCGTATTCGCCTTCGAGAAGTCGGAATTCATGCGCTTCACGATGAGTTCATAGTCCCCATCACCATCAAGGTCAGCGGCACTGGCATCGTTGAGCGAATATTTGTCTGTAATATCCGCTCCTGATGCATCCAATACGGGTTGCATCGGCATGTCTAGGTATTGTCCTTTCCAGGGAGTGACCGTTTCCGAGCCCTCCTGCTCCACCCCACGCACTACGGTCTTGACGGAATAGGTAGAAGACTCTGTCCCCCCTGCATCCTGATAATTGGAAGTCTCCAACGGCTCGCTATTCACTCGCACGCCATCGCGATAGACATTGTAAGTGACATCGTACCACTCTTGTCCCAACAGACGCCAGCTGAGATAAACACCCTCGGTGGTTTTCACCGCCACCAGCCCCCGACTCAAGTTCTCCATCATGCGTTGGGCACCAGCCGTCATGGCCATTGACAACAATAAGATGCTGCATATAATTGCTTTCTTTATTTTCATGGTTCTACTCTTGTTATTTTACTTGACGGCAAAGGTAGAGATTTATTCTTTTCAAACAGAATTTAAAGAAAGAAAACTTCCTGATTCATTGCATTTCTCCTTGAGAATATATACTTTTGCATTTGTATTTATCAACCCAATAAAATAGAATTAGACATGGATACTGTAGAACTTGTATTGGCAAAGATGAAGGAGCTGGGTGCTCCCGTGAATGCCACCACATTGGCAAAGGAAACTGGACTTGACAAGAAGGAAGTAGATAAAGCTATGGCAACGCTGAAGAAGGAGGAGAAGATCTTTTCACCCGTGCGTTGCAAGTGGCAGGCGAAAGAGTGAATAGCTACGAGTGAATAGCTACTAGCTACTAGTGACTAGTGGCCATGCGGCACAGAATGAGTGACCAGTGACTAGCTGCTAGTAACTAGTGGCCATGCGGCACAAAGCATCTTAGACGCGGATAACACGGATAATTTATTACCCATAGGTATTAATCCATGTTATCCGCGCCACTTGCGTCTATAGAATGAATGATGGCAACGATAAAAAGGTGACTCCCGAAGTTCGTCACCCGCAAATTGCAGTTCGTAGCTCATCACTCATAGCAGACTCCTACTTTATTTCATCCCATTTCGGAGGATTGACTCCCATCAGATGGCGGACGAAGAAGTCGAAGCGCTTGTGTTCGCCATAACTTTCACCCATGGTATGCCCTACACCAGGAAGAACCACCAACTCAAAATCTTTATTGGCCTTGATGAGAGCATTCACCACCTGCATGGTCGATGCAGGGTCAACATTATCGTCCAACTCGCCCACTACCAGCATCAACGGACGGCTTAGCAGGTGGGCATTCTCCACGTTGGAGCCTTCTTTGTACTGGTCGCCCAAGGGATAGCCGAGCCATTGCTCATTCCACCAGATCTTATCCATGCGGTTATCATGACATCCACAGGCAGAATAGGCAGCCTTATAAAACTCGGGATGAAGCAGGACGGCTGTCGTACTCTCCTGACCTCCGGCTGAAGCGCCAAAAATACCCACGCGGTCGATGTCCATATAAGGATACTTCTCGGCAGCGGCACGTATCCATGCCATACGATCAGGGAAACCGGCATCTTTCAGGTTCTTATAGCAGACATCCTCAAACTCCTTTGAGCGAAAAGAGGTACCCATACCATCGAGTTGCACCACGATGAAGCCCAATTCGGCCAACGCCGTCATGTTGTAATTATAGGTAGAGAAGTTCTTGGGCACATAATGACTACCAGGACCGGCATAGATGTACTCAATGACCGGATATTTCTTGTTGGAGTCGAAGTTGGTAGGTCGCACAATGATGCCCCATATATCAGTCTTTCCATCGCGTCCCTTAGCCACAAACGGCTCCGGTGCCTGCCATCCGGATTCAACCAGTTTCGTAATGTCAGCTTTCTCCAACGGCATCACCAAGGAACCGTCACTCACGCGGCGCACGGCAACTTCAGGCGCACGGTCCACCAACGAATGCACATCCACCAGATATTTGCGGTCGCGCGAGAAGGTTGCCGTATGGTGTCCTTCATCGGGAGTCAGGCAAGTAAGGCCGTCTCCATCGAAGTTGATGCGGTAATAGCGGATGAGGTATGGATCTTCCTCTTTCTCCATCCCGTTTGCCGTAAAATAGATTTGTCGGGCATCTTCATCTACGTGCAATACTTCGCGCACATACCACGGTCCCTTGGTTATCTGGTTCTTCACCTTGCCCGTCTCATAGTCATAGAGATAAAGGTGGTTCCAATTGTCGCGTTCGCTCATCCAGATGAGTTCCTTGCCTCCACGAAGGAAACGGCGGTACATACGCTGGTGATTCACAAAAGTGTTGCTCTTCTCTTCCACCACGGTGCGCACCTGACCCGTCTCGGCAGAGAGTTCAAGCAGACGATACACCTGATGCCCACGCTCGTTGTACTCGAAGGTGACACCCGTGCCCTGCTCATTCCAACGGAACCAGAAGAGTTCATATTGCTTGTCAAACAGTTCGGTAGAGGGGATAATGGCACGTCCCGTCTCCACTTCGTAGATACAAGGTACTTTCGAACGCAGTTCATCGCCCGGCTTGGCATACTCCTGCTTATGAAGTTTGGGTTGCAATTGGTCTTTGGGAGACGACTCTACGTAATAGACATAGCGTTTCTCCACCGGGCGGATGCGGGCTGAGAAGACATAACGTGAGTCAGGCGACCATTGGATGTACGACGAATAGTAGTTACCCAAGGTGCCGTCGATGCTCAATGCACGTTCGCGACCATCCGCTCTATTCCTTATATATATATTGTCGTTCTTGATGAAGGCCTCATGCTTGCCATCGGGAGAGGTCACAGGACGGCCACCTTTCTCATCATCCACCTCCATCCAATGACGCTGGCGGCCACGTTGGGGATAATGGATGAGCCCCTTATCCTCCAACCGGTTCTTCTTTATGGCATAGGTAAAGTTCTTGCCATCGTACTGAAACCGTAGGGTATCCATCCGTTCGTTCACCTCCACACGTTGCAAGTTCAAATTCTTCCCATCCACCTCACGACCGGTACTTTTGGCCAAAGAGGCGGCCAACTTGCCGTGATTGAACAAGTCGGTGCGCATCTGCTTATCGGCATCCACCTTTACATAACGGTCGCCTTCGGGTGTATGGCGCACATACCAGAAAGTGTGCGTGTCACCAATCCATCGGGGGGATACACCCGAATAAAACACTTTGTCATTTGAGAACTTTCCATACAACGAATATGCACGCTTATAGTCCTCCACTGTACCTTGAGCAATGGCACTGCCTGCTCCAGCAAGCAACAGGACGGCCAATGCAGTTCCTTTAAAAATATTCATCGTCATGTAGTTTTTCATTCGTGTCGGCAAAAGTACAGAAAAGCCCCCAACTCACCAAGCAAACACCCCAAAAAGTAGATTCATTCTCACAAACGCATCAAACTGTTCGGTTTTCATCAGAAAGGAGTTTTCACCCCTCTAATCTTTGATTAACAACAAATTACAAACGCGTCAAAAGAAAATTTGCCCGACAGGTGTGCGCCACTCGCTTACAAATTATTCCCTTTTTGTTTGCCCTGTCTTTTCTATCATCCTACATTTGCAGACAATTGCAAAACCAAATAGTATTTATGTTTATGAAAAAGATATTGTTCACCTTTGCCTGGATGGCATTGTCGCTCTTCGCACTGAAGGCCATGGCACAAGAGGGCATATTTGTCCATTACGAAAAAATGCCCGAATACCCCGGTGGGGAAAGACAATGGAAAAAGGATAGAGATACCTACATGGAGACGAGGCTGAAGGAACTCTTCCCCGAAGCACACCCCGATAGCTTGGCCACCGACGAGACAAAGCGGAGAATCATTGTACAATTCACCATCGACAAAAAGGGAGAAGTCCAAATGGTCTCTCTCTTCCGAGGTCTCCATCCGGTACTTGACAATGAAGCCCTCCGCTATGTCCGCCAATTGCCCCGCTTCAAGCCCGGTGCTTTTGATGGAAAACCTTGGAGCGTGAAGTTCACCGTGCCCCTGCTTGTCCATCCCTACTACTTGCGCCTGTTGGAAAGGGAAGAACAGCAATCCACCGACACCACTGTCTATAAGGTGGTGGAGAAAATGCCGGAGTATCCGGGAGGGATAGAGCAATTAGTTCGGGATGCGCAGATCTTTGCTCTGAAATACAGAAAGAAACATTTCCCCGATGACAAGAATAACCCCTATTGGTGGCCGGATGCAAAAGGACTAAAACGAAGTATTGTCACATTCACTGTTCACGAAAATGGGCAGATTACCGATGCGGTCATCGTAAGGAGTTCTGAAGCTCACTCCGACAGAGCAGCCTTGCTCTTCGTCAAATCCATGCCCCGCTGGATACCGGGGGAACAGAATGGAAAAAAGGTAAAAGTGAAATACACTCTTCCCTTCACACTACACGTGCAATAAACAATATGTCTGAAACAATCCGACAAAGATTGTGGTCAATCCAATAAAAATGAGTAATTTCGCGCCCGAATTCAGCTAATTACCAATTTATTTATAGAAAAATGAAAAAGTTAATTTGGGCCCTTGCCGCCGTAAGTATGCTGGCTACGGGCTGTAATCAGAAAGGAGAAAAGAGTATGACTTCGGGCATCGATTTGGCCAACATGGACACCACCGTGGCACCAGGTACCGACTTCTACCGCTACGCCTGTGGCGGATGGATGGACACACACCCCTTGCGCGACGAGTATGCACGCTTCGGCAGTTTCGAAGCCCTTGACGAACTGAGTGTAGAGCAAGTGAAAAGCCTGCTGAACGAATTGGCCGCACAGACCCACGAAGCCGGTAGTGTAGGACAGAAGATTGGCACCCTCTACAACGTAGTGATGGACAGCACCAAACAGAACACACAGGGCATCGAGCCACTGAAGGCTGACCTCGACCGTGTAGCTGCCGTACAGACACGCGAAGAATTGCAGGACTTGCTCTTCGACATGCACCTCAAAGGCATGGGCCGCATGTTCAGTTTCTACGTAGGAGCCGATGCCAAGGACAGCAAGAACAACCTGGTGAGCATCGGTCAGGGCGGACTCTCATTGGGTCAGCGCGACTACTACATCGATAGCGATGAAAAGACCGTGGATATCCGCACCAAGTTCCAACAGCATCTGGTACGCATGTTCAAGCTTTTCGGTAACACCGAGGCAGAAGCACAGCGCAAGATGAACGATGTGATGGAGATAGAGACACGCTTGGCCACAAAGTTCAAGAGCGCCACAGAGATGCGCGACCCCGAGGCCAACTACAAGAAGATGACCCTCGACGAGGTGAAGGCCCTCTGCCCCGATATCAATTGGGACAAGTTCTTTGCCGCTATGGGCATTACTGACCTGAAGCAACTCGACTTCGGACACCCCGACCAGTTGAAGGAGATTAATGACGTCCTCGCCACCGTGCCCGTAGAAAAGTTGAAGTCACTCCTCGAATGGAAGACCATCAACTCTGCCGCCAGCTACCTGAGCGATGAGGTACGCGATGCACAGTTCGACTTCTTCGGCAAGGAACTCTCCGGACGTAAGGAGCAGCAACCCCGTTGGAAGCGTGCCATCGGTGTGGTGAACGGCTCGTTGGGCGAAGCTGTGGGCGAAATGTATGTGAAGAAATATTTCCCTGCCGAAGCCAAGGAGCGCATGGTAAACTTGGTGAAGAACCTGCAAGTGGCATTAGGCGAGCGCATCATGGCTCAGGATTGGATGAGCGACAGCACCAAAGCCGCTGCTATCGAGAAGTTGAACACCTTCTACGTGAAGGTCGGTTATCCCGACAAATGGAAGGACTACTCCTCATTGGATATCGCTGACGACTCTTACTTGGCCAACGTACGCCGCATCAGCGAATGGGAGATGCTCGACATGGTAGCCCGCAACTACAACAAGCCCGTTGACCGCGACGAGTGGTTCATCACTCCCCAGACAGTGAATGCCTATTACAACCCCACCACCAACGAAATCTGTTTCCCCGCCGCCATTCTGCAACCGCCCTTCTTCGACATGGCTGCCGATGACGCGTTCAACTACGGTGGTATCGGTGTAGTGATTGGCCACGAGATGACACACGGATTCGATGACTCCGGCCGTCGTTTCGACAAGGACGGCAATCTGCGCGACTGGTGGACAGCCGAGGATGCTACCCGTTTCCAAGAGCGTGCACAGGTGATGGACGACTTCTTCAGCAACATCGAGATTCTGCCCGGCCTCATGGGCAACGGCAAACTCACCCTTGGTGAGAACCTGGCCGACCACGGAGGTCTGATGGTTGCCTTCCAGGCTCTGAAGAATGCAACGGCCGATGCTCCCTTGACCGATAAGGACGGTTTCACTCCCGAGCAGCGTTTCTTCATCGCCTATGCCAACCTCTGGGCCGGCAACATCCGCGAAGCCGAGATGCACCGCCGCACCAAGAGCGACCCCCACTCATTGGGCGAGTGGCGCGTAAACGGTGCCCTGCCCCACATCGATGCCTGGTACGAGGCCTTCGGCATCACCGAACAGGACAGCATGTTCGTGCCCAAGGCTGAACGCGTGACCATTTGGTAAGAGTCACTGATAATGCAAATCAATCTGATTGGCAAATATTTCCAATCAGACAGAAGACTTTATCGAAAAGATATTCTCCCCTTGCCTCATATTTGCTGGCAAGGGGAGAATTTTCATTTATACAACACAGCTACACTAAAGGCTGACTGTACCCGTTCCAGTCCGGTGGTGATTTTGTCTTTCAATTCGATGAGAAAGACTGACCCGCCAGGATGCCGCCATCATCGACATCTGCGAAGAGCGTGCCATCAGCGAGATGAAAAGCTATCTGGCCCCGGTCTATGACGTGGAGGCCAAGAAACCGTCAACATACAGAGTCTATATCATGCTGTAAATCAACAGACTGCAGTTTCCTGAAATTTTCCATTTTAGGGAACGCGCGTTTCCGGTCTGAGAAACTGTCGTTCCCCTATAAGGGAAACGCGCGTTCCCCCGTAGGGAAACGGCGTTTCCTACGGGGGGATAAAAAAGTGGAACTTGAGGGGAACAAAAGTTACCCCACCGAGAAACCCTTTTTATGCCAAACATAACTTTAGCAACTCTTATATCTGCTTACAAAAACACTTAACATGAAAGGGACAAATCAAAGTTTTGGAGCAGTTTTCTCCACTATTTGGATAAAAAACCGTATCTTTGCCCCAAAGTTTGTCTCTCATGAAGAAAAGGTGTCGGTTCATAACCTATCTGTTGTTGGTGGTCAGCATGGTGATGTTGGCGGCCAATGCCTTGCCACACCATCATCATTGGGGCGAATTCTGCATGGCTATGTGCGAAGCAGACGAGGCCGGCCATGAGCATTGCCACCACATGCCGACCGATGCCAACCAGAGCCACCATCACCATGGAGAGACAGAGTGTTGCGACGGATGCGTGACAAACTTCCGTTGCCCGCAACCCCCATCGGGCAACAGTGTGAGCAGCATGGCAGAGTATGCCATTCCCATCGACTTTTTACGTACAATCATAGATTTCCTATTGCCCGAAAGGGAACTTCCGACTCCCGACTTCCGGTATGCCGAACGGCTTCCGCAAAATGTCGTCAGGGGAAGTGTACCCTTACGTGCCCCGCCTTTTGTTTGTTGAAAGAGAGAAAATACTATCTATTTCTGAATCAATAATCAAAAGGGAAAAACATAATGAAAAAATTCTTTTATCTGGCCGGTGCCTTCTGCACCGCCTTACTGCTATTGATGGCCTGTGGTGGTCATCAACACGAACATGAGCACGACCACGACCATGCCACACACGAGGAGCATGCCCATCAGCACGACGGGCACGACCATGCGGCTCATGCCGGACATACACATGCGACAACCCATAACCACGAGGAGCATCATCATGCCGAGAAGGGACATGGGGTACACGACCATGAAAAAATGACGAATGACAAGCTACAAGCTACGAATGGACACCCGGCAAACCATTCGTCGGGAGAAATCGTCATCGCCCCCGAGCAGGCACGGGCAGCCGACATTGTGGCCGAAAAGCTTACGGCCAAGCCTTTCCGCCAAGTGATAGCAGTGAGCGGTGAAGTGCTCTCTGCCCAAGGCGAAGAACAGACGGTGGTGGCCAATGTGGCGGGTATCGTCAGCTTCAGCCGCCCATTGACCGGAGGCACACAGGTGGGAAAAGGAACGGCCCTGCTCTCTATCTCGTCTGAAAACATGGCCGAAGGCAATCCTGTCGAGCGTGCACGCATAGCCTACGAAGCGGCACTGAAGGAGTATGAACGCACCACACCGTTGGTGGCCAACAAAATTGTTTCTGAAAAGGAGTACGTCCGCATCAAGGAGACCTATGAGCAGGCACGTCTGACCTACGAAGCCCTGAAAGCCGACCGGCCGGGCAAAGGTGGAAGCGCCGTCACCTCCCCCATGAACGGCTACCTGAAGAGTTGCCTGGTGAAGGAAGGTGACTATGTGAATGTGGGCCAGCCTCTGCTGACCATCACACGGGGTAACCGTCTTTACCTGCGCGCCGATGTGCCCGAACGCCACTATGCCGCACTGAGCCATATCCGTTCGGCCAACTTCCGCACCTCCTACAATGAAAAGGTATATACGCTTGACGAACTGAACGGCCGCCTGCTCTCCTATGGACGGACGGCAGGCGAGCAGAGTTTCTACCTGCCCATGATTTTCGAGATGGACAACCGGGGCGGACTTATCCCCGGCTCGTTTGCCGAGATTTGGTTACTCTCCGATGAGATACCCATGTGCCTGAGCCTGCCCCACACCGCGCTGACCGAAGAGCAGGGAGTATATTTTGCCTACGTCCGATTGGATGAGGAGTGCTACGAGCGCCGCGAGGTGAAATTGGGAGCCGACAACGGCCGCGAAGTACAAGTGCTCTCGGGACTCCATGCCGGCGAGCACGTAGTGATGCAAGGCGCTTACCATGTCCGATTGGCATCGGTGAGCAAAGCGATTCCGGGACATAGTCATGAACATTAAATATATCAGGAGTTAAAGGAGTTATCGCAGGCTTTGCCTGCCAGCCAAATGTTTTGCCAACATAAGCAGAACTATCGGTGTTTTTTCGCTCCGCTCAAGGGAACTTCTCCTAGGGCCAAAGGGCCGATAACTCATTTAACTCCCCAAAAAAATATATTATGCTGAACAAGATTATACATTTTTCCCTGCATAACCGCCTGTTGGTGCTGGTGGCCAGCATCTTGGTAATGATAGGCGGCCTCTATACAACCTACCATACCGAGGTGGATGTCTTCCCCGACTTGAATGCGCCCACCGTGGTGGTGATGACCGAGGCCAATGGCATGGCGGCCGAAGAGGTGGAGCAACTGGTGACCTTCCCCATAGAGACCGCCGTCAACGGAGCCACCTATGTGCGCCGTGTACGCTCTTCATCGACCAACAGTTTCTCTATCGTATGGGTAGAGTTTGACTGGGGGACAGATATCTATCTGGCGCGACAAATCGTGTCGGAAAAACTCTCTATCGTGGCCGAAGAGTTGCCCGACAATGTAAACAAACCGACGTTAGGTCCCCAATCGTCCATCTTGGGCGAACTGATGATTATCGGCCTGACGGCAGACAGCACCTCGATGCTCGACCTCCGTACGTTGGCCGACTGGACTATCCGCCCACGCCTGCTCTCTACGGGTGGTGTGGCACAGGTGGCCGTACTGGGTGGCGATGTGAAGGAATACCAGATACTGATTGACCCTGCCCGTATGCGCCACTACGGAGTGTCGGTGGACGAGGTGTTGGCCGCCACACGCGATATGAATGTGAACACCAACGGCGGAGTCCTCTACGAACATAGCAATGAATACATCGTGCGAGGCATGGTTTCGACTACCCGTGCCGAAGAGATAGGACAAGCCGTTGTCAAACGGATGGGGACAGTACCCGTCATGCTGAGCGACATTGCCGAAGTGCGCATCGGTGCACAAGAGCCCAAGATTGGTTGCGCATCGGTGGAAGGGAAACCGGCCGTACTGATAACCGTCACCAAACAACCGCAGACGGGTACATTGGAACTGACCGAACGTATCGACCATTCGTTGGAGGAGATCAAGACTACCTTGCCAGCCGATGTGAAGGTGAATACCGACATTTTCCGCCAGTCGCGCTTCATAGACAGCAGCATCGGCAATGTGAAGAGCTCGTTGCTGGAGGGTGCCATTTTTGTAGTCATCATCCTGGCACTCTTCCTGGCCAATGTACGTACCACCGTCATATCACTTGTCACCCTGCCACTGGCACTTGTCTTCTCTGTCCTGGCCCTCCACTTCATGGGGCTGACCATCAACACCATGAGTCTGGGAGGTATGGCCATTGCCATCGGGTCGCTGGTGGACGACGCCATTGTGGATGTAGAGAATGCGTGGAAGAGGCTACGTGCTAATCAGGCATTGCCTGTAGAGGCTCGTCAGTCTATTACAGATATAGTGTTCGTGGCCAGCAGCGAAGTGCGTATGCCCATTCTTAATTCTACACTGATTATCGTTGTCAGCTTTGTCCCCCTTTTCTTCCTTTCGGGTATGGAGGGACGTATGTTAGTGCCATTGGGCATTGCCTTCATTGTAGCATTGTTTGCGTCTACTTTAGTAGCCCTGACACTGACACCTGTACTCTGCAGTTATCTGTTAGGCGATAGTCAGAAGCAAGGGGAACTGAAAGAGGCTCGCCTCGTGGTGTGGCTAAAGCGCCACTACCGCACCGCCCTCGAGTGGGCATTGGCACATAAGCATGGGGTGTTGGGCGCAACCATCACCCTCTTCATCGGCGCCTTGGCAGGATTCTTCACGCTGGGCCACAGTTTCTTGCCATCGTTCAACGAAGGGTCGTTCACCATCAATGTCAGTTCATTGCCCGGCATCTCCTTGGAAGAGAGCGACCGTATCGGACGACGGGCTGAGGAACTCCTGCTCACCATCCCCGAGATAGAGACCGTGGCACGCAAGACAGGACGTGCCGAACTGGACGAACATGCTTTGGGTGTGAACACCTCGGAGATAGAGGCACCCTTCACCCTGAAGGAGCGTTCACGTGAGGAACTGACCGCCGAAGTACGTGAAAAGTTGGGCACATTAGTAGGCGCCAACGTAGAGATAGGCCAGCCCATCAGCCACCGCATCGATGCCATGTTGAGCGGCACAAAAGCCAGCATAGCCATCAAACTCTTCGGCACAGATTTGAACCGCATGTTCACCATGGGTAACCAAATCAAGGAAGTCATCGCTGACGTGGAGGGCATTGCCGACCTGAATGTGGAACAACAGATAGAGCGTCCGGAGCTGAAGATAGTGCCCCGCCGCGAAATGTTGGCACGCTATGGCATCACCCTGCCCGAGTTTGCCGAGTTTGTCAGTGTGAACATGGGAGGCGAAGTGGTGTCGCAAGTGTACGAGGAGGGCAAAACCTTTAACCTAGTGGTACGTACCGCCGGTGACCGACGCGACCGGATGGAGGATGTGCGGGCACTGATGATTGACACTCCCGAAGGACGCATACCGCTGAGCTATGTGGCCGATGTTACTTCGGCCATGGGTCCCAACACCATCAGTCGCGAGAATGTGAAACGTAAAGTGGTCATCTCGGCCAACACCAGCGGGCGCGACCTGCGTAGCGTGGTAAACGACATACAAGAGCGGGTGAATGAACAGATAACCTTGCCCGAAGGGTACCACATCGAGTATGGCGGGCAGTTCGAGAGCGAACAGGCGGCATCCAACACTCTGTTGCTCACTTCGCTGATGAGTATCATCATCATATTCCTATTATTATATATGGAATTCAAGAGTGCCAGTGAGAGCGCCATCATCCTGCTGAACCTGCCTTTAGCTCTGATAGGCGGCATATTCGCCCTGCTCGTCACATCGGGCGAAATGAGCATCCCGGCCATTATCGGATTGATTTCACTCTTCGGTATTGCTACAAGAAACGGTATGCTCCTCATCTCCAACTACAACCGCCTGCGTAGTCAGGGTGTCGGACTCTACGAAAGTGTGGTGGAAGGTTCACTCGACCGATTGAACCCCATCCTGATGACAGCCCTATCATCAGCCTTGGCAATGATTCCTCTGGCCATCAACGGCGACCTGCCCGGCAACGAGATACAAAGCCCGATGGCAAAAGTCATCTTGGGTGGTCTTTTGACATCCACTTTCCTAAACGGTTTCATTATCCCGATTGTTTACCTGATGCAACACCATAAAAAGGAAGGAACAAATAAACAAGTATGAAAGAAATGAGAAATATCGCTATCGGATTCATGCTGTGTCTGACAACAACAATCTCCGCGCAGACAACGAATCCCATAACTCCCATCCTAGAGCAGATTGAGCAGAACAACAGATCGCTGAAAGCTGTACGTGAAGAAATCAAGGCTGATCTGTTAGAGATTAAAGCCGAGAACAACTTGCCGGATCCATCCGTCGGATACACCCGTTCGTACAATACTGAAAATTCGTCGGTACAACAGGATGAACTGACCGTTACACAAGGCTTCGACTTTCCTACGGCATATGTAACCCGAGGGAAACATAACCGTCTGCAAACGGATGTCAGTGAACAACGGTATGCAACCGCAAGACGCGACATCTTGTTAGAGGCCAACCTACTGTGCCTGAAACTGATAGGATTAAATCGCGAAAATGAGTTGTTACAGATGCTGACATTGAACGCGGACAGCTTGGTAAAACTATCTGCCGAACGTCTGGAGGCAGGAGAAGCTACGGCACTGGAGGTGAACCGTGCCCGTTTGGATCTGATGTCCCTACGGACAGAATTGGCAGATAATGCCGCGGCTCACAGAGAAGCCCTCCAACGGCTATTGGCGATGAATGGGAATATCTACATCGAACAGATGGTGGGAAGCACTTACCCGGAAACACCCATCATTCCGTCATATGAAACATTACGCGATGAGATACTGCCCGCCAAGAGCGAACTGAAACTGGCCCAGGCCAAGACTGAAGTTGCCCGCAAAATGGTCTCCGTACAACGTGCCGGTTGGTTACCCAAATTGGAGGTGGGATACAAACACAGTACATCACCTACTGAAAAGTTCAACGGATTTATCGTTGGAGGTTCTCTACCTATTTTTTCCAACCGTAGCAAGGTGAAAGCGGCCCAAGCCCGCTCACTCAGTACAGAGCTTGAACGTGAAGAGACAATTTTCCAACTGGAAGCAGAATTGCAAGCCCTCTACAACGAAGTGCGACAAGTGGAAGAGGCTATGAGGGCATACGATTTACCGTTAATGGACAATACGTTCAACCTTCTGGGACAGGCATTGGAAGGGGGTGAACTGACGTGGCATCAATACTTTGTAGAGTTGGAGGCTCTTGTCCGACGCAAGCAAAGTTATCTGCTATTAGAGAGCCGTTACCACCAACTGATTGCGGAAATCTATGCCGACAGGTTGTAATTATCAATGATTATTATTACTTTTGCACCCAATTCCTTTCGTGAGTGTGTTTTCTCTCCCGTCAGGAAAAAATATCTTCCCCGTAGGGCAGAAAAAAGTAAAGGCAAACAAGTAAAATAAAACATATATAACAAAAATGGAATTAGCAAGTAAGTACAATCCCGCAGATGTGGAGGCCAAATGGTATCAATATTGGCTGGACAACAAGCTCTTCAGTTCAAAACCCGACGGACGCAAGCCTTATACCATCGTCATCCCGCCGCCCAACGTGACGGGTGTGCTCCATATGGGACACATGCTCAACAATACCATCCAGGACATCCTTGTGCGCCGTGCCCGCATGAAGGGTTACAATGCGTGCTGGGTGCCGGGTACTGACCATGCCTCTATCGCTACAGAAGCCAAGGTGGTGAACAAACTGGCCGCACAGGGCATCAAGAAGACTGACCTGACCCGCAATGAGTTCTTGAAACATGCGTGGGAGTGGACAGACGAGCACGGAGGCATCATCCTGAAGCAGTTGCGCAAGCTGGGCGCATCGTGCGATTGGGACCGTACAGCCTTCACTATGGACGAAAAGCGTAGCGAGAGTGTCATCAAGGTTTTCTGTGACCTCTACAACAAGGGACTCATCTATCGCGGTGTGCGCATGGTGAACTGGGACCCCAAGGCACTGACAGCCCTCAGTGATGAAGAGGTTATTTACAAGGAAGAGAATAGCAAGCTCTACTATCTGCGCTACAAGGTGGAGGGTGATACCGAAGGACGCTACGCCATCGTGGCCACTACCCGTCCCGAAACCATCATGGGCGATACGGCCATGTGTATCAACCCCAACGACCCAAAGAACGAATGGTTGAAGGGCAAGAAGGTGATTGTACCGTTGGTAAACCGTGTTATTCCCGTTATCGAAGATGACTACGTGGACATTGAATTCGGTACCGGTTGTTTGAAGGTGACACCCGCCCACGATGTGAACGACTATATGCTGGGCGAAAAGTACAACTTGCCTTCTATCGACATATTCAACGACAACGGTACACTGAGTGAAGCCGCCGGACTTTATGTCGGAATGGACCGTTTCGATGTGCGCAAGCAGATTGAGAAGGATTTGGCCGAAGCCGGTTTGTTGGAAAAGGTAGAAGCCTACACCAATAAAGTAGGTTGCTCTGAGCGTACAGGTGTAGCCATCGAGCCGAAACTCTCTATGCAATGGTTTCTCAAGATGAAGCACTTTGCCGATATGGCTCTGCCTCCCGTGATGAACGACGAACTGAAGTTCTATCCCGCCAAATACAAGACCACTTATCGCAACTGGTTGGAGAACATCAAGGACTGGTGTATCAGCCGCCAACTCTGGTGGGGACACCGCATACCAGCTTACTACCTGCCCGAAGGTGGTTATGTGGTAGCCGAAACACCTAAGAAAGCACTTGAACTGGCTCGTGAAAAGACTGGCGAACGCGACCTTACATTGGACGACCTCCGTCAGGATGACGATTGCCTCGACACATGGTTCTCATCATGGCTCTGGCCCATCTCATTGTTCGATGGTATCAACAACCCAGGCAACGAGGAAATCAAGTACTATTATCCCACCAGCGACTTGGTGACAGGCCCGGACATCATCTTCTTCTGGGTGGCCCGTATGATTATGGCCGGTTATGAATACTTGGGCGATATGCCATTCAAGAATGTATATTTCACAGGTATTGTACGCGACAAATTGGGACGCAAGATGTCTAAATCACTGGGTAACAGCCCAGACCCATTGGATCTCATCGATCGTTTCGGTGCCGATGGTGTGCGCATGGGTATGATGCTTTCTGCCCCTGCAGGCAACGACATTCTCTTCGACGATGCCCTGTGCGAACAAGGACGTAACTTCAACAACAAGATATGGAATGCCTTCCGTCTCGTGAAGGGATGGCAGGTAGCTGACATCGAACAACCCGAATATGCAGCACTGGCCACAAAATGGTTTGAAGCGATGCAGGCTAAGACCGCTACTCAGGTGGACGATCTCTTTGGCAAATACCGTCTGAGCGAGGCGTTGATGGCCGTGTACAAACTTTTCTGGGACGAGTTCTCAAGCTGGTATTTGGAGATGGTGAAGCCTGCCTATATCAATGGTGAGCCGCAACCCATCGACCGCGCCACTTATGAAAAGACACTCAGCTTCTTCGATAGCCTTTTGAAGTTGCTCCACCCCTTCATGCCGTTCATCACCGAAGAACTTTGGCAACACCTCTACGACCGCAAGGAGGGAGAAAGTCTGATGGTGCAGGAGTTGGACATCCCCACCGCTTGCGACGAAGAGATTGTGAAGGCCTTCGAAGCCGTGAAGGAAGTTATCGGTGGTATCCGCACCATACGCCTGCAAAAGAATATTGCTCAAAAAGAGACATTGGAATTGCAAGTAGTAGGCGCAAATCCTGTAGCAACTTTCAATAGTGTAATAGCCAAGTTGTGCAACCTTACTGCCGTATCGGCCGTTGAGAACAAGGCTGATGGTTCAGCATCATTCATGGTAGGCACTACCGAATATGCCGTTCCTCTGGGTAGTCTCATCAATGTAGAGGAAGAGTTGAAGAAACTCGAAGCCGACTTGAAATATAATGAAGGTTTCTTGCAAAGTGTGTTGAAGAAACTCAGCAACGAAAAGTTCGTAAGCAAAGCACCTGCCGCCGTCATCGAGATGGAGCGCAAGAAACAAGCCGATGCCGAGAGCAAGATTGCCGCATTGAAGGAAAGCATTGCCGCATTGAAAAAGTAAAATCTTACACATAAGTACAAAAGACGGGGTTGCATCACACATGATACAACCCCGTCTTTATCTTCACCTTCACGTACAAACACTCTCACCTCTTATAATCTGCAGCCACCCCATCGGCAATCCAACGTGCCAAAGCCTGTCGGTTACTCGGAATAACAAGCCGCTTCTGATCCTGCTTGTTGCGAATATTACCTAACTCAAGAAAGACACCTACAGGCGAAGTGTTGCGCAACACATACAAATTGCGCTCACTAATCGTCCCTCTATACCCTCTACCGGGTTGGTGTTTCTTATATTTTGCGGCAAAAGTCTTATGAATATTTTCTGCCAAACGTTTGCCATACTTACTTCCTGAAGCATGATAGAAATAGACATCTGTCTGTTTTCCTGAGCCACGACTATCCACATGAATAAATATGGCACGCTTATAATTGCTTTTGTCATTCCTAAAGAGCCGGTTAATTTCCGTCGAGCGTTGTTGCAAACGCTCCGTCTGATTGAGGGGAATAGGTTTTCCCATACAAGTTTCACGTTTACTACTATTCAGGATACGTCCATCCCGAATTCCATCTTTCTTGTCTTGAATAATGATATGAACCTTTGCCCCCCGTTGCATCAACTCACGGGCCAAGCGCAAGATGATGTCATAAGCATACTCATCTTCATGCAAAGGACGCCCTTGGTATATACCTATAGCACCAGGATCGGGGCCTCCATGACCTGCAACCAGATAAAAACAAGCACCGGCCAATTCGTTAGAAACTACGGAATATGATGAATGCTCTTTCCCAAATAACACTTCTTTACCTGTCTGTCCTTTCTTTTTCTGTGAATGAAGCGGACACACAGACATGATACACAAAGAAACAAGCACTATAAGAATTCGTCTCATAATTTAGATAATACATGCGTTAATCTTACACAAATCCCTCAACTCATAGATAGAGAGATGGTCTTACGGCCACATAAACCACTCTCCATACGTGTGCAAATATAGTATTTATCTACCAAAGAGGGAAAAAATGTTCCTTTTTTCTTCCTATTTCATGTTCCTATCCTTCTTACACATTGACATATATCAAGAAAAGAAGACTTCCCCACAAAAAAGGGAAGCAAACACTTGCATATTCATCCGAAAGCCGTACCTTTGCATCAAGTTTTTCATGGTATTAGATTTAAGGTTAATAAGGTTGGGTCAAAGCGTTGACCCTTTTTTTGTATCTGAACCTTATGATTCTCATTTATTCTCATTCATCAAATAATCATAGAAAGCATATTGTGATCTGATGGTATCTTCATCCCCAAATCCTTTGAAGACATTCCGCAAACGATTGTCCACACGACAAGCTTTCCGATTATCGGTAAGTTGGATGTGGAGCATGTCGGTAAGCTGACGTTTCAATGAAGGGTCAAGGACAGGCGCTACCACCTCGATACGGCGATACAGATTGCGACGCATCCAATCCGGTGAGCCCAAGAAAAGTTTCGGATTTCCATCACCCGCAAAGCACCAGACACGAGCATGTTCGAGGAAACTATCCACTATACGGGTCACACGAATATTGCGACTGAACTCTTCGCCAGGGATAAGACAACAGATGCCACGCACAATAAGGTCTATCTGTACCCCTTCCATACTTGCTTTATAGAGTTCGTCTATCATAACGGGATCCTGAAGGGCATTCATCTTAAGGATGATGTGCCCTCCCTTGCCCTTGCGTGCCAGACGCTTTTCATTCTCAATCAGTTGTTTTAATCGGGGCACCAAATTGAATTTGGCCACCAACAGGTGCTTGAACGTGGCATCGTCCGTTTCCTTACGCAAATAAGCAAAAAGTTTCTGAAGGTCAGCCACAATGGTCCGATTACTGGTAAAGAGGCCTATATCGGCATATTGGCGGGCGGTCTTTTCGTTGAAATTGCCCGTGCTGACGTAAGCATAGCTCCGAATCAAGCCACCTTGCCGATTGCGCCGAAGGACAAGTGCCACCTTTGCATGAACTTTAAGTCCCTTGATACTGAATATGATATTGATACCTGCCGCACGCATCAGTTCGGCCGTTTCAAGGTTGTTTTCTTCATCAAAGCGTGCTTTCAGCTCTACGAAAACCGTCACCCGCTTACCATTTTGTGCTGCGGCAATCAGCGAACTGATGACGGCCGAATTTTCGGCCACACGGTATTGGGTTATCATGATGTCGGTACAGAGGGGATCGTGTACCGCTTCGTAAAGGAAGTTTATGAAATTGTTGAAGGAATGATAAGGATAGAAAAGCATCAGATCGCGCTTTGCCACATATCGATAGACAGAACCTTTCATTTCTTCAAGTGCCTTGTGAGGCATGGTTGTCGGGCGCTCTTCCTCCTGCTTCAGCATGGGATTAGGGCAAGGCAGATGACGCAAATCTTCAAGGTTCAGATGGCGGTCGCCTACCACCAGTTCGTCTTGAGTAATGCCAAAAGCATGTGTCAGGTAAGCCAAAAAGTCATCGGGCATCTGCCGGTCGTAGAGAAAACGGCTGATAGCTCCATTCTTACGCCGTTTCACTTTGGTTTTCAGTTGTTGGAGCAATTCATTGGTTGCTATATTGTCCACCAAGATATCGGCATCGCGCGAAATCTTGAAGCAATAACAGCTATCCCACTCATAGCCGGGAAACATCTGTGCGGCATACATCTGGATGATATCCTCCATATATATAATGTAGTCGCACTCTCCTAAACGGGGAAGTTCGATAAAGCGGGGCACTTTACTATAGGGTAATTTCAACAGGAAGTATTCAAATTTTCCTCTACGGCGCAAACGCATAGCCATATACAGACGATTGTCACGCAAAAAGGTGCTGACAACCCCCCGACGAATAGGCACAGGTTGCAGATAGGGAAATATTTCATCCGTAAAATAGTGTTGCAAATAAAAGCGATGGGCATCTTCCACCTCCGACGGGTCTTGATAGAAGATGATACGGTTGAGTCGCAAAGTAGGCACAATCATTTGCTCAAAGATACGTGTACGTTCGGCTAACTGGCGGCTCGTCTCGGCAGTAATCTGCTCGAGCAAGGCTATTGCTTCATTACGGTCGGTTTCTTCGGTCACCTTCAACCCGCAAGCCACGGCGCGATGCTCGGCGACACGCACTTTGTAGAATTCCTCGAGGTTAGAGGTATAGATAGCAATGAAATTGATACGCTCATAGAGGGGCAACTGCTCATCGGCGGCTTCCAACAACACACGGTAGTTGAACGAAAGCCAACTCATATCTCTGTTGAAATAACGGAAAACTGGGGCCGTATTCTTCTTATCTTTCATGGCTTAATATTTATTAGCACGCAGAGACTCTGTGTCTCCGTGCCTCTATGTTCTCAAAATATTTTTTGCGAACTTTCCTTTTTCTCGTCAAAAGTAGTACATTTGCACCACAAACCCAAGAAAAAGATGAAAAGAATTGGATTATTATCGGATACACATGCTTTTTGGGATGAAAAATACCTGAAATACTTCGAAAGTTGCGATGAGATATGGCATGCAGGCGATATCGGTTCACTGGAGGTGGCCGAGCGGTTAGCCGCCTTCCGTCCCCTACGGGCGGTGTATGGCAACATCGACGGACAAGAAATCCGTCGCCTTTATCCGCAGACATTACGCTTCACTGTAGAAGAGGCAGAGGTGGTGATGAAACATATTGGCGGTTATCCGGGGAAATACGATCCTTCAATTGTGGGAAGCCTGATGGTGCGCCCACCCAAGCTTTTCATCAGTGGGCATTCACACATCCTGAAGGTGAAATACGACAAGACACTCGACATGCTCCACATCAATCCCGGCGCGGCCGGCAATTACGGCTTTCATAAAGTACGCACCCTCGTCCGCTTTACCGTCAACGGCGCCAAGTTCGAAGACATGGAGGTGATAGAGTTGAGCGATTGAAGCCCTTTCCAACTCCCCCAAGGGGGAGAGAACGCAACATTGACCTTTATTTCAATTATTCACTTTAATAAAAATCATCGTATGAAAAAACTTATTTCTACATTAGCTTTCATGCTAATCACATTGACTTGCGTAATGGGACAGGAAGCCCCGAAGGTAATCAAGTTGAACACTCCTACATTCAACGAAGGAATGAAACTCATGGAGGCATTGAAGAACCGCCAGTCTTCTAAGGGATTTACCGAGAAGGAAATTTCCCTGCAAGACATCTCCAACCTGATGTGGGCAGCCTTGGGCATCAACCGTCCCGATGGCAAGCGCACAGCTCCTACAGGGTCGAACAGACAAGAGATTGAATTGTATGCCTTCTTCAAGCACGGTGCTTACTACTACAACTACAAGAATCACACCCTGGAGTTGGTGGCCGAAGGTGACCATCGCGCCATCACCGGACGTGCTGATGCACAGAAGGCTTACTTGAACCTGCTCTTCATAGCCGACACGGACAAGACAGGCCCAGGCCACAAACCGGGCGATGCTAACACGGTGTCGTACGTCAACGTAGGTTATGTGTCACAAAACGTCTATCTCTATTGTGCCAGTGCAGGCATTGGAAGCCGGGCACGTGGCGGATGGAATCAGCAGAAGGTGGTGGAGACACTGAAACTGAAGGACTCCATGATTGTAGTACTCGGACAAACCGTAGGGTATTGCGAGTGAAAGAACGATCGGCATGTTAATCTTTTATAAAAAGTGCGCAACTATTATTGATACGTAATACTGGTATGTAGAAGTTCTTTATCTTTGTAAAAAAATACAAACCATTAAATCAAACAGATTGAATGATAGAACTGATTATTCTCTTACTCCCTCTTGCCGTATTACTGATGATGGCATTTGCAATAAAGGACATATTCACCCGCCCAATGGAGCGAACTCACCAACTTCTGTGGTTGATTGTCATTCTGGCTTTCAACTTTTTAGGTGTGTGTGCCTATTATTTTGCCAAAGCACTGGGTGCTCACCAAGACCCCCGCACCACCTATCGCGAGCGCTATGAAAAGAAGTTTGAAAAGAGCGTAGAAGGAAAAAGAGAGGAAAAAGAGGAGCCGAAGAAATCAAGTTTCTTGACAAACAACAATATTGTCCTTATTATCATAGCGGTTTACGTAACCCTTCTCCTGCTTGTGAAGGTTTGGAATACAATCTAGATATAAGAAAAGCTACATTATCCCAAGGTTAAGGCTTAATGACATCTATTTTCTCCCCTACCTGAGAAATATTTTTTCCAGGTAGGGGAGAAATATTTTTCAGGTAAAAGAGAAAAAACATACCTTTTTTACGAAAAAAGCAACATTTCCTTTTGCCAAGAGGACAATTTGCACTATTTTTGCTACTTAATTCGCGAAAAACAGAAGCATGATAGAAAAACATATCGTACTGGAGGATGTTGACCCGGTGGTTTTCTATGGGGTAAACAATGCCAATATGCAAATGATAAAGGCACTGTACCCCAAACTCCGTATTGTGGCCAGAGACAACGTCATCAAGGTTATGGGTGACGAAGAGCAGATGTGTGCCTTCGAAGAACACATCATGGCTTTGGAAAAGCATTGCGCCAAATACAACTCACTGAAGGAAGAGGTTATCCTTGACATCATCAAGGGCAACAAACCGCAGGTGGAGAAGACGGGCGACGTCATTGTCTATAGCGTCACCGGCAAGGCCATCACTCCGCGAAGCGACAACCAACTGAAGTTGGTGAAGGAGTACGAGAAGAACGATATGGTGTTCGCCATCGGCCCTGCCGGCTCGGGAAAGACCTACACGGCCATCGCTTTAGCGGTGCGGGCACTGAAGAACAAGGAAATAAAGAAAATCATCCTCTCACGCCCGGCCGTGGAAGCAGGCGAAAAGTTAGGTTTCCTGCCAGGCGACATGAAGGAGAAGATTGACCCCTATCTGCAACCCCTCTACGATGCCCTGCAAGACATGATACCGGCGGCCAAGTTGAAGGAATACATGGAGCTGAACGTCATACAGATAGCCCCGTTGGCCTTCATGCGCGGACGAACGCTGAACGATGCCGTAGTCATCCTCGATGAGGCGCAAAACACTACGTCGGCACAAATCAAGATGTTCCTCACCCGCATGGGTATGAACACAAAAATGATTGTGACGGGCGACATGACGCAGATTGACCTCCCACACTCTCAGACATCGGGCCTCGTACAAGCCCTGAAAATCCTGAAAGGGGTGAAAGGCATCAGTTTCGTAGAGCTGAACAAGAAGGACATCGTTCGCCACAAACTGGTGACGAAAATTGTGGAGGCATATGAACGTTTCGATAAGGAGCAGAAGGAACTCAATAAAGAGGAAAGAACACAGAGACACAGAGACACGGAGGGGAAATAACGAGAAAAAGAAAACTCTATGTCTCCGTGTCTCTGTGTTTTAATTAAAATAAGGAATTCAACCACATAACAATAAAGATATGAAAGCATTAACAGCAACAGAGTACAACTTCCCCGGACAAGTGGGAGTGTATCACGGAAAAGTACGTGACGTGTATAACATGGGCGACAAACTGGTGATGGTGGCTACTGACCGCATCTCGGCCTTTGACGTAGTATTACCCAAAGGAATCCCTTTCAAAGGACAAATGCTGAATCAGATAGCAGCCAAGTTCTTGGATGCCACCACTGACATCTGCCCCAACTGGAAACTGGCTACTCCCGACCCCATGGTGACTGTAGGTGTGATGTGCGAAGGATTCCCCGTTGAAATGATTGTGCGCGGATACCTGTGCGGCTCTGCTTGGCGTGCCTACAAAAGCGGAGTGCGTGAGATTTGTGGAGTAAAACTTCCGGAAGGAATGAAAGAAAATCAAAAATTTCCCGAACCCATCATCACCCCGACAACCAAAGCTGAAATCGGAGAACACGATGCCGACATCAGTAAAGAGGAAATCCTCGCTCAGGGTCTTGCCACTCCCGAAGAATACGCTCTGTTGGAGCAATATACACTGGCGCTCTTCAAACGCGGCACGGAAATTGCAGCCGAACGTGGTCTCATCTTGGTTGACACCAAGTACGAGTTTGGTAAACACAACGGCAAGATTTACCTGATGGACGAAATTCATACCCCGGACTCAAGCCGCTACTTCTATAGCGAAGGTTACGAAGAACGTTTCGAAAAGGGCGAACCTCAGAAACAACTCTCCAAAGAGTTCGTGCGCGAATGGCTGATGGATAATGGTTTCCAAGGTAAGGAAGGTCAGCAAGTGCCCGAAATGACAGACGAAATCGTAAACAGCATCAGCGAACGCTACATCGAATTGTACGAACACATTACGGGAGAGAAATTCGTGAAGGAAACAACTGACGACATCGCTGCCCGCATCGAAAAGAATGTAACGGAGTATTTGAAGTAAACAACATAGTTGGAAAGTTGGAAGTTCAAAGTATAAAGCCATATAACGGCAAAGAAAAAAACGCGAACAGGTAGAGGCTATGTTTGATTTCATAGCCCCTACCTACGACAACAGATTGCATAAGGTGTCAAACAAAAAAAACTCATACAAGTTTTATGGACAAATACGGATTAATCGGATTAAAATTAGGGCACTCTTTCTCGAAAAACTTCTTCAACGATCGTTTCCAAAACGAAAGAATAGATGCTGAATATCTCAACTTCGAGATTCCTACCATACACGATGTTCCCGACCTCGTGGCAAACAATCCTGAACTTCGGGGACTTAACGTGACGATTCCTTACAAAGAAAAGATTCTCGATTATTTGGATGAACTTTCGCCTAATGCCATGGCTATTAAAGCCGTAAATGTCATCGAAATCAGACGAGGTAAAAACGATGAGGATTTTCATCTCATCGGTCACAATACCGACGTTGTCGGATTTACCCAGTCACTCGAAGGCATGCTGAAACCTATTCAGAAAAAGGCTCTCGTTTTAGGTACCGGAGGAGCTTCGAAAGCCATCTGTCACGGACTAACTTCGTTGGGTATCGAATATCAACTCGTATCAAGACGAGAAAACGAAGAAGCCATCACTTACGAGCAGTTAACTCCGGAAATAATGAAAGAGCATCTGATTATTGTCAATTGCTCTCCTTTAGGCATGTATCCAAACACGAATGATTGTCCGAATATTCCATACGATAGTCTTACTTCTGACCACCTTCTCTACGACCTGATCTACAACCCGGACACTACCCTCTTCATGCGAAAAGGTGCAGCTCGAGGAGCTACCGTCAAAAACGGGCTTGAAATGTTGCTCCTGCAAGCCATTGCCGCATGGAACATTTGGAATAAAGAAGAATAAGACATCAATCTACACTCCACATCCCAAAAAAAGGAGAGAATAAAGATTGATTAACAAGGTAAGAAAAGAATGAATGCATGATGGTGAAGACAGGAACAGTCATCACTCGGATTAAGAAGTTACTCTTCTTCGTAGGACTTTTTTTTGCTCTCTCTGCCAAGACAAAAGAGTATAGCGTAAGTGAAGTACCTATGGTTCACCTTTTGGACAAAACCCGCTATGTTTCGAACCCGGACGGTATCCTCTCCAACGAAGCAGTACACACAATGGACAATATTCTCTATTCACTTGAGCAAAAAACAGGTATAGAGACATTGGTCGTAGTCGTAGAGGAAATTGAGGGAGACGACTGTTTCGAGTTTGCCTATCAACTGGGTAAGCAGAACGGTGTGGGCAAGAAAGGAGCCGACAATGGGCTTGTCATCCTATTGGTACGCAGAGAACGTTGTGTCCAATTTGTCACCGGATATGGTATAGAAGGAGAACTTCCCGATGCAATCTGCAAACGCATACAAGAACGTGATATGTTTCCTCTGCTCAAACGAGGTAAATGGGACGAGGGAATGATTGCAGGAATACAATCAGTAAACTCTTATCTGACCGATTACGACGGATGGGAAGCTTCGGAAAACGATGGTGAAAGTGAAGAACTACTCTCCGTATTCATCGGATTCGCCATCTTGATTTTGGTATTTTTCATCATCTGTTATGGCGTTGTTCGCGAACAGACGAGATGTCCCAGATGCAAGAAGCATACACTCCAACGTAGTCAGACACGCTTAATATCAAAGAAGAACGGCATAAAAACAAATGAAGTAGTCTACACATGCAAACATTGCGGACAC
>JAZQAG010000052.1:0-56029 GCA_045545095.1 Phocaeicola sp. | reverse complement strand
CCCATTCCGAACAGAGAAGTTAAGCCCGACCGCGCCGATGGTACTGCCAAGGTGGGAGAGTAGGTCGCCGCCGTTTTAGAGTGTGAGGCCCGTTTCAGGAATGAGACGGGCCTCACTTTTTTTTGTGTGGGCAACGGACAGCTCCCCGTTATACCCTCTGGGAGGTAATGGGGCTAATGGGCTTGATGGTTCCAATGGGGCTGATGGGGGATTAGGTATCAATAAAAGTTGGTATTGACGTAGATTTTCTGGTGTTTTATCGATATTTTCCTATAAATGGTCGTAATTAGAGTATCAAATAATTTTCTTATGTTGGATATAATGTGTTACTTTGTGCCAACTTTACTATGTAATTACAATCTTTAGGGTTGTAGATGTGAATACTATCGGAAAATGGGATTTGAAGTTACTGTTGATGGTTCTCATGATTGTGAAGTTCATTTGAAAGAATAGAAAACATAAAATAAAGATACTATGTCAGAAAAGAAACAACCGTTGGTATCCAGGAAATACCTTTTACCCTTTATCCTTATTACTTCTTTGTTTGCTTTGTGGGGATTTGCCAATGATATCACAAATCCGATGGTGGCTGCATTTCAAACATTGATGGAACTTTCAGCGGCCAAAGCTTCGCTTATCCAGTTTGCATTCTATGGAGGTTATGCTACTATGGCTATACCTGCAGCATTGTTTATTCGTAAGTATAGTTATAAGAGCGGTATTTTGCTTGGCTTAGCTTTATATGCAGTGGGTGCATTCCTTTTCATTCCTGCGGCAGAGTATCAGAACTTTTCATTTTTCTGCCTCTCATTGTATATATTGACGTTTGGTCTTGCTTTCCTCGAAACAACGGCCAACCCGTTTATTTTATCATTAGGAGATAAGGCGACCTCAACCCGTCGCTTGAATATGGCTCAGGCTTTTAATCCTATAGGTTCGTTGAGTGGTATGGCTGTGGCATCTTTTTTAGTATTGCCCAATTTGATTTCTGACAAGCGCGATGCGGCAGGTGAAATAATTTTTGGAACGCTTTCTGAAGCTGAGAAAGCCGATATTCGTCTATACGATTTGGCAGTGATACGAGATCCTTATGTGGCATTAGGGTTGTTTGTCGTATTTGTTCTGGTGGTGATTGCTCTCACCAAAATGCCCATGGTGCGCGAGGATGAAAAAGTGACGGATGATGCGCATTCGGTGAAGCAAACACTCTCCAATTTGTGGTGTAATGTCACTTATCGTGAAGGAGTCTTCACACAGATGTGCTACGTGGGTGCTCAGATTATGGTATGGACATTCATCATCCAATATGCAGATCGCTTGGGCTTGGACAAGGCTACAGCCCAGAAGTATAATATTGTTGCCATGTCCCTCAATCTTGCAGGTAGATTTATAGGAACTTATATTATGAAGTTTGTGAATTCACGCCAGTTGCTCACTTGTTTCGGTGTGGGTGCTTCAGTTTGTACGCTGGGTACTATTCTTATCGATGGTATGTGTGGGCTCTATCTGTTGGTACTTATCAGCATGTTCATGTCCATCATGTTCCCCTCTATCTATGGTATTGCTTTGGAGAATGTGGATACGCAGGATACCAAACTGGGTGCAGCTTTCTTGGTAATGGCTATTGTCGGTGGTGCTTTGATGCCGCCGTTGCAAGGACTTCTTATTGATCAAGGTACTCTGTTGGGTATGCCGGCAGTGAATGTTTCGTTTGTCCTTCCGCTCATTTGTTTTATTATTGTTACTATCTATGGTTATCGTACATTGAAGCAACGCGCTGTATAGTTGCAGCATATTCATATTTGTTATCGCTGATGATTGGGGCTCCTCCTGATTGTCAGCGATTTTTTTTATTCAGGAAGTTGTGCGTGATTAAAGGGAGAATACCTTCCTCTGTTAATATTCTCTAAATGAAGAGTGGGTATTAACTGACTTTTTGGAATCTTCAATATATTTGCGATATCAAAATGATATCATATTGTATTAGCCAATTACGAGGGTGAAATCTATATATTAACAACTTAATGAAATACGATTATGAATGGAAAGGAATTTGATTTTGCAGGGATGAAGCTGAATGGCTTTGCCATGCTTTTTGTGAACCTGGCTTTGACGCTTACTGGTATTGCCATGATTGTTTGGAGTGTCAATGCAGAAATATTAGCTTATGCTTTGGTGGGTTTCTTGACGTTGGTGCTCACCTTCTTCTTGTGGCCGGGCTTCTTTATGTTGGAGCCGAACGAGGCAATGGTGATGCTATTCTTTGGTAAGTATCGCGGTACGTTCAAGGATACGGGTTACTTTTGGGTGAATCCCTTCCTCAGCAGAAAGAAGTTGTCGATGCGTGCCCGTAATCTCAATGCCGAGCCTATCAAGGTGAACGACAAGGTTGGAAATCCTGTGCTTATCGGTCTTGTACTGGTATGGAAACTGAAGGATGCCTACAAGGCGATGTTCGAAATAGACTCGCAGACCATGGCGGCCAACACACAAGGCACTACCATTGGTGCTTCGGTTGCCAGCCGCATGAATGCTTTCGAAGATTTTGTGAAGGTTCAGAGCGATGCCGCCCTTCGTCAGGTAGCCGGCCTGTATGCTTACGACGATACAGACAACAATAGCGACGAGCTGACCCTTCGTTCGGGAGGTGACGAGGTGAACGAACAGTTGGTACAGAAGTTGAACGAACGTCTGGCCATTGCCGGCATGGAGGTAGTAGAGGCCCGCATCAACTATCTGGCATACGCTCCCGAGATTGCAGCCGTGATGCTCCGCCGTCAGCAGGCAAGCGCCATCATTATGGCTCGTGAAAAGATTGTAGAGGGTGCCGTATCCATGGTGAAGATGGCATTGGACAAACTCTCTACCGAAGAAATCGTAGAGCTGGACGAAGAGAAGAAAGCTGCCATGGTGAGCAACCTTCTGGTTGTCCTCTGTGCCGACGAATCGGCCCAGCCTGTGGTAAATGCAGGAACATTGAATCATTGATAATTAGTTACGAGCTACGAGCTACAAGTGACAAGTGTTTTGCCTTGTACTCGTAGCTTGTAGCTGTTAACTCGTAGCTTGACAACGTGAAAAAAGAATCTACCACCAAGAGTTTTGTGCTTCGCATAGATTCCGACACCATGAATGCCATTGAAGCATGGGCTGCCGATGAGTTCCGCTCCACCAACGGCCAGCTCCAATGGATTATTGCCGAGGCACTCCGCAAAAGTGGGCGGTTGAAGAAAAAGAAGAAAACAGAAAATGATGAAGACCAGAAGTAGAACTGTAAAACCCGTATATGTGCCGCCCACCCGCTTCGACCGTGTATTGGATTTTGTGGCCCTGTTTTTGATCGTGTTACTGTGGGTATTAGCCATCTGTTTCTTTATTGATGCTCCAGATGTGATACCTACTCGTTTTGATGCAGCTGGTCACCCTACAGAATGGGGAAGTCCCGCTATTTATCTTTTGATACCTGTGTTTGGGAGTATTTATGGTTTTATAATGATTGCGGTTGCCTCTATTACCCAATTCGTCAGCATTTCCGATGTCTTGAAAGAAAAGACCGTAATCGCAGAATCTGCTCTGAAAAAGCGTTGTTCCCGTTGGTTGAACATTATGGGGCAGTTGATGTCCCTGTTTCTTTTGTTTGTCCTTGTCTATATCCAACATGAATCCCTGCGGATGAATATATCCTTTATTGTTATAGGTATTTTCGGACATATAGCTCTAATGCTTGGCGTAATTATTTATTATACAATACGTATTTCCCGTCTAAACTAAAATCTGAAGTAATGAAACTGAATAACCAACCCGTGAAGCCAGTGCGTGTGCCGCCCACCCGTTTCGATCGTGTATTGGATTTAGTGGCCCTGTTTTTGATTGTATTATTGTGGGTGTTAACCCTTAAATTTTATATTGATGCACCCGAAAAAGTTCCCACAGGCTTCGATGCTGCGGGCAATCCGCGTGGATGGGGCTGCGCAGCTTTTTACTTCTTGATGAGTGGTATGGGGACGTTTTATGCTGTGGCCATGTTATTTGCCGCCTACTTCCCCCAATTCATCAATATGCCAGTTGTGTTGAAGGAGAGTACCATAGTTCCTCAGTCGGCCCTGATGATACGCTGTTGCCGTTGGCTGAACATCGTGGGGTTAGCCATGTTCCTCTTTATCCTCATTCATATAGCCGGCTACCAATACGAAGCATTGCGCATGGATGCCTCTCTCTTCGTTGCAGGCATGATTGGAAATGTGTTCCTGATGCTTGGTTTCATCATCTATTACTCTGTACGCATTTCGCAGGTGAAGTAAGACTATACATAAATCGTATATAGGTATGAAACAAATTAAAATTTATCCTTCCATTTGGAGGAAAGAACTGTTTATAGCTTTCATGTGTGTGATTTGCATTTTCCTTCATATTATTAGCGGCAAAGGAGGATGGAATTTAATGTTGTTTTTGCTGTTATTGGGACTTTTCTTCTTGTTTATGGTGTTCCGCGAACGATTGATGAATCGGCCTTATCTGATTATCGCTGACGAATATATCGCAATTAACCGTTATAACCGACAAGATATTATACGCTTTAACGAAGTCAAGTCATTTGAGTGTGAGACAATGAGGATATGGCGATTTTCCTTACATACAGGCGATATAATTGTCCATCTGGTAAGAGGAAATGGCTTTGTTAATATCATTAAAGCGGATAATCTTACTATAAAGTCTCAGAAGCTGTGCGAACTGTTGAATGGTTGTTTGCGGGATAGTCAGAAACATAAAATCAGGTAAGTCCACATGCGTTCTTTGTTTCTATTACATATAATAACCATTTGTCTCTGTTGGATGTCGTGCGAACACAATCCAACCGAACGGTTGTTGGCTGAAGCCGAAGCGCGATTGGAGCATCAGCCCGACAGTGCTTTGGCCATGTTGCAACGTTTGCCGATGAGTGAGTTGGACGAAGAGCAGACCGCCCTTCGCGCTCTGTTGCTGACTCAGGCTTCACACCGTATGCGCAAGGCCGGCATGTTTGGCGACACCCTCATCGACGGAGCAGTGGCCTATTATGAACAGACGGGAGGTGCGCCCCTCTATCATGGACGTGCCCTCTTCTATCAGGGTATCCGTCGTGAGTTTCGGGGCGATATAGAAGGTGCTACCGCTTCGTTGTTGAAAGCCCGTCAGGCGTTCTCTTCGGTGGAGGCTCCCCATTTCATGGGTATGACTCTCGAACGGTTGGGCGACATCTATTATGGACAAAGGCTTTACGAACGGGCGTTGGAGTGCTATCGCAGTTCCTATCCCTATAAGGTACTCGCCAGCAAACCCACGCATCAGGTGTGGATGCTGAAGAACATTGCCACCTGTTACCGTCAGCTTCATCAGGCCGACAGTGCCGAGGTCTATTATCAGCGTGTGCTCTCCCAAACCGACCTTCTTGCTGAGGGTGAAGCGCCCGGCGTCCGGTTGGAGTATGCCGCATTCCTGCAAGAGCAAGGACAAATTGATGAAGCCGACCGTATGCTCACCGAACTGCTTCCTACCCTGAAAGATACCACTTGGATGTGCAAGACCCTCTATTGCTTGGGCTGTATCGCTATTGACCGCAGGGATTATCCGCGTGCCGAGGAGTGCTTCCGTGTGACGGCTCAATGTCCCGACAGTGCTTTGCAACGCTCCAGTTTCAGTCTGTTGGCAGAGTTGGCCCGTGTGCGTAAGGATTATCAGACGGCGGTCGAATACAACCGTCTTCACTCCATTTACGACCAGCAGATGCGCGACCGCAACCGTGCCGTGGAGGTGAGCGAACTCTCCTGGCAAGCCTCTGCCGACAATCTTCAGCAGCAACACTCCTTGCAACAACGCCAAGGCCGATGGACATTGTGGACCACTGTTTGTGTGGCCCTTACGTTGTTGATTCTGTCGTTCCTCTATTTCCGCCACCGCAAACGGAAGGCTGATCAGGTTCATTCCCTCCAGCGTGAAGCCTTGACGAAGGATTTGGAAGAGATGAGCCGTCAGCGTGTGGAAGAACGTCGTGACTTGCGTAGCCGCATCAGTTTGAAGGAACGGGAATTGCAGAAGATGGAGTTTCAGTACCAAAAGAACATCGACAAACTGAAACTGCAGAACGATGCGCTGAAGGGGGAGAGCGAAGAGATGCGCCGCCTCGAGTCTGACAACCGTACTTTGCTGAAGGAAAAGGAACGGGCGACCATAGTCTTGCAGGAATTGCAGACCGCTCACGATGCCCTGCAGGCAGACCATCTTCGTTGGGAACATTGTTTCAGTTTCCTGCAACAGGGAGGAAACAATGCTGTCGTGTTGCTTTTGATGCAGATTCAGAGTCAGGCCACGGGTCGTATGCACGGTTTGCATATCCGTCGTGAGTCTTATTTGCCTCTGCTTCGCGAATATGCCGAGTTCCTGCAACCGGGTATTGGTGCTCGTTTGGACGAAGCGGCTCTACCAGCCAACAAACAGCTTGTCGTCTGCCTCCTTTGTGCGGGCATTACCGACAACCGCCTGATAGCCGAAGCCTCCGCCCTTTCTCCCGATACAGTTCGCATCTATCGCAAGGATTTGCAGAGATTCCTTGCAGAAGGGTGATAACTGTTCGTTTTTCCGTAAATCGGATAAAAATATACGTAAATCTTTGAATCCCAATATACTGCAATGCGGTCGTATTGGGATTCCTTTTTGAGCGTCCTTTCCTCTTTCTGTCATTTTATACTCTAAAAAGGATTGTGCAAAACCGAATCTTCCTACCTTTGCCTCAGGTTTAATTGTAAAATGATAGAGTTATGAAGAGAAAGTTTTTATGGATGCTATGTATTGGCGTAGGGTATTGGATGCTTGCTCAAGATGTGTCTGCCAATTCTCCGATTGTAGCAAAACTTTATTGGACGAAGAGTGCACGGATGGCATATTTGTCAGACAGTACATCTGCTAATCAAGAGGAACATGTTTTTATAGATGGTGTACCAATGCCAGAATTTCCCGGAGGTACAAAGGCGCTTGTCGAGTATATGGTAAAGAATACCCGTTATCCCAAGGAACTTTTGTCGGACAGCATCACAGGGCGGGTAATCGTCCAGTTCACTATCGATGAAAAAGGAAAAGTTTGTTCCCCTGTGGTTCTCCGCAGCTTGCATCCGCTCATGGATGCCGAAGCCTTGCGCATTGTCCGTACCATGCCCCGTTGGGAGCCAGCCCGTGACCTTCATCATGGGAAGCCTATGCCACAAAAGTTCACTTTGCCCATTATGTTTAAATTACCAGAGAAATAGGAGTTATGTCATGAAAAAACGTATTATACTGTTCTTGGCCATTGTCGTACTTCCCTTCTTGTCAATGGCGCAATGGAAATCTGAAGTAGATAAGGCTTACTTGGATTCAGTAGCTTCGCGTGGTGAAGAAGGACGCTTGATGAATCGGTGGGGGTGGTGGAAGTTTCCTCCCGAATTGACCGGGCAAGGTGGAGCTGCCATCAAGCGACAAAACAAAGTGCTGGAGATGTGTGGCGAAAATCGTGGAGTCCGACTTTATCCTGAGATAGAAGAGAAATCATTCCGCATCGACCGTCATGCCGTACGTTGTATCCTCAGCAGAATGTTTTATAATATAATTCTGATTGCTCAAGAAACAGAAAAAGGACGGTATGAACTCTTCTGGACGGCGATTTATACTCCGTTCACCTTTAATTACCTGCATACGCGTGAACTGACAAAGGAGGAGTGGAACACTTTTCATGCGTTGTTGGATGATTCTTCCATCCGAGATGACGGATTGGGCGATACTGGTTTCTACAACGGAGCAGACACATGGAGTGTGGAGCTTTACAGGAAAGGGAAGTATTACGTCAAGACTTATCCTTTTGGCGGTGACTTGAAGGACGCAGTGCTTTACCTCTATTCGCTCACCGACTTCAAATGGCCGCAGAGTTTCTTGCAGAATGCCTTTGGGGCGCGAAAGGATGAATGTTGGTATGAATGGTGGAGAAAAACTGATGAATGGGCTCTGAATTATAAGAAAAAGAGATGGTTCGACTTTGAACTGTCCGGTTCTTTTGGAGAAATTCCTCAAATAAAGATTCGTATGGCAGACGGTAAGATTATATGGTGTCGGGAGGTCGGCAATTTGATTCACGATACAGGTTGCCGCACCTTGACAATAGAAGAATGGGTTGGTTTTCTTACCTTAAAGGATTCTTTGGATGCGTTGAGTCCTCCTTATAATGCTAATGAAAAAGGTATTGAATGTGAATATGATGGTTGCATGGTTAGATTTACAGAAGGAGCAAACGGAAAGACTCATCCTCGTCGTGAAATATGGCACGGTTATGAGCCCATGAAACTTTTCATCCGCGCCGTAGAACTGTCAGGTCTGCACATTCATTGGTGGGAAGAGTGGCATTGGAAATGAAATCTTACCCGCCAAAAGCGGATGAAATGCCGATTAACCATCAGAATAGGTGATAAAAACGGCAAGATGTTTGTTGGTAAATAAACTATTTGTATTTTTGCAGACATAAAGTCATAGGGTATGTTTGAAGAAGAGATTAAGATTTACGAAACAGTCCTGACTGAATATCGGCAAAAGATATCCCAACGGATGAATGGTGATGAGTTGAAAGAGTATAATGAAATACTTTTCTCGGCTCACAGTTGTGGTATCGAAGGAAACTCTTTCAGTGTGGACGACGCCCGCGAATTGAAAGAAAAGGGATTGGGGCTGATTCCACAAGGAAAGACCCTTTATGAGGCATTCGAAATCTTGGGACACTTCAAGGCATACGAATTTTTGTTGGAAAAGAAAGAAGAACCGTTGACTGAGGAACTTCTGAAAGAGACACACCGCATCCTGATGGAGCACACCTTGCCTTACAAGTGTCCGGGAGCAGTGCCGGGCGAATATACGGATACTGACATGTGTGCCGGCGACACCATCTTTGGTGAACATGAAACTTTGATTGCGCGTGTTCCCCAATTATTGGATTCCACCCAGCAGGCCATCAGCGAAGGGCGTGTGCATCCCATGGTGCTGGCCGCCCGTTTCCATGGTTTCTTCGAATATCTCCACCCTTTCCGTGATGGAAACGGACGTATCGGACGTCTGTTTTCCAACTTTATCCTCTACAAGGCCGGGCATCCTATCGTCATCATCCGCCAGGAGAACAAGGGTGAATACATCCATGCCTTGCGTTGCATCCGTACCGAAAGGACAGACGAACACCTGATAGCCTTCTTCTTCCGTATGGCCATCGAACGCATGCAACGCGAAATGGAGGAAAAAAAGAGCGGAACAAAGCTTATGAGTTTCCTTTTCTGAGAGCTTGATGCTCTCTTTCTTTTATCTCTGCCAACCTCGTTGGCAGACGTCTGCACCATGGTGGCAGTACACTGCCAACGGCGTGGCAGTAACATAAAGTCGGTGTATGTTCTTCGCCCTTTCCTTTACTTCACCCTCTCCAATCCCATCTTCTTGGCTTTTTCGAGCATGAAGGCAAAGGCGGCATCGTGTTCGTTGGGGATGTCTCCGTCGAGGATGGCATCTTTGATGGCGGTCTTCAGTGTACCGATCTCACGGCAAGGTGAGAGGCCGAACACCTCCATGATTTCCTCGCCGGTGACGGGCGGTTGGAACTGACGGATGCGGTCGCGCTCCTCCAGGTCGATGAGTTTCTGACGTACCATCTTGAAATTGTCGAGGAAGCGTTGCTTGCGTTCGGCATTCTTCGAGGTGATGTCCGCTTCGCAGAGCAGCATCAGGTCGTCAATGTCGTCGCCCGCCTCGAAGAGCAGACGGCGCACGGCACTGTCCGTCACAATGTCGTCGGCTATCACGATGGGACGCATGTGCAACCCCACGAGCTTCTGCACGTACTTCATCTTTTCGTTCATCGGCAACTTCATGCGGCGGAAGATGCTCGGTATCATCTTTTCACCCAGGTAGTTGTGATTGTGGAACGTCCACCCGATGCGCGGCTCCCATCGCTTCGAGCGCGGTTTGCCTATGTCGTGCAAGATAGCTGCCCAGCGCAACCACAGGTTGTCGGTCTGTTTGGCCACATTGTCCAACACCTCCAGCGTGTGGTAGAAGTTGTCCTTATGTGCCCGTCCGTTCATTGTCTCCACCCCTTGCAGAGCCGCCATTTCGGGGAAGATGAGCGCCAACAGGCCGCTCCGCTCCAGGTCGATGAATCCTTTCGAGGGGATGGGCGAGGCCACAATCTTGTTCAACTCGTCGGCTATGCGTTCCTTGGAGATGATTTCGATGCGCTCCTTGTTGCGGCAGAGCGATTCGAACGTCTCGTCGTCGATATAGAAGTTCAGCTGTGTGGCAAAGCGTATGCATCGCATCATCCGCAGAGGGTCGTCGCTGAAGGTGATGTCCGGGTCGAGCGGTGTGCGTATGGTCTTTTCCCACATGTCGTCCATACCGCCGAAGGGGTCCACCAGTTCGCCAAAACGTGCCTTGTTCAAGCAGATGGCCAAGGCATTGATGGTGAAGTCGCGCCGGTTCTGGTCGTCCTCCAGTGTGCCGTCCTCCACGATGGGTTTGCGCGAGTCGCGTTGGTACGACTCCTTGCGTGCCCCCACAAACTCCACTTCCGTGTGGTGAAACTTCACCTGTGCCGTTCCAAAGTTCTTGAATACAGACAGATGCGCTTTCCGTCCTAACCGTTTGGCCAAGGCTTCGGCCAGCGCAATGCCACTGCCCACCACCACCACGTCGATGTCCTTCGACGGGCGCTCAAGGAAAATGTCGCGCACATATCCGCCCACCACATAGCACTCCACGCCCAGTTCGTCGGCCGTTTCGGATATCTGGTGAAATATCTTGTCAGAGAGTCTCTCTTTCAACTCCTCTTGTGTCAGTTCTATCATTCCGTTGTCTTGAATTGTGGTGCGAAGATAGTGCAAATCGAGCGAAGGACAAAACAAACGTGGGTTTATTTTGATTTTTGAGGCAGTGTGTGGCATTATAGGCCGATAAGCTTGCATTTTGTTTTTTTTGTGAATCCTCTTTTATAAGTGAATATGTGCATATATATTCTTAGTATAAAGTTTGAATATTCAGTATAATTATATTACATTTGCACCCAATAAATTAAAACGATATCACAAACGGATAAATTTTGACATTATGAGAACAAGATTATTGATTGCATTATTGTGTGGCATCATCGGCGTGCAGGCGCAACAGTTGGCATTTCCAGGAGCCGAAGGATTTGGGGCTTATGCCTCTGGCGGACGTGGTGGACAAGTGGTTCATGTGACCAACTTGAATGCGGCCGGTGCCGGTTCGTTGGCCGAAGCGGTGAGCCAACCCAACCGCTTCGTCGTTTTTGATGTCGGCGGCATCATCGACATCACGGGCAAGAACATTACCATAGCCAGCAATGTCACCATTGCCGGGCAGACTGCTCCGGGCGAAGGCATCACAATCTATGGCGGACGTGTGATAGCTTCGAAGAGTACGAACGTTATTATCCGCTACATCCGTATGCGTGGCGGTTCGAGTGTCGACTCCAAGAAGTGTACGCTTACGCTTGACGAATGCGACAATGTCATCATGGACCATTGCAGTGTGTCGTGGGGACCTTGGGACAATGTACACATTGCCAATGCCAACAACATCACGTGGCAGAACTGCATAATCTCCGAAGGTATAGAACCTCAGCGCTTCGGGGCCATTACCGACGGAACCCGCAACTGGACCATCCACCACTGTCTGTGGCAGAACAACAAGAGCCGCAACCCGAAGATGAAGTGCTATGTCCAATATTACAACAATGTGGTATATAACTACGCGAATGGCGTGGTGGGCGGACATTCGGCTGCCGACAACTATCAGGATCTGATGAACAATTACTTCATTGCCGGTCCGAACGGATCGGCCAAGTATTTTGACCAATGGACCGAAACGGATCACATGTACAGCACCGGAAACTACTTCGACGGCAATTGCGATGGTGTGCTCAACGGCATCCTTGTCACCGACCATCACAGTGCCACTCCGATGCAGAACCCTTCACTGAAATGTTCGGCTCCCATGAATCTGGAGACTGCGGCACAGGCATACGAGAGTGTGGTGGAACATGTGGGAGCATCCCGGGTAAGAGATGTACACGACAAGCGCATCATCGACCAGCTCACTTCGTTGGGAAAGAAGGGCGCATTCATCGACAACGAGCAGAATGTGGGCGGTATCGGTACTGTAGCCGGAGGACCGAAAATAACCGATGCCGACAATGATGGTATGGCTGACGAGTGGGAAGAGGCCAATGGACTGAATCCGGCCCAGAATGATGCCAACGACTATACGCTGAACAATGGATATACTAATATCGAGAACTATGTGAACAGTCTTGCACAGAAGAGCAACTATTTGATGTATCCGCTCAACGTGGTGGCCAAACTGGCTGATGAGTCAACCGTAGAACTAACCTGGAGCAACGATGCTGAAGGGGTGACGGCCATTGTGCTGGAACAGTCGGAAGACGGCAAGACTTTTTCCGAGATACAGCGTCTGGACGGTGAAGCTACGCGGGCGACGGTTACGGGACTTACTCCTAAAAAAGTATATTATTTCCGATTGAAGAACCTGTCGGATGCGATGGAGTCACTCTATTCGGGTACGGTGTCCGTCAACAATGAGTTCATGCGTGGCGGTGGGGGTATGGAAGCCGGTACCGACCCTTTTGTCTCTGCTGAAGGGAAGTTGTACCGCATCATCTGTTACGGTACAGTCCCTTTCAATAGCAGTACGACTATCAACGGGATACCCAAATATCTCACATTCAATGATAACGGCTCATTGGGCTCTACCGAAGAGTTCCTTTGGGACAATCCGGCTTTGCTTTGGGAAATCACACCCACAGAAGGGGGATTTCATATCCGTAACTATAGCACGAAATCCTACATGACAGCCCAAAACATCGCTATCGGGAGCGGTGATGCACGCATCGGCAGTGCTGAAGAGCCCGTAGTGCTTACCATCAACTATACCAGCGACCACAGCCCTGCACAGTCTGGCCTGAATACACCTGTGGCCATGTACCGTATCAATTGTCCGTCAAACAATAATATGCAGATACGTGCACGCGGTTTTGCTGATGACTGGGTATGGGGTTCGGGTACCATCGAACGTGCCGACATGATATTCACATTTGCCGAAATTGACGCTTCGCTTGTCCGCCTTTTCCTCACCAAGTTCAACAATACGCTTGAGAGTGCGGAACTATTGGCAAAAGGAGCTTCGACAGATGTTACATTGGGCTATCCTACTGACGCGCTGAATACACTGATGAACACCATTGTCGAAGCACAGGCTTTCTCGGACAATATCAGCGAAAACAGTACTCAGACAGAGGTCGATTCCGTAGTGGCTGTTATCAATAATGCTGTCAGTGCATTCGAAGCCACACGCATCTATACCCTTACCGACTTCTCAACAACAATGGCCTATAATATCTATACCTATGGCACCACCAGCAATGCCAGTGCATCATCGGCCGCGTCCAACATTGAGCGTCGCTACCTCTGTAGCACGAAGAGTGCTGACGGATTGCGCGATTCTCTGGTCTATCGCATCGGACTCTCAGACAACAGCATCAATGCCGGTAGCACAGACCCCATTGCTGCCAATGATGAAGCCCTGTGGATTCTCAGTAAGGGTGAGGGCGGATATGTCTATGTACAGAATCGGGCAAGCGGTGCCTATATGCAGATAGAGCAGCTGCTCTCTGCCGAGCCTGTGGCCATATATCCCTACTATGCAAAGACCGATAATGGCAAACTGGCCTTCTTCCTTGATGCCAGCGAAGCGGCCAACCGGTGTATCCAGATAGGTTCGACCGATGCCTCCCTTAAGGAGGGACCTCTCACCTTCTTTGCCGGACATGCCGACCGCACCCGTATGCGCTGGGTCTTTGAAGAGACAGAGGAAGAAGCGGTGACCTCCATCCCCTCAACCTTGTCGGACAACGTGCAAGGTATGACGGCGGGATATTACAACCTGCAGGGTGTCCGATTGGCTAAAAAGCCTGCTTCGGGCATATTCATCGAAGTCCTTGTCGGAGAAGGCGGCTCTGTCGTTTCCCGTAAGATGATGGCGGAATAGCCGTTTCGTAATGAGGGCGTATCAAAAATGCCACCATCCAATCTTTCATCAGCAGATTGGATGGTGGCATTTTTTACGCTTCGGTATGTGGGTTATGAAAAAGCGTGTGTTCTTCCGGACGGAATTATTGCTTCAGGAACTTGACACTGCGTGTATGGTTTCCGCATCTCCATGACACGATATATACTCCGGCCGGAGCATGAGCGATGGAGTAGGTGTCGGCAGATTCGAAGTCAGCCACCGGTTCACCCTTAGCCGTGTATATGTGGGCTGTGAATACGAGTTGCTCAGGAGTCTCGGAAATGAAACGGAGCGTCTGTAACTCCGGACTGTAAACCAGGGCATACCCGTCCGGCTCAGGTGTGGGACTTATCCTGTCTGATTCCTCTTGCAATTCGTCGCCCGGCAAGAAGCTCCACAGGCGGTTGTTGCTTGATGCATTCCGCTCGTCTGTCGTGTAGCTGAGAATCCAGGTGCCGTCATCCTTGTTCCCTCCCTTCAGGTTGATGGTGTGTTGGGTATAGCTGTTGGTTATATTGTATTTGTCCGATGCCTTTTGGTAGGTGAAAGTCCATAGCTGGCGGGTGTCAGAGGTGTCGGGGACGGCCACGTTCAGTTGGGTTCCCGTGTTTGTGGTGGGACCTACTTCCCCCTCTGTCGGGTCGTTCAATGCCATACCGTCAAGCCGGTTGGTCAGATGGTAGTAGTTTCCGCTTATCTGCCGTATTTCCCACTCTTGGCTCATGCGGGTAGCATCATTGCTCCATCCGCAGACTCCCTCTTCCGACACATCCAGCAGTGTGGATGTTCCTGCATTGGCAATGCGGTAGTAATATTTTTCGGGCACGAAGATATTTGCCGGCTCTTCGGGGAGAGGCTCCTGACGGTCAGGCAGTTTCTCCGCAAAGGCTCGCGTCAGGTATGCCGTGTGGTTTGTCACGAAGTTCCTGAGGTCGTTCAGGTACTGTTCGTATGATGAGTAGAGCACAATCTCGTGATACATCTTTTTGTTGATTCCCCATTTCTCATAATTGAGCTGTTGCGACTCCTCCAACAGGGCTGATATGCTGTCTATCGTGGCAAGCATGTGGTCCACTACACCTTCGTCCATGTATCGGGTATATTCCCTGTTGATGAGGTTGGCAAACCATGCATCCTCCCACATCCGGTTGAACCATACCTTGGTTTCGCCAAATCCGGCATCCGTCATCAACTCATTGACCGTATTGGCATCCCGATGGTCATTGCTGTACGCTATGTCGCTGTCCCACAGGGGACCCCAGTAGAGGCGCGAGTCTTGCAGCTCCTTGTAGAAGTAGGTGCTCCAATATCCATCGAGATTGGCGCTGATTTCGTTGCCGATAATCAGTTGGGCCAGCGAGGTCGAATCGACCCACGTGCGGTAGCCGCTTGAAGGGTCAGCAAAGGAACTGCTGAACAGTGTCGTCTCGAAATTGCGGATATAGCTGCGGATGTATTCATTCTGTGTGGCACTAATCTCGTCCTCGTCCGGATAATGGATGCGGATGGGCACTTTCTTTGAAGTCGTGAAATAGTTCTTCTCCTTGAACCCGTCCACTTCGAGCAGGTATCCTCCGGTAATGTCGCTCCCCTCGGTCAGCGGGTAATCCTGCTCGCAGATGTCAACCCGCTTGGAGCGAACCTCCACCTGGTCGCTTATCTGGTAGTTTCCAAGGTACTCGCCGTTCAGGTTCAAATCGACGAACTTGTATGCCGGGCAAAAGTCCATACCCATAAATTCCCCCATGGCCGAGGTGACGGCATTGCGTATCAGTGTCTTGTCACCGGCATTGGCCAACAGGGTCCAGCTCTTGGCCTTGGCATAATCATTTCCCAACAGCCGCTCCTTCTTGTTGAATTTGATGCGGTAAGGCTTTTTGCTGATTTGTTTCCATGTCGAGTTGCCTCGTCCACGTATCTGCATGGAGTCGTATCTGGTGACCACATCCTCTTCGTTGACATACCACATGGTGGCATATACGTAGGTCTCTTTGCTGGTGATGGGCACACGGTCAAACGTCTCGATGTAAACCGTTGGCAAATTGGTGTATCGGGGATATTCCGTATTCTCCTGCGCGTTGATTCTAACGATGGCCGTAAAGACGAAAAACAAACTCAGGTATAAAAATCTTTTCATGTCAGGTTCCGTTTTCTTAGTTTTTGGGGGGATGTTCGCCAACTGTCGGCAAAGATACGGCTTTATTGCCGACAGACAAAATAATATGCAGGGAAATCTCATTGTGGAGCCGTTGGGATAGGGGAGAAACCGTTGAACATTTGCCCGCTGTTTCCGATTATAGTAGAGAAAATTTATTCTTGATCAATATGCAGCTGAAAGAAAAACTGTACTACGTAGGGGTTAACGATCGGACGAAAGGACTCTTCGAGAGTCTGTGGCCCATACCCGCCGGAATTTCCTACAATTCCTATCTGATGGTGGGCGAGCGGGTGGCACTCATCGACACGGTGGATGTCAATTTCTTCGAGGAGTATCTGCGACATATCCGTCGGGTCATCGGGCACCGTCCCATTGACTACCTCGTCATCAATCACATGGAGCCGGACCACTCGGGCAGTATCAACCTTATCCGCAAGTATTACCCTGACATCACGCTGGTGGGCAATGCACAGACATTCCGCATCGTGGACGGTTATTACGGCGTGGGTGGAAACCGTTTGATGGTCAGCGACGGGGATGTCCTGCCGTTGGGTGACAGGCAACTGACTTTCCACCTCATCCCTATGGTGCATTGGCCGGAGACCATGGCCACTTTTTCTCCCGAAGATGGGGCCCTCTTTACGGGCGATGCCTTCGGATGCTATGGCGCTCTGAATGGAGGAGTCGTGGATACAGTCATGGATACCACCCCCTACCGGGATGAGATGGTGCGCTACTATGCCAACATTGTTGGCAAGTACGGCCCGCAGGTACAGAGAGCCTTGTGCAAATTGTCGCGCCTCCCTGTCCGCATGATTTGTCCTACTCACGGTCCGGTGTGGACGGAAGAGATACCTCGTGTCATCTCGCTCTACGACCGTATGAGCCGTTACCAGGGAGAGGATGGCCTGGTCATCTGCTATGGCAGTATGTACGGGAATACCCAGCGTATGGCCGAGACCATTGCCGAAGCCGCTTCGGCGGCCGGTGCACGTACCATCAGGATGTATGATGTCGCCCGTACGCACCATTCCTACATCCTTGCCGATGTCTTCCGCTTTCGGGGACTCATCGTGGGAGCGCCCACCTACAATGGCGATATTTATCCGCCCCTCGATGACTTGTTGAAGAAACTGGTGGCACGCGATATCCGTCACCACTTCTTCGGCTACTTCGGGTCGTTCACTTGGGCCGGACAGACGGTAAAGCGTATTACGGCCCTCACAGACCGGTGCCAATGCGAAGTGGTGGCTCCGCCCGTAGAAATGAAGCAGGGCGATTTTGCGGCCGTGGAAGAGGCTTGCCGCACACTGGGGCGCACCATGGCCCTTCGGCTGATGGAGGCCCAATGACCGATTTCCTCCCCAAAAATGAAGTCCAAACTCGTATTGCAGCATTTCCGCCTCGTATGGCTATATCCCGTATCGCCGCGGTACCGGTGCTGAGCCAGCCTTTCTGTAGGGTTAATCTTGGTTAAATATGGCATAGCTGTGTAAATAGGAACGCGAAAATATTGTACTTTTGTCAACTTAATGGCAAGACTTATGAGAAAAAAGACAGTATGGGTTGGTTTGCTCTTGCTGGGGGCATGCCTTGTGGCAGCCTGCGGTGACAACGGAGAGAGCCAGGCACAACAGTATTTGCAAAAAGCCGAACAAGCTCTGAAAGAGCGGCGATATAACGAGGCGAAGTTGCAGATTGATAGCATCCGTACACAGTATCCCAAAGCTTTCGAGGCCCGCAAAGAGGGCATCAGCCTGATGCAGCAGATTGACTTGGCCGAACAGCAGCAGACATTGTCTTATCTGGACAGTATGCTGGTCGTACAGCAGCAGGCTGCAGATGCGGCTAAGGAGGGATTGGTATTGGAGAAAGATACCGCTTATCAGGAATTGGGTAACTACTTCCATCCCAAGCAGACGGTGGAGCGCACATTGTATCGTTCTTTTCTGCGTGGACAAGTGGATGAGGTGGGAGGTATGACCCTGACCTCCATCTATTGGGGCGGTCGCAATGCCAATCATCATGCCGTGAAGGTGGTGGCTAAGGATGGCACTTATGCTGAAACTCCAGTTTCTGAGGATGTCTATAAGACAACAGATTTGGGCTATCAAGTAGAGAAAGCCGATTATCCCCTTGGAAAGGATGGGGGAGTGATAGCCTTCATCGCCATGAATCATGGTGTGCAGACGATGAAGGTGCACTATGTGGGCGAACGTGCTTATGTCATCAACTTGCGCCCCGAGGATAGCGAGGCTGTTGTGACGCTCTATCAGTTGTCGCAAGTGCTCACGGCTTTGGAGCAGACCAAGAAGGAACGCGAAGAGGCTTTGCGCAAGATTGCCTTTGTGGAGAGAAAAATGAAAGAAAACAATAAATAATGTGTCAATATGCCAATGTGCTAATTTGCCAATGCCTCATGTGGCTTGGGTTATTAATCACATTAGCACATTGTCACATTAGCACATTAGCACATTAGCATATTAACAATATGAAAGTAATGAAATTCGGCGGAACATCCGTAGGTTCCGTGAACAGTATTCTGAATGTAAAGAAGATAGTGGAGGCCGAGCAGGAGCCGGTCATTGTGGTCGTGTCGGCACTTGGTGGTATCACCGACAAACTGATTGCCACCTCTTACATGGCTGCGGGTGGCGACAGCAGTTATGAGGTGTCGCTGGCAGAAATCAAGAAACGCCATATAGACATGATAGAGGCTCTTATCCCCGATGGTGGACAGAAGGAGAACCTTTTGCTTATAGCCAACCAATTGCTGACAGAGTTGGGAGGTATTTATCAGGGACTCTACCTCATTCGCGATTTGTCGGCTAAGACGCTGGCTACCATCGTCAGCTATGGCGAACGCATTTCATCACGTATCGTCACCACCCTTATCGAAGGGGCAGAATGGTTCGATTCGCGCAACTTCATCAAGACAGAGCAGAAACAGGGCAAGCATATTCTGGATTCGGAACTGACCAATAAATTGGTATGTGAGACATTTGGGAATCTGACCTCTAAAATAGCTTTGGTTCCTGGATTTATCTCTACCGACAAGAATACAGGCGAGGTGACTAATCTCGGACGGGGAGGCTCTGACTATACTGCTGCAATCATTGCGGCCGCCTTGGATGCTGATTGCCTGGAGATATGGACCGATGTGGATGGCTTTATGACGGCCGATCCGCGTGTCATCAGCAGTGCTTACACTATCAACGAACTGAGTTATGTGGAGGCTACCGAGCTTTGCAATTTTGGTGCCAAGGTTGTCTATCCGCCTACCATCTATCCTGTTTGCCACAAAAATATTCCCATTCTTATCAAGAATACTTTCAATCCCGAGGGAGCGGGTACCATTATCAGTAGTGAGACAAAGGACGGACAGAAGGCCATCAAGGGTATATCGTCTATCAACAATACTAGCTTGATAACCGTGCAGGGACTTGGTATGGTGGGAGTTATTGGTATCAATTACCGCATTTTTAAGGCTTTGGCAGAGAATGGTATCAGTGTTTTCCTCGTTTCTCAAGCCTCTTCGGAGAACAGCACCTCTATCGGTGTACGTAACGAAGATGCCGTATTGGCTTGCGAAGTGTTGAACGCAGAGTTTGCCAAGGAAATAGAGATGGGAGAATTGGGAACCGTAACGGCAGAATGCAACTTGGCTACTGTGGCCATTGTGGGCGAAAACATGAAGCATACGCCCGGTATTGCCGGTAAACTGTTCGGCACGTTGGGTCGCAACGGTATCAACGTGATTGCCTGTGCGCAGGGAGCCAGTGAGACGAACATCTCTTTTGTTGTGGCTCGTGAATCATTACGTAAGACGCTGAATGTTATCCACGACAGTTTTTTCCTTTCTGAATATCAGGTGCTCAACCTCTTTATCTGTGGTGTGGGTACGGTAGGTGGCAGTCTGTTGGAGCAGATTCGTCAGCAACGTCAGAAACTGATGGACGAACGTGGATTGAAACTGAATGTGGTGGGTATAGCCAGTGGACACAATGCTCTTTTCTGCCGTGAAGGTATAGATTTGGACAATTACCGCCAACTGTTGGCCGAGAGCCAACCGGGCAACATACAACGCCTGCATGATGAGGTGATAGGTATGAACATTTTCAACTCGGTGTTTGTAGATTGTACGGCCAGTGCCGAAGTAGCTTCGCTCTATGGAGATTTCTTGCAAAAGAACATTTCTGTGGTGGCTGCCAATAAAGTCGCTGCATCATCGGCCTACGAAAACTATGCCAACTTGAAGCAGACGGCCCGTGTACGTGGCGTGAAATATCTCTTCGAGACCAATGTGGGTGCCGGATTGCCCATTATCAATACTATCAACAACCTGATAGCCAGTGGAGACAAGATATTGAAAATTGAGGCTGTGCTCAGTGGTACACTCAACTTTATCTTTAACGAACTGAGTGCCGAGGTTCCCTTCAGTGAGACGGTTCGTCGTGCCAAGGAACAGGGCTATTCAGAACCGGATCCGCGTATTGATCTCAGTGGAAAGGATGTTGTCCGTAAGTTGGTCATTCTGGCCCGTGAAGCCGGCTATCGCGTAGAGCAGGAGGAAGTGGAGAAGCATCTCTTTATTCCTCAAGACTTCTTCGATGGTTCGTTGGACGATTTCTGGAAGAACTTGCCGACACTGGATGCAGATTTCGAAGAACGTCGCCGTCGTTTGGAGAGCGAAGGCAAGCGTTGGCGCTTTGTAGCCAAAATGGAGAATGGCAATACCTCTGTATCATTGTGTGAAGTGGATAAGGACCATCCTTTCTATATGTTGGAAGGCAGTAACAATATCATTCTGCTCACGACTGAACGCTATAAGGAATACCCTATGCTTATCCAGGGCTACGGAGCTGGTGCAGGGGTGACAGCTGCCGGTGTGTTTGCTGACATTATGAGTATTGCGAATATATAATAATATGCCAATTTGCTAATGTGCCAATGTGCCAATGTGCTAATGTGCCAATATGCCAATACTCCATGCGGCTCGAGTTATCAGCACATTATCACATGAAACATTAGACATTATCACATTGCCACATTAGCACATTGGCACATTAGCACATTAGCACATTAAGAACATGAAACATCTGATAATCTTAGGTGATGGTATGGCCGATTGGCCTGTGGCTTCCTTAGGTGGAAAGACACTGCTGCAATATGCCCAGACACCTCATATGGACAAGTTGGCCCGCATGGGACGTACAGGAATGTTGAAAACAGTACCTGTAGGATTCCATCCCGGTAGTGAGGTGGCCAATACGGCTATTCTTGGCTACGACCTGAAACAGGTTTATGAAGGACGTGGTTCGTTGGAGGCTGCCAGTATCGGTTACGAACTGAAGCCTGGAGATATGGCCATGCGTTGCAACCTCATCTGTGTGGCAGACGGACGTATCAAGAATCATTCGGCAGGACACATTACTACCGAAGAAGCTGATGTGCTTATCCGTTTTTTGCAAGAAGAGTTGGCCAAGGACAAACAGTTTGCCAATGTAACCTTGACCACAGGTATTCAGTATCGCCATCTGCTTGTTATCAAAGGGGGCGACAAACGTTTGCGTTGTACCGCTCCACACGATGTGCCCGGACAGGAGTTCATGCCCCTGTTGGTGAAACCCAAGTTGATGGAAGCCCAACCTACGGCAGACCTTATCAACCGTATGATTCTGCGTTCACAAGAGTTGTTGGCTGACCATCCGTTGAACCTCAAGCGTGTGGCGGAAGGTAAAGACCCGGCCAATAGCTTGTGGCCCTGGTCGCCTGGTTACCGTCCGAGTATGGTGCCGCTGACAGAGACCTATCCAACCATCAAGAGTGGAGCCGTCATTTCGGCCGTTGACCTCATTAAAGGTATAGGCCACTATGCCGGCCTGCGCAATATTGAGGTGGAGGGCGCTACGGGGCTTTATAATACCAATTATGAGGGAAAGACAGAAGCCGCCTTGAAGGCTTTGCGTACCGATGACTTTGTCTATCTTCACATTGAAGCCAGTGATGAGGCCGGCCATGAAGGTGATATACCTTTGAAACTGCGTACTATCGAGTATCTGGATAGTCGGGTGGTGGGGCCTATCGTTGAAGAGGTTAGCCGTTGGGACGAGCCCGTTGCCATTGCCATTCTGCCCGATCATCCCACACCGTGCGAACATCGTACCCACACAGCAGACCCAGTTCCTTTCCTTATCTACTATCCCGGCATTGAGGCAGACTCAGTACAGACTTTTGACGAAGTGGCCTGTAAGCAGGGAGCCTGTGGCATGATGGAAAGCGGAGAGTTTATGAAAGAGTTTATGTGTACATTGTAAATGAAATTATGAAATACTACAGCACCAACCGCCAGGCTCCCATGGCTACCCTGCACGAGGCAGTGGTGAAGGGACTGGCTTCAGACAAGGGCCTCTATATGCCTGAGGCCATCAAACCGCTCCCCAAGGAGTTCTTTGATGAGATTGAGAATCTTTCCTTCCAAGAGATTGCTTATCGCGTGGCCGATGCCTTCTTTGGCGAAGATGTTCCGGCCGATGTGTTGAAACATATTGTGTATGATACGCTCAGTTTTGATGTGCCGGCCGTGCGTGTGACAGATACCATCTATTCACTTGAGTTGTTTCATGGCCCTACATTGGCATTCAAGGATGTGGGTGCCCGCTTTATGGCTCGTCTGCTTGGTTACTTCATCCGTCAGGAAGGGCAGGAGCAGGTGAATGTCTTAGTTGCAACCTCGGGTGATACGGGTAGTGCCGTGGCCAATGGTTTCTTGGGTGTAGAAGGCATCCATGTGTATGTGCTCTATCCCAGAGGTAAGGTCAGTGAAATTCAGGAAAAACAGTTTACCACTCTTGGACAAAACATTACAGCCATCGAGGTTGATGGCGTGTTCGACGACTGTCAGGCACTGGTGAAAAATGCCTTTATGGACAAGGAACTGAATGCCCACATGAAACTGACTTCGGCCAATTCCATCAATGTGGCCCGTTTCTTGCCGCAGGCATTCTATTATTTCTATGCTTATGCCCAGTTGAAGAAGTTGGGCAAGGCCGACCAGTTGGTTATCTGTGTGCCCAGTGGAAACTTTGGAAATATCACTGCCGGTCTCTTCGGCAAGCACATGGGATTGCCCGTGAAGCGCTTCATTGCAGCCAACAATCGCAACGACATTTTCTACAACTATCTGCAGACGGGAGTCTATTCGCCCAAACCTTCTGTGGCTACCATTGCCAATGCTATGGATGTGGGAGATCCCAGTAACTTTGCCCGTGTCGTTGAACTGTATGGCAACAGTCATGCCGCCATTAAGGCTGAGATTAGTGGTGCGACCTACACCGACGAGCAGATTCGTGAGACAGTAAAACAAACATATTCAGAGACAGGTTATTTGCTCGATCCGCATGGCGCATGCGGCTATCGTGCCTTGGCCGAAGGATTGCAGCCCGGTGAAGTAGGTGTATTCCTCGAGACGGCCCATCCCGCCAAGTTCCTTGATACGGTTGAGGGCATCATTGGCGACAAGGTGGAGATTCCCGCCAAGTTGCAGGCTTTCATGCAGGGCACTAAGCAAAGTGTTCCTATGAGCAAGGAGTTTGCCGACTTCAAACAGTATCTGTTAGGACAATAAGAACTTTATAGAATAGAGCTATAAATCGTATAATTTGACATCGCCCGAAAGGCTATTCTGATGATGCCCATTTACATACTTTGTGAATGGGCATCGTTAGTACTTATGGATGGGCATTATAATGGGTTAAGGATGGGCATCCTTAGAGTACTTGGATGGGCAAAAGGAAATATGGACCTTCATCGGCCGTTTTCGACAATGTCGAATGAGGAATATCCTATTTTTGCGATTGGAGAGGAATGATGAATGTTTTCGCAAACTTATGGAATATCCGTCCTGTATGTTTTTAATTCTTTTCTTAGGGCATGGGAGTCCTCACCTGTCAGTTGGTCAAGCAGTTTCCAGAAGCGTGGACCGTGATTCATCTCTTTTGTATGGCATAATTCGTGTAGCATGACGTATTCAATGAGTCGTATTGGTAGTGTGAGGAGGTAGCACGATAGGCAAATGTCCCCTTTGGATGAGCAACTTCCCCAGCGTCCGCGGCTTGTCGTAATTTTGCATGTCCCGAAAGGTAAGCCTTTCTTTTCAGACAAGTGGTGCAATCTGTCAGGCAGGAGTCGTGTCCCTTGTTCACGGAGTAGTCTGACTATCACTTTTCGTAGCCATGCTTGACATTCTTCGGTTGCGAAATCTGTGTCAGGCGGACAGATAATGGTGGCCTTTCCCGGCTTGCTGTCCAATAAGAAACGGGGACGTGTACCGGCAATAATTGATATCTCAAGCATTTCTGTGCGAAACTGATAGCTGAGGTCTATCAGTCTCTCTGTCTCTTTCCCCCTTTTAATGATATCCTGTTTCTGCAGCAGCTTGTTGCGGAATCTCTCTATGGCCCTTTTTATATCTTCCATGGATGTGTATGGAGGCACTGTCACTCTTATTCCGTCTGCTTTGGGATACATGATGATATGTTTTGCCCAGGCATTATTCTTTATATATATAATGCCTAATAAAGAATCTGTATAGGATGTTATGGATTGGTCCATTTTTTTTGTTTGCCTGGTGAACCTTTTTTAGTAGTGGCTGTTATATCATTGTTAATATTTTCTCTCTCTAATATTCTAATAGGAACGGCGGCTTATTGTTCGGGATGAATAGTAAGCCGTTTTTTTTGTCGTTTGATGTGCGTGCAAATATACGGCTTTCTCGGTGATTTGGGAAGATTGATTCGAACTTTGTGTCCTGAATCGCATTATATATAGTATGAAAATGAGAAAATAGGTTTAAGGATGACGAGTTCGCAAGTGAAACTTTGGGTGTGTCTCCCCATTTTGGTAATTGGATTGGTAGCGTGTCATTCACATGCCGACAAGAAACCGATTGTGTATCGGGTAAAGACTGATACAGTACAGGTGGTAAAACGTCCGCAGGTATTGCATTATCCTGGTCGTGTTAAAGCTGTACGCGATATCCGTGTAGCTTTTAGGGTTCCGGGAGTGGTGGAGCGTATGTATGTGCGCGAAGGAGATGTGGTACGGCAAGGTCAGCGTTTGGCTCTTCTTGAACCTGCAGATTATGAGGTGCAGTTGCAGGCTGTCCGGGCCGAATATGCAAAGGTCGAGGGGGAGGTACGGAGGGTGATGGAACTGTATCGTGACAGCGTGACTACTCCAATGGACAATGACCGTGCCCGTTTCGGGTTACAACAGATGCAGGCCAAATTGCGCCATGCCGAGGACCAGTTGGCTTATACCGTATTGACAGCTCCTTTTGACGGTAGGGTACAGAGTGTCATATGCCATCCCCATGAGGCCGTTTCTGCCGGAATGCCTGTACTCACTTTGGTAGGCGATGATCTGCCCGAAGTGGAGGTCAGTCTGCCCGTTGCCGATTATGTGCGTCGGGATCGTTTTGATTCTTGCTCCTGTACGTTTGATGTATATCCAGACGTTTCTTATCCTTTGCGAGTAGTTGGTATAAGTCCCAAAGCCAATGCCAATCAACTCTACACCTTGCGATTGGGGTTGGCTGATACGGCTTTGGCGCCTCCCGCACCCGGTATGACAGCTTGGGTGAGTATTGCCCTTTTGCCGGAAGTGGCCGGGGAATTGCTCCGCGTACCCGCTTCGGCTCTCTTTACGCATGGAGGGAAGAACTGTGTCTATGTGCTGGATGGGGATACAGATATAATAGGTATGCGCGAAGTGGAAGTTTCCTCTTTGGAGGGTGACGGGTATGGTATCATACGTAGCACGGTCTTGCAGCCAGGAGACCGGGTGGTCGTTTCGGGAGTCCATGCCCTCCATGATGGTGATCATGTCGAACCTCTGCCCGTCATATCGGCAACAAATGTGGGAGGTATGTTATGATGGATTGGGGACGTTGGGCTTTTGCCAATCGTAAGTTGGTTTACTTTTTGGTAGTTGTACTATTGGTTGGAGGGGGTATTTCGGCATGGAATATGAGCAAACTGGAAGACCCGGAAGTGACGGTGAAACTGGCGATGGTGGTGACTGCCTACCCTGGTGCTTCGGCTCATCAGGTAGAGATGGAAGTTACCGATCCGTTGGAGAAGAGTATCCGTTTGATGGATAATGTACACAGTGTCGAAAGCCACTCTTTCCGTGATCTCTCTCTTATTCAGGTCGAGCTGCATACCACAGTGTCCGACAGTGAGGTCGGACAGCATTGGAATCAGTTGCGTCATCGGGTCTCAGATGCTGTCCCTTCGTTACCTCGGGGTGCCTCAGCGCCTATGGTGAAGGATGATTTTGGCCATGTGTCAGGTATGTTTTACGCTCTTACAGCTGACGGATTGACTCTTCGTGAATTGACTGATTATGCCGAGATGGTCAAACGTGAATTGCTTGGAGTAGAGGGTGTCGAACGCATAGACCTTTATGGGACCTTGTCCGAATGTATCCATATCGATTTGTGGCAGGATCGCATGGCCTATTTGGGGGTGACTCCGGCCGAGGTGCTCTCCACGTTGAATGGGCACAATCAGACAACCTATGCAGGCAATCTTGACAGTGGGGACCATCGTATTAGTCTTTCTGTGAGCGACAATTTCCATACCGTTGAGCAAATAGGCAATCTGTTGTTGCAGGGACACGAGGGCGACCAACTTCGTCTGTCCGATATCGCACGGGTCGAGAAATCCATGGAGCACCCTGTCCGTAATGAACTTTTGCGAGACGGCACCTCTGCTGTCGGGTTGCTTGTAGCCGCTTCTCCGGGCACGGACATAACGAAGGTAGGCGCCGATGTTGAGGCATGTATCGACCGTCTCACCATCGGCCGTTTGCCTTCAGGAGTCGTTTGTCACAAAATCTTTTTTCAACCCGATCGGGTAGAGGAGGCCCTTGGCACTTTTCTTGTCAATCTGGTAGAGTCGGTGGCTATTGTTGTGGTAGTGCTTATGCTCACCATGGGATTCAGGAGTGGCCTGATTATCGGCTTCAGCCTGCTTGTTATTGTGTTGGGGAGTTTCTTGCTTTTGGGGAATTTGGATGGAACCATGCAACGCGTTTCTTTGGGCGCTTTTATTCTGGCTATGGGTATGTTGGTGGACAATGCCATTGTCATCATCGATGGGATTCTGGTCGATATCCATCGTGGAGTTCCGCGTATGCAGGCGCTGACAGCCATTGGCCGTCGTACGGCTTTGCCATTGTTGGGGGCCACATCCATTGCCATCATAGCCTTCCTTCCCATATACCTCTCTCCTGATACGGCAGGAGTATATACCCGTGACCTCTTCGTCGTGCTCTGTGTCAGTCTGTTGCTCAGTTGGCTTTTGGCCCTGACGCATGTACCCTTGATGGCAGATTTCCTATTGCCAAAGGACCCTTCTTTTACGCAGGAAAATAATCGTCCTTCATCGCACAACCGCTTCTCTTCCCTGTTGGCTCGTGGGCTTCGTATGGCTCTGTCCCATCGCTGGGTGGTAGTGGGAATGATGCTTCTTTTGTTGGTGTTGACAGCAGTTGGGTATGGAGCGATGCGTCATGGCTTTTTCCCGGATATGGAATATGACCAGCTCTATATGGAATACAAATTGCCGGAAGGGTATGCCCCTTCGCGGGTAAAACGCGACCTTGCCGACATAGAGGCATATTTGAAAACGCGTCCGGAGGTGCTTCATGTGACGACCTCTATAGGTGCCACACCAGGCCGGTATAATCTGGTACGCAGTATAGCCACTCCTTCGTTGGCTTATGGGGAACTGATTGTTGATTTTACTTCATCCCGGCAGTTGGTCAGAATTTTGGATGAGATTCAGGAATATCTGACACGGAATTATCCTGAAGCCTATGTGAAATTGAAACGTTACAACCTGATGTTCAAGAAATACCCCATCGAAGCCCAGTTCCAAGGTCCCGATCCGGCTGTCCTCCATCGGTTGGCCGATTCTGCACGGGCGGTGATGGATGCTTCGCCCTTGGTGCATCTGGTGACTACTGATTGGTCTCCCCAAATCCCATCGTTGGTGGTGGACTATGACCAAGCCGCAGCCCGTGCATTGAGGTTGAGCCGTAGTGATGTCAGCCTTTCTATCCTTTCGGTAGCAGGAGGTATTCCTGTCGGCCGTTTTTATGAAGGATTTCATCCATGTAATATCTATCTCCGATCTCTCTCTTCTGAGGGAACACCTGTTAGTGGGATTGGCGATGTCCAAGTGTTTCCCACTTTGCCCAATCTGGACCGTCTGTTTGATGAGGAGACCCTGCTCCGTTTGCAGAATGGCACATTGTCCAAAGGGGAGGTGGTGCGGATGCTTACGGCTACGACACCCCTCAGACAGGTCTGTCGTAGCGTGGATGTATGTTGGGAGGATCCTGTCGTGCCCCGCTATAATGGCCAACGTAGCCAACGCGTGCAGTGCTCGCCGGTCTCGGGAGTCGAAACGGAGAAGGCCCGTTCGAGTATTGCAGAGCAGATTGAGCGTATTCCTCTTCCTGAAGGTTATACCCTGACTTGGCAAGGTGAGAGACAGGCCAGTACACAAAGTATGAAATACCTGTTCCGCCATTTCCCCCTGGCTATAGTGCTGATGGTGGCTATTCTTATTCTGCTTTTCAAGGATTATCGTAAACCGGCCATTATCTTGTGCAGCGTGCCGTTGGTCATGGTGGGAGTGGTGCTGACGGTGCTTCTCACTGGAAAGGTTTTCAATTTCGTGGCCATTGTTGGAGCCTTGGGGCTTGTCGGCATGATTATCAAGAATGGTATTGTGTTGATGGATGAGATTACGTTGCAAATCCATTCTGGAAAAGAACCGGTGCAGGCTTTGGTGGAGAGCACCTTGAATCGTTTTCGGCCGGTGAGTATGGCGGCTCTCACAACCATCTTGGGTATGATACCCCTGCTTTCCGATGCCATGTTCGGTTCTATGGCAGCAGCCATTATGGGTGGTCTCTTTGTGGGAACCTTCATCACGTTGATATTCATACCGGTGCTTTATTCGCTATTCTTTAATATTGTGGAGGAACAAGTATGAACAGGAGTTTGACAACCGTTTCCCTTATCCTGTGTCTGACAGGGAACAGTCTGGCTCAGGGCACTGGGGTGTTGACCATGGAGGATTGCCGACGTTTGGCTTTGGAGCACAATCTTGATATCGCTGCCCGGCAGGCTGCAACGGAGGCATCTAAGTATGTCCGGCATAGTGTAAAAGCCCGTTTCCTGCCAGAGTTTACCTTCTCTGCTACGGGTTTCTACAGTTCGGCTGACGGACAGCTGAAGGTACAGGGAGGTCATTTGCCTTTATTCCAACCTGATGCTGGTACAGGACAGCTCCTGCCTATGGATGGGTTTGCCTATTTCCCCGGTCTGACATTGGATTATAGGGTCGGTACCATGGCAATGGCAGGTCTTGGAGTGGAACAGCCCGTATATATGGGTGGACGTATCAAGGCCGCCTATCGTTTGGCAAAGATTGGCGAAGAGGTTGCCCTTTGGGAAGAGAGACAGACTACGGCCGATGTCGTGGAACGTACCGATAAGGCCTATATCCAATTGGTGAAGGCGGGTGAGATGATGCGTGTGGCCATTCGTTTCCATACGTTGCTTGACGAACTGTATCGCCGTGTAGAACGGGCTTATAATCGGGGCATGAAGCCGAAAAATGAAGTATTGAAAGTACGGGTAAGGTTGGACGAAAGTTCATTGGCCCTGCGTCGTGCAGAGAATGCCCGTCGGTTGGCCGCCATGAACTTGTGCCATTATATCGGGTATCCTCTTAGAACGGAGGTACAGGTTGCTGATTCTTTGCCGCCGTTCCGCCCGGCAGGTTTTCCCGATTCATTATTCTCTATCGAGGCACGGCCTGAATATGTTTTACTTGACCGGCAGGAGGAAGCTGCCCGCCAGCAGGTACAACTGGTACGGGGCGAACGGCTTCCTCAAGTCGGTATTCGGGGTGGTTATAACTACCTGTATGGTCTGGAGGTGGACGATGAACCAATCTTCAATAAAGGCAGTTTCAGTGTCATGATGCATGTTTCCTTCCCTCTTTATCATTTTGGGGAAAAGGCAAATAGGGTTAAAGCAGCTCAAGCCCGGTTGCATAGTCTGGTCTTGACACGCGAGAGCAAGAATGGACTGCTGCAAATGGAATTGGTGCAGGCTTTGAACGAATGGGAAGAGACACGCATGGAACAAGATATGGCTGTACAGGCTCTTCGTCAGGCTGAGGAAAACTTACGCGTCAGTACCCGTCAGTATGACGTGGGACTCGAACCGCTTTCCGACAATCTGGAGGCCCATCTCCTTTGGCAACAGGCACAATCCACTGTCGTAGAGAGCCGGTACAACCATTATCTTGCCTGGGTACACTTGCAAAAAGTCACTGGCCAATTGGGATATTGATTTCCTCTTTTCCTCCTGAGACTCACCCCTTCGCTATCTCCTCCGCCGGATGGGCATGAGCCGTTTTCCACACGCGCCAGCCGATGCAGAGGGCGACGAGCAGAGTGACGAGGAGGAAGATGCCCACGTAAATCCACCACGAGATTTCGGTCTGTACCACGTATTGCTCCAGCCACGGCTTCATGCAGACATAGCCGATGGGGAAGGCCACGAGGGCGGCTATCCCTTGCAGGGACATATATTCCACAAAGAACATGTCGAGGATATCCTTCACCGTAGCACCGAACACCTTACGGATGGCGATTTCTTTGCGGCGCTGTTCACAGGTGAGCATAATCATGGACCACACACCGAAGAGGGCGATGAGGATGCAAACAATGGCCGTAGTGGTCAGGAGTTTCTGCAAATTGATTTCGCTTTCGAGCAAATCATCATATTCCTCTTCCACATTAAAAATGTTGGCTCTGAGGCTTCCGCTGTAACTGCTTATCTTCTCCTTGTACTTCTTTCTGTAGGTTGCCCAATCACCCGGTTGGTATTTGAAGACAAAGGAATTACCCTGTTTCCTTTCCATCAAACCGTTCCGAGCGAAGAAGGTTGGTAAGGTGGGTGTTGTAGGACCAAAAATCAAGAAGTCCTTGACAACTCCGACTATCGTATAAGATCTACTGTACCAGTCTATTTGCTTTCCTATTGGGTCGTCCCAATTGAATTTCTTGGCCATAGTTTCGTTGATGACGATGGCAGAAGGGTCGTCCCCCTCCTGCAGATAGCGTCCTTTCAGCAGTTGCAATTCGTAGAAATCAACCAGTCGGCATTCCATATCATCAAAAAAACTGCATTCTATTGATTCCTCTATCATTTCCACGTTCATCTGTCTTCCTTGTGTACTCTTGGTAAAGGTGTGACGAGTGCTAAAATGATTAGGAAACAGGGCATTCCAACGACGGATGACCTCCGTAACCTCCGGTTGTTGCCGCAGGTATTCACCAAACGATTCCACGCCATCCTCATTGTCACCATAAACGGTAATAACCGCCATATTCTTCCGCTCAAAACCAAAGTCCTCGTTCCGCAGGGTGTAAAGTTGTTTCTGAAACACCACCGTGCAGAAGATAAAAAGGAGGCTGATGCCCAATTGTAGGCAGACACTCAGTTTGCGGAAATTGCCATAGCTGAACAACCCCACTTTACTCTGGATGGAGTTCTGCAATGCCTGACGGCGGAAGAATCCGATGACGGGTAACGAAATGAGTAATGACACGGACACCACCATCAACAGATAGACAAGTCCTTCGCGATAGACAAAACCCACCCCCTCGGGTAGCTCGGCCAACTGGCGGAAGTAGGGCAACACCACCTTCATCAGGTATATGCCGAAGAACAAGGCTATGGCCAACACCAATCCATACTCCGTAAGGAACTGCACCATCAGGTTGCGCCCCGTAGCCCCGAACACCGTGCGCAGGGCAATCTCACGCTGACGGATGAAAAGGCGGTTGATGAACATTGTCAGGTAGTTTAGCAAGCTACACAAAATAAGCAAGCCTCCTGCAAAGGCAAATAGGCGGATGTGTTCCACCTTTACCTTTACATTGAGATAGAACTGGACGTGACGAAGCTCCGTCAGCGGTATCAGTTTGAATTTCTCCGTCACTTCCACCGCGTAGCTCGCCCCTTTTGACTGATGTATCTGCAACGTATCAAGCCGCCTGTTAATAGTTTCTACATCGGCATGCTCCGACAGACGCCAAACATGAGCGAATGCATAAGAAAAAGGATAATCGACTCCATTAGTTTGTTTTGCATTCCTCAAATAGGTGTTGTTGCGCAGCACCTCGAAAGGCAGACAACTGTGACTGTCCCATCCCTCCACGACGGCTGTTACGGTAAAGTTACCGCCTGCATGATAGTTTGGCATCGTCACCTCCTGCCCTAATGGTTCTGCATCGCCCCACAGCCGTTGGGCCATCTCTCGGGTGACGGCAATCTGATTGTCCTGATGCAGGAAGTCCCACGTGCCGGCCACCAGTCGCACGTTGAACATCTTCAGGAAAGTGCTGTCGCAGGAAATCACTTTGGCATTGGGCGTAAGCTGTCGGTCGTGTTGCAACACCTTCTGGTAATCCATGTGGTCGAAACTGGTATAGGCTTCCACCTCGGGACAATACTTGACCAGACTGTCGCAGTTCTCATAAGCCACCTGCCAGTCATATCCTGTCAATCTGCTGTTCAAGGAGCGCATCAAAACGTACATCCTGTCCGCGTCGCGGTGGAACGCGTCATACGTTGTCTCATACTTTATCCACATGCTTGCCAGTGCAAAGCAGGCAAAGCCGATGGCCAGACTCACGACGCTGACCGCTGATTGCAGGCGGTACTTTTTCATTTGCTGAAAAGCAAGTTCGATGTTGTGTAGTAGCATAACTTTATTACTTTTTGTAGTCTATTTTTCAAAGTCTCTTTATTCCTTGTTGAATCGCTGACGTGTGTAAACAAAGGCGTCCCGTAGCAGAGACTTTCTGCTTACGGGACGGGAAACTTCTGTTATAAAGAGTTTAAGGTGGGTCCTATAAATTCCCAAGTATTAATAAAGGAACCCTATTGTCCAAAGGGGTAACTTGTGACCGTATGGAGTCTCAATGTCATCGGCCAAGATGTAAGATGAAGGGACATCGGCTATTTGGGTGAAGGTCTTCTTCTCTCCTCCCACTTCAACCGTATAGCGGCCGTCAATCTTGAAGTCGCCAACATTTTTTCCATATTCTACAGTGTGTTGGTAGGAGAGTTGGTTGACCACAAACACTTCGCGGGCTGTACCAATCTGCACCTGTGAGTCTGCCAAGGCATAAAGCAGATTGCTGTTCTCCAAGAAAATCTTGTCAGGTTTTTGCATCTTCTTGACAGATTTGATGTCGGCATACAGCAAATGCATAAGTTGTGCATTCTCCAAGTGGTTCAGGTACTCAATCACCGTGTTTCTGTGAACTCCGATGACCGTTGCCATTTTGGTGATATCCACTTCAAATGGTACAGAGGTAGAGATAACCTCAATCAGTGCTTTCAGTTTACGGATGTTGGCCGTGTTTACTCCGCACAGTTGGGGAAGTTCTGTCTCAACTATCAGATTGACTACTTGCTCGATGCTTGTGTAGTAATCAGTCTGATTCTTCAAGTAGAACGGGTAGTAACCATATCTCAAATACTCCTTGAACAAGGGAATCGGCTTGCACACCCCATTCACACGGGCACACAATTCTTGTGGCTGTGTCAATACTTCTTCCAAAGAGAGAATAGGTATCTCTATTCCTTTATAGAACTGTAGGAACTCTCTAAAAGACAATCCCTGCAAATTGTACGGAATACACCGACGCGAGAGATCAGCATCTCCCTTCAGCAGATTCAGAAGCGAAGAAGCACTTATTACCACCCGCAAGTCGGGATAGAAATCATATATCTCTTTAATCTCCCGACTCCAATTGGGGTACTTGTGTACTTCATCCAGAAACAAATGCTTTCCTCCGTTTTTGTAGAACTTGTCAGTCAAGTCGAGCAGACTATGATTGCTGAAATAGACAGCATCTAACGAACAATAAAGCACTTCACGACTGTATTGGGGGTAATTCAACTTGATGTATTGTAACATCAGTGTAGTCTTTCCCACACCCCTTGCTCCTTTGATGGCAATGAGTTGGGCATCCCAATTGATCTGTTCTATCAGTTTACGCACAATTCTGGTTGAGGTCAGTGCCAACAGTCTGTCTTGCTTCGCAAATAATGTTTCCATACAGTTCTTTCTGCTTGTTATACGCTGCAAAGATACACATTTGCTGTTTACAAACAGCATTTTCTTTCACTTTTTGCTGTTTGCGGACAGCATTTTTGTGCTTTATCTGCTGTTTGCGGACAGCAAATAGGGGGAATACCCTTTTCCAGAAGGTTATTCATAGAAGTTTCTCGTTTACACACAATGCCAAAGAACGCTATTTCAAGTCCCCTCCCTTAGGGCGTTTTTGGGGATTTACTATTTAATAATTTACTATTTACTGTTTATTTACTATTTGGCTATTTAGCGCCGCATGGTCCCTATTCATTAGTAGCTCGTCACTAGTAGCTCGTCACTAGTCACTACTCTCACCCCTTCGCTATCTCATCCGCCGGATGGGCATGAGCCGTTTTCCATACACGCCAGCCGATGCAGAGGGCGACGAGCAGAGTGACGAGGAGGAAGATGCCCACGTAAATCCACCACGAGATTTCGGTCTGTATCACGTACTGCTCCAGCCACGGCTTCATGCAGGCATAGCCGATGGGGAAAGCCACGAGGGCAGCTATCCCTTGCAGGAACATATATTCCACAAAGAACATGTCGAGGATATCCTTCACCGTAGCACCGAACACCTTACGGATGGCGATTTCTTTGCGGCGCTGTTCACAGGTGAGCATAATCATGGACCACACACCGAAGAGGGCGATGAGGACACACGTACCGGCCGTTACGCCAAGAAGCAGTTGCAGATTCTTTTCTGACCTCAATAGATTCTCGTATTCCGCTTCCATGTTCAGGAGGGTGTATCTTATCCCCACCTCCTTGAAGTGTTGTGCAAACTTCTCCTCGAGCGTTTCCCACGTGTCGGGATGATATTTGAATAAAAGGTAGCTGTTTATGGTTCCGTCATTCTTGTTCTTTTGGATGAAACAGGGCTTCGCCGGTATGGTGGGGCCGTAGTTCTGGAAATCTTTCACCACGCCCACAATCGTATAGACCACCTTTTCGCTAAAGACAATCTGTTTCCCCACTGCACTGTCCCACATGAACTGTCTGGTGGCAGACTCGTTGAGGATGATTGCGTTGTCGTCATCGCTCTCTTCAAAGAAGCGCCCCTCCAGTAACTGCAAGTTATAGAAGCGGGCCAATGCACCGTCAGCATCGGTATATATTTTGAAGGAGTATTCATCTTCCACCATATCGGGATTGATGGCCGCACGGGTAAAAAAGGAATGTTTTCTTATGACAGTCGCCTTTTGTCCGTACAACGGGAAGATGGGATGGCTCTTTATCACCTCCGTCAGCTCTGGCTGTTGTTTCAGGTAGCTGTAGGCCGCCTCTATTCTTTCATCATGTTCATCCACGTCTTTATCAGTCATTATTATACCGGTGAAAACAACAAGGGAACCCATGTTCTCGCGGTCAAAGCCGATGTCGGAGTTGCGCAGGGTGTGAATCTGCTTCATCATTACAGCGGTGCAGAAAATGAACAGGATGCTGATGCCGATTTGCAGGCAGACGCTCAATTTGCGGAAGTTGCTGTAGCTGAACAATCCCACCTGGGCTTGTATGGAATTCTGCAACGCTTGTCGGCGGAAGAACTGGATGACGGGCAGGGAGATGAGGAGCGATACGCCCAGAACAAGAAACATGCTGGTGAAAGTTTCCCGGTAGAAGTAGCTCCATCCTTCGGGCAAGTCGGCTAACAGGCGAAAGTAAGGCAACGCCCATTTCATAAAATTCAGGCCGAAGAAGGCGGCTATCAGCAGCAGCAATCCGTATTCGGTGAGGAACTGCACCATCAGGTTACGTCCTGTGGCACCGAACACCGTGCGCAGGGCTATTTCGCGCTGGCGGATGAAGAGACGGTTGACAAACATCGTCAAGTAGTTGAGCAATCCGCACAGGATGAGCAATCCGCCCGCAAGGGCAAACAGGTAGATGTGGTTGATTTGCACCTCCATTGCTTTGTAGTTAATCCGATGGCGGAGTCCCGTGGCAGGCACCAGTTCAAATCCTCCGTCGGCTCCGATGTAGTTGCCGGCTCCCCGTTCGTCCCAAAAGCGGAAGTTGATTTCAAGCGTGTCCAACCGTTGGTTGATGCTCTTCACATCGGCCTGCGGAGCCAGCCGGACAGCATATTGGCCGCCGGAATAGTAGGTTTTCCTTGCACTCATGTCTCCGGAAAGGAAATCGAACGAAAAGTTGGTGTGTGTGCCCCATCCTTCAACGATAGCGGTGACGAGGAGGCGTTTGCCATTCTTGTCTTCCAACTCTTTGCCCAAAGGGTCTTCACCGGGCCACCATTCTTCTGCCTTTTGGTGGGTGACGGCTATCTCATTCTTGCGTTGCAGGAAACCGTGGTCGCCCACCAGTATGTTGATGTCAAAGAAGTCAAGGAAACTGCTGTCGCAAGCTATATAGCTCACCATCTTTCCCTCCTTTTTGGGGAAATACGTGCGTTCAAACAGCGTAAACTCGACTATCTCAGGAGTGTGTTTATAGATGGTGTCGCAAAATACAGAATGGATATTCGTCATGATATCTCCCTGCTTGCCCCATTGGCTGTCATCTTTTGCAAGGAAGTACATCCTGTCCGCGTCGCGGTGGAACGCGTCATACGTGGTTTCATACTTTATCCACATGCTTGCCAGTGCGAAGCAGGCGAAGCCGATGGCCAGACTCACGACGCTGACCGCTGATTGCAGGCGGTACTTTTTCATTTGCTGAAAAGCAAGTTCGATGTTGTGTAGTAGCATAACGTTATCACTTTTTATCTCCCTTTAACTCCATATTTTATACTTGCGAAAGTTAAATGATTTACTATTTAATAATTTACTGTTTATTTACTATTTGGCTATTTAGCGCCGCATGACTACTAATCACTATTCCCTAGTCCCTAGTCGCTAATCACTAATCACTAATCACTAGTAGCTAGTAGCTATTCACTAGTAGCTCGTCGCTAGTCACTGTTCTCACCCCTTCGCTATCTCCTCCGCCGGGCGGGTGCGGGCCACTTGCAGGATGCGCCACAGAATGGTGAGCACCACCAGGAGGGCAACACCGAAGAAGATGCCTGCCCAGAAGAGGAAGCCGTGGTTGAAGAATACCAGATAACCTCCGCTCAATTTAGTGAAGAAAAAGTGAACGATGGGGAAAGCCAACACGAAGGGTATCACCAACAGGTAGAAGTACCTGCGTCCAAAGAGCCACAGAATGTCATTGAAACGGGCACCGTGCACCTTTCGAAGGGCCACTTCGCGACGGCGGCGCTCGGTGTCGAGAGTGATGGCGGAATAGACACCCAACAAGGTGATGGTCAGGCTGACGAGGGCGAAGAAGAGGATAAGTTCCTTCAAAGCCTCCTCGAAACCTTGGTCGGCCTCAATGTCGTCCATCAGCGTATGTACTTCCGGCTCGATGCTGGCGGCAAACACTTTCCTTAATTCTTCTACTGCATATTCGCGCACGGCCTTCACCTGTCCCGGATAACACTTCAGGTAGATGTGGCCGATGTAGGGGTCGGCCGCCCACTCCTTTTCACACATATAGACCCATCCGAACTTGTTCCTGGCAATCATGCCTTTGTCGGTAGCCACACGCGGAGTACTCTTCACAATGGCCGTCACGGTATAAGGCGTATTCCGATAAACATCGTAGAAGACACGTCCCAAGATGTCCTCATCAAACAGGGCGGCAAAGTCCGTGTCGGCAGCTATCTGTCCCTGCGCTTCGGGAAGCACACCACGCACCACTTCGAGATTCATGAAGCGGAAGTAGTTGGCTGGGAAATTGTCGATAAGCACATCTATCTTCGAATCCTTGTTTCCTTGTTCGGTCAATATTCCACTGCCGGAAATGGATTTCAGCATCTGTCCGTCAGCAGTCATCACATCCTTTACGCCGGCATGTGCCTTCAGGCGGTTCACCAATACCTGTTTCTCATCAAGCCTCATCAGTGTCTTCTTGCCATCCAAGGGGATGGAGAGAATCTGTTCCTTCTCCACACGCGACAAGGAGCCGAGCACCGTGCTCGTGGTAAGGCGTGCTTGCAAGTAGAAGCCTACCGTGAGGCTGACGAACACCCAACAGATGAAGAACTGCAGGCCCATCATCAGATTGCGTCCCACATGGCGACGGATACGTGGTGCACTGCTCACCCCTGCCACACCCTGCTGGATGGTGGTGTGCCGGATGTAAAGGCACACTCCCAGGCAGATGACCATGCAGAGGAGGAGCAGCCAACCGATGTACTCAGCCGTCTGCCACCACATCAGCGAGGTGTCAATCTGCAAGAAGTCGGCAAACATAGCCGGCATTTCTACAAGTGGAATCAGTGCTCTGATGGTATAGGAACAGACGAAGGCTGTGGCCGCCAGCAGCAGGAAAGTCTGCGTGAAAAGCAACCCGAAGAGGTCGCGCAGGCGGCATCCGAACATGCGGCGCAAGCTGTATTCGTGCATGCGGTTCAGGATGCTTCCCACCAGGAAGTGCAGGAAATTGAGCAATCCCACCGAGAGGATGAGCACGGCAAAGGAGGTGATGATGCCGGTAATCATAGAGGTGTTGTCGGCCATGTGCTCCCCCATACGGGTAGCCACAATGGTTTCCTCCGTCCGTTCGCGCCCTGCAATATGAGTAATGCCGGGTTGGATGGTGTTCGTCAATTCGCGGTTCACATCCTCCAACTCCACACCGTCGGGCATCAGACCGTAGATGTAACCCTGCCAGTTGTAACCGTACTCCAGGTTACGCGGACTGCTATCGTCGTTCAGTTTCAATGCATCAATTCCATACTCAAAGAAACTGATATCGCGGGGCATGTCGGCCATCACGGCACGGACGGTATAAGTGACATTGAAACGACTGGTATAGACAAACGTGCGTCCTATGGCATCGGCCGCCGAACCGAACAACTTGCGGGCTTTCGATTCACTCAACACGATGGAGTTGGGCAATTCTGCCGCCTGCTCCCAACTGCCGGCCACCACTTTCACACTGAACACATCGGCAAAAGGGCCGTCAGTCTCCACCGCCTTCAGTTCCACGGGCACTTGCATCCCCGATTCATCTTCGTAACTGTGGGTGACTTGCGAACTGCCGATAACCATGCACCGGCTCTTGAGTGTGTTCATCGGAGCGGCCATTATCTGTTTGCCCTCCAAGGGAGAAAGTATATAAAGTTCTCCATTAGGACGCTGATAGACCACCTCCGCAATGCGGTCGTAGTTCGGGAAATGTTTGTCCATGCCCATGATGTAGCGGCTGAAGTGCATACACAGGCTGAAGCAGACCAGGCTGGCCGAGAGGCCGAGCACGCTGATGATGTTTTGCGAAAGATACTTGCGTATGTTTCGCCAAGCAATGGTGATGTTGTGAGTTATCATAATAATAGGAGCCCCCTCTAACTCCCCCTGTGAGGGGGAGGATTCAGGGAAATGTTTTTGTTTTACGATTCGGTTAATTACTATTCACTGTTTATTTACGATTTGGCTATTTGGCCATTTCAGTTCCGCATGGTCCCTAGTCACTAGTAGCTATTCACTAGTAGCTCGTCACTAGTCACTACTCTCACCCCTTCGCTATCTCATCCGCCGGATGGGCATGAGCCGTTTTCCACACGCGCCATCCGATGCAGAGGTTGACAAGCAGGGCGACGGCGAGGAAGATGCCGGCGAAGAGCCACCAGGGCATGGGCGTCTGTAGCACGTACTGCTCCACCCATGGTTTCATGCAGACATAGCCGATGGGGAAGGCCACGAGGGCGGCAATGACGAGGAGCAGCATGTACTCGCTGAAGAACTGCCACAGCACCTGTCCGGCCGTAGCGCCGAACACCTTGCGCACGGCTATCTCCTTGCGGCGTTGCTCGCAGTTGAGCATAATCATCGACCAGATGCCGAAGAGTGAGATGAGGATGCATACCATCGATACGGCCGCCATCAGTTGGCGCAGCGTCAGTTCCGAAAGGATTATCTTGTCGTACTCCTCTTCGCAATTCTGCAGGCGGTAGGTTACCTTGCCCGTCTCAGGATTGTCCAGCAGACCGGTCAGTTTCTTGCGCAGGCTTGCCCATGTGCCGGGATGGTATTTGATGAGGTAGTCCCCATCCCCGTAGCTGCTGCCGTACAGTTCGTTGCAGAAGAGATGGTTCTCAGCCTTGTCGGTCGGTCCCCGGTAATAGATGTCCTCCACCACACCCACGATGGTGTAGCCTTCCTCCTTGCTCAGTTCCAGTCGGATGCCGATGGGGTTCTCCACGTCCAATTCCTTGACCACCGATTCGGTTACCACGGCACCGTCCTTGTCGCCCTCCTCTATCCAGCGTCCCTCCTTCAGCCGCAGGCCGTAGAACTGCTGGAAGTCTTTGGCTCCCAGCACCATGATGCTATTGATGCGCTTCTCCATGGAGGTGCCTCCCACGCCCAGGCCGAAGCCTATCATGCCGCTTCGGGGGAAGAGGGAGTACCCCTCGTGCCACTCCTTGATTTCGGGCATTTCGTTCAAGTGTTGGGCCATGGCTTGGCGGTCGTTGTCGTTGTAGAGGTGAAGCACAGCCATATTCTGCCGTTCGAAGCCCGGGTTGGTGTGGCGAAGTTTCTCCAGTTGCATCATCATCACCACCGTGCAGAAGATGAAGCTGATGCTGATAATCATCTGCACCACCACACTCACCTTGCGGAAGTTCTGGTAGGTGTGCTGTGCCCCGCGCCCTTGCAGGGAGTGTTGCACCGACCGGCGGCGGAAGTACCCGATGACCGGGGCCGACAGCAGGAAACCGGCCACCATCACGACGGCCGAGTAGATGAGCGTCTCGGCATAGATGGCCGGGCGGGCGGTGGCTATGCCCGTCAGTCCGCGGAACCAGGGGAGCAATGCCTCCATGAAGAACAGACCGCACCCCAGGGCAATGACCAGTAGCAGGGCATATTCGGTGAAGAGCATGGCCATGATGTTGCGTGTGGTGGCTCCGAACACTGTGCGCAGCACCACTTCGCGTTGGCGGATGAAGATGCGGTTGAGGAACAGTGTCAGGTAGTTCAGCAGTCCCGACAGGATGAGCAGTATGCCCGCCAGTGCTATCAGCCGGATGTGGCGGAACTGCACGAGCCCTGTGGCCGCACTCAGTGAAGCCGTTTCGCCCGAGTCGCTCAGCACTTGGCGGAACTCAGTGATGGGTACAGCCCCCAATCCGCTGTAGTCGAATGCTCCGCCTATGCCCCAATCGTGCACCGTATCCGGCACCTTCACCACGAAGGTGTCCATCTTCTGCATGAAAGCCTCGCCGTCCACATTGGGACGCAGACGGGCAAGGACATAGCCACGGCTGCTGTACCAGCTGTCGTCCCCCTCTTTCCCGTAGAGCATCTCGAAGGGAACATTACTGTGCCTGCCATAGCCGCGCACCACGGCGGCAATCGTCTTCTCACGGTCGCTCCACACGGTGGTGAACCGTTTCCCTATGGGACTTTCCGCGCCCCACACCCGTGTGGCAAACTCTTGGGTGACGGCGTACTGACCCTTCTGCATCCAGAAGTTCCTGTCTCCCTCTATCACCTCGATGCCCATCAGTTCCATAAGGGTGCTGTCGCACTCCATATCCTTGATTTCGTGCTTCACGCCCTCTATCAGGATGTGTTCGTCCGACTGAAAGAGCTTCGTGCTCATCTCCACCTCAGGCAGGATGGTTGCCAGATGCTCACCGAGCGGTTCGCGCACGTTCAGTCTCTTTTTCTGATAGACCACATACAGCCTGTCCGCCTCGGGGTGCTGTGTGTCGAATGTCCGTTCATACCTTATCCATAGCATAGCCAAGGCAAAGCAGGCGAAGCCGATGCCCAAGCTGACGATGCTGACCACCGATTGCAGGCGGTACTTCCTCATTTGCTGAAAAGCAAGTTCGATGTTGTGTAGTAGCATGTTATTTTTTTTTGGTTATTTTTGGGGAAAGGGGGGCTTTCTCTAGAGTTAAAGGAGATTCTTCTTTAGGAGTTAAAGGAGTTATCGCTTCGCTAGGAGTTATCACTCACTTCGTTCGTTAGGAGTTAAAGCCGATAGTTTTGCTACACATTTGGCTAGCAGGCTTTGCCTGCGATAACTCCTTTAACTCCTCTAACTCCTTTAATTCCTTATCTTACTCCCTCTTCATCGCCTCCGCCGGAGGAATATGTGCCGCCCGGCGCACCTGCACGTAAAGGGCACCGATGGAGATGCCGCCAGTGAGCAGGGCTGCGGCCAGGAAGAGCCACACGGTGATGGGGGCACGAGTGGCAAAATCGGCCGTATAGAGGTGGATGAGCCAGAGCGTGAGCGGAATGCTGACGGCAAAGGCCGCGGCCATGATGGCCACGTAGCGGTTCATCAGCAGGCCGAAGATCTGGTGGACGGTGGCACCATGCACCTTGCGCAGGGCTATCTCACGCCGACGGCGCTGGATGTCGAAGAGCGAGAGACCCAGCAGACCCAGACACGAGATGACGATGGCCACCACGCTGAAGGTGGTATAGATGTGCACCGTGCGGCGGTCATCGGCAAACACGGCGGCCAGTTCGTCTTCGATGAAGCTGTACTTCAGTTCACCGTTGCCCACCTCGGCATGCAGTTTCACCAGGAAATCGACCACCTCGGCCCGTCGTCCCTCGGGGTACGAGGCATAGAAGACGAGAGGATCTCGGTCGAATTCGTCTGCTTCCGGTGTAAAGTAGATGGGCAGAGTGGGTGTGATGGGATGTCCCGTCTTGAAGTCCTTGATGATGCCCACTACGCGGTAGGGTGGGTTGGTATTCATCTCTTCGCGATGCTCGGGCATACCGCTCCACCATAAGCGTTTGGCTGGTTGCACGTAGGCTTCTGCCAGGTCGGTAATACCTAATAGGCGGGCCATACTTTCATTGATGATACAGGTGTATGATTTCCATTCATCCTCGTTGGTGAACATGCGGCCGGTCACCAATTCGTAACCCAGGACGGCTTGGTAGCCTGGGGTGAGGTCGCCTCCTAATACTTTAATAGTTTGTTCGTTGTGAATGATGTTCCTTGTTGCAACGTCTGCAATCATCTCGTAAGGCATTCCGCATGGAACGCTCCAACTGCTGATAAGAGGCGTTTCGTTCAGTCGAATAGAAAGAATTTCGCATCTATGAGCCATCTCTTTCTCTATTCTTTCCCACTCCTCTTCGTTGCGGATGTTGTTGATTCCCTCCTCGCTGCTGAGGGTGGCGGTGACGATGTTCCGTGTGTTGTACCCCATGTCGGTGTGGAGGATGTAGTTCAGGTGACTGATGAAATAGAGGGCAAAGACGGCCAGTGTAGAGGTGATGATGTATTGCAAAAAGAGGAAGACGTTGCGCGACATTCCCGGCCGGCTCATGGCTCCCACCGATTGCATGGAGGTGATGGGTGCCTTGTGGACATGCTTCCAGAAGGGGTAGATCGTAGTGATGAAGGGCAATCCCACGAGCAGAGCCAGCGAAGCCTGCCAGTCGAACGCCTTGTAGGCCATCTGTGGAATGCCCAAGTAGCGCTCCATCAGCGGTTGCGATGCGTCGATGAACATCCAGGCGAAGAAGAGGCCTGCGGCCACTTGCACCAGATTTTCCACAAACAGGCAGACAAAGATGTGGCTGCGCGTAGCGCCGTAGATGCGGCGGATATTCATCTCCTTGCCCCGTCGGAGCAGGATGGCCGTATAGACATTCACAAAGTTGAAGATGCCGATGAAGAGCAGGATGGCCGCCGCGATGCTGAGTATGCGCACGTTGTCGGCATTGCCCTTGCAGGTCTGGTCGTCCAGCCAGACTCCGTAGGTGGGGTGGAAGTACAGCTCCTTCATGGGGAAGAGCTGGTAGCGCAGGTTGTACTCCCATATCTTGCTGTAGAAGAACTGTCCGTTGCGCTCGTTGAAGTCGTCGATGTCGGTGTCCGGCCGCAGGCGGAGCAGCTTCAAATGAATGTAGTTCCAATGGTCGCCACGGTGGAGGTTGAACACCATGTCGAACATGAAGGTGCTCTTGCACGCGGGCTTTCCCACGATGCCCTTCACCGTGAACACATCACCGCGCAGCGCCTTGATGGTCTTGCCCAGCGGGTCACCGTCGGGGAACAGTCGGCGGGCAGCCTCGTCGGTCAGAATGATGTCGTTGGGACCCTCCAACCGGTTGCTTCCGGCCAACAGGGGGAAGCGGGCGATGTGGAAGAACACACTGTCGGCCGCCATGGCGTTGAGGGAGAACTCCTGGTTCTCCGTCTCGACCATGAGCTGTTTGAGGATGCAGAACTCTGCCACCTCCTCCACCTCGGGGGCACGGCTGGGATAGACCCAACCCTCTTCTTTGTTGGGGTTTTCATCGCAACCGAGGTTGGGACTGGAGTCACCTTCCCGCTCGGAGAGCATGATATAGGTGTTTGCCAAGTCGGCATAGTGGTTATCGACCGTCAGCTCCTGATGGACATATCGCAGGATGGTGAGGGCACAGGTCAGTCCCAGTGCGAGGCTGGCCACATTGATGGCCGTGTGGGCCTTGAAGCGGGACATGGCCCGCAAGGATAGTAGGATGCTGTATAGGTTCATGATTGTTTGGGTATTTTTTGGGGGAAGATAGATGGGACTTCTGTAGGAGTGTAGGAGTGTAGGAGTGACGCTACGCTTAGGAGTGTAGACGAATGTTTTGCTATACTATTGTCTACACTCCTTTACTCCTGCCTCCTACACTCCTTAGATTACTTTCCCAACACCAGCACCTCCGCCTCGCCGAACTGGTCGTAGCCGGTGGTGATGACGCGGTCGCCGGGGGCGAGTCCGCTGGTCACTTCGTACTGTTGCGGGTTCTGTCGGCCGATGGTGATGGGGGTGCGGAAGGCCTTGTCGCCCGACTCGTTCACCTTATATATCCACTGGCCGCCGGTGGCCTGGTAGAAGTTGCCGCGCGGAATGACCACTGCCTCTTCGGGCTGGCCCAGTTCAATCTGTACGCGGTAGCTCTTGCCCACGCGCACATTGTCGGGCATCTCGTTGCCAAAGACCAGGTCAACGTCGAAGCTGCGGTCCTTCACCTCGGGCACCACCTTCGTAATCTTCAGCGGGAAGCGCTTGCCCTGGTAGAGGATGGTGGCGGGCAGACCCGTGGTGACGCGGTCGATGTAGTATTCGCTCAGCGAGGTGTGAATCTTGTACTGGCTCAACACCTTGATTTCGCCCACACGGCTGTTGCCGCCCACCTGCTGGCCGGGGGTGGCCTGAAGGAAGCTGAGCTGTCCGCTGATGGGGGCACGCACCACGAGGTCGCCCAGTCGCTCCAGTTCGCGGGCAAACTTCTTGCGCTCGCGCTCCATGTCGGCCTGCAACATCTGGCTGCTCAGGGTACTGGCCACTGAGTCGTAGTGCAGGCTCTCCATCTGCAGGGCGGTGGTCTGTCGCTTGAGGTTGTACTCCTCTTCCACCACCTCCAGTTCGGCCTTACTCTTGATGCCCATGGCAAACTCCTCTTTGGCCAGTTCGTAGTTCTTCTGCTGGCGGCGCTGCTCGTGGCGGGCTTGCAGAATCTGTTGGCGCAGGTTCAACGTCTGTTGCTTCATGTTGATTTCCTGGTTGCGGTAGTTCACCATCTGCTTTTCAAACTCGTCGCGCTTATCGTTGATCTGGCGTGTCAGTTCGGGGTTCACCAGTGTCAGGATGGTGTCGCCCTGCTCCAGCATGGCGCCCTCTTCGGCCACGATGCGGTCCACGAAGCCCCCCTCCTTGGTGTTCACCTGGATGGTGAGGATGGGCTGCACCAGTCCCTCCACATCCACGTACTCCATGAAGCGGCCGGTCTCTACGTCGGCAATTTGGATACTCTCGGTGTCGATGCGTTGTTTACGCGGCCCTACGGAAAGGGTCATGACATAAATCATAAAGGCTACAAAGGCCACGGCGGCCATCAGATAGTACTTGTAGCGGATGTACCAGGGGCGTTTTTTCAGTTGGATGTCCATATGTCTTTTGTTTAAATTTGTTTCTTTTTTTAGGAGTTTCTTTTTTTTAGAAGTTAGAGGAGTTATCGCTTCGCTAGGAGTTAAAGGAGTTATCGCAGGCTTTGCCTGCTAGCCAAATGTATAGCAAAAGGGAACTTCTCCTAGGCTCGTCAGAGCCGATTACTCCTTTAACTCCTTATTTCTTATATTCCCACTCTATCTCCTTCTTCTGCTCAAAGTCATACCCCGTGAGGCTACGCAGGGCATAGTAGAGGCTCCAGAAGTTGCTCAGGGCGCTGATGTGGCTACGGCGTGCCGAGTCCTTTTCGCTGGTGGCCGAGTTGAGGTCGAGGATGGTGCTCTTGCCCATCAGGTAGAGGCGGCGGGCCACCTCGAAACGGCGTTCGGCAGTGAGGTCCTTCTTGGCCATGATGTTCATCTGCGCCGCCTGTTGGTTGAACTGGCGCACCAGTTGGCGCACGTTCTCTTCAAAGTTCTGTTCGCTCCGTTCGATATTCAGGTAGGTCAGTTCGCGGCTCGAGCGGGCCATCTTCACCTGTCCGCGTCCGCGCCCCCAGTCGAGGATGGGGAGCGACAGGCTGATGCTGGCTGCCTGCGAATTGATGGGGTCGCGGTAGGCCGTCCGCATGTCGGGACCTGTCTGGGTGAGACCGAATTGCAGGTAGATGCTGGCCCTCAGTCCCGCATTGGCTTTGGCACTGGCCACGCTGCGGTCGCTCTGCAGGCGTGCCCGTTTGAAATATTCCGGGTCGGGGTGATTTTCGTAGGCCAAGGCCAAAGCCTCTTCGGCCGGTACCATGAAGTGGGGGATGGAGTCGCTCGTCACTACACGAATCTGCACATTGTCCCGCAGACCCAGGTAGGAGCGCAAGGCCTGCATCTGGTCATCGACCGAGAATTGGGCATTGATGCGGTCGGTCTCGGCACTCAGTTTGCTGATTTCCAGTTGCAGCATCTCGTTCTCGGTGATGGTGCCGATGCCGTAGCGTCCCTGTCCGAAGCGGTAGAGCGTGTCGGCCGAGGCATAGTTGAAAGCGGCAATCTCGGCATTCACCTGTGCGGCGGCCAGGTTGAAGAAATACCGGCAAGCCTCTGAGGCCACCAGCTCCATCGACTCGTTATACTGCTTGCATGCCTCGCGGTAGGCGATGGGCTCGATGCGGCGGTCCCACTTGAGCGAGTTCAGTCCGAAGAGGCTCTGGCTATAGCCGATATAGACGGGGCTCGAGCTGTAGGAAGTCTCCTTCTCCTGTCCCTCGCGGAAGAAGTCCGAACGGTCGAGCGACGAGGTGATGGAGAATGTACCGCCCGTCAGTGCAATGTTCTGCTGGACACTCAGGCTCAGGTCAGCCGAGAGGCTGTTCTGCTCCAGGTATTTGTACGAACCGTCCGGTTGGGTAATCTTGTTGATGCTGCGGTTGTAGCTGGGATTGGAATTCAGCGTCACCGATGGCAGGTAGTTGGCCTTGTAGAACTTGTAGCTCCATTCGGCCGACTCGCGGTTGAGGCGGGCACTGACGGCACTGGGCGACTGCTCCTGTGCCATGCGGATGACCTCGCCGAGGGTTAGGGTCAGCACTTGTTTTTCCTGTGCGCCTGCCGTCAGGCTCAGGGCCGATAGCAGGAGGGCAATTGATAGTTGTTGTTTCATATATCTTCTATTTTTGTTTCTATTCTTCAAGTTCTGATATTTTGGAAAAACAGACCGTCCCGTCTTCACCTGCATAGGTGAAGACGGGACGGAAACAAGTGTACGTTATTATATGATAGTTATTTCAGGCGATTAGCTTTCAACATATTTGTCCATATCTTGCATAACCTGTTCATGTGGAATGCCTTTGTTTCCGGCAGCAAAATAGGCTTCTGCCCGATCGAGCCGTGCATGTACATTGTCCAACGAATAGGTGGACTCCTCATTCGCTATCAGAGAACAAACTTGAAGGCTTTGGTTGATGGCCTGACGTATCTCTTCCACGTTTTCTGCGTGGCTGATGCCTTGTACCACCTGGTTTATCATTTGCAATTTGTAACTTTCCAATGTTGCAGTATTCATATGCTTCGTCTTCTAAAAGTGAATGATAAAGCAAAGGTACAGTCTTTCAAGGAAAAAAGCAAAGATTTGAACACTTATTTCCGTATTTTCCAATATTTCAAAGAACGTTTGCCCCTTCGGGCGCAGAGTCCCCTCCCTCACAGGGAGGATTAGGGTGCGTCAGGTTTGCTCTCCCTCTCTTTTTCGTTTTGCCTAAGTGAGAAGTTGGTTTGCTTTGCTCTTTTTTTGTTTTGTCTTTAGTCAAAACTTTAATCATCGACGATAACTATGTAATCATCGTCGATAACTATATAATCATCGTCGATAATCATGTAATCATCGTCGATGATTAAAGTTTTCGCTTTAGTCAGACGGGGTTTTGCCGGTGTCAAACCGATTTCTCTCCGTAGCATATTCATTTTTTCTTTTCAGTTGTGGCTCGTAGTTCTTCACTCGTGGCCCGTTTTGTCTAACTTCTGGGGGTTACTTCAGAATGCCCTCATTTCTTCAGTGGTTGTAGTGGTGAATATTCTTTCCCGAGCAGGGCACGCACACACACGGGGGGGCAATACATTATTATTATTAGCTTATGAATGTGTGGTGTGTGCACGTGCACCTGTTTTATAGGGGGGAGGTTCAAGGTTCAAACCACCTCCTTTTGAACTTTAAACTTTGAACCTTGAACTTTGAACCTTCCTTACACCGTAATCTCCGTCACAATGTTACCATCGAACATGTTGATGATGCGATCGGCAAAGCCGGCATCGCGTTGCGAGTGGGTCACCATCACGATGGTGGCACCTTCGGCATGGAGCTGTTTCAGGAGGTTGAGCACCTCGAGACCGTTCTTGGAGTCGAGGTTACCCGTAGGCTCGTCGGCCAGAATCACTTTGGGGTTGCTGATGACGGCACGGGCGATGGCCACACGCTGCTGCTGACCTCCCGATAGCTGGTTGGGATAGTGCTTGGCGCGGTGGCTGATGTCCATGCGTGCCATCACCTCTTCCACGCGGCGCTTGCGCTCTTCGGCAGGAACCTTCATATAGACGAGCGGAAGCTCGATGTTGCGATATACGGTGAGGTCGTCAATCAGGTTGAAGCTCTGGAAAACGAATCCGATACCGCCACGACGGAGCATGGTCTGTTCGTCCTCGGTGAAGGTGGACACCTCCTGTCCGTCCAGCCAGTATTGTCCCTCAGTGGGATTGTCCAGCAGGCCCAGCATGTTCATCAGTGTGGATTTGCCACAACCCGAAGGACCCATAACGGCTACGAATTCGCCCTTCTTCACTTCGATACTCACGTTTGCCACGGCAATGGTTTCTACCATCTCGGTGCGGAATACTTTCCGCAGGTTTTCTGTCTTGATCATAACTTTACTTTATTAATAGGTTTATATATATGGTTCGTCTTTTCTCTTTCTTTTTCTCATTGCCCCTTCGTGTCCCCAAAGAACAGAATCGGCAAACTGCTTATTTAGTAAATATTTTTCATTTTCGGGCAAAACCTTGGTTGGTCACCCCTTTTTCCTTTTCGCTTTACAAATTTAGAAAACTGTGCAATAACTGACGAAGAAAAAATAAAAAATCGTCTTTTTGAACGTAAAAGTGTCCAAAAATTGGACACGAGTTTTTGAGAATTATGTATTTTTGCACCCGAATAGCAATCAGAGCCTCTTTTCGCAAGAAGTTCTCCGAAAATCAGAAATGTAAAGATAATTCATTAATCCGACTATGCATAACTATCACATCGTAATCATTGACGACAACAAGGCGGTGCTCCAGTCCTTGAAACTGATATTGGAGGGAGTGTTTGCCCAAGTGACTACACACACCTATCCCAACATCTTGCCCACGGTGTTGAACGGTGGTAAGGTGGATGCCGTATTGCTGGACATGAACTTCACCTCGCAGAGGTTGGACGGTGAGGAGGGCATCACCTGGCTGAAGTATATCAAGAGCCAGCCCAATCCGCCGGCCGTGGTGCTGATAACGGCATTCGGTGACATAAACCTGGCTGTGAACTCCCTGAAGGAGGGAGCCGAGGACTTCATCACCAAACCGTGGGACAATGATGAACTGATAGAGAAACTCCTGAAGGCGATAGAGACGTGTGCCGAGAACCGCTTGAAGAACCAGAAGATGAGGGAGGCCGACTACCTGAAGGACAAGGAGGAGATGGTGCGGCAGATGACCCTGGACGAGATGGAAAAGCAGCACATTGTGGATATCATGGAGGAGTGTGAATACAACATGAAAGAGGTGGCCGTCCGACTGGGCATCAGCCGACAGACACTCTATAACAAAATGAAGAAATACGGAATGAAGATATGAGAATAAAGAATGCCTACCAACTGCGCTTCCTGCTGGTGGCCCTTGCTTTTGTGGCATTGGGGATAGCGCTGGCATGGCCACTTGCAAAGGGATGGGAGCCCGTACACATAGCGGCGATACTGCTGCTGATAGGGCTACTGATGGGCTATCTGTTGAAGATTGCAAACTTCGTGCCGGCTCAGGTGAACTACTTCCTGCGGTCGCTCCTGAGTCATGATTACATGATTCATTTCCCACCGACGAAGGATGCCGAACTGGAGGGTATGTATGACAATATGAACCGTATCATCGGCCAGTACCGCGACAGCCTGCTTGACATAGAATACAAGCAGAAGTACTACGACCGCCTGTTGCGCATCATGACCCATGAGCTGCGCAACTCCATGACTCCCATCGTGACCCTGTCAAGCGATATGCTGAAGCGTCCCGAGAGCTATACACCCCAACGGCTGCACGAAGGCATGGAGGTGATACATGAACAATGTGTGAGTGTGAAAACTTTCCTCGATTCGTACCATAAACTGACTCACTTGCCTGAACCGAAGAAGACGGTCATCGAGGTGGAAAAACTCTTCAACCAACTGAAAATACTACTGAACAATCCGGCCGTACACTTCTCGTGGGGAGAGGGAATGACCCTCTATGCCGATGAAGGCCTGCTGACCCAAGTGCTGACCAATCTTATAAAGAACGCGTGCGAGGCTACCGAAGGGCAGGAGAATGCCCTTGTCCGTGTAGTGGCCAGCGTGGCCAACGGTTCACCCTATATCCAGGTGGACGACAATGGCCCCGGTATCCCCGAGGAGATTCGTGATGAAGTGTTCCTGCCTTTTTATACAACCAAAGAAGAGGGTACTGGCATCGGCCTCTGCCTGAGCCGTCAGATTATGCTCCTGCATGGCGGTGACCTGAAACTGCTGCCCACCCATGTACGGGGCGCTGCGTTTATGGTCTCTTTTTGAGTTTGGTTGAGAAGATAGAGAATACGAGTTGACAAGATACAAGTTGACGAGTTGACAAGGGGAATACTGCAGTGCCGCATGGCCTTGTCAACTCTTCAACTTGTATCTTTGTCAACTAAAAAATAACTGTCCCTTGTGTGCCGTCAATGGCAGAAGCCTGTGTGATGATGACACGGCTGACACCGGCATCGATGGCTTGGAAAGAGTTTTCCAACTTGGGAATCATGCCACCTTGGATGGTGCCGTCGGCCACTAAGGTGTCGAAGTCGGCACGGGTGATGTGGGGGATGACGCTGTCATCATCGTTCTCGTCGCGGAGTACCCCTTTCTTCTCGAAACAGAATATCAGTGTCACGTCGAAAAGACGGGCCAGCGCTTTGGCCGTTTCGCCTGCAATGGTGTCGGCATTGGTGTTGAGCAGATGTCCCTGCTTGTCGTGGGTGAGGGGAGCCATCACAGGGACTACGCCCTCGCCGATGAGCTTGCCGAGGAAGTCGGCATTCACCTCATCCACATCGCCTACGAAGCCGTAGTCAACATCCTTCACCGGGCGCTTGTGTGAGCGGATGACGTTCATGTCGGCACCCGTCAGCCCGAGGGCATTCACTCCGTGAGCCTGCAAACCGGCCACAATATTTTTGTTCACCAGACCGCCATACACCATGGTCACCACACGTAGGGTGTCGGCATCGGTGATACGGCGCCCATTCACCATTTGGCTCTCAATGCCCAACTGGGCGGCCAAACGGGTGGCAGAGCGACCACCTCCATGTACTAAAAGTTTTTTGCCGGGAATGGCGGCAAAGTCTGTCAACAGGCGTTGAAGGGTTTCCTCCTCTTCAACAATCTTTCCGCCAACTTTGATAATGGTCAGTTTTTCCATTCGAATATCCGATCAGTAATTGATGATAGCCTCTTCGAGTCTTTCGACAGCGTCCTGTATGCGGCTACCGCTGCTCAATAGTCCGATGTCAAAGACAATCTTGGCTTGTGAATAATATGGTTCGCGCTTGTTGAGTGATTCGCGTATGAATGCATCCAACTCTTCGTCATTCTTTTGGGCTATAAGTGGCCGTTGTTGTTTGCTCATGCGCAGGTGGGCTCTCAATATTTCGGGCGTCGATTTCAGGTAGATGGTCGTAGCCTGCGTGTTCATGTAGTCCATATTGTCGAAGAAGCAGGGAGCCCCTCCACCGGATGCGATAAGTACATTCTCGAACTCGGCCACTTCGTGAAGCATGTTCCGTTCGATGGTGCGGAATCCCTCTTCACCTCGTGTGGCAAACAATTGGCTTACGGTTGTACGAAAACGATTCTCGATATACCAATCCAAGTCGATGAATTCCAATCCCATCTTCTTGGCCAGCAATTTGCCTAATGTGGTTTTGCCGGCCCCCATATAGCCTATCAGTATGATTCTTCTCATGCAAATTCTACTTCTCTGATTGCCGTACTACTTTTTTCTTGTAGCACTTTTCCGAACCGGTTTCTTGGGACCCTCTTTTTCTTGTTGCTCAATGATGGCCAGACAATGGATAGCCTGCAGGGTTGTGGGATCAGTTTCCTTGGGAATGCGATAGTTCTTGCCCTTATAGGCGATATAGGGACCGTATCGGCCGTTCAGAATCTGTATCATCTCTTCGCCTTCACCTAATGTCTTGATGTTACGGTTGACTTCAGCCTGACGTTTTTCCAAAATAAGGTTGACCGCTTCTTCCAAAGATATTTCCATCGGGTCGGTACCCTTGGGGATAGAGATATACTTGCCATCATGCTGTACGTAGGGACCGAAACGTCCGGCACCGATGGTGACCACCTCTCCTTCGAAATCTCCCAACGTACGTGGAAGACGGAACAGTTCGAGTGCCTCTTCCAAAGTGATATTGTCCATGGATTGGCCTTTCTTCATCTGTGCAAAGCGAGGTTTTTCTGCATCTTCAGCTGTACCTATCTGTACGACAGGACCAAAACGGCCAATCTTTACGGATACAGGCTTGCCGCTCTTAGGGTCGGAACCTAAGATGCGTTCACCCACTTTGTGTTCCATCTTGGTGCTCATGGCTTCGTCCACCAAGGGGGTAAACTCTTGATAAAAGTCCTTTATCATGCCTGTCCATTCCTTGTCTCCTTCCGCCACTTCATCAAAACGCTTTTCGGCTGTAGCCGTAAAATTATAGTCCATCACCATGGGGAAGTATTGTAACAAGAAATCATTGACCACTGTACCCGTGTCGGTAGGTATCAGCTTGGACTTCTCTGCTCCGAAAGTTTCAGTCTGGATTTTTTCAGTAATATTCCCTTCCTTCAGGGTTATTTCTGTAATTTCCCGAGTCTCTCCAGCCTTGTCTCCCTTTTCTACATATTCGCGTTGTTGGATCGTAGATATGGTGGGAGCATAAGTAGAGGGGCGTCCAATGCCCAATTCTTCCAACTTGCGTACCAAGCTGGCCTCGGTGTATCGCAACGGATGTTGGGTATATCTTTCGGTGGCATTCATCTCCTTCAAGGTGATGGCTGTTCCTTGGACCAATGGGGGAAGCAGGTTCTCACCCTCCTGCTCCTGATCGTCATCGTATGATTCGCGATAAACACGCAGGAAACCGTCGAACTTCACTACTTCACCTGTAGCAATGAATTGTTCCTTACTGTTGTCCAGCGTGATGGTTACAGTCGTTTTCTCCAGTTCGGCATCAGCCATTTGTGAAGCAATGGTGCGTTTCCAGATAAGGGTATAAAGACGCTTTTCCTGTGGAGTACCTTCGATACTCTGCTTATCCATGTAAGTGGGGCGGATAGCTTCGTGAGCCTCTTGGGCACCCTTGGTCTTGGTGGCAAACTGACGGGTCTTGACATACTCTTCGCCCATCTGTTCCCTGATGGCCTCGCGGCTGGTGTTGATGGCCAATGAAGAGAGGTTTACGGAGTCGGTACGCATGTAGGTGATGTGTCCGTTTTCATAAAGCCTTTGTGCTACCATCATGGTTTGTGATACGGTGAATCCTAACTTACGGGCAGCTTCCTGTTGCAATGTACTGGTTGTGAAAGGAGGGGCCGGGCTCTTCTTGACGGGCTTTGTAACAATATCCTCAATGCTATATAGAGAGCCGGTGCATTTTTTCAGGAATGCTTCAGCATCCTTACGGGTCTTGAAACGTTTGTCCAACTCGGCTCTCAGTTCGGTGGTGTTACCGTTGGAGTCGGGTACGTTGAATATGGCTGTTACCCGGAATGATGCTTCAGGTACGAATTGTTGTATCTCCCGTTCACGCTCTACGATAAGGCGTACGGCTACTGACTGTACACGTCCGGCAGAAAGGGCCGGTTTGACCTTGCGCCACAGAACAGGGGACAATTTGAATCCCACAATGCGGTCTAATACGCGGCGTGCCTGCTGGGCATTCACCAAATTGACATCTATTTCGCGTGGTGTCTCGATGGCTTGCAGAATGGCACTTTTGGTAATTTCGTGGAACACGATTCGGCGGGTGGTTTCAGGCTTCAGTCCTAACACCTCGTACAGATGCCATGAAATGGCTTCTCCTTCGCGGTCCTCATCGGAAGCCAACCATACCATTTCGGCTTTTTGTGCTTCAGTCTTTAATTCGCTCACCAACTTCTTCTTGTCAGCTGGAATTTCGTACTGAGGTTCGAATGTTTCTGTATCTATGCTGAATTCTTTTTTCTTCAAGTCGCGTATATGGCCGAAACTGGACAATACTTTATACTCCTTTCCGAGGAATTTTTCAATGGTCTTTGCCTTGGCCGGAGACTCTACTATAACCAGATTTTTTTGCATGTTGATTGAGGATTTTTTTTAAATTCGGCCGCAAAAGTAGGAAAAAAAGTAAAACCCTACTTATATAATAAGGTAAGAAGTGCTTTTTTTAAGCTAAATTTAGGTTTTATCCTTCGATAAGACTCTTTTCGGATAACCATTTTTGCATTATGCGGATTCTTTGTGTGAAAGTGGAGCCCAGATTAGAAGGAGCGTCAAGAAAACGTGCCTAAATTTATTTTGGTGCACCCGCGAAAAAAAGATATATAAGATTGCCTTTTGAATATAATTATGTATTTTTGTAGCGTGAAGTTACGAAAAAGGTCTAAATTATTGAGAATGAATAACGACCTTTTGGTTGAATATGTATTGGGTTACGAATTAGCAATATACAGAGTGTTTTGGTCTTCTGCGTTTTGCATAACTTCAAATAACTCTTTCTGTATCG
>JAZQAG010000051.1:0-63472 GCA_045545095.1 Phocaeicola sp. | reverse complement strand
TTTGCTATATAAGGGATTGGTGCATAAACAGCATGGAGAGGTGGAAGCTGCCGCGGAGGCTTTTGTGGCTGGAGAACAGGCATTCGAGGGAGTGGAGGATAATCAGTACAAGGCATTGTTATGCAGTCATTATGCATTGTTATTGGCGAAACAGGAATTGTTTGGTGAAGCTTTGAAATATTATAAGAAATCATATAGCTACAAACTGCTAGGTGATTCTGTACATTATGTTATTTCAGCTTGTGGCCAAATAGCATATATGTATGAAATGATAAATGAACGGGATAGTGCCGAGGTCTATTATAAGTTTGGATTGCTTCACGCCCAAAATATGCCCGGGCACAAGAATGCAGGGCTGTTACTACAGAATTATGCATCGTTTTTAATAAATTGTAAGAAATACGATGAGGCAGAACAGATATTGAAGGAGAGTGAGGAGCATCCCGTTGATTCCTCTTATATATATAATGTATATTCTTGTTTTGCCACCCTCTATTATGAGACAAAGGAATATGGAAAAGCAGTTCCCTATGCCGAGAAACTGCTTGAAAGTGGGGACAGCCTGATGCAATGTGGAGGCTATCTGCATTTGTACCGGATACACAAACGGTTGGGGGAACTGGAAAAAGCGGTACGCTACCATGACCTTTACCGATGGTATGACAATGACATCACCCTGCGGCGCAAGACGACAGAGGTCGCTGAAATACCTTATCGGATGAGGGCCTTCCGATTGGAGGAGGAGAATCGTACGGCACACCGCTGGCAATGGGGATGGGGCATAGGTGTGATAGCTGTTTCGGCTATGGCGGTATATGTGGTGAAGGTGCTGAGGCGGAGATATGGGAAGCAATTGGAGGTGAAGGAACATCAATTGCTTGAAACTGTAAGCTCATTGGCAGAGACAAGAGTAGGGATGGGGCAGTTGAAAGGCTTGTTGACTAGGCAGAACAAAGTCGTCGAAAGAATGAAGAGCACGATGGGAGGTATGAAGAAAGAACATCGGGAAGAAATCTGCCGCTTGAGAGATAGTATAACGCAACTGGAAACCGACATCAAGAACCTGAGGGAGATCAACCGTGAAAAGAATCGTAGTGAAGCGGAACTTAAGAAGGAATTGAAGGGTATGGTGATGCAGTTGAAAATACAGAATGACAGACTGGTTGAAGCTGAGCATCTTCACGGGATTGATTTGCGGATAGAACATTTCATGCTGCAAGGATATGCCCCCATAGCTGTGGATATGCTTTTGCAACTGCGGCAATCGGGTGAGGAAACTTCCCGCTATGACATCCGTCCGTCGGAATATCTGCCTTTATTAGAAGTATTGTTGAAACAAGAGAATCCGGCTTTGCATGAGCGGTTGGCGAACAGTGGTCTGGAGCGGAAGAAACTGACCATGTGCTACCTGATGGCTCTCGGGTTGGATGATGTGGAGATGATGTCACGCGCCGCTTGTCTGGCTCCCAACTCGGTGAAGGCGTACCGCAAGGAGTGTAGGGAGGCGCTTTGCGCTTTTAACGGTGAGCGGACTATGAAGGGTGACGGGTGAAGGGTGATGGGTGAGCGACCTGACGGTACGGAGTATTCAACTCCTCCCCTAAGTTAGGTGGAGGGGGACCCGAAGGGTGGAGGAGTGTGCGATAACGTTGAGCGGATGAGCCCCACCCTGACCCTCCCCAGTAGGGAGGGGATACCATACGGTACGGACATTTCTCTGTCATCCTGAACGGAACTTGTGTAGTGAAGGATCTCTGGCACTTTTAATATACGAACGTTCTTTGGGATGGACGGTAGGGAAGTCCGACGTACAGGAGATCCTTCCTATCGTCAGGATGACAGAATACTTTGCTCACCGCTAACCGCTAACCGCTCACCACTCACCGCTAACCACTCACCGCTAACCGCTAACCATTTATCTGTTCCTTGGGAAAATTCACAAGGTATAATGTCTCGGTGGCCCGGGTGAAAGCGGTGTATAGCCAACGGAAATATTCTGGTGTGAGCATCTCTTCGGTGATATATCCTTGGTCCAGATAGATATGCTGCCATTGGCCTCCTTGGGCCTTGTGGCAGGTGACGGCATAGGCATATTTCAGTTGCAGGGCATTGTAATAGGGGTCTGTCTTCATCTTTTTGAGGCGGTCTTGCTTCAGAGGGATGTCTGCATAGTCTTCCATGACAGCATCCCATAACCTGTTCTGTTGTTCACGAGTGAGTGATGGTGCTTCGGATTGCAAGGTGTCGAGCAGGACATTGGCTTCAATCTCGATGTCATCGTAATCGGGGAATGTGAGTGTGACATCTGCAAAACGGAATCCGTAAAGCTCTCGTACACGGCGTACCCGACGTACGCGGGCAATGTCACCATTGGCAATGAAGTCTATCTCCTTGTATGGCTCGGACCAATAATAATTGTTCTTGGCAACCATGACGAGGTCTCCACTGCTGAGCTCCTCTTCGCGGTAAAGGATGCGTGAACGGATACCGTTATTGTAGATATTGGCACGCTTGTTGCTACGACAGATGACCATTGTTTCGTCCATACCTGCATGGGCATAACTGCTTTCCAAGGCTTCGATCAGCTCGTTGCCCGGGAGGTATCGGATATCTGGGAAACCGGCTGTCCTGATGCGGGGCAGACTGTATATATCATCGTTGGTCAGGAGATGGCGCAGGCTGGTGGCATTCCATAGTATGCCGGAATCGTTGGCTTGGCGTACCACTTGGGTAAGTTCCATTTCATGGACAGCCAATCCATAGCCCTTTAGCTGCTCGGCTGACAGTGCCGGGCTCTCCTCGTTGCCCACAGGGGGAAGTTGGGCTGTATCTCCCAACAACAGCAGGCGGCATCCTTCTACAGAATATACATACTGGATAAGGTCGTCCAGCAGACGGCCGCTACCAAAGGTGGAACCGGAGAGGCCGTCGTTTGATATCATGGAGGCTTCGTCCACTATATATAAGGTATGGGGGTGCAGATTGGGGGAGAGACTATAGGCTGAGGTCTCGTTGGAAAAGCTGTTCTGACGATAGATGCGTTTGTGGATGGTATAGGCCGGGAAGTCTGCATAGGCAGAGAAGACTTTGGCTGCACGTCCTGTCGGAGCCATCAGGATGACCCGTTGCCGGATGGCTTTCAACAGACGCACCAAGGCTCCGATGAGGGAGGTCTTTCCTGTTCCGGCATATCCGCGTAGAAGAAAAACTTCGTCTCTTTGTCCGGAAGTGAGGAATGAACTCAACCGATGCATCGCTTCCTGCTGTTCTGGGGTAGGCGGGAAGCTGAAAAATTCCTTAAATTGTTCTACAAAATAGCTATTTATCATCTTTTTAAAGTAAAAAAGTTCTCGAACGTTCGTTAATTAGATTAATTTATTCTATTTTTGCGGCACGAATATAAACTAAAAAAATTATATTTTATCATGAAAGTATTAATTAATTCTGTTTTGGCCATCTGTGTGGTCGCTTTGATTTACCTGTGCTACGGCAGTATCATGGGGCCGATTGAGTTTGAAAATGAGAAAAATGCCCGTGACAAGGAGGTTATTGCCAGCCTGATTAATATCCGTGAGGCACAGGTGAACTACCGTAATATCATCGGTGGTGGGTATTGTGAAGACCTTGATTCTTTGGCTCGTTTCGTAAAGAACGCTCAATTGCCCATCGTAAAGAAAGAGGGTGAATTGACCGATGAGCAGTTGGAGAATGGATTGACAGAATCTAAAGCAATGGCTATCATTGAAAAGGCCCGTAAGACTGGAAAATGGGATGAAGTGAAGAAGAATGGTCTGGAAAACTTCAGCCGTGATACCGTCTTTGTAAGTCTGAAGGATACTCTTTTCGGAAAAGAGTTTAGCGCAGATTCAATGGTTTATGTGCCGTTTGGTAACGGTGCCAAGTTCGAGATGGAGACTCGCGTGGACTCTACCCGTTCAGGTACTCCGCTCTATCTGTTTGAGGCCAGAACTCCATATGCCGTTTATCTGGAAGGCTTGAACGAACAGGAAATCAAGAATTTGATTGACGTTTGTGAAAAGCAAGACCGTTATGTAGGTTTGAAGGTTGGTGATGTTGAAGAGCCTAACAATAACGCCGGTAACTGGGAGTAAAATGATGAAGTCGAAGCAAATATTGACGACTCCATATACTTTATCCATCCGCCTTGGTGCGGATGGATTTTCTTTTTCAGTGCATGATCCGTTGGATTATGCAACATTTTCTTATTATCCCTTGGAGATAGAACCAGGAATTTCGCTCACTGCCAATATGCGTCGCTTATTGGCTTCCAATGAGATGCTTCAGGGGAATTTTAAACGGGTGGATGTGCTGTTGGATACATCGGCATATACAACTGTGCCCTTTGAATTGTTTGAAGATGAACAGGCTGAATGTATCTATGAACACTGTCTCCCGTTGAGAAGAGGTGAATGTGTACTCTATGACATTATGGACAGAAGCAATGCGGTGGTTCTGTATGCCATGGATCGCACAGCTTACCAACTGTTAAGTGAATATTATCCGGAGTTTCATTTGTATGCGACAGTGACACCGGTGATAGAGCATCTGGCCAACAAGAACCGTGTCAGTGGGACGCGCCGGTTGTATTTGCGTATTCATGGGAAATCGGTATCATTGGTCGCTTTTGAACGAAGCCATCTGTTGATGGGGGTGACATATTCGTGCTATAATGTTGAGGATATCGCCTACTATGTAATGAATGCCTGGTCGGGGATGGGATTCAATCCGGAGACAGATGAATTGTACATAGTGGGTGAGGAGGACAGAAAACAGGAGGTGGCAGAACGTCTTCAAAGATTCTTGAATAAAGTGGCTGTCGTGACACCTGTGGCAGAATTTAACCGTTCGACTCCTGCACGTATGGAAAATCTGCCATACGATATGTTGACCCTGATACATGGCAATCTGCTATGAGTCTGCTGTCTTCATCCACTTCTGCATGTTGTAACTAAAACTATTATGAGAGTAATTTCCGGTATATATAAGCGCCGTCGGTTTGAAGTTCCACGTACATTCAAAGCTCGTCCGACAACAGACTTTGCGAAAGAGAACCTGTTCAATGTATTGATGGGCTATATAGATTTTGAAGAAGAGGGAATAGCTGCTTTGGATCTTTTTGCCGGTACAGGGAGTATAAGTCTGGAACTGGTGTCGCGTGGTTGTTCTCGGGTCGTTTCGATAGAGAAAGATAGACGGCATCATGCCTTTATCTGTCAAGTGCTGAATGAGGTGAAGACAACTCGTTGTATCCCGGTCTGCGGAGATGCTCTGAAATATATCGAACGTTCGGCAGAACAGTTTGACTTTATTTTTGCAGATCCTCCTTATGCTTTGAAAGAGTTGGCTGAGATACCGGATAGAATCTTTCAAAGCAGCCTGTTGAAGGACAATGCATTATTTGTTCTGGAACATGGGAAAGATAATAATTTTGAAAACCACCCGTATTTCTTGGAACATAGAAGTTACGGAAGTGTCAATTTTTCATTCTTTCGCAAAACCGTCTGAATGGGAACTGCAGTAATAGCTTTAACGTCTTTTCCAAAATCCGGGAGTAAGAAGCAATAGGATACTGAACAGTTCCAAACGACCTATCAGCATGAGGAAAGAGCATATCCATTTGCCTATATCCGGCATGTGGGCCCAAGTGTAAGCCGGACCATACGAACCTAAAGCCGGTCCTATATTGCTCACGCTGCTGACTACCACTCCGTAACTTTCCATAAAATCGAGTCCCAAAGCTATCATGATGCCCCAACCGATGAATATAAGCATCATGTACACGGCAAAGAAGGCCAAAAGGGTAATCTTTGCTTTGGAGTGTACTACCTGGCCATTGATTCGTAAAGGTATGATGGCATTGGGATGGATGATGCGCTGAAAATCGTTTCGGACGACTTTCAACAGCATGGCTATGCGTACACATTTGATGGCGCCGCTTGTGGAACCGGCACATGCTCCACAGTACATGACAATGACGAGCAGGAACCATAGGATGGGGGGCCATAACATATAGTCGCAAGTGGAGAAACCGGTTGTTGTCTGGATGGAAATGATTTGGAAGAGGGATTCTCTGAATGACTCCTCAATATTCCCAGGTCTTGAACAAAACAAGATGATGGTGGTGAGTATGGTCAGTGAGATGACTATTCCTGAATACCACTTGAATTCTGTGTCGCCAAAGAGCTTCTTGAATTTACCCTTGAATAACAGATAGAATAATAGGGTGAAGTTTATTCCGGAAAGGAACATGAAGAGGGTGATAATATACTCAATATAAACGGAATTGAAAGAGGCGATACTGTCCTGACGGGTGGAGTAGCCACCTGTTGCTGTAGTGGTGAGTGAATGGCATACACTGTCAAACCACCCCATACCTCCGTATGAGAGAAGTAGCGTTTCTGCAATGGTCAGTCCCAAGTAGATGCTCCATATCCATTTGGCAGTCACCTCTATACGGGGATGCACTTTGTCGTGTCTGGGACCTGTCGCTTCTGCTGCAAACAATTGTACTCCGCCAACTCCAAAAACGGGAAGGACGGCAATAGTAAAGAAGATGATTCCTAAACCTCCAATCCATTGGGTCATACTCCTCCAGAATAACAAACCATGAGGTAGTGACTCTATATTGTTCAGAATTGTGGCACCAGTGGTGGTGAAACCTGACATGGTTTCGAAGAATGCATCTGTGATGGAAGGTATGTGCCCACTTATATAATAAGGCAGCATTCCAAACAGAGAGAACAGAATCCAGGAGAGACTGACAACTATGTATCCGTCCCGTCGGCTGAACCGTCTTTCTGAACCACGTCCTTGATAGGTGAATAGGGCACCGGCTAAGGCTGTAATGGCTGCTGATATGAGAAATGCGTAACAGTCATTCTCCTGATAGTAAAAGCCGAATCCTGAGCATGCGGACAACAGTATTGCTTCCAAGTAGAGCAAATATCCGAGTACGCGCCATATGATTTTCTTGTTTATCACTTTTTTGTAAGATGAAGGATTAGTACTATGAATGCTTAGGATTGGTGTCTGTCGCTTAGTTGAAATACTTTTCTATCTGTTTTATCATCAATCCCATACAGAAGACTACGACATGGTCCCCTGCTTGAATGACTGTATTTCCGTTGATGAGTTGCCCTTCATCATCGCGGATGAGTCCACCGAGTGTAATTCCTTTGGGGAGTCTGAGGTCCTTAATAGGCTTCTTGGTGATGAATGCTCCTTCTTTGACCGTGAACTCTGCAACGTCTGCATTGGCCAAGGTGAGACATTTGACATTGCTGACATCTGCGTCGAGCATCATCTGATAAATATGGCTGGCTGCAATCAGTTTCTTGTTGATGATAGTGCCAATATCCAGACTTTCGGCCATGTTGATATAATCAAGATTTTCCACTTTTGCAACGGTCTTGCTTACACCTAAACGTTTGGCTGCAAGGCATGCAAGGATGTTGGTTTCGGAATTTTCCGTCAAAGCAACAAATGCGTCAGTGTCTCCCAAACCTTCTTCCATTAAAAGACCCATGTCGCGCCCGTCACCATTGATGACCAAAACTTTGTCGCTGACGAGTTCTGTCAGGCGATTACAACGATGACGGTTGCTTTCTATAATGGTCATGCGGATATCATCGGGGATTATCTGGGCTGCACGTACAGCGATGCGTCCTCCACCCATAATCATGACATTACGTACATCCGGATACTGTTCTTTTCCTGATATCTTACGGATGTATGGAATATGCTTCTTTGTGGTCATGAAATAGACAATGTCGTTTTCATGAATGGAGTCAGTTCCTCGGGGTATAATGGTCTCGTTTCCGCGTTTGATGGCTACAATGTGGTAGGGAGTCTGGGATTGTCCAAGTTCCATCAAAGGGATGTCTAAGATTTCGGCTCCTTTCCGCAGTTTTATCCCGATCAATACAAGGGCGCCGCCACGTACCTCCCACCATTGGCGTATCCAACTCATCCTGACTGCATCTGCAATCTCTTTAGCTGCTAACATCTCAGGGAAAATGAGTGAATCTATACCCAATTCCTTCCAGAATTGCTGATGCTTGGGGAGCAGATACTCATGGTTGTCTATTCGGGCAACGGTCTTCTTGGCTCCCAAATTATGGGCTATCATGCAGGCCGTCATATTCCGACTTTCATCAGGAGTGACTGCAATGAAAAGGTCGGCATTGGCTACATTCGCATTCTTCAAACTGACAATGGATGATGGGGAAGCGACAACGGTCATCAAATCAAAATCCTTATCCAATTTGCTGAGCCTGTCTTCGCTCTCGTCCATTAGGGTGATGTCTTGCTTCTCTTTAGATAGCAGCGTGGCAAGGTGTGTACCCACTTCACCTGCTCCAGCGATGATTATCTTCATATTGATTCTGCAATAGTTGACAGTTTGTTGTAAATGCTTTCCACATCCATGTGGCAGAGGGTATGTAGTTCCTGTATCGTTCCATGTTCCACAAATTGGTCTGGAATGCCTATACGGTATATATGAGGGGTGTATCCGTGTTCGGCCATATATTCCATAATTGCGCTACCCATACCTCCATTCAGAATCCCGTCCTCTACAGTCAGGATATGTGTGAAGGTCTTGGCTACTTGCTCTAAAAGTTCTTCGTCCAAAGGCTTGAGAAAACGTATGTCATAATGAGCAACGGATTTTCCTGTCGCTTGTTCAAACTGTTGGATAGCCTTGGAAACGGCATTCCCTATATGGCCAATAGACAATACTGCAATGTCTGTACCCGCTTTCAGTAGGCGTCCTTTGCCGACGGGTATTTCTTCGAATGGACATTTCCAGTCGGGACATACTCCACGTCCCCGCGGATACCTGATGACAAAAGGTCCTTTGTCTGGCAATTGGGCCGTAAACATCAGATTGCGAAGTTCCATTTCGTTCATGGGGGCAGAAATAGTAAGGTTAGGTATCGGTCTGAGGTAGGCCATATCAAAAGCTCCATGATGTGTCGGACCGTCTTCGCCAACCAAACCTGCCCGATCCAAGCAGAGTACTACCGACAACTTTAATATGGCAACATCATGTATAATGTTGTCATAAGCTCTTTGCATAAAAGAGGAATAAATGTTGCAGAAAGGAATCATGCCTTCCTTGGCCATTCCTGCGGAGAAGGTGACTGCATGCCCTTCGGCTATGCCTACATCAAAGGCACGTTCAGGCATGGCTTTCATGAGTATGTTCATTGAACATCCACTGGGCATAGCAGGGGTTACTCCTACAATATGTTCATTATTTTGAGCCAATTCCAATAATGTATGCCCAAAAACATCCTGATAGAGTGGGGGGAGTCCTTTGGTGTCGGCGATGATACGTTCTCCTGTCTCTTTGTCGAACATACCCGGAGCATGCCATAGAGTGGCAGCTTGTTCTGCAGGGGCAAAGCCTTTACCCTTGGTCGTGTGGATATGCAATAAGCGGGGACCTTCCATATCGCGAATGGTGCGAAGTACTTGGACCAGATTCTTGACATCGTGTCCGTCAATAGGGCCAAAATAGCGGATATCCAGTCCTTCAAATACATTTTGTTGATTGGAAAATAGCGATTTGAGACTGTTGTTGAATCGCAGAATCCTGCGTTTCATCTTTTCATTTATCCATCCCCATTGTATGAGTTTCCGAGAAATGCGGTAACGCCAGGTATTGTACCATGAAGAGGTATTAAGATCTACCAAGTACTGTTTCATTCCACCCACGCTACGGTCTATGGCCATATCATTATCATTCAAGATAATGAGCAAATTGTTGGGCGTAATAGAGGCATTATTAAGGCCTTCGTAAGCTAATCCACCACTCATGGAGCCATCACCAATTACGGCAACAACACGTCGGTTGTTTTCACCTTTGCGTTTGGCGGCAACAGCAATTCCCAATGCTGCAGAAATTGAGTTTGAGGCATGTCCTCCTATGAAAGAGTCATATTCGCTCTCTTCAGGAGAAGGAAATGGCCTGATTCCTCCGAATTGACGATTGGTAGAGAATGTATCGCGCCGACCAGTCAGAATCTTATGTCCATAAGCTTGGTGTCCAACATCCCAAATAATACGGTCGTAAGGTGTATTCATAACGTAATGGAGGGCAACAGACAGCTCCACGACTCCTAAACTGGAACCAAAATGTCCTGGATTTATGGAGACTTCGTCAATGATTTTCTGCCTGAGTTCATCGCATAGCTCAGGCAGTTGTTCCAGAGATAATTTCTTCAAGTCATCCGGGTTTTGGATGTCTTGTAAGTGTTTATATAGGATATTCTCACTCATTATAGCTACAAATAATCGTGCAAATGTAGCAAAATAACCTTAATATGTTTACTTTTGCACTGTTTTTTTCTCATATTCGTATGCATAATGCTTTCTTTACCTCGGTAGAACTACCTTCTACGACTCCTAAATTGGAGGTTGGACATCCCATAATGGTGATGGGGTCTTGCTTCAGTGAACATATTGGTCAACGTTTGTCCAAAAACGGAATGCGTTGTGATGTAAATCCTTTTGGGGTATTGTATAATCCAATGTCAATATCTCATGCTCTCAGACAGGTTTTCGGTTCGCGTATATATACGACAGATGATGTAGAATTGGTTGAATATGGGGGAGTGTGGCACAGTTTGATGCATCATAGTCGATTCTCGGCCCCGAAAATAGAGGAATGTATAAAACTGATTAATGACAGGTTGGTGTCGGCAACTTTATTAAGTCAAGCGCCGGGGTTAGTGTTGATTCTCACGTTGGGGACTTCTTATGTCTATAAATATGGTTCGGCAGAAGGGGCTATCGTGGGCAATTGTCATAAGATGCCAGACTCATGCTTTACCCGATACAGACTTGATGTTGAGAGTGTGGTAGAGGAATTCAGAGATTTGATAAAAAATGTAATCATGCCAATTAATCCGACTGTAAAAATAGTTTTTACAGTCAGTCCTATACGTCATCGACGTGATGGAATGTCTGCAAATACCCTAAGCAAATCGGTGCTCCTTTTGGCGATAGACCAATTGGTCACTGAAATGCCGGAATGTTGTTCCTATTTCCCAGCCTATGAAATCATGTTGGATGAATTGCGGGATTATAGATTCTATGCAGAGGATATGCTGCATCCCTCTTCTGTGGCTGTAGAATATATATGGCAACGTTTTATGGAAGCTTTCTTTTCGGATACCACTCGTCGGTGTGTAAAAGAGTGGCAAGAAATCTGTAAGGCACGGCAACATAGGCCGTTTAATCCCGATTCGGAGAATTATAGACGGTTTTTATGTCAAATAGAGTTAAGAATAAAACAACATAAAGCAAAATATCCGAACTTTGAAGCGGAATAGTGAACAACGATATAATAATGACATACACAATTCAACAAATAGCAGATATTCTGGGGGCGAATGTCATAGGAAACTCGACTTCAATGGTGATAGACCGCCTATTGACAGATAGTCGTTCCTTATGTTTTCCTGAGTCAACCCTTTTCTTTGCTTTGAAAACCTCCAGAGCAGATGGACATAGGTATATATCACAATTGTATAATCAAGGAGTGCGTGCTTTTGTGGTGGAACGAGTGCCTTCTGATTTAGGTGATATTGATGATTCAACGACTTTTTTACAGGTAAAGAATACACGTAAGGCATTGCAACGATTAGCGGCAATGCATAGACAGCGGTTTGAAATACCTGTGATAGGAATTACGGGGAGTAATGGAAAAACGATAGTGAAGGAATGGCTATATCAACTCTTGGCTTCAGAATATCGGGTGACCCGTTCGCCTAAAAGTTATAATTCGCAGATTGGAGTCCCATTGTCTGTGTGGCTTATGGATGAACGGACAGAGTTGGGAATATTTGAGGCTGGCATTTCTGAAAAAGGAGAAATGGATGCTTTACAAAATATTCTGCATCCTACTATCGGAGTCTTTACATCAATAGGTGGGGCTCATCAGGAGAATTTTGACTCGACCCAAGATAAGTGTATGGAGAAATTGACACTTTTCAAGGATTGTGATGTCATCATATATAATAGTGATAATGAATTAATAGGTGATTGTATCTCTAAAAGTCCGACACCGGCAGGAGAAATTGCGTGGTCGGTCAAAGATGATGACAAACCTTTATATATAAGTTCTATATCCCGTTTGGATTCAAGAACCTGTATCCAATATCGTTATCTTGGAATCAGTGGGGAATATTCAATCCCTTTTATTGATGATGCTTCTATAGAGAATTCTATACACTGTTTGGCTGTTTGTCTTTATTTGATGCTTCCTCAGGAACAGATAGCAGAGCGTATGTTGCATCTTGAACCTGTAGCAATGAGGCTTGAAGTAAAAGAGGGGCGTCATGGATGTACCATCATCAATGACAGCTATAATTCAGACTTGAATTCATTGGATATCGCTTTGGATTTTGTAGCTCGTCGTCCTGATAGGAAAGGGAGGAAACATACACTTGTTTTATCGGATATATTAGAGACTGGGCAGACTCCTAAAATGTTATATAGGAAGGTGGCAGGATTGGTAGCTACTCGAAAAATTGATAAAATAATAGGTGTCGGTCCGGAAATTTCGGCTCAAGCATCATTGTTCCCTATAGAGGGATATTTCTTCCCTTCTACAGAAGAGTTTTTGGCATCGGAGGTCTTTTCATCATTTAGGGATGAAATAATATTGCTGAAAGGTGCACGCCGTTTTCATTTTGACAGTCTTGCAGAACAGTTAGAACTGAAAGTCCACGAAACCATATTGGAAATAGATTTGGGAGCAGTGGTTGATAACCTTAATTATTATCGTAATTTCTTGAAAAAGGATGTAAAGATAATCTGTATGGTGAAGGCATCGGCCTATGGCGCTGGTTCTTATGAAATAGCAAAGACTTTGCAAGATCATCAGGTAGATTATCTGGCAGTGGCAGTGGCAGACGAAGGAGTTGAACTTCGCAAAGCAGGGATTAGTTGCCCTATTATCATAATGAATCCGGAGCTAACGGCATTCAAAACGATGTTTGATTATCGCTTGGAACCAGAAGTGTATAGTTTCAAGCTTTTGGATGAATTGATAAAAGCTGCAGGAAAAGAAGGTATTACGAATTTCCCTATTCACATAAAAATAGATACGGGTATGCATCGTTTAGGCTTCTTGCCCGAGGATGTTTCTTTAGTTGTCGAACGTTTAATGAATCAATCTTCTGTGGTCCCCCGTTCGATATTCTCCCATTTTGTGGGTAGTGACAGTCCCGATTTTGATGAATTTAGTCGTCAACAGTATGCTTTACTTACTCAATCTGCAGATATATTGCAAAAGGCTTTCCCGCACAAAATATTGCGTCATATATGTAATTCTGCAGCTATTCAACGATTTCCTGAAGCACAGTTGGATATGGTGCGGCTCGGCCTTGGACTTTATGGCGTATGTCCGATAGACAATACTTTGTTGAGTAACGTCAGTACACTGAAAACTACGATATTGCAGATACATGATGTCCCAGCAGGGGATACTGTCGGTTATAGCCGTAGAGGGAAAATCGCTACAAAATCTCGTATAGCCACCTTACCTATAGGATATGCTGATGGACTTAATCGCCGATTGGGAAATGGCCATGCTTGTTGTCTTGTCAATGGGCATCGGGTTCCTTATGTGGGGAATATATGTATGGATGTGTGTATGATTGATGTGACAGGGGTTGATTGTCAAGAGGGTGATTCTGTTATAGTCTTTGGGAAAGATTTGCCAGTGACGGAACTTAGCGATATATTAGAAACTATTCCTTATGAAATTCTTACAAGTGTCAGCAATCGTGTCAAACGAATTTATTTTCAAGATTAGTAAGATACTGTTCACTCTTTGGCTGTTTTGTTCATGTGAGATCAATGCGGTAGTTCCATCGGACACATTACGGGTAATGTTTTACAATGTGGAGAACCTTTTTGATTGTCATGATGATACATTAAAGGATGATACTGAATATTTGGAAGGAGGACTCAAAGGTTGGAATGGTTTTCGGTATCGTCAGAAATTAGTTGCTTTGTCTCAGGTTATAGCTGCTGTTGGTGATACCCGTCTGCCAGATTTGGTCGCTTTATGTGAAGTGGAAAATGATAGTGTGATGATGGACTTGATATATCGTTCTCCATTGTTCGCTTCAGGTTATAGTTATCTGATAACAAATTCTCCTGATGAACGGGGAGTGGATGTCGCTTTGTTATATCAATCTGATCGTTTTCGCTTGTTGGCCTCTCGGGCTGTATCCATTTTAGAAGGGATGCGCCCGACACGAGACATTCTTCACGTAACTGGAATTTTACCTTCTGCAGATACATTGGACGTTTTTGTTTGTCATTTTCCTTCCCGACGTGGAGGAAGTAAACAAAGTCATCCGTTCCGTAGGTTGGCTGCATCAGTCTTACAACAAGCAATAGACTCCGTGTCGTCTCTTAGGCATGATTTGCGTATGATAGTAATGGGAGATTTTAATGATGCTTTGATTGATACTTCACTTGGTCGTTCTATGGGAGTAGCAACAATTTCGGAATATATCCCTTCACAGACACAGCCTAAATCTTATCAATTATTTGACTTGATTCATGGAAAATCTCCTGGGACTTACGCTTATCAGGGAAAATGGGAGACAATAGATCATATTTTGGTATCACCTGCATTGTTAGATGAACAAACTGGAATTTATACCCATGGGGAACATGCGCGTATAGCTACGTTTCCATTTCTTTTGGAAAATGATGAAAAGTATGGCATACCTATTCCTTTCCGGACTCATTTAGGTGGCCGGTATATTGGGGGATACAGTGATCACCTTCCGGTTGTAGCAGATTTTGTTATGCGGTATAGGTAGATTCCTGAAATGACTTGGGCAATTTATTCCAAGTATCGAGTAATACCTCCACTGATTTGCAAGAGTGATATTTCACACATTTTAGTGTCATATTCTACTGATAAGATACGTTCCTCGGCATCCAAAAGACTCTTCTGAGCTTCTCGCATTTCGATACCGGAAAGGTTTCCTAACATATAACGTTCTCGTGCTATCTCATGATTTTCTTTAGCTGCAATCAGGTTCTCACGCTCTAAATTCAGTAAACGGATATTATTTCTATATGCTTGCCACAGATTCATTAAGTCAGCTCTTAAACTTTGTTCTAACTCTTCTTGCCCCAACTTGGCGTTTTCAATGGCAATTTTTGCATTTCTACTTTCGCGGCGTTTATTACCATTGAAAAGATTTATTCCTACAGTCACACCAAAATTTAATCCCAAATTATCACGTGTAGTGTAAGTTCCCATGTCGTACTTATTATGTGTATAACCATATCCAGCATTGACTTTGAGGTAAGGGTAATTCCGGCTTTGCACAGCTTTTAGGTCTAATTGTGCCAAGCGATGGTTATGTTCTGCATTCAATAATGAGGCATTGGTACGTAAAGTGTTGTTCCATAACCGCTCAAAACGAAGGCTTATATTGGGCGTTATTAAAGTGTCTTTTACAATAACAGGACCATTCATGTCACCAACGGCCATTAACTCATTCAATCTGATACGCGAAGTATGTAAAAGTTCTTGCTGCTTAATGTATTGGGCCTGGTCGGCATTAAAGTCAACTCTGGCCTGCTGCAAATCTAACCGGGAAAAATTACCGATATTATATCGGGCCTCAACGATACGTAAACGTTCGCGGCTCAATGATACAGCATATAAAAGATTTTTTAGACGAATCTTTTGTTGAACGAAGTTATAGTATTCGGCAGTTAATGAGGCTATGAAATCCTCAATGGCTATACGGGTTCGAGTTTCGCCTTGCTGTTCTATTTCTTTTAGTTTTTTATAATTGGTTTGTATTCCAAATCCATCAAAAAGAGTCCAGTTGAGATTCACTCCGGCATTGAAAGTCTGATCGAAAGTATTCTCTTCTGTTAAGGTTTCTCCCGTATTCCGTAATTTACTGTCTGTATTGTCCAATGAACCGTTGTAGCCTGCACTTAAATCCAAAGTCGGCAAATAACCGGCATTGGATATGGTCGCATTGTTATGACCAATCTGTTCTTCATTACGTACGATGCGTAGGGAATAATTATTCTCTAATCCTTCCTCTAAACAAGATTGCAGGGTATATATCTGTTGTGCTTGTATAGGAATAGTACAAAAATATGCTGCGTATATGCTGATATGTTTGATAGAATGTCTTAATTTCATAAGTCTTGATTTTTATGGGCTTGAACCTTACTGTATTTTATCCTCCAGGGTAATGTCTGCTTTTTTAGAACGGTCGGTAGATATATATAGGTATATAGCCGGTACCACGAAGAGGGTAAGTAGGGTGGACACCAACATGCCACCAACTACGGCCACACCCATAGCTATACGTCCGTTTGCTCCCTCGCCAGTGGCATAGACCAAAGGAATAAGTCCGAGGATGGTAGATACACTGGTCATCAGGATGGGGCGCAGTCGTTGGATGGAGGCCATGCGGATGGCATCAAAACGATTCTCGCCATTATCCTGACGCTGGTTGGCAAACTCTACGATGAGGATACCATTCTTGGCTACTAGACCGATAAGCATGATGATTCCAATCTGACTGTAGATGTTCATTGTCTGTCCGTCAATGGCCATAAACACGAGTGCACCGGCCACGGCCAATGGTACGGTAAACATGATGATGAGTGGATCCTTGAAACTTTCGAATTGGGCAGCCAGAATCAGGTAGATGAGAACTAGGGCCAATATGAAAGCAAACATCAGGCTGGAGGAACTCTCGCGATACTCTTTAGAGTCACCCGAAAGGGCTGTGCGGAAGGTGTCGTCCAAGACCTCTTCGGCTATCCGGTCCATTTCGTCCAAACCATCACCGATGGTTTTCCCGTCAGCCAAACCTGCAGAAACGGTGGCTGATGCAAAACGGTTGTAGCGATAAAGTTTCGGAGGGGCAATACCTTCTTCCAAGTCTATGAGGTTGTCCATTTGAATCATTTCTCCCTTGTCGCTACGCACATAGATGGATTTCAGGTCAACGGGCTTGTTGCGCTGCTGGCGATTGATTTCACCCACAATCTCGTATTGCTTTCCATTCATGTAGAAGTAACCCATTCGTTGGTCTGCCAATCCATATTGCAACGTCTGTGCGATGTTTTTGGTGCTGACACCCATCACACTGGCTTTGTTGCGGTTGATGTTGATTCGCGCTTCGGGCTTGCTGAACTTCAAATCCACATCAGCCATTTGGAAGACTGGGCTTTCATAAACCTTCTCCATGAATATGGGCAGAATCTTTTCCAACTTTTCGATGTTGGTAGCCTGAAGTACATATTGTACGGGCATACCTCCTCGGCGTCCGCCAAAAGTTGACTGTTGCTGTACGAAAGCACGGGCTTTAGTCTTTTTGCGTACAGCGGCAGAAATCTTTTCGGCCAATTCCATCTGAGTATAGTTGCGGTCACGGATGTCGCTCAAAGTGAGTCGTACGTTACCCGAACCACTGGAAACACGAGCGGTAACGGCAGGTACATCATCAACAAGAGAATCGACCAAAGCATTGATATCTTCTGTATAGTCGCGGATGAATTCGTAAGTGATGCCCTCCGGGCCGCGGGTATTGATACTAATTTGTGAACGGTCTTCAAGTGGTGCCATTTCTGCAGGTACGGCATTCCATAACCAGCCGATAAGCCCCAATGTAACAACAAAGATGATGATTGAAATCCAACGATAACGCAGGAAGAAATCCAACCCACGGGCATAAATATTATTCAGTCCCTCGAAGAAGGGTTCTGTCTTGCGGTAGAACCAATTCTTCTGTTCGCGTTTCTTCAATAATTTGGTGGCCAACATGGGGGTAAATGTAAGAGCGGCAAACGAAGAAATGATAACTGCTCCCGATACCACAAAACTGAACTCGCGGAAGAGTCGTCCGGTCATTCCCTCCATGAAAACAATAGGGAAGAATACAGCCACCAGAGTTACCGTAGTAGAGATAACGGCAAAGAAGATCTCTTTCGAACCTTCGATTCCTGCCTCCATAGGGTTCATTCCCCGCTCGATACGGATGTAAATGTTCTCCGTCATTACAATGGCATCGTCCACAACCAATCCTACAGCCAACACCACGGCCAACATGGAGAGCACATTAATGGAGAATCCCATTATATACATGATAAAGAATGAACCGATGAGCGATACGGGGATTACGATACAGGGGACCAGTGTGACACGCCAGTCGCGCAGGAATAGGAAGATGATGACCATAACCAGCATGAAGGCTACATAAACGGTCTCCTCCACTTCGGCAATAGAGGCACGGATGAACTTGGTGTTGTCGAATCCATAGGTGTATTTCACATCCTCGGGAAGATCCTTTTCCATGGTCTTCATACGCTCGTAAACGGCATTGGCAATTTCAATATGATTGGCACCAGGCTGAGGGATAACAACTACACCCACCATGGGGACTCCGTTCATCTTCATGTAGCTTTTGATGTCGCGGGCCTCCACTTCGGCACGTCCAATATCGCTGAAGCGGATAATGCGTCCTTGGTCCTCTTTGATGATAAGGTCGTTAAACTCTTGTGCGGTGTGCATAAGTCCTAACGTCCGGATGCTGAGCTCGGTCGTATTACCTTCAATACTTCCCGAAGGCAATTCAACGTTTTCACGATCAACAGCATTTTTCACATCCATTGGAGTCAGGCCATAACCGGACATCTTGATGGGGTCGAGCCACAGGCGCATGGAGTATTTCTTCTCTCCCCAAATGCTTACACTACTCACATCTGGGATAGTTTGCAGTTGTTCCTTCACTGTCAAATCTGCAATCTCACTGATTTCCAACAGTGAACGTTTATCGCTTTGGATGGCCACCATCAGAATGGGCATGGCGTCAGCATCGGCTTTTGACACCGTGGGAGGGTCACAGTCGCGAGGCAGGAAACGCTGGGCACGTGATACCTTGTCGCGCACATCGTTGGCTGCAGTTTCCAGATCGACAGAAAGTTCAAACTCAACGGTGATGCGGCTACTTCCCTGACTGCTGACACTTGTCAGCGAACGAATGCCCGGGATACCATTAATGTTTTGTTCGAGGGGTTCGGTTATCTGATTCTCAATAACGTCGGCATTGGCTCCCGGATAAGAGCAACTTACAGAGATGATAGGGTTATCTACCGATGGATATTCACGCACACCCAACGTGTTGTAACCGATAAGTCCGAACAACAGAATGACCAATGTCATTACGGTAGATAGTACCGGACGACGTATGCTAAGTTCTGATATATTCATTTGAGCTACGCTAAATTATGAATTTATATGTACAATTTAGTGCATTTACAATGTACCAATTACAATGTACAATTTAGTTTTAGTATTTAGTTCTCCCCCAGTCGGGGGAGTTAGAGGGGCTTCATTTTACTTCATCCAACGTAACGGCCAATCCGGTACGTAACTGCATGGTTCCTGAAGTAATGACGGTGTCGCCATAATTCAAACCTGTCAATACCTGTACGCGAGCTTCGTTGCGGATTCCTTTGGTGATGGCTGTAGGTTGAGCCTTACCATTCTTATATAGGAACACTTTGTCCACTCCCATCTCGGGGACAATAGCTTCGGTAGGTATGGCAATGGCATCACTGATTTCCTGTGTCTTCAAATGTATATTTGTGAATCGGCCGGGAAGCAGTTCACCACGACTGTTGGCATAGAGGGCACGTACAGGCAGCGTATGCGTGATCCTATCTACTTTTGATTCGGTAGCATAGATGCGTGCAGGAAAACTTTCCAGATGCCCTTCCATCTTGAACGTGAGGTTCATGCCCGGTTTAATGACACTGGCATAGCGTTCGGGTACGGCAAATTCAATTTTTAAAGGAGTAATCTTGGTAAGTGTGGCCACTACCGTACCGGTGGAGGCATAACTACCTTCGCTGACTTGTCGCAATCCGATGATGCCGTCGAATGGGGCACGCAGTTCGGTTTGTGCTATGTTCTCCTTCATCAATTCAATGTCAGCCTTCAACGAAGCCAAGTTGGTCTGTGCCTCTTCGTATGCTTCCTTGCTGACTGCATCTTTTTCCAATAGGGCACTTTGACGATATACGCGGTCTTGAGCAAGTTGCAATTGTGATTCGAGTTTCTTCAATTGTGCCTGCAGGGGGCCATCGTTCACTTTGGCCAACAATTGGCCTTTATTTACATAAGAGCCTTCCGTAAAATCTATACTCACAATCTTTCCGGAACTTTCGAATGAAAGACTTACCTCTTCGTCAGGTATCAATTCGCCACTGATAACAATTTCATCGGTAAGCGAGCGTGGCTTGATGACTTCTGCTGTCACATTCAGCGCCTTGCGCCCACTTCTTGTGTTTTGTACTTTGTCTGCCAATTGCAGTTCTTCGTTTTCCTTGGGAAGCTGTGACCAGATGCCCCAACCCGCCAATCCGATAATGATGGCACCCGTCAGGCACCATTTTGTCCGTTTGTTCATAGCAATTCGGTATATGTTTTGTCCTGTTTTTACAATAATAGGTCTCAAAGGTACAAATTTATTTAAATCCGCTACGTCTCTTTATCCTTCGATTAATATTATTTCACTCCTTTTTTGTAAAAGAAACTTTATGCCAACTATACCGACACAACGCTGCCATTATTCTGCCACGCTGTTGACAGAAGACCGCCAAGCCACTTGTAGCATCCTGCCAAGCCACCTGTAGCGTCCTGCCAAGCCGGTTGTAGTCTGCTGCCAAAAGAATGGCAGAAGAGTGGCAGAGCGATAAGAAGCGACATGTCATTAATATGCTCGGACTGCGAACTGCATTCCCGCTGTGTGCCCGACAAACTCCGGAGCATAAGCGCATTGTACGGAGGCAATGCCAGCCTGATACTGTCCGATGCGGTCAATACGGAAGGTCTCCTCTAATGTACAAACACCCTTGGGAAGGTGGTCGATAAAATAGAGCGTAGAGGCATCCTTCACCGAACAATAATGACCGACACCTCCATGGAAACGGTATCCGGAAGCGCTGTTTACAGGCTCAAGGCAAGCGGCACGGCCATTCTTTATCTGCACGAAGTCCATAGCCCGGTCAGTACGGATTGTGAGTTGCGAGATGATTTTATCACCGATGTGCAATGTTGTCTTTTCCGTTACAGGCTCCCAACTCTTTTGCCCGTTTGTCATTCGTTCTACCATCCATGTGCGTTCGATGCTCAATGGTTGGCCAAGAGCTTGTCCGTAAGCGGTTTCCGTCCGTCCGGTATAGGTCGAGGTGACACTCTTCATCTCCTCCAGGTATTGGGCATAAACGGCACCCCACGCCAATCCGTTCTCTGTCTTTTCTATAGTGGCCTTGCGGGGAAGGCGCTTCAATTCTTCTGTGGTGTAGGTTCGCTTGAGATAGTCCATACCTGCTATGGACGAAAGGCTTGATTCGACCATTTTTCCGTCAATCATCAGTGTGGTATTCTTTTCGGTATTCAACAACGTGGGACTTTGTACAAGCAGAGCATGTATGGCATCTACGGTGTTCAGCGGGTTGTCCCAACTTTGTGCCTGCTTCTGGATGAGTAGCCATTGTTTCATCTGCTCGATGCAAAGAGTGTCGGATTTGGCAAAAGCCAACGCTTCGATAGCGGCCACTTGGGTAGGGATACGTTGATTGCGCCATCCGAAGATGATTGACGGATTGTCGAAGAAACGTCCCATCTGTGGTGTATAGGTGGAGTATTCTTTTAATGAAGAGAGTAAAATACCTGCTTCTTTATTCATGCCGTAATGTTTCAACACTATAGATGCTTTGGCCTTTCCATAGGGCGTAAGTCCATGTAATTGCCCAGGCAAAAGCTTTACCATATATTCAACAGCTTTTTGCATTTCTTTGTCGTACCTCTTGCCATTCAGCGCTTGGCTGCACAGGTAAGTCAGTGCTTGCTCCGAAGGGTGGGCCTCTTCATTTTTTCCCTCGCAGGCTTTCAAGTGACGGTATTCGTTCATCAGTTCTTGATTGAGAAACTCGGTGGCTTGTGCCATCATGCTGCGGGTCGTGTAGTCTTGCTCGTCGCCTGTCAAATGGATTATGCGCTCCATCAGTTCTACAATATATGTAGTCACGTAGCGGCTGCTTTTCATCCCTTTGCGCCAGCTCCATCCGCCATCCTCGTTTTGCAGACTTTCCAATTTGTCCAGATAGCCTGTGATGCGTTGCCTGCTGTTCGTCTTGTCGAAGAGCAATGCCAATTGCCGTTTCTGTGCCGCCTCATCGGTGGCCTCGGTTACCCATGGAGTTTCATCAAGCAACAGGGTTTTCAAATTCTCATTTTTCTGCAGGTTACTTGATAAAACTTGGTTGCCGTTTGTTTCGGATATCCAGTTATCATATACCGCTTTGATTTCAGGTTGCGATTGGGCTATGTATGAAGCCATGCTGTGTGCATACCAAGCCGCAGCCCACGAGAAAGCATCTTCACTGGTTGGAGTCGCTATTGTTGGCAGAGCCTGTATGGCCAACCATGCAGGATTGCCCGTCATCTCCACGGTCAGCCTATGGTCACTTGCCGTAGGGCTATGGTGGTTAAAGAGATGGCCAAGTGACTCTTCCACCTTGCCAGGCCCATCCAACATCAACGGCAGGCTCTCTGTTATCCAAACTTTATCGGTCAGTATGGGCAGATAGCGTTGCTCGCCATCACTGAATCTGTCACCTTCGGCCACAATGCGACAAACAGGCAGGGAGACAATATTGTCCTTTACCGTGAAGGTGAAAGTCGTTGTGGCGGTTTCCTTTGCTTGGACATTGAATTTCGCTTTACGGGTCAACATCACCCGTTCGGTCATCGGGTCAATCAACTCCAAACGGGCAGTACCTTTTATCCCCTCATCTGTCAGATTGCTGATTATGGCACTGATGGTTGTCTCGTCGCCCGAACGGACAAAACGTGGAAGGTTGGGCTGTATCATAAACTCACGTTGGGCAGTGGCAAAGTCCTCAAGTGTCGCATACTCCATTTGTCGGGTATGTGCCAATGCACGGAAGTGCCAGCGCGTCAAGTTGTCAGGTAAAGTAAAGGCAATCTTCACATGGCCCGTTGAGTCTGTGCGCAGATGAGGCTGAAAGAATGCCGTCTCTGTAAAACCTTCGCGTAGTTGCATACCTTCGGGTAGAGGCTTTGCATCCCTCTTCGCTCTTTGTGTGCTGGCAGCAACCTCTTCCAAAACCCCATTGGCTTGGGATTCTATAATATCTGAATCAGTCCGAGTGTTGAATCTGGCATTCGTGGCAGTAGTCATGGATAAAGCTCTGCTTGCACCTACCATCCAGGATTCTTCTTTGGCACGTTTGCGGAAGAGTGCAATATTGAAGTTGAAATACCGTTCGGCAAAGCCATCGTATCTCCATTGGTTAGGCACCCGTTTGGTCAACAGGTCAAAATTGATGCGGGTATCCGGATAACGGAAGCCAAGGCCAAACCATCGGGGAGAGCCATATATCGTACGCATAAAATTGACACCAAAGGACCATGATGGCTGCTTGCCCAACTGGTTCAGCGCGGTATCATACATGGAGGCCAACAGTTCTGCATCGGCAGGGGAGCCATCGGGGTGGGTCACATTCAATATCCATTCCTCTTGAGCACCGGGTTTCAACTTGTTGCGGAAAGTTTCCCACTTCAATACCAATTTCTTTTCGGGTTCTTTCTTGGCTAACCTTTGGGTATAGTTTAAGACGCTTCCATTCTTTACATACATGACATTGACGTACATACAGTTGCCGTACTCGGGCTGGTAGTCGAAGGTGAAAGTCTGTACAGTATCAGACATATAAAAACGGCGGCTATCAATACGCTTCGTCTCGGAGAAGACATCCATCAGGATATAGGCATCCTTCTCACGTGTACCGAATTGCAGGCGGGCAGGTTGATTGGTGTCCACTTTAACTTCTAACCAGTTGACCCAGTCGGTTGTGCCTGAAGGAACTTTTGTCTCATTCTCAGCATAGAGGGTAAAGGCTTCGAAACTTACTACACTATCCTTTTTTCCTGCAAGAGTTGTGGTGGCCACAATCTTATAGTAGGCAGAAGGCAGTTTGTCGATAAAATCAAAAGCCGTTTGTTGATTGGAGGTTGTTCTTCCCTGATGAACCAACTTGCCTTTCTTTTCATCTCCATCCTCATTTGTCTGGTAAATGCGGTAATCCACTTCCGTGTCCACTTCTTCCCCACTCAAATTCGTAACCCTGAATGTCAGTGGATGAGGTTTCCCTTTCATCCAATGGGAGTTCGCCTGAATAATACCCAATTCTAACGGAATACTGCTCAGAGTCAAGCTTGTCCGTGCCTCCTGGCTCTCGCCGGAGGGTGATGTTACCGCCCCCGTAATGGCATATTCATTTCGCCACCAGCACAACATTTCTTTATCGGGATGTTCTTTCAGATAGATTTTGATGCAGAAACGACCGTCACTATCTGTGACAGTTTCTCCATCCATCATTTCTTCACCATCCCGATAGTCTGTCCATCCGCGCAACCATCCGTAATAGTTCTTGCGCACGGTATAACTTACTTTGCCTTCTGATACCGGCACACCGCTATAGGTAAGAGCTTGCCCCGTCAAGGTGACCGTATCACCAATGGCGTATGCCGTTTTCACCTTATCAAAAGTTACTTCAAAGGTAGGAAGTTTGTATTCTTCCATACGGAAAAATAGTATTGTGCTTTGGTGAGATTCTCCTCCGAGAACTTCTATTCTGTATGAACCGTTCAACCCATCCGTAGGCAATACAAACTCTGCGTTGAATGAACCGAATTCGTTGTTCTTCACCATTCTCTTTTCGATGATTTCTCCTCTGGGATTCTTTAAAGCCAGTTCGAGTTCCTCTCCTTTGGCAGCCCATATACTATCATTGGGTAACAACCAATGGCTTATACCTTTTATATATATAGTTTGTCCCGGTCGGAAAAGAGTGCGATCGGAAAACAAACGGGTATAAAATCTCCTTTTCCCATTTGGTTGAGTCCATTTTGAATGATAGTTTTTAGGCACATAGGGCATGGTTTTGTTTGCAACGGTACTCGCACGTACAAGGTCGTACGATGGTTCCATTTGCATTGTGACACACCCATATTTGTCCGTCCGTTTGCTCTCTACGGGGATAATCTGTTTCTTTTTATGGTCGTATCGTGCTGTTTGCAAGGTCGCATCCGCAATAGGATGCCCACTTCGGACATCGAGCACTGCATATTCGACAAGGTCACCAGGCAAACTTCGTGATACCAATTTGTAGGGAGATACGTAGAAATAACTCAGATTGGAGCCTTTCCCATTGGCGATAGTCTCTATCAAATAGGCTCCGGCCTCTTTGGGCAAGGGCAGAGGCACGATAGTATCTTGTTGTCTATACTCCTTATCGCGCAGAAGGGCGTATTTTTGCTCGCCATAGAATTTGCTGTACTTTTTCAAACCCTCGGCATTATAAGTGTATTCGCGGAGTGTGTCCAATGGGCAGTTGATGCGACGTAGCCAGACGGTAAAGCCGTTCAGATTCCGATGATAGACACGTAAATTGGCTGTGTCGCCAGGATAATGGTGAAGCGAAGCACCTTGCACAAACAACATTGGTTGGAGAATCATTTTCTCCATGTTATACAACTGGTTGATAGCTCCATAGCTTGGATAATGGGCTATACCCTCGCGCAGAATCGCCAATGCTTCAGCATCTTTACCTTGTCGTCTGTAAATGGAGGCTATGTCATAGCACAAACTTCCACAAAGGTCACTATTCTTGAATGTTTCTTTCAAGCCATAAAACAATTGCAAACATTTGTCTTCATCGCGGGCATATTGGGGAATGACGTTCAGCCTGTTTTGCTCCATACTGAGCCATCCTTCACCCTTATCCGTTGTTTCTAATAAAGTCAACATACGTTGGAAAATACGCATTGTTTGGGCAGGACAATCATAAGCAGAGACCGCAATGAGCGTGTCGCGACGAAATTGATCGTAATCCAAATTGAACGCTTTCCACTCTGTCTGTTTATAGGCACGGCTCAACGTTGGCTCCAACTCTTTTATGCCGAAAGCCGCCCGTCGGCCAATAAGGTGCATCAAGTCATGCTGGTACATCTCACTCCATTTGCCAGAGTAGGTAATGGGGGCATAACTGAGTGTAGAATATCCTTGCAACTTCTCCAATTGGTTGACCGATGCGATGAAATGGTCAAAAGAGCGTTGGTTATACATCAGTTGTGTCCATTGACTCATATCTTCCGGCAGAATCCCGATGACCTTATTGTCATATCTTCCTTGGGCAGAATATGCATAGATGCTTCCCAGTAATGAGTGCAATACAGCGGCATCGTTGATAGGGGTAATGGGGTTGGACACCCATTTCTCCAATCCGGCTATATCGACATAAAAACTGTCTGTACTCAAATGGGTACGATGTGCCATCGCCGTCAGATAAGCACGCATCATCTGTGGCGCAAGGCGTTCATTTTGTGCTTTACGGAAAATCTTTTGTGCGGTAGTTATGACCGATTGTGGGCGATTCTCCTTTTCATACTTTTGTATTTCTGTCCAAAGTTGGTTATAGCCTTGTGCCGATAGGGTAGTAAATCCTGTGGTGATAAATAAAAGGGTGAGGATGAGTCGTTTCATATATGTAACAGATTCAACGAAGTGATTTGTGTACAAATGTAGCAAACTTATTAATGGATGTTCCTTTTTCTGTTATCTTTTATTCTTTTTTTACACATTAGTATAAAGATTTGTTTATGATGTTTCAAGATGAAATGTGGCTGAATATTTTCTTGACGTTATGTCAGAGAATACCCAACCACATTGTTCTATGATAAGAACCTAATTATCTGAAATCCTTTAATTCCATCTGTAATCGTTGTCGAGTAAAGAAAATGCGGCTTTTGACTGTACCTAATGGTAATCCTAATTTATCTGCTATTTCCCGATATTTGAACCCTGAAACGTGCATGGAAAAAGGAATACGATACTCCTTGGGAAGACGGTTGACTGCACGGCGAATTTCTTTTAAATCGTAAGCTGCTTCGGTGCTATCAAATGCCATGTCTTTGGATTGGTTAATGTGGTAAAGGTTGTCTGTATGATCAATGAAAGTTTGGTCGCGTACCTGTTTCCTATAATTATTTATGAAAATATTGCGCATGATAGTGTACATCCAACCTCGGAAATTGGTGTCTGGTTCAAACTTTTCTTCGTTATCCAAGGCTTTCAGAGAGGTCTCTTGTAGCAAATCATTAGCTTCCTCTGTGTCAGCAGTCAATTTGTAAGCGTATCGCAGCAATTCATCTTGAATGGCGAGCAATTCAGTTTTAAACTCTAAAGTTTTCATACAGATAAAGTAATTAATAGAAAATAACTCGTTTTGTTTTTTGATTTCGAGTGCAATATTACGCTGAATTTGAATGATGTCCACAGATTTTTAATGATAAAAAAGGGAAATAGGCCTCAAAAGTGAAATTTTCCCTCTTTTTAAGTGGCTATTGGATAGAAAATCCCCTATATGCTCCTTGGATTTATGTATATAAATAAAATAAATGATATTAATTACCCTTTTTTTATTGGTTGAATAAAGGGAAAAATAAGTGGTTAAAAAGAATATCCGCATAAAACTGATGAGATAGATTTGAATCAGATTCTATGCGGATTATGTAAAACGGTTATATTCCATCTTTAAATGGAGAGTGAATTCAGGACATTCACCAATTCTTTCTTGATAGGTTTGTCATTTTTGATTGCTTTTGTAAAAGGTACATAGACAATCTCATCATGTTCTATGCCAATCATGACATTGCGTTGCCCTTCCATTAAAGCTTCGATACTGGCTACGCCCATACGGCTTGCAATAATACGATCGTGGGCTGTAGGGCGCCCGCCGCGTTGCAAATGTCCTAAAATGGATACGCGTACGTCATATTGAGGATATTCATTCTTTACACGTTCGGCCAAGGCCATGGCTCCACCAGTAATATCACTTTCAGCTACGAGCACAATACTGCTATTCTTTGATTTACGGAAACCATTTTTGATGAATTCTGCCAATTGGTCAACTTCTGTACTGAATTCAGGGATGATGGCTGCTTCGGCTCCTGCGGCAATAGCGCCATTCAATGCAAGGAAACCTGCATCGCGACCCATTACTTCAACAAAAAACAAACGTTCGTGTGAGGTGGCTGTGTCTCTAATCTTGTCCACAGCATCAAGAATGGTATTCAAGGCTGTGTCGTATCCGATGGTTGTATCAGTGCCATAGAGGTCATTGTCGATTGTACAAGGAAGACCGATGCAAGGGATGTCGTATTCTTGTGCGAAGATACGTGCTCCTGTGAGTGAACCGTCTCCTCCAATAACTACGAGTGCATCGATTTCTTCCTTCTTCATGTTCTCATAAGCCAAAGCTCGTCCTTCTGAGGTGGTGAATTCCTTACAACGGGCGGTCTTTAGAATTGTACCTCCTTGGTGGATAATGTTACTGACGTTTTGAGTTTTGAATTCTTGTATTTCATTGGTGACCAATCCCTTGTATCCTCGATAGATTCCTTTAACCCTTAATCCGTTGTAGATTGCAGAACGTGTGACGGCACGAATAGCCGCATTCATACCAGGGGCATCACCTCCTGAAGTGAGTATACCAATACATTTAATGGTTGCCATAATATTATATGTTTAATGTTTCTTGGGTGCAAAGTTACAAATAAAACAGCTTTTTCTTTTTGTAGGATTATGAAAAAGCTGTTAATAATATGTGAATGATACCTTAAATGTGATTTATGGCTTATTTTTGCAATGGGCTTCAATAGCCTCTTTGCATTGTTCCATTAGCCATTTGGGAGTGGATGTCGCACCACAAATGCCAATGGATTCTATTCCTTGCAGAAGTTGAAAGTCTATTTCGCTGGCGTCATCGATGAGGTGTGAATTGGGATTGACCTGACAACATTCGTTGAAAAGAATCTTCCCATTAGAACTTTTTTTTCCACTGACAAAAAATATAAGATCATGTGAAGTGGCAAATGTTCGTATATGCGGCATGCGATTGGCCACTTGGCGGCAAATCGTGTCGTAATATTCGAAGGTCGCGTCGGATGAGATATGTTTTTTGATATAGTCAACAATTTGCCAGAATTCGTCCAAAGATTTGGTGGTTTGCGAATAGAGTCGGATATCACGGGTAAAATCCAAGTTCTCGGCTTCTTGCAATCTTTCGATGACGATGGCTTTACCTGTGGTTTGTCCGACAAGTCCTAACACCTCGGCATGACCGGCTTTGCCATATATGACAATTTGTTTGTTGGTACTTTCCCCATTTACATCATACTCTTGTTTGATACGTCTTTGTAAACGTAACACTACGGGGCAGGTGGCATCAATAATGTCGATGCCGTTCTTACGGGCCATTTCGTAAGTTTCAGGTGGTTCGCCATGCGCACGGAGCAGTACTTTGACTCCATGTAGTTGTTTGAATTCTTCGTGGTTAATCGTGATGAGCCCCAAAGCTTTCAACCGTTCGCACTCTTTCCCGTTATGGACAATGTCTCCCAAACAGTAGAGAGGGGTGCCTTTACGCAACTCCTCTTCTGCTTTTCGGATGGCAGTGGTCACCCCAAAACAGAATCCGGATTCATGATCAATTTCAATTTTCATCATTTGCAGGCGGCTCGTTTGTATTGCTCGATAAGCCAACTCTTCTGTTCGGAAATGCTCATTTGGCTATTGTCAAGCAAAAGAGCATCTTCTGCACGGCGTAGGGGACTGACGGCACGTGTCTGATCGATGTGGTCGCGTTCTTTCACGTTGGCTAATATCTCTTCAAAATTTGCATTTTCTCCTTTTTCTGCCAGTTCTTTATATCTACGTTCTGCTCGTATCTCAGGAGAGGCGGTGACAAATATCTTCAACTCCGCGTCTGGAAATACAGTCGTGCCGATGTCTCGTCCGTCCATGACAATACCTTTTTCCTTGCCCATGGCTTGTTGTTGTTTGACCAAAGCTTCGCGTACAAATCCGAGGGCAGCGATGATACTGACTCGTGAAGATACTTCCATGGTGCGAATCCGGTCTTCAACATCCTGTCCATTCAATAGCGTACGTGGGCGCCCTGTTTCAGGGTCAAGGGCAAAAGATATGCATATTTCATCAATACGCTCTTTTAATTTGTCAGAGTTGATTTCCTTATTATTGAACAGACCTTGTTCGATACTGTACAAAGTGACGGCACGATACATGGCACCGCTATCAATGTAAATATAACCAATCTCACGAGCCAGGTCTTTAGCCATGGTGCTTTTCCCGCAGGATGAGAATCCGTCAATGGCAATTGTGATTTTTTTCATATACCTTAATTAATATAATAGGTGTTTTTTCTTTTGTTGAAATCTTTAAAGCCCTATACCGAGATTTACGACAAGGGATGAAGCGGCTGTATGGTAGTTGGCATAGGCCAATCCAAGCTTGATGCGTTTCAGTCGTAAACCACCTCCCAATGTGGCACCAGTCCATTTGCTCCCACCATCCACTTTCAGGTCGTTACTACGTTTGAAATTGTATCCGGCGGCAAGGTAAAAGGTGTTGCTGGGAGCTATCTCGACACCCACAATCAAATGGTTGAGCAGAAGATCTCCGAAACTCACATTTTTGCCGGAAGGGTTGAAATAGGCTGATTCCCAATGCGTCAAGTCGTCCAAGGTGGCGGATAAACGGATAGGGGCATGGGCCAACCGTTTGGTGACTCCTAATTGGAGATTCATGGGGAGTTTCTCATGTTTGTCGTTAAAAGTCTTGATTTGTCCGCCAAGATTCTTGAATACTAAAGATGCAGAGAAGTCAGATTCTTCTTTGAAATAGTTGATTCCCAAATCAAAGCCTACGGCAAAGGAGGTGTTGTCGGCATAGTTCCCGTGGATTAGCTTGATACTCACTCCTCCGCTCCAGCGCTCGCTTAACAGATAACTGTAGGTTCCCATGATTGCGATATCTTTGGCTGAAATCTCACCTAATTCTGTATTGGTGATGTCTGTTTCGATGATATCTCCATAATCCATGTATTGGGCGGAAATTGCCCATGATGATCGTTCGCCGGCTTGACGGGAGAATGCTGCACTGGCCACTTTGCATCCTTCGATATATGATGTATAGGTCAGACTCAAATTCTTGTCTGATACGTTGGATAAAAGGGCCGGATTGTGAAACGTCAGTGTCAAGTCATCCTCTATGGCGGTGATATTGTCTCCTCCCAAAGCTGTTGCATGTGCAGAGTGGGGGAGCCTCAAGAAATTGAACACAGTCTCACCATTCTGAGCCATGATAAGTTCAGAAACGAGTAGGCAAAGTATGAATATAAAATTTCTTTTCATCTATATGCTTGTTTCGTACGAGCAAAAGTAATGCAATTTGTCGGCATGGCAAAGAGCTTCACCTTATTTTATTATTTACTTAGCTATAAAAACTGATTTTCCCTCTTTTTATTGTATCTTTTTCGGGTTTTCTATTTTGAGAATACCGCCACTTTTTTCTTACCCTATCTGAGAGAAATATATTTCAGGTAGGGAAGAAATATAAGGCTTCAATAATTAAAAAAGATAAAAAAATGCATTGTTTAAAAAAAAATAGTTCTAAGAGTGGCCGTAAATGAAAAATATGTGCTACATTTGCCCTGACATAGAAAAACTGCGTAAACAAAAATAACAAAAAATAGATAAAAGTATGGAAGTTAAAAAAGCTCCTGTTGCCGATCTTGAAGGCAAAAAGACCACCTGGTTATTGGTGGGTTACATCTTGATCTTGGCGCTGATGTTTATCTGCTTTGAGTGGACAAAACGTGACAAGGTTGATACCGGTGAAATCATTGAAGTGGCTATGGTTCACTTTGAAGAGGAAATTATTCCTATTACTTTGCAGGAAAAGCCTGTAGCTCCAGCCCCTGCGGAAGCTAAGCCCGTGGCTGAAATCATCAAGATTGTAGAAGATGATGCTAAGATTGAAGAAACTATTATTGCTTCAGTGGATGATACGGGTCCGGTTGTAGATATTACAAACATTGAAAATGTAGTTGTTGAAGAACCTGAGAAGGAAGAGGAAATTTTCCAGGTTGTAGAAAATATGCCTGAGTTCCCGGGTGGTCTTCAGGAATTGATGAAATGGCTTCAGAAGAATATCAAATATCCTTCTATTTCACAGGAGAATGGTGTTCAGGGTCGTGTAATCGTACAGTTTGTGGTTAATCGCGACGGTTCAATTGTTGACCCCGCGGTAATCCGTAGCGTTGACCCCTATTTGGACAAGGAAGCTCTTCGCGTGGTAAAAGCAATGCCTAAGTGGAAACCCGGTGAGCAGCGCGGAAAACCTGTACGTGTGAAATATACTTTGCCCGTAATGTTCCGCCTTCAATAATCGATAGCAGAATTTAAAAGAAAGAGGGTGCGTGAGTCTCATGCAACCTCTTTTTTTGAACTTGTCCGTAAATAAAAGAGTCTGGTTATGTACACTTCATCACAACTTCTTGATAAAATAAATACCTATATTAATACTTTGGGGTATTCACGTCCCCCTGTGGGTTTGTATGCCCCAGTTGAATATGTGTTGGGGCTTGGGGGAAAACGCATTCGTCCATTACTGGTGTTGATGTCCTATAATATATATAAGGAAGATGTTGAATGCGCTTTGTCTGCAGCCGCGGGAATTGAGACTTATCATAATTATACCTTGTTGCATGATGATTTGATGGACAAGGCTGACCTTCGTAGAGGGAATCTGACAGTGCATAAGAAGTGGGATGATAATACAGCTATACTTTCAGGAGATACGATGCTGGTCTTGGCTTATAAGTTGATGTGTGATTCATCACCGGCTCATTTGAAAGAGGTGATGGACGTCTTCAATGAGACAGCCTTGCAGATAGGTGAAGGGCAGCAGTATGATATGGAGTTTGAGGCACGTACGGATGTTGAAGTGGAGGAGTATTTGGAAATGATTCGCTTGAAGACTTCTGTGCTTTTAGCCGCCAGTCTGAAAATTGGCGCTATTGTGGCTGGAGCTTCGACTGATGATGCTAATCAACTTTATGATTTTGGACTTCAGTTAGGATTGGCCTTCCAACTTCAAGATGACTATCTGGATGTTTATGGAGATCCTGCAGTCTTCGGCAAAAAGGTTGGGGGAGATATTTTGTGTAATAAGAAGACCTATATGCTGATCAATGCTCTTCAGCGTGCAAATGATGCTCAGCGACAGGAACTGCTCATGTGGATAAATGCTCAGGATTATGAGCCTGCCCAGAAAGTGGCCGCGGTTACGGCGCTTTATGATGCTATCGGAATTAAGCAACTCTGTCATGAAAAGATAGAGGAATACTTTCAAGCGGCTAATGAAAGTCTTGATAAGGTTCAAGTGTCAGAAGAACGTAAGGAAGTACTCCGTGTCTTCGCCCGTTCATTGATGGGGCGAAAGGTGTAAATAAAATAGGTATGGAAATTATTGATACGCATTCTCACCTTTTTGCCGAAGAGTTTTCTTCGGATTTGCCAGAGGTCATCAAACGTGCACGTGAGGCAGGGGTGACGCGTATTTATATGCCAAATATTGATGCCTCTACGGTGAATGCTATGTTGGCGGTAAGTCGGGCCAATGAGGGCTATTGTTTCCCAATGTTAGGCCTGCATCCTACATCGGTTGGGCCTGATTATCTCGCTGTGCTTGATGAGATGAAACCGATGTTGGATGACGTAAATCATCCTTTTGTTGCTATTGGAGAAGTAGGGCTTGATCTTTATTGGGACCGTACTTATCGCAAAGAACAAGAATATGCTCTTTGTACACAGATAGAGTGGGCGTTAGAATACAATTTGCCGTTAGTGATACATTGTCGGGAGGCCTTCAGTGAGTTGATGACTTTGATGGCACCTTATCGATCAACTCCACTTCGAGGAATCTTTCATAGTTTTACCGGTACAGTGGAAGAAGCAACTGAGATGTTGGCTTTTGAAGGGTTTATGTTGGGGGTTAATGGCGTACTTACGTTCAAGAAATCCATATTGCCGGAAACATTGAATCGGGTTCCCCTTACCAGGATAGTCTTAGAAACAGATTCTCCTTATTTGGCGCCAGTGCCCTATAGGGGGAAGCGTAACGAAAGTGCTTACATACGTTTCACGTTGTCTCATCTCGCTTCACTACATGGATTGAATGTTGAACAAGTGGCAGAGATTACTACTATGAATGCCCAAAAAGTGTTTTGTGGGAGCTGAAAGAGGGTGAAAAATGGGCAGAATGTTTTAAAATATATTAATTTCGGCCGTTTGGGAAAATTAAAATGGAAAGAAAGATGGGTAAGCCGAATAAAAAGAATACATTTGTAGCTGAAAACTCAGCGTACCATGAAAAAATGGGTAAAAAAACTCTTTTGTGAGATTAAGGAGAGATGCTCGAGTGGTTGAAGAGGCACGCCTGGAAAGCGTGTATACGCCTAAAGCGTATCGGGGGTTCGAATCCCCCTCTCTCCGCAAAGAAGGACATAAACATAAAATTGAAGAGAGAATAATCAAATAAAGTAATAATTAATTTAATCTTAAAAAATTAGACACACAATGAAAAAGTTATTTGCAATCGTTGCAGTGATGGGAATGATGACCTTTGGTCTTACCCAGTCAGTAATGGCTCAGGAAGAAGCTCCCGCTTCTACTGAAGTAGTGGATTCAGCTGCTGTTGATACAGCTGCTGTAGCAGAAGAGGCTCCCGCTGTAGAGGAAGCTGCTGTTGTAGAAGAAGAAGGTGGTATGCACAAGACTTTGAAAACAAAATTTATTGAAGGTGATGCCGGATTTATGTCGTTGGTTGCCGTCGCATTAGTTATTGGTTTGGCTTTCTGTATCGAGCGTATCATCTATTTGAGCCTTGCAGAAGTTAACACAAAGAAATTGATGGCTAAGGTAGAGGAAGCTCTTGCTAAGGGTGATATTGAAGGTGCTAAGACCGTATGCCGCAACACTCGTGGTCCTGTCGCTTCTATCTGCTATCAGGGTTTGATGCGTATCGACGAAGGTATCGATGTTGTTGAGCGTTCTGTTGTATCTTATGGAGGTGTTCAGACAGCTTACCTTGAGAAAGGTTGCTCTTGGATCACATTGTTCATCGCTATGGCTCCGTCACTCGGATTCTTGGGTACTGTGATTGGTATGGTGGCATCATTTGACGCTATCGAGGCAGCTGGTGATATCTCTCCGACCGTTGTTGCCGGTGGTATGAAGGTGGCTTTGATTACTACTATCTTCGGTATCGTGGTAGCTTTGATTCTCCAGGTATTCTATAACTACATCCTCTCTAAGATTGAGGCTTTGACAGCTGATATGGAAGATTCTTCTATCACTTTGCTTGACCTCATCATGAAGTACAACTTGAAAAAGTAATTGAACCGCAAATAATATAGTTAGTGATGAAAGCGCATAAAATATCATTTTACGTATTTATCGCATTAATTATCGCCACTCTGGTTGTCTTTGGCATATTCTTCGGAGTTGGTTATGATAATATGGAGGGTAAATACAATGCTCCCGAGCATACCGAAACATTATTGGTTTTCATGTACGTAATGGCTGCTATTTGTGTTTTGGTTACCGTTGTTGGAGCTTTGGGAAACATCTTCTCTTCTGTGGGAGGGCCAAAAGGTGTAAACATTACCGGTGTGCCTGATAAAGCAATCTCTATTGTTTCAGTGGCATTATTGATAGCTATCATGGTTGGTTCATGGAGTATGGCTTCTACTGATTCGTTGGTGTTGCCTAACGGAAGTGTTTTCGATGATACCACATTGTTGGTACTCACTGATACATTTATCTATGCAATTTATGCTTTGATGGCATTTGCTGTTTTGGGATTGTTAGTGAATCTCTCAGGCATTTTCAGAAAATAATTTTACGAACTTATAAAATTATAGACTAATGGGAAAAAGATCAGTGCCGGAACTGAATTCAAGCTCAACGGCCGATATCTCTTTCATCTTGTTGATTTTCTTCCTTACCACGACATCTATGGATACGGATAGAGGATTAGCGCGTCGTTTGCCGCCTCCTCCTGAAGATAAGGACTTGGATGCTGAGACAGAGGTAAAGGAACGAAATGTACTTCAGGTACGTATCAATGCCATGGACGAATTGATGATTGGTGGTGATTATGCTGAAGTAAGCGAGATTAGAGAAAGAGCCAAAGAGTTCATTGATAATCCTAATAATGAAGCCAACTTGCCTGATAAAGTGGCGAAGGATATTGATCTCTTCGGTACGGTATATATTACGGAAAAGCATGTTATCTCTTTGCAGAGCGACCGTGGTACAAGTTATTCCAAGTACTTTGAAGTACAGAATGAGCTTGTGGCTGCTTACAATGAGTTGCGTGACGAGTTGGCACGCAGAAAGTTCGGTAAACCTTTTGCACAGTGTAGCGAAGAGGAGAACTTGGCCATCCGTACATATTATCCAATGAAGATTTCAGAAGCAGAACCTAAGAACTACGCTAAATAATAATAGTTATGAGTAAATTTGGAAAAGGAGAAAAAAGAGGAATGCCGGCGTTGAATACGTCATCATTGCCTGACTTGATTTTTACCATCCTGTTTTTCTTCATGATTGTTACTACGATGCGTGAAGTTACTTTGATGGTTGAGTTCAAGGTGCCTAAGGGTACAGAAATTGAGAAAATGACCAAAAAGTCTTTGATTTCGTATATTTACGTAGGTAAACCTACACGTGAATTGCGTGCAAAGATTGGTTCTGGTACACAAATTCAGTTGAACGACAAGTTCGCAAGTCTCTACGAAGTTCAGGATTACATCTATCAGGAACGTGAAGCTATGAAGGAGATTGATAAGCCTTTTATGAAGGTTTCTCTGAAAGTGGATAAAGATACACGAATGGGTATTGTTACTGATATCAAACAGGAACTGCGTAAAGCGTGGGCTTTGAACCTTAATTATTCTGCGGAATCCCGCAATTGATAATTAATGATATATTTAGAAGGAGAGGAATCATGCACTGCATGATTCCTCTTCTTTTTTATTCTTTCTTATAAATAATGCGCGTCATGTTTTATACTGATATAGGTAGTTCTTCTGCAATTTAGTAGAAAAACATTCTTTGTCTTCAGGCATTATAGGTTCATTGGCAAAGTATCTTAAGATACTTGCCCATTTATCTTAAGATAGACGGTCATTTATCTTAAGATAAATTATTATAACTCTACAGCTTCCATTGGAGCATATCCACTACGTATTCGCCATTCATTAGGGTATAGGTTGTTGGCCCTGTTTCCTACATTTTTGGCAAATCCTATAGGAATATTATGGTATGTCAGTAAAACATATCCGCGGGGTACTTCACTCCCAAGTGTGACAGATTCATGTCTGAGATATGCTATGGCATCTTTATAGTTCAGGCTATATTGTGGAAAAGCATTGGGATTCAATGCACGGCTCATGGATAAAGCGTGATGTGGAATCCAATCGCGTCCTTTAAGTGTTGCTATAGGTATTCCTGCATGAAGAATGTTCAGATGTTGACTCAACAATTTCGTTATTGGTAGCATTTGTAGTTGCAAAGCATTCAGACTGTCCGAATTGGCTTCCCAATGGTAATCTTCGCTTTGTGTCAGCCAAGAAAGGCATGTGGTTATTGGTGTCGTCGTAGAATTTTTCCCCTTTCCTTGTGAGCGTTGTATTTTTGTCTGCGACCTTTTTTCTTCTTTTCGAACCGATAAGGGCATTTCCAAGCCTTGAAAGGCTTGCTGTTCTTTTGGTACAGCCTCGTCTGCAGGCTTTCGTAGTACAGCCATGAACATTCCCTCTCCACGTATGTGCGAAGGTGTGAAGCGATATACGGGGAGGGATAGTCCCGTTGCATCTCCTTGGATACCCCAATTGGGAACTGTGGGTATAGTAATGATTTCTGCTCCAAGGTTCTTAATAATCCATTGTACGTTCTCTTCATTCTCCAATGCATTGTATGTACATGTGCTATAGATGAAGAGTCCTCCTGGCTTGAGGCATTCCCAAATGTCTGAAACTATAGCCCGCTGGCGTTTCCAGCAAGTGTCCACATTGCTTGTGCTCCATTCAGAAATAGCTACAGGGTCTTTACGGAACATTCCTTCTCCAGAGCATGGCACATCTGCCAGAATTACATCAAAGAGGTGGAGGATCTCAGCAAAGTCGGATGGGGCATTTTGTGTTACTATAGTGCGTGGATGCCCCCATTTTACCATGTTTTCAGCTAAGACTTGTGCGCGTGTACGTATAATCTCGTTAGAGACCAATATGCTTTCATCCGGGAGTACCGAACGGGCAAGTGTGGACTTTCCTCCTGGAGCAGCGCATAGGTCAAGCATGATGCATGGTTTGGATATTAATGTCTTGAGTATATGGGCTAAAAACATGGATGACGCCTCTTGTACATAGTAGCATCCGGCATGGAATAGTGGGTCGAAGGTGAAGGCCGGACGTGTGGGCAGATAACTGCTTCCTTCATTCCATGGGATTGCATCCATTGGTGAAGTCAGGAACTCCGGTTTCCATTTCCAAGGGTTGAAACGGATGCTGACAGGGGATTCGTTTGACAAAGCTTTGGATAATTCTTGAAAAGCAGGTTCACCTAATAGATGGCTGGTGTATGTTATGAAATTGTCGGGTAGTTTCAGCATAAGTTTATTATGATAATGGTATAAGTTTGTATATTTGAACTAACTTACAGTGTTATTTGCTTGCAAAGATAAAGAAAAAGTGTACCTTTGCAACACGAAAACCATAAAAGAATCATTTCATGAAACAATATCTTGATTTGCTCGACAGAATTCTGCGTGAGGGAGTCCGTAAGGATGACCGTACAGGGACTGGTATTATCAGTGTATTTGGCCATCAGATGCGATTTAACCTTGAAGAGGGCTTTCCCCTGCTTACTACCAAGAAACTTCATCTGAAGTCTATTATTCATGAACTGTTATGGTTTCTGCAAGGAGATACGAATGTGAAGTATCTTCAAGAAAATGGGGTACGTATCTGGAATGAGTGGGCAGACCCCGAAACTGGTGATTTGGGGCATATTTATGGTTATCAGTGGCGCTCATGGCCCGATTACAAGGGAGGTCATATTGATCAGATAAAGGAGGCTGTAGAGACAATCAAGGACAATCCGACTTCACGCCGTATTATAGTCAGCGCCTGGAATGTGGCTGATTTGGACAACATGAATCTTCCTCCTTGCCATGCATTCTTTCAATTTTATGTAGCAGATGGCCGTTTGAGTTTGCAATTGTACCAACGGAGTGCCGACAGTTTCTTGGGAGTCCCTTTTAATATTGCTTCATATGCACTTCTATTGCAAATGATGGCTCAAGTTACGGGGCTCAAGGCTGGTGATTTTGTACATACTTTGGGCGATACACATATTTATTTGGACCATTTGGAGCAGGTGAAACTTCAACTGACTCGTGATCCCAGGCCTTTACCAACAATGCATATCAATCCGGATGTAAAGGATATATTCAGTTTCAAATACGAGGATTTTCAGTTGGAAGGGTATGATCCTCATCCGCATATCAAGGGTAAGGTCTCTGTATAAAACTTTTATATTATGATTTCCATTATAGTCTGTATTGCGGAGAATCGTGCTATTGGTTACGAGAATAAACTTCTGTATTGGCTTCCCAATGACCTGAAACGTTTCAAACAGTTGACCACCGGTCACACTATCATTATGGGACGTCGGACATTTGAGTCATTGCCGAAAGGGGCATTGCCTAATAGGAGAAATATTGTCCTCTCCCGGCAAGCAGATGCATTTTATGAAGGGGCAGAACATTATATATCTTTAGAAGAGGCATTGGCGCATTGCCAGTCTGATGAAGAGGTCTTCATTATTGGTGGTTCTATGGTTTATGAACAAGCGCTTCCTCTGGCAGACAGTTTGTATATTACTCTGGTGCGGGATATGCCTGCTCAGGCAGATGCCTATTTCCCTTTAATTGAATCAACTGTATGGAAAGAGGTCTTTCGTGAAGAGCATTCTGCTGATGAAAAGCATGCTTATTCGTATTCTTTTATAGATTATAAGAGAAACCTTTGAATTTTAGCTACCCTTTAAAATACAGCTTGCTCCGTAGCCTGATGGAGTAAGTTGCGTTGGCTGATATAGCAAGCTCCGTTGCCCGATGAAGCAAGCTTCGTTTGCAAACAGAAATCGTGTAAAATGCCTCTTATTGACAACAAAAGAGGCGCATCTTCTCAGACACACCTCTCCGCGCTATGTCGGTCGGTTGACCGACTGGCAATCATCATATAAAAACTAGATATTATTGATTACCCCTTTTAGGGTTTCTTTTATGGTTTGCTTCTTTTAAAAGTTCACGGTGGAATCGTGCTTCGGCGCCTTGCACATCGAATATCTTCTTATAGGATAAAATTTTATGGTAACGTGGTAAGTATGATTTGTCCAATTGGTCTATTTGAATGCGGAGATCTGCAATTTCTTCAAGAATCTTCTCGTATTCAGCTTCACTTAATTGTTTGTTTCGTACTTCCTTGCGCAGTTTCCATATGCGCTCATTTTTTTCGTGCTTCTTTTTCTGGCATTCTTCATATATGGGAAAGAATGCTGTGGATTCTTTCTCTGTCAGTTGGGCATGCTTGGTGATGAATGTCTGGAATTTCTCTTTGAATTCTTCCGGACTTAGGCGGTCTCGTTTTCCTTGTTGCGGGGATTGGGCTATAGTGAGGCCAATTCCTAAGGTGAGTACCGTTAATAATATAGTTACTCTTTTCTTCATATTTTCAGTTGTTTATATGGGATAAGTAAAACTGATTCAGTCTATCTTAATCAACTTCAGTTAAATATTGGTACAAATCGTAACTGTCCATCATTGTGTATTCCACCAAAGTGGAAATGTATTCATCACTCATCTGTTCATAATCTATGATATTTTCATAGATAGTGGCATTTGTAGCCATTGATTCGTTGCTTTCTTTGGTGGTGACTTCTCCTAGTACAACCTTGACACAAACAATCATACCGACAAACATGGCTGCCAAGTACAGTAAGGGCTTGATGCGTTGCCAAGTTGTGATATGCAATTCCTCGGAGCGTTCTTTTGTAATATTCTCCTTGAGGGGAAGTTGTTCCATCATCCGCCGATTGAACTCCTCGAAGTATCCTTCGGGAACTGTGAATGGCGTTTCCTTGCCGCATTTTTTGATGATGTCTTGTTCTTCTTTCATTTTATTCTAACTGCTTTTCTCTTATTTGACATATATAACCCAATAAGGTTTAAATGTATCCTTCTAAAAAATGACTTATTTTCTTTATGGCTAAATGATACGATGCTTTTAGCGCTCCTACACTGGTACCTAATACTTGCGAAATTTCTTCGTATTTCATTTCATCGAAGTATTTCATGTTGAATACCAATCTTTGTTTGTCAGGTAGGGTTAAAAGTGCTTCTTGTAATAATCTTTGGGCTTCGTCTCCATCAAACCAAGTGTCTCCTTCCAATCGTTCGGCCATAGCTCCTTCTGGAGAATCTATTTCCACGGTATCAATGGCACGTTGTTGGTTAAGGAATGTAAGAGTCTCATTTAATGCAATGCGGTAAAGCCATGTTGACAGACGTGAATCACCTCTAAATTGTTCCAATCCATTCCATGCTTTAATGAAAGTATTTTGTAACAGATCGTTGGTGTCATCGTGTGAAAGGACCATTCGTCTTATTTGCCAATACAATTGCTCGCTGTATGTATGCACCACTCGTTCAAAGGCACGATTTCGTGTCTCGGGACATTGTAACTCTTCTATGAGTTTTTGTTCACTGGATATCTTCATGAGCATTGGTGCAATCTGTTGTCATAAGACTATGATTTTGGCAAAAGGTTTAATCTTTACTTATATATTTATGCGCATGTTCTCTTTGGCTAATATTGTCTGTGGAAAGATTTCCTGTGCTTCCTTTAACAGTAGACTTTCGTCTTCATATCTGGCGCTGAAATGTCCAATAAGCAGTTGCTTGACTCCGGCTTTCTTTGCTAATGTGGCGGCTTGTTTGGCGGTGGAGTGGTGGGTCTCGTGGGCGCGTTTTGCATTATCTTCCCCGAACGTGGCCTCATGGAATAATATATCAACCCCTTTTATGAGTGGTATATTCCCGTTTAATGGAATGGTGTCTGAACAATAGGCATAACTTCGGGGAGGGGCAGATGGGGTCGTCAGTCGGTTGTGTGGAATTAATTTACCGTCTGGTGTAGTATAATCTCCTCCATTTTTTATGCGATTCAACTCGTAAGAGGGAATTTGGTAGAAATCTATCATATCTCTTATCAAGTGATCGGGAGTTGGTTTCTCTGTAAAAAGGAATCCTACGCAAGGGATTCTGTGCTTTAAGGGTATAGTGCAGACTTTTACTGAGCGGTCCTCGTAGATGGTTTCCCCTTGTTGTTCATTGAAAGTATGGAATATGATATTAAAGCTGATTCCTTGACAGAAGAAATCTAGCCATTGGCGCATTAATGGTTCCAGTTCACGGTGGGCATAAATATGTAGGTCTGCTGTGCGCCCCAGTAGGCTAAATGTGGAGATTAGTCCGATTAGTCCGAAACAGTGGTCACCATGCAGATGGCTGATAAATATATGATTCAGACGGTTGAAACGTAATTTGGAACGACGTAACTGAATTTGCGTTCCTTCGCCACAATCTATCATATACAGTTTTTCACGTATATTCAATACTTGTGATGTAGGGAAGTGACGGGTTGTGGGTAATGCAGAACCGCATCCGAGTATGTGGAGCTCAAATTTTTCCATGCGTCATTATTGGACTTAAAATATAAAAAGGCCGATGAAAATAATTTTCTCATCGGCCCTTTCTCATGTATCTAAATTCTTGTTAACTTGTCAACAGTTAATGCAAATTTATTTACCTTTCTCCATTTGCTCTTTCAAAGCAGCCAATGCGTCAATATCGCCAAGAGTGGTAGAGGCAGCCTGATTTTGAATAACAGGAGCTTCTTCCTTCTTGCTATTCTTCTTGGCTGCAGCTTTCTTTTCTGCTTTAGCTTCTGCTTTAGCTACATCTTCAAAAATGCGGCTATGTGACAAGATGATGCGCTTGGCTTCTTTGTTGAACTCAATAACTTTGAATTCCAATTTTTCATTCAATTGAGCCTGTGAAGCGTCCTCTTTCACAAGGTGCTTAGGAGTAGCAAATCCTTCTACACCGTAAGGCAGAGAAATGACGGCTCCCTTGTCTAACAATTCGATGATGGTTCCTTCGTGGATTGAATCTACAGTGAATACAGTTTCGAATACATCCCAAGGATTCTCTTCCAACTGCTTGTGACCGAGGCTCAAACGACGATTGTCCTTATCGATTTCCAATACCTGTACTTCGATTTCAGCACCAATTTGGGTGAATTCAGAAGGATGTTTAACCTTCTTGGTCCATGAAAGGTCAGAAATGTGGATGAGACCATCAACACCTTCTTCAATTTCTACGAATACACCGAAGTTGGTAAAGTTGCGAACTTTTGCTGTGTGCTTGCTTCCTACGGGATATTTTTCTTCGATAGCTTCCCATGGATCTTGCTTCAACTGCTTGATACCCAAAGACATCTTACGCTCGTCACGATCCAAAGTCAAGATAACGGCTTCTACAGTATCGCCAACCTTCATAAAGTCTTGAGCGCTACGCAGATGCTGGCTCCATGACATTTCTGATACATGAATCAAGCCTTCTACACCAGGAGCAATCTCGATGAATGCACCATAATCAGCCATTACTACTACCTTGCCTTCTACCTTGTCGCCAACTTTTAATTCGTTATTTAATGCATCCCATGGATGAGGAGTCAATTGCTTCAAGCCGAGAGCAATACGCTTCTTCTCATCGTCGAAGTCGAGGATAACAACGTTAATCTTCTGATCCAACTCGACCACTTCCTTTGGATCGCTTACACGGCCCCAAGAAAGGTCTGTGATGTGAATCAAACCGTCAACACCACCCAAGTCGATGAATACACCGTAAGAGGTGATGTTCTTGACAGTACCTTCGAGTACCTGTCCCTTTTCAAGTTTACCGATGATTTCTTTCTTTTGCTGTTCAAGTTCAGCCTCAATCAGAGCCTTATGTGATACTACAACATTCTTGAATTCCTGGTTGATCTTAACAATCTTGAACTCCATGGTCTTGTCAACGAATACATCGTAGTCGCGGATTGGCTTAACGTCAATCTGTGAACCGGGCAAGAAGGCTTCGATGCCAAATACATCGACAATCATACCACCCTTTGTACGGCACTTGATGTAACCCTTGATGATTTCTTCGTTCTCCAAAGCTGCGTTAACACGATCCCAAGAGCGTGCAGCACGTGCTTTCTTGTGTGACAGAATCAACTGACCTTTTTTGTCTTCTTGGTTCTCAATATATACCTCAACGGTATCGCCTACGGCCAATTCAGGGTTGTAACGGAACTCGCTCAGGGGAATGATACCGTCTGATTTGTAACCGATGTTTACAACGACTTCACGTTTGTTCATTGAGATAACCTTACCGTCAACAACCTCATTGTTGTTTACGTTGTTCAGAGTGCCATCGTAGGCTTTCTCCAACTCTTCTTTGCTGAGATTTGTCTCTGCAGCACCATTTTCATAAGCTTCCCAGTTAAAATCTTCCAGGGGAGCTACATTCTTTAAATTTTCCATTTAATAAATAAGTGTTTAATTTTTAATTAATTACGTTAGACTTTATGTTGACTAAACTTAAATCGGCTGCAAAGATACGGCTTTTTATTCGATTGGACAATAAAAAGAAGGTTAAAATGCTGATGTTCTGTTTACTATTTCTCTTCTTGGGGGGATGGATGATAGAACTGATTTAGTGGATAATAGTGTTCTTTTGCCTGTGTTTTCCACCTATTTATATATAGGGAATTCTTTGTGTGGGATTTAGCTTGTCATCAATCTGCGATGGGCGTTTGCTGTGAAAAAGAATGTTTGTTTTCTTGCTTTAGAGGTCTGTATTGCGCTACTGAAACAAATAGCAAAATAGATGAAACAATTTTAAAAACAGTGTAACGAGCAGAAAAGTAGAAAGGACAAAACGGCAAACCTTTTAGGATGTTTATGTCTAATTTTGCATCGAGGAAATTTTACCCTGATGAAATATGAATGAAAAAACAATATCAACAAAAAATGGTAAAAGTATGAAAACCGAAAAACAATTCTGGAAGAGGAGTCGGCATTTGATGATGCTGGTTGCCGGAGTGCTGTTTGCTGGTGGTAATACCTTGACGTCATGTACTGACTATGATTTGGATGAGCGTAATCCTGAAGGATGGGGCTCGAGCATTTATAGTTGGCTTGATGAACGGGGGAATTATACCAATACAGTACGATTGATTGAAGACTTGGGCTACAAGGAAGTGCTGGCTAAGACTGGTTCTAAAACCTTGTTTGTGGCAGATGATGCTGCTTACGAGCGCTTTTATAGTAACAATTCTTGGGGAGTGAAAAGCTATGACCAGCTTTCTCAATCTCAGAAGAAATTGCTTCTGTTTGGAAGCATGATTGATAACTCTATGCAGTTGAGTACACTGCCGAGTGTGGAGGGAACACCTCCCACGGAAGGTGAGTGTATGCGTCGTTTTGCTTCCAGCTCGGTGTATGATTCTGTGGCGGTATTGACTGCAGAGCAAATGCCGGAAAGCCGTTATTGGAAATATTATCGAGAAAGTGGTAAGCCGATGGTTTGTATGACAGACAATTCGGTGGTACCATTGCTGTTCTTTATAGAAAAACAGTTGGAAAAGAAACATATTACCAATGAGGATTATAATTTCTTGTTTAACTATACGACCAATCGTCAGCCTGGTGATGCCAGTGTGAATGGAATACAGGTAGAAGAAGGTAACATCAAATGTTCTAATGGATTTATCCATCGTATGGCGGAGGTGATAACCCCACGTCCTAATATGGCAGAATTGATAGCCAGCAAGCAGAATACTTCTGAATTTAATAGTCTATTGGAACGTTTCTGTGCTCCATATCCGGACCGCAATCCTGACCAAAATGGTAGTGTTACTCAACAGTATAATTATCTGTATCAGGCCGAAGTGGATACGGTATTTACCAAACGCTTCTTTTCTAACAAGTCAGTAGGAGGTGCTTCATTGACTCAGACTCCGGAAGGGAAGGCTGTACTTTCCACTTTGAAATTTGACCCTGAATGGAATGCCTATTATGCGGGTCGGAATAATGAAGAAGGTACTAATATCGCCATGCAGCGTGATATGGCAGTGATGATGGTGCCTACCAATGAAGCTATGCAAGAGTATTGGGACGGAGCGAATGGAGAAGGTAGCGTGTTGAAGAATTATTATGGAACATGGGATAATGTGCCTGATCATGTGGTGGCAGAACTTATCAATGTAAATATGCTCAGTTCGTTTGTCACATCAGTGCCTTCAAAATTCGATAATGTGTTGAATGATGCTAACGACCCGATGGGACTTGAAATCGGTATGATTGATTCTGTATGGTTGGGTTGTAATGGCGCTGTGTATCTGACCAAGAAGGTTTATACCCCTACTTCTTATATCAGTGTATTCTTCCCCGCATTGATTAATGAAACGATGTCCATCTTGCGTTGGGCTGTAAAACAATTGCAATATAACGTATATTTGAATTCTCTGAATACTTATTATAGTTTCTTCATTCCGACCAATAATTCGCTGTTGGAATATATTGACCCTGTTTCATACGGTAAGGGTAAGACCCAGTTGTATCGTTTTCATTACGATCCGACAAAGATAGATGAAGATGAACGTGTATGGGCCAGTGTATGGAATTATGATATGGAGGCTCGTCAGTTGGGTGATAGTATCGGTGAGGTGAGAGACTATTACCAGATTACAAATCGTTTGACAGATATTTTGGAAACACATATTGTGATTGGTAATGTTGAGGACGGACATACCTATTATCGTACCAAGGGTGGTACAGAAATTAAGGTGGAGAATGTTGAATTGGGTACGAAAGGTATGACAGTATCGGGTGGTTTCCAAATAAATGAAGGAGATGGTTTGGGTAACGAAGCTCCAATCCCAGTAAGTGTTATTTATGATCAGACTGAAGGTAATGGAAAAAGCTATATTCTGGAAGCTGGTCCAATCTTAGGTACCCGCAAGACTGTATATGATGTTTTGAACGAACATGAAGAATTTTCTAAGTTTGCTGCATTGATGGCTGGTAGCTCATTGTATGAGACTATCCATAATAATCGCTACGCGTGTGGTGGTACCAACATTTCTGTATTCAATACCTATCATTATTCAGTGTATGTGCCTACGAATGAAAGTATCGATGAACTGCATCGTACAGGACAATTGCCGACATGGGAAGATGTCGGTGCTGCAACTGATGCTGGCGATTTGTCTGGTGCAACTCGTGATTCTTTGGCGATAGAGAACTTCTTGAAATACCATATTCAGGATAATGCTCTTTTCATTAATGCCGCTCCTGAAAGTGGCGATTTTGAAACAGCTCTGATTGATCCTGTTACCAAACGATTCTATCGTATTTCGGCTTTTTCTACAGGAGATGCAATAGAATTATGGGACAATGCTAAGAGTGAGACGTCAAGTAAGGTTATTACTACAGAAGTAAATGGTAAGAAACTTTACAATCTGATGGCACGTGAATATCAATATGGTAGTGCTGATGCTTCAACTGCTACAACAATTGAAACTTCGTCATCGGCTGTCATTCACTTGATTGATAAACCACTGTTCTATAAAAAGTAAATGAAGAACGTGGTAGAGAAGATAAACAAATTGAATAATTATGAGTACAAGTAGAATAACAAAGATAATGGGATTGATGATTCTCGGTGGAGGATTGTCAATAAGCAGTGCGCTTGCCCAGAAAGTTGGTGACATTATCAGCGGTACAGTTACCGATGATTTTGGTCCTGTGATGGCTGCCAATGTAGTAGAATTGGATGCCGCCAACCGTATTGTGGCTAATGCTGTAACGGATATCAATGGTAACTTCTCGTTCCGATTGAAAAATCCGAAAAATAAACTGCGTGTTACTTATGTAGGTTACAAGACCGTGACATTACCTATCAATAAGCTGAAGTTCAATATCAGGATGAAGGATGAAGCCATGATTGATGAGGTCGTAATTACTTCTCGTAAGAAGGCTGATGGATCTGGATTGGCCATTCCTTTGGACGAAATCTCTACAGCTCGTCAAAGTATTGAAATGACAGAGTTTGAGGGATTGGGTATTACGACTGTTGACGAAGCCTTGCAAGGACGTATTGCCGGACTCGATATTGTGGCTAATTCTGGTAACTTGGGTGCGGGAACTTCTATGCGCTTGCGTGGTGTATCTAATATCAATGGTTCCAGCGAACCTTTGATTGTAGTCGATGGTAATGTGTTGACAACGGATACCGAGAACTTTGACTTTAATTCAGCCAATGAAGAAAACTTTGCACAATTGCTGAATGTAAACCCTGAGGATATCCAAAGTATCTCAGTGTTGAAAGATGCTGCAGCTACGGCAATTTGGGGATCACAAGGTGCCAATGGTGTGATTGAAATCAAGACCAAGCGTGGTGCGCGTGGAAAAACCCGTGTGGAATATAGTTATCGTCTGACAGGAACTTATCAGCCTCAAGGTTACAAAATGTTGAATGGTGATGAGTATACGATGTTGTTGAAGGAGGAGTATTTTAATCCTTCGCTCAGCGATGTGGCCAGTGATATTGTGGAGTTGAACTACGATCCCAGTTTCTCGGAATATGAAATGTATAACAATAATACAGATTGGTTAGACGCAGTGAAACAGGTTGGTTTCCGTCAGAATCACTATGTTTCACTTAGTGGTGGTGGTGAGAAAGCACATTTCCGTATCGGTGCCGGATATGACCACGAAACTGGTTCTATTATCAAGCAGCAACTTGATCGTTTCACTTCACGTGTGAATTTGGATTATTTTGTAAGCGACCGTATCCGTATTGAGACAAATATTTCATTGACCTATACAAATAATCAGAAGAACAATGGAAATTTGTTGGGACTGGCTTACAACCGTATGCCTAACCTTTCCATATACGAGCAGGATCGTTACGGAAATGATTTGAAGGAGTTTTATCACATGCTTCCATCTGTGTCCCCAGAATTGCGAGATCAGATGATTTCTAACAATAACATTATTCCTAATCCTATAGCTTTGGCTTATGATGCTAAAAATCATGAAACCAGTTACGATATCAAACCTGAGTTCGTATTGCGCTATGATTTGATGGGAATTGGTGATGAGAAAACCCGTTTGAATTATGAAGGTAAGGTGTTGTTTAATATCTTTAACCGATATGAAGACCAATACATGCCTTCTTCGCTCAATACGGCAGGATGGACTGATAAGCAGAGTAACCGTACGACGGCTAATTCATCAAAGAATTTCGGTATAACGACTACACATACGTTGACGTTTACACCTGTATTCAGGAATCGTGACCATTCACTTTCCATGTTGTTGCGAGGACAATTGACCAGTGGTGAATCTACTTCACAGAGCACTGTTACTTGGGGAACTCCTTCAGGAAGCATTCAAAGTACGGGAGCCAACGGTATCATTGATGGTATGAGTACCGGTAGCGGACAGTGGCGAAGCATTTACTTCACATATTCAGCCCACTATGCATATAAGGGACGCTATATGGCAGACTTCTCTGTGCGTCGTGATGGTACGACCAAATTTGGTGCAGATAAGCGATGGGGTAATTTCCCTGCTTTCTCCGTGCGTTGGAATATAAGCCGTGAACCTTGGTTCCAAAAGGCATTACCTTGGGTCTCTATGCTTTCTATTCGTCCGGGTTGGGGTATTGTAGGAAAACAACCGGGTTCTGAATACCTGTACTTCAGTAAATATGCCAACGGTAGTGGATATATGGGAGAAGGTTCAATTCATCCTAATAATATCCGTATGAAAAATCTGAAGTGGGAACAAAAGGAAACCTATAACTTGGGTGCTGATTTCGGGTTCTTTGATGACCGTATCACAGGTAATATCGAACTCTATTGGCAGTACACCAGTGATTTGCTGATGGCTAATCGCGGTATTCCGACTTCATCAGGTTATTCAACTCTTTCATGGCAGAATGTGGGTAACATGGAGAATATAGGTTGGGAGTTTAACTTAAACGGAAATCAAATCATTAAGGCTGGAAAGTTCGGCATGGATTTCAATATCACTTTTGCAAACAATCGCAATGAAGTGACTAAAATGGACGAAACCTGCTTAAGCAGCTTGAATAATGAGTTTGATCGTAATAATGGTTCTTATTTGTCACGTGTGGAATTGAATCATGCATTAGGTAGTATTTATGGCTTTCGTTATAAAGGAGTGTATCAATATTCAGAATATTCAACCGAAGAGATTCCTGGAGTAAGCGGTCCTAATGCTCCTGTAGTGCGTGACAAAGACGGTGTGGTAATTCTTGATGAGAATCAACGTACTAAACCCATGATGTTCTGTGCAGGTTCGGTAGATTATGAGTTCCGTGGTGGTGATGCCATCTATGATGATGTGAATGCTGATGGTACGATAGACGAATTGGATATCGTTTATTTGGGTTCTTCTTTACCTAAGTTTACTGGAGGTTTCGGTTTCAAACTTAAGTGGGGACGTCTCTCATGGAACAATCAATTCAATTTCCGTTATGGAAACAAAATTATCAACAAGGCTCGAATGAATGCCGAGAATATGTACTCAAACAACAATCAGAGTCGTGCTGTCAATTGGCGTTGGCGTGTAGAAGGTGATATGACCACTGTACCGCGTGCTTTACGTCAACACGGTTATAACTGGTTGGGTAGCGATCGCTTTGTGGAAGATGGTTCGTTCATCCGTTTGAATTATACCCAGTTGAACTATTCATTTAATCCAAAAGTAATCAAGCAATTTGGACTTAGTCGTTTGAGTCTGTACGTTTCAGCCAATAACTTGTTCTGTCTGACCAAGTACTCTGGTGCTGACCCTGAAGTGGGATATGGTGGTTTAGGTATCGTAACGGATAATGCCCAGACACCACGCGCCAAATCGTTCACGGCAGGTGTAACAGTACAGTTCTAAATCAATCAAATATTTAAAGCTAAAAAATATAGAGTATATGAATAAGATCAAACATATAGTTTGCGCCCTTCTCATCACTGCCGGCTTAACGAGTTGTAGCGATTTCTTGGAAATCCTGCCTATGAATGAGGTGGTGTTAGAAAACTACTGGACAGATAAGAATGATGTTACCAGTGCAGTAAACAGCTGCTATGAAGCACTTGAGAGTGAGGATTTCTTGACTCGTATGGGTGTATGGGGCGAGTTACGTTCAGATAATTTGAGAATGGGAGTCAATGTTCCGAACAATATCAATGAGATATTGAAAGAGAATCTGCTTCCTTCTAACGACCTGTGCAATTGGGCCGTATTTTATACAGCAATCAATCGTTGTAATACAGTGTGCCACTATGCGCCTATAGTACAAGCTATTGACCCTAATTATACAGAGTCAGAAATGCGGGCCAATATTGCTGAAGCATCGGCCATTCGTGCTTTGTGTTATTTCTATTTGATACGTACGTTCCGTGATGTTCCTTATACCACTGAACCGAGTATTGATGATTCGCAAAACTACATTTTGCCAGCAACACCTTTCAATGATGTTTTGGATTCATTGATTAATGATTTGGAGAATGTGAAGGATGATGCGGTACGCCGTTATCGTTTGGACAATACCAACGTAATCTATGCTGAAAATAACAGCCGCATCACTCGCGTAGCCATTTGGGCTTTGTTGGCCGACCTCTATCTGTGGAGAGGTGATTGGGAGAATAGTATCAAATATTGTGATATGGTGATTGACTTCAAACGCAAGCAGTATGAGTCAGCCTTGGATTATATGGGCAATATAACCAACATCGAATTGATAGATTCTATTCCTTTGATTCTGGAACAGCCCATAGGCTCTTCAGTATGTGGAAACTCTTATACCGAGATTTTTGGTGTGGGTAATTCTTTCGAGAGTCTGTTTGAACTTTATTTTTCAAGCAATCAGAGCCGACAGAATAAATGGGTGGCCAATTATTACGGTAATGCCAATACTCCACGAGGTCGTCTGAGTGCACCAGACTTCTTGCGAAAGGATGTTGTACAAGGAACGAATATCGTGTTTAAAAAGACAGATGGACGTGCTTACTCCAGCGTTGAAATGGAAAACTCGAGCTATTATGTCCGCAAGTATTTCTTTTTTGACGTAAGTTTCAATTCCAAGAATGTGAATACCGAGAATGACCTCAGATTGTCAGTCTCGTATCGTGGACAAGATAATGCCAATTGGATATTCTATCGATTGACAGATGTGATTCTTATCAAGGCAGAAGCTTTGATACAGCAAGGTCCGGAGAAGTACGAAGAGGCATTTGCATTGATTAATACCGTAAATAAACGGGCTAATAATCTGACAGAAACATTGAAGTTCAGTGATTATTCTGATTCAAAAGCAACGATGGAAGATTTGTTGATAGCTGAACGTCATCGTGAATTCTTGTTTGAAGGAAAGCGTTGGTTTGATTTGGTGCGTATAGCACGTCGTGATGGTAATAATACCCGTTTGGTCTCTTTGGCTACACGTAAGTATTTGGAAAATGTGAATGCCATTAAGATTAAATTAGCTAATCCTGACAGAATTTATTTCCCGTATGCAAAAAGCGAACTGAAGGTGAATCCTTTGTTGAAACAGAACTCAGCTTATGCAAATCTGGAAGAATCTGAACTGACAAACAACTAAAAAGAGGTGGATGCTGATTTGATGGAAGTATCCGGCCCTTTGAAATAAGAATTGTAATTTGTACATTGTAAATAGTAAATGTAGTATGAAGAGAACATTAAAATATATAGCTTGCGCCCTATGTCTGAGTTTTGGCTTAGGAGCTTGCGTGGACAATGATGATGTGGTAGTTAACTACTACGCTTCCACCAAGGTGACTGCAGCAGGATATTTGGATGAAAATCCTGAACGTTTCGGGCATTTCATCAACATCTTGAAACGTACACCTTATTATGCATTACTCTCTACCTATGGTGAGTTTACTCTGTTTGCTCCTACCAATGCGGCAGTTGAACAGTATATCGCTGATATGGGATTTGGTTCATTGGAAGCAATTACTGATGAGACTTGCGACACTTTGGCTCGTACACACATTGTAAAGAAAGGAGCGTTCTTTACAACAGATATCAGTGAAGGAGCTTTGCCTGAATTGAATATGGATGACTCTTACATTGTGTTGTCCAGCGATTCAGACGTGTATAACAACAATGCGCTCATCTATTATGTAAATAAGAACGCGCGCATGATAGAGTACGATGACTCTGTAACAAATGGTGTAGTGCACGTGGTTGCTAATGTTATTTCACGTAGTAGTGATTTGCTGCCTGATAAAATTGCAGCTGATACAACGTTGTTGTTGTTTACTCAAGCATTGCAACTGACAGGTATGGCTGACTCGTTGAAAAAATATATTGACTTAACTTATTCATGCGGTCCAGACTCTGTATTTGAAGGCTACATGAAAAATTGTAAGGCTGAGGGCTCTTCTCTTTGTTTGTGGCCAGAGAAGAGATACTTCAAATATACGGCTTTCGTAGAACCGGATAAGGTGTTTAATGAAAAAGGAATCTATACGATAGACGATTTGATTGCCTATGCAAAGACTGTGTATGATGAAACTTATCCTAAAGATGCAGGTCATTATGATGACAATTTCAAACATCGTAAGAACCCTTTGAACCGTTTTGTAAGTTATCACTTGCTTCCGAGTATCGGACATTACAACACCTTGTTGACTCCTACAAGTGAGATTCTTGAACATTGTTGGATTACTTCAGTCAGCGATCCGGAAGAGTATTATGAGACGATGTGTCCTGGTACAATTATGCGTTTGGCTGGACCTTCAGCAGGCCTGTTCATCAATCGTAAAGGATTGCAGAATAATGCACCGGTTCGTGGAGTGAAAGTCCTTTCACCTTCTGAATCTGGTAATACTGACCAGAATGCATTGAATGGAGTATATCATTATTTGGATGATATTCTGGTATATTCTACTGAGGTTCGTGATATTGTGTTGAACCGTCGTATTCGAAAAGATGCGTCAACATTCAGCCCCGATTTCATCAACAGTAATGGACGTGGTCGTTTCAATGCCGACCAATTGGTAGGTATGAAGAAAGGATATATTACTGGTTGGAACATTAGTGATGATACTTTCGTTGGAGTGCATAGCGATCAGACCTGGTGGCAGCATTATTACTCAAATGGTGTAACTATCAGTGGAATATTTGATGTTTCATTCAAACTCCCTCCAGTACCGTCTGGTACATATGAAATCCGTTTGGGTTATACAGTCGGTAGTGAACGTGGAGTGGTACAGGCCTATTTGAATAATGAACCTTGTGGTATTCCTGTAGATTTGCGTATGTATGGAGGAGATCCACGTATTGGTTGGGTTGCTGATACAGATGATGAAGAAGAGAATGTGGCAAATGATAAAGCCATGCATAATCGTGGTTATATGAAGGGTATGGATTCATACCGTCAGTGGGATGCCGCACATACACTTAGAGGTAATTCTAATAATTTGCGTCGAATATTGGCTACGCGATATCTGGATCCTGAAGAGACATATACTTTGCGCTTCCGTCAGGTATTGGATGATCCTGAATGCTTCTTGTCATTTGACTATATAGAATTATGCCCCAAAAGTGTTTATGGTAGTCCTGAAGGTGAAGATACACACTAATTGTAAATAATCTCATTGGATATAGACAAGTTGTCACTAAAATGAAGAGTTTAAAATTAAAAGATGCAATTATGAAAAAATATATATTATATGCCATACCCTTGTTTGCAGGTTGTTTGACCGCTTGCTCAGATTGGGATGACCACTTTAATAATACAGGAGGTGGTGAGGTTGGAAGCAATACAACTTTATGGCAGCAGATAAAGGAAAATCCGGATTTGAGCGATTTTGCTCAGGTTTTGGAAGAGACAAAAATCTTCCGCCAGCACAAGAAAACATCTGTAAGTTATGCACAACTATTGGATGGTGGCCAAACTTTTACGGTTGTAGCTCCTGTGAATGGTACATTTGATAAAGATGCTTTGCTCGAATTGGTACAGACGGCACAGGGTGATTCTGTTGTAGAAAAATCATTTGTGTTCAATCACCTTTCTCGTTCGCTCAGTTCTGTTACTAAAAAAGAAAAACGGGTGCTGTTGCTGAACAATAAATATGCTGATTTTGGTGATGGTATGATTGAGGGAGTGGCAATGAAAACTCCTAATCAGCGTGCCAAGAATGGAATGTTACATGTAGCAGTTACGGCATTACCATATGAGCGTAATCTGTATGAGATGCTTTGTGATAAAGATGAATTGGCACCGATAGGCGCAGTCTTGCGTGCTTATGAGGAAGACTATTTTGATGCCGACCAATCAATTTCAAGTGGTATAGTTGAAGGTGTACCCATCTATGTTGATTCTGTCGTTATTGAGCGTAATCGTATGTTGAATCAGATAGGTTTCTTGAATAGTGAAGATTCACTTTATTGGGTGGCTGCTCCAACAAAAGATGTATGGAATCAATTGTGGGACGAAACCTCTAAATACTTTGTTTATGATGAGAAAGTTGCCAAACGTGATTCTTTACAGCATCATTGGACAACCCGTGCATTGTTAGACGATGCTATTTTCAATATGACACTTAACCCATGGGTGAAAGATCCTAAGGTGGATACAGACTCTTTGATCTCCGTCCAATATGTGCGTGGAAGTCAGCGTAAAGGTAAACCTGTCTATAATGTATTCCACAAACCGTTTGATGTAGGTGGTGTGCTTAGCAATGCTCGTGAAATAGAGTGTAGCAATGGAGTCGTTTATGAAATGGATGAATGGTTCTATAAACCAGAAGAAACTTTCTTCCGTCAATTATGGGTAGAGGCAGAAAATCCAGCTTATATAACAGAATATAAACTGTGTTTGTATAACTCGCGTCGTTTGGCTGCAGATAGTATTTCTGATGGTGCTTATCTGCAAATCTCTCCAGAAAAGGGTACATCTAACTGGGAAATGACATTCCGTGTGAACAATACGTTGAGTGCACATTATGATATCTGTGCTGTGGTCTTGCCGCGTACAGTCACTCATCCTGATGGAACTTTCAAACCTTGTAAGTTCAAAGCGACTGTCAATTATGTGGATGAAGCTGGTGATCCACAAACTTATAATTGTGGGAATGTGCAGTTTAAGACTGACCCTACTCGAGTTGATACGGTGGTTGTAGCTGAAAATTTCTATTTGCCGGCTTGTAATTATAATCAGACTGATATCAAGGTGAGTGTAAAGCTGCAATGTTCGATTTTGCCACGCGAAACATCCAGTTATTCACGTGAAATGTATTTGGATTGCATTTACTTGCGTCCGAAAAGAGATGTGTTAAATGAAGAGTGAAAATTCACCAATCATTAATTATAAATTATAAATCATAATTCAATTATGAAACTCTATAAGACAATCTGTGCAATTCTTGCTATCTGTGGTTCGTTTACTGCTATAGCTCAAGAAAACATGAATACGGTAACCGGTAGGGTGGTGGATGCAGCTACTGGTCAACCGTTGGTAGGTGTGATTGTAACGGCATATGGCGATGCCCGATATACAGGCATGACCGATGAACAGGGAAATTACGAACTGAAGGTTCCTGTTTATACTCGTTCCGTTACGATGAGTGTGGAAGGATATAATCTGCAGCAGGAAGCTATCTCTTCCAATGGTACAGTTGATGCTAAATTGTATCATGAAGCATTCGGTGACAATTATGCATCTCAAACAACTGCAACTTTGGGTGCATCAGCAGAAGGATTCGACAATACCTCAGAGTTGAGTATAGATCCATTGATCCAACAACGTTTGGGAGCCGATGTACGTTCTATTTCACGTAGTGGTTTACCGGGCGTTGGTGGTGTAATGTTGATGGATGGTATTAATTCCTTGCATGCCAATGCACAACCATTGATTGTATTGGATGGTGTTATCATGGATATGCAACAAAGTCGTGAAATGTTGCATGATGGCTATTTTAACAATATGTTGGCCAATATAAATGTGAATGATATAGAGAGTGTCGAAGTTTTGAAAAACGGAACGGCTCTCTATGGTTCAAAAGCTGCTAATGGTGTTATCTTGATAAAGACCAAGCGTAGCCGTAGTATGGCAACTAAGATTGATGTGACTGTCAATGGGCGTTATGAATTGATTCCTCGTTTGCCCGAAATGATGGGGGCTGAAGATTATCGCCTCTATACTACAGAACTTTTGGCTGATAAGACGGCTTCATTAGGTTCAATGAAATATTTGAATCCAGATCCCAATTACTATTATTATAACCAATACCACAATAATACTGATTGGATTGATCAAGTGTATGAAAATGCTTTCTCACAAAATTATGGCATCAATGTACAGGGTGGAGATGATGTGGCATCTTACAACCTTTCAGTCGGTTATTCTTTGGCAAACAGTCCTTTGAAGAAGAATGAATATTCTCGGTTCAGTATGAGATTGAATTCTGATATTGAGATATTGGCAGGTTTGCACGTTCGTTTTGATGCTTCTTATAGTGATGTGGATCGTAGTTTGTTTGACGATGGCGCACCTGCTAACCCGACTTCAGGAGTTATTACGTCACCATCATTCATTGCTTTGACAAAAGCTCCATTCTTATCTCCGTATGCATTTGATAAACATGGTAATGTTAGTCAGTATTTGGCTGAAGCTGATGATTATTTGGAGGGGATGTTCCAAGGGGAAGGACGTTTGGCTAATCCAACGGCAATTTTGCATTATGGTGAAGGAAATAACCGTAATTCACATGGTAACCGATTGATTATGTTCTCTGTGACTCCTCGTTATGAAATCAATAAGCATCTGACAGTGAGTGAGCAGTTTACTCTTAACTTGGTTAATACTAATGAAATGTATTATTTACCTGTGCATGGTGTGCCCACTTTTAAAGTAGAAGGTTTGGATGAAGGTACTACTTTGCAGAATATAGCACAGAGTATGGCCGCTCGTCAGACTGCTATCCAGAGCGATACGCGTATATCTTGGAAGAATCGTTATGATGCCCATAGTGTATCTGTACAAGGAGGTTTTCGTTATATAAGTAATAATTATAATCTGACGAGTCAGAAAGGTTACAATACGGGTAATGATAAAACTCCTAATATGAGTACGGCGCTTCAGTTCAAGACAACGGGTGGTGCTGACGATAAAACACGTGAAATGGCATGGTATGCTTTGGCTGATTACAACTATGCAGAGCGCTTTTATGTGAACGCAGGTCTTTCTGCCAGTGCCTCTTCTCGATTTGGTGCTGATGCTCCCGGATTGGAACTGGCAGGTGTTAAATGGGGCTTTTTCCCCAGTATCGAAGGTGCCTGGGTCTTGAGTAATGAAAAATGGTTAGCTGATGTCAAAGGTATCAATTATTTGCGTTTGAATGTCGGTTTTGACATGACAGGAAATGATGATATTGATTATACGGCTTCACGTAGCTATTTCTTGGCACAGCGTCTTTTAGGAGACAAAGCCACAGGTTTGGTTATGGGTAACATTGGTAATACCGAGTTGCAGTGGGAAACTACTAATCGGTTGACGGCCGGTCTGCAAGGAAGTTTCTTTAATAATCGTTTGACTGTTCGTGCCAATTGGTTCAAGAGTTGGACTGACAACCTCCTTTCGCTGAGTCGTTTGGCTTGGCCAAGTGGCATGAAAGAGAATTGGAGTAACGGTGGTAAGCTGGAGAATATGGGGTATGATGTCAGTGTGTCTGTGAAAGCTCTCAATCTGAAAAACTTCCGTTGGGAATTGGGAGCTTCAATGGGACATTACAAGAATGAGATTACTGCCCTTCCTAATGATAACAGTGCTTTTGAAACGGATATTTATGGTGGTACAGTTCTTACTCAAGTTGGTCAGCCTGTAGGAGTATTCTATGGTTGGAAAACTGAAGGAGTATATGCCAATGAGGCAGCTGCTGAAGCAGAGGGTAAGTATTTTGTGAATGAGACGGGTGATCAAATCTACTTTGGTGCAGGTGATATGCGCTTTGTGGATTATGATAACAATAAAATCATTGATGAGGCTGACCGTACTATTATTGGTGACCCCAATCCCGATATCTACGGTAATATCTTCACTTCTATGAATTGGAAGAACTTCACTTTGTCTGCTGCATTCAATTATTCATTGGGTAATGATATCTATAACTATCAGCGTTCATTGATTGAAGGTGGAAGCATGTTCTTGAATCAGACAACAGCCATGAGCCGTCGTTGGACTACGGAAAATCAACAAACCAGCATACCTCGTGTAGCATATGGCGATCCTATGGGTAATAGCCGTTTCAGCGATCGTTGGATTGAAGATGGAAGCTACTTGCGTCTCAGCTCCTTGACTCTCAGCTATCATTTGCCTATTCAGAGCACCTATTTGCAGGGTATTACAGTCTGGGGTAATGCGTCTAACTTGTTTACTATCAGTCGCTATTTGGGTAACAATCCTGATTGTGCAATATCGGGTAGTGTCCTGTCACAAGGTATTGACCGTGGATTGGTATCGGCCGGACGTTCTTTCTCATTGGGTGTAAACATCAATTTGTAAAATCCTAATCTCTAAAAAATATATTATGAAACTGTTTAATATAAAGAATATACTCGTAATTTGTAGTTTGTCGCTGATAGCTCCTCTCACTTCTTGTGAAGATATGTTGGAGACAGACTCTGATTTTGTGATGTACGAGGATGATAATACACTTTCTCAAGTGACTGATTCGGTGTACAGTGTATTGGGTATCGTCAATAAGTTGCAAGTGATAGCTGACCGTACCATGCTTTTGGGTGAGATACGTGCAGACTTGATTAAGACCACAGAAGCAGCCTCTGCTGACTTGAAACGCTTGTCTTCTTGGGATTTGTTGCCAGAGAATAAATACAATGTTGTGAGCGATTATTACGCTGTGATTAACCATTGTAATTACTTCCTTCATCATGTGGATACTACATTGGAACGTCGTGGTTACAAAGTTTTTGAGAAAGAATACGCAGCAGTGAAGGCATACCGTGCATGGACTTACTTGGAATTGGCAAAGATTTATGGTAATGTGCCACTCGTCCTTGAACCTTTGATGACCGAGAAAGAGGCACGCGATGCAATGAATGGTCCTCGTGTTTCTATGCAGGAAATTTGTAATTATTTCATTGGTGATTTGACTCCTTATGCATATCGTGAACGCCCGAATTGGGGAAGTATCAATGATCTTCCTTCTATTTTGTTTTTCTTCCCCATGCGTGTGCTTTTAGGTGATCTTTGCTTGTGGGCCGGACGTTATCAGGAGGCAGCCACTTGGTATCACGATTATTTGACAGACCGTGATGAATACGTACAGATAAATCATAGTAGCCGTATCTCATGGGGCAATCCTACAGAATTTACACTTCCCTCAGATGGTTATGTTTCTACCACTCAAGCTGGTACTGCATCTACTATGGAGGTGCGCAGCTATTTCCCCATGGAAGTGCGGAAGTTCGATGGCATTATCAGTGATTTGCGTAATATCTATAGTTCTACCGAAGATAATTATTACTATTATCAGGTGACTCCTTCTCAAGCCATGTTCAATCTCTCTGCCGAGCAGATTTATTGCATGGAGTATAAGACCGCAACAACCACGGATACCATTTATGTTCCTCGTTCCGGTCTTAGAAAGCCTTATTTGGTGGGAGACCTTCGTCTCTACTCTAACTATGCTCAAAGTTCTACTGGTGGAAATAATGAATATTCAGAGTATAGTAATGATATCCAATCAATATATAAGGTATCTGTATCTGAGTTCATGATTCCCACAACCCGTACAACAATGATTTATCTTCGTTATGCTGAAGCTTTGAACCGTGCAGGGTATCCTCAGTCGGCTATGGTTGTGTTGAAGCATGGTATGTGCGAGGACAATCTGGTGGCATATGTCGATTCTGTAGAGCGTAAGGCTGCTGGACAGCTGATTGAATTCGATCCCAACATCTTCTTGAAATCTGAAGCTATCGGTGTACACTCCCGTGGTTCAGGCGACAGCCATTGCAATGCTTACTATGTGTTGCCTATGCCCGAAGACTCTTTGGCTACCCGTCAGGATACTATCGACTATCAGATTCCGCTTGTTGAAGATATGATTATTGACGAAATGGCGCTTGAAGGTTCGTTTGAAGGTTATCGTCTCTATGATCTCATGCGTGTAGCTATGCGTCGTGGTGACAATGCATATTTGGCTGATCCTGTAAGTAAACGTAATGGTGAAACGGATGCTGCTTTGCGTGCCAAATTGATGGAACAGCAGAATTGGTATCTGCCTTTGCCATAATCCCTTTTAGGAGTATAGAATCATACAATAAGCTGATTCTTTAGACGCGGATGGCGCGGATGACACAGATAATAGAGCTTCTTCAGAAGAAAATCTGGGTTATCCGTGTCATTTGCGTCTGAATATTATATTATTAATTGAATATTTTTCTGAGAGAAAGAAATTCTATATATTTGCAGAGAAACTTTTTAATTCTTGCGTATGAACAGAAAATTGCTTTTTATCTTGTTTTCATTTGCAGTGTTGGGTATATCTCATGCTGCTACCATTACAGTCACGGTTGATAGTGTGCGCCATCAAACCGTGACAGGTTTCGGCGCAGCAGCTTGTTGGGGAGCCATGAAACCTATTGACGATGTAGAGATTATCAAATTGCTCTATGGTGAAGACTCTCCCGTAGGGCTGAATATTGTGCGTATGGAGATTTCACCCAATACGAAGGGTGATATCAAATCTCCGTGGGATACTCCATACGATTGGCATGGTTATCTGCCTGTCATCAAAGAGGCAAAGAGTCGGGGAGCTATAGTCTATGGTTGCCCATGGTCGCCTCCTGGTGAATATAAGACCAATGGTATCGCTGGTGGAGGAAACAGTGAAGACCAAGGTTATCAGCGTGGTGAACTCCGTACCGACCATTATGCCAAGTTCTTCCCTTGGCTTAACTCTTTCTTGGCTTATATGCATAGCTACAAAGCTGATGTGGATGTAGTCTCTATCCAAAACGAGCCTGACTGGTGGGTAAATTATTCTGGTTGCCTCTATAGTCCTGAACAGTTGGTGACACTTGTAAAGGAAAATGCTCATTTATTGAAGAAAGATCAGTATAAGGTAAAACTTATGTCAGCAGAAAGTTTGAACTTTAATCCAAAATATACGGATCCTTTGCTGAACGATACCGCTTCTTGCAAGTATATTGACATGATTGGTGGTCATCTCTATGGAACTCCGCCTTTGGACTATATGGCTCAATCTGCCAAAACTGCTAAGAAGTATGGTAAGCATGTATGGATGACCGAGCATTCCGTAGAGTGTGGCGACCGTTTGCCTAATTGGCATGACGAATTGATTTTTGCTGAGGAAGTTAATGAATCTATGTTGGCAGGGGCCAATGCCTATGTCTATTGGTATATGATAGCCCATTGGGCTTTTGTCGGCTCTGGTGAAACCAAGTATGGGGCTGGTAATGAGTATGGCAAACTGCTTCGTCGCGGTTATGTGATGTCCCATTTTGCCAAACATGTTACAGGTTCTACCCGTTTGGGCTCTAAAGCTAATGTCAATGTAAGTACAAACAGTGCATTTCAAGCATCAGCATATATCAAGGGTGATTCGCTTATTGTGATGGCCATCGATACTACGAAGAATGCGTTCGACCTTAAACTCAATTTGCCATATAAAGTTAAGGGTGGATGGCACATACTTTCTACCAATGAAGCCGTTTGTCAATCTTCTCCCATTGAGATGACCGAAGCAGCAACTTCACTTACCGTTTCACTTCCAGCACGCAGCCTGAATACTTACATCCTTCAGATTGACCGTGGTGCAGAAAGTGTGCAATGGGATACTTATAAACCGATTCAGGCCCCAGCACCTTCGACCTATTATGATTTGCAGGGACGTCGTTTGCATGCTCCAAAAGGATTGTGTATTGAACGTACGTCTGATGGGCGTATAGTGAAACGTTATGTAAGAGAATAACATTCATTGTATAGGTAGAATAATTGTATTATTAATAGGTTCTTCTGTAATTTAAGTTGAAAAATATTCTTTGCCTTCAGGTATCATAGCTTCATTGGCAAAGTATCTTAAGATACTTGCCTATTTATCTTAAGATAGAAGGTTATTTATCTTAAGATACTTCCCC
>JAZQAG010000050.1:0-16739 GCA_045545095.1 Phocaeicola sp. | reverse complement strand
TTTGCTATATAAGGGATTGGTGCATAAACAGCATGGAGAGGTGGAAGCTGCCGCGGAGGCTTTTGTGGCTGGAGAACAGGCATTCGAGGGAGTGGAGGATAATCAGTACAAGGCATTGTTATGCAGTCATTATGCATTGTTGTTAATGCAACAGAATTTACTTGATAAGTCATTAGAATATTATAAAAAAACTTATCAATATAGAATACAGGGTGATTCCATTCATTATATAGTATCTGCATGTAGTCAGATTGCAAGAGGCTATATATTAAAGGATATGCAGGATAGTGCAAACATATATTATAAAAAAGGAATGTCTTACGTAAAGAAGTGTCAATTTGATAAAAGAATCGGTATGTTTTTGCAGAATTATGCAGCGTTCTTAATAAATTGTAAGAAATACGATGAGGCAGAACAGATATTGAAGGAGAGTGAGGAGCATCCCGTTGATTCCTCTTATATATATAATGTATATTCTTGTTTTGCCACCCTCTATTATGAGACAAAGGAATATGGGAAAGCTCTTCCCTATGCCGAGAAACTGCTTGAAAGTGGGGACAGCCTGATGCAATGTGGAGGCTATCTGCATTTGTACCGGATACACAAACGGTTGGGGGAACTGGAAAAAGCGGTACGTTACCATGACCTTTACCGATGGTATGACAATGACATCACCCTGCGGCGCAAGACAACAGAGGTCGCTGAAATACCTTATCGGATGAAGGCCTTCCGATTGGAGGAGGAGAATCGTACGGCACACCGCTGGCAATGGGGATGGGGCATAGGTGTGATAGCTGTTTCGGTTGTGGCGGTATATGTGGTGAAGGTGCTGAGGCGGAGATATGGGAAGCAATTGGAGGTGAAGGATTCCTTGTTGGGCAGGAAAGAACAACTGCTGGCTGAAAAACAGATACTCTTGCGGAACATAGAGAAAAAGCTGTATGACCTGAAGATAGAATTGGGGCGCATGAAGGGGGCAATGTCCAACCAGTCAAAAGTGTTGGAGACTCTGAAAGATGGCAGGAAGAAGGATAGGGATGCCTATCATGAGTCGGTGAAGGAGTTCAGGAAAAATATGAAAGAAAAGGATGAGGAATACAGAGCCGACCGTAAGGCCGGACTGGTGAAATACCGCGAATTGGCCAAACGGCTGGAAATGTCGGAAAAGGAGCAGAAACATTGGATTGGCGAGGTGGAGAAATTGTCGGGAAAGATGGGGCAGTATGAACTGCAGCAACGGTTCCTGCTGGATAATGGGGATGTGAGAGCGGTATTGCTGGTGCAGGCATTGAAGACTGGGTGTAGCAATATGCGTTATCCCATCAAACGGGCGGAATATGCAGAATTGCTGAAGCAACTGGCCGAATATGCCTATCCGGGTATCCGACAGCAGATAGAGACTGACGATACTCTGAAGGACAAACAGGAACTGGCCTGCCTGCTGGTACTCGGCTATGACAATATGGAGATGCTGTGTATGGCTACAAACCTGAAAGAGAACAGTGTACGGACGTATATGACGCAGGTGAGGAAGGTGTTGAAGGGGGTATATAAAGGGTGAAGGGTGAAGGGCGGCTTCGCCTTAAACGGTGAGCGGGATGTTGGAAAAGTATATTAAGATACTTTTTTGCTCTATTATTTAGTACAATATTGGCACTCCAGATATTCAGAGGCGGATGGGGACAGGACAGGGGGCTTCTATGTCTGTGCTTATCGTATGCCAAAGATAAAGGGGAAGGGAGGCTGATGTGTCAGGGGTGACGAGTAGTTCAATCCAGTCTTTCAGAGTCGTAGCGGTGGCAGATGTCGGGAGCGAAGCTAAAGGACTGGTGATGATGGTTCCACCAATCCACTCAGTGAACGGCTCTTCTCTCCCTTCAAGGGGGTGGGCGCATTGCAATGTGTGATTGGAGGTGATTGTCACAATGGTAGAGCCATTGATGTTGCCCGCTTTGTCAACGAACCGGTTCGAAGCGTACTTTTTTACTGTCTGCATGGTCTGATGGGGGTTGCACTCTTGTCGGCTCTATAGGCTTGGTATTCCGAAGTCTCTTTTGTACAGCACTCTTCTTTATCTCCTTCGTGCCAGTCTTGGTTGATGTCGTATCGGCTTCCTGTACATCGGTGCTGTCTGTTTCTACTGATATGGAGTCGTTGTGATGATATCTCATCAGTTTGATGTCGGACAGCAGTAAAACCGGTTGTCTCATGGTGGCCAAGGTGTCCATAGGTAATGAATCTGCCATCTCCTTATTTCGGATAGGATAGTAATAGATATGTCCTATCAGTTCCTTTATCTGTGAGGAAGAGTCTCCATGTAATGTCAGTGCGTGTGTGCCTGAACCGGTTATTGGCAACGAGTTCCCAATGGTGTCGTCATCATAGATGGCTGTCATTGCCATGACTGCCTGACTGTGGGTACTATCTTGCAGGAACAGGGCATCGACCAACCATTCGAAATGGTCCTTGGCATGATAGTTGCTGTCAGCTGACAGTTTGAATACAAGCTTGTTGCTCAACGGATTGGTGTTTAGCCTGAAGAGACGATAATCATCCCAGATATTGACGCTGTCACCATAGGGCGAAGTCTGTCTGACTCTTCTTCCTGGAGGGATGCTTGCCTCCAATGCCTCCTTTTCTGCAGCCAAACGTGTGTTGAGATTCTTGTAGATGCTTTCCAACTCTTTGGGATTGCGCATGTACCATACCAGAGATGAGTCAAATTCGGCTTCGCTGATATGATGCTTGTCAAAGACATATTGCTCATACAGATTCCGCTTGTATCGCTCATTGGACTTCAAGTCTCCTGCCATGGCTTGCATAAGGTGGTAGTCATACAACAAATCTTCCATCTCATGGGGCTGTATGACATGCGAAGGGACCTCTACTGTGCATGCTGTGAAACAGAAGATGCCAATCAGAAGTATTACTTGTAGCGAGTTGGAGAGTTCTTTCATAAGGGCTTTTATTGTGGAGTGACGGATGATTGCTGTGATTCCTCCTTGGGTGTAGAGTCCTGGTTCAGGTACTTGCTATAAAAGAGGATGAGAGCCACGATGCCGCAACTGATAGCCGCATCGGCAAAGTTGAAGATAGGGCTGAAGAAGATGAAATGTTCTCCACCTACAAAAGGCATCCATGAGGGCCAATTGGTTTCAATAAGGGGGAAATAGAACATGTCCACCACCTTGCCATAGAACCAGGGGGCATATCCTTCGCCCGGAGTGACAAAATGGGCGGTCTGCCAGAAGGTGCTTTCGCTGAAGATGGCTCCGTAGCAGACACAATCAATGATATTTCCTACTGCTCCGGCCAGAATGGCTGACAGGCAGACGATATAGCCGGTGGGTACACTTTTCCCCTCTGTTGATTTTTGACAAACCTTGTACAAGTACCAGGTGATGGCACCTGCAGCTACAATGCGGAATACAGTGAGGAAGAGCTTGTCAAATATCTCCATACCGAAGGCCATGCCCGGATTTTCCGTAAAGTGTATGAAGAACCAGTCGGCTATGCGGATACTCTCGCCCCGAAACATATGGGTCTTCACCCAGATCTTAATAATTTGGTCTATCAGTAGAATGGCCGTCACGATAATGGCGGCCATTCTGCCTTTTGTCAGTAATTGTTTCATGTCTTTTTTAGTGACTAGCGACTAGTTACGAGCTACGAGTTACAAGCTACGAGTTATGAGCTACGAGCTACGAGTTACAAGCTACGAGTTTTGTGCCGTATGGGCACTCGTCACTTGTAGCTCGTAGCTCATCACTAATTCACTAATTTACTTTTTCATCTGCTTGGCCTCAATGCTCAGTGTGGCATGAGGTACGGCACGGAGGCGTTCGGCAGGAATCAGTTTGCCTGTCACACGGCATACTCCGTAAGTCTTGTTCTCAATGCGGACAAGAGCGGCTTTCAGGTCGCCGATGAACTTCAACTGGCGCTCTGCCAAGCGGGTTGTCTCTTCTTTGGTCATGGTGTTACTGCCTTCTTCGAGCACCTTGAATGTAGGTGATGTGTCGTCCACACCGTTACAATCGGTGTTCATCAGGCTGGCTTTCATGGAATCATAGTCGCGCTGGGCCAACTCCAACTTCTGGAGGATAATGGCACGGAATTCTTCTAACTCGGCATCCGAGTATCTTGTCTTTTCTGACATAGTGTTTAAGTATTTAGGTTAATTAAAATTTTATTTCAGTAGTTAAAGGAGGTTTTTTCAAGGAGTGTAGAAGTGAAGGAGTAGAGGAGTGTAGATAATAGTTTCAACTATCATTTGCAAGACATTCGTCTACACTCCTAAGCGAAGCGTCACTCCTACCTCCTACACTCCTCTCTAACTCCTTTTCTTCTAATTGTCCGCTTTATGCCTTCTCCACCCGTGCGGTCAGTTTGAAATCATCGAAGTCAAGCTCTGTACCCTCAACGGCATCGGCCAGTGTGAGGGCTGTTGCCTGTACTTGGGTGCAGATGTACTCCTTGTAGGCTTCTACGGCGGCATCTGTCTGCTCGTGGCGTGTCAGTGTCACGTTTATCTTGTCGGTAATCTCGAAACCACTGCTCTTTCGGATGTTCTGGATACGGTTCACCAGTTCGCGGGCAATACCTTCGCGGCGGAGTTCTTCGGTCACTTCCACTTCCAACGCTACGGTGAGTTTGCCTTCGTTGGCCACCAACCATCCGGGGATGTCTTCGTTGATGATTTCCACATCGGCTACCTCTACGGTAAGGGGAGCACCGTCGATGGTGAGTGTGTAGGTACCCTCTTTCTCCAATAGTGCGATAGCTTCCTGGTCGAGACCTTCCATAGCAGCGGCTACAGCCTTCATCTGCTTGCCGAACTTCTTACCCATCACGCGGAAGTTACACTTCACACGCTTCACCAACAGGCCGGTAGAGCTTTCGGCAAAGTTCACCTCCTTCACGTTAACCTCGTTCATGATAAGGCTCTTCACGGCTTCGATGTGGGCCTTCTGCTCTTCGCTTACGGTAGGTATCATGATGCACTGAAGCGGTTGGCGAACCTTGATGTTCACCTTCTTGCGCAGGGCAAGGGTCATAGAAGTGATGTCCTGAGCCATCTTCATGCGGGCCTCCAATGCCTCGTCGATAAGTGCTTCGTTGCATTCGGGGAACTTGGCCAAGTGGATAGACTCCACATTGTCGCGTCCGGTGGTGGCGATAAGATCCATATAGAGACGGTCGGCAAAGAAAGGAGCGATGGGAGCCATCAGTTTGGCTACGGTCTCCAAGCAGATATAGAGTGTCTGGTAAGCCGAGAGCTTGTCGGTAGTCATGCCTCCACCCCAGAAACGTTTACGGCTCAAGCGTACGAACCAGTTGGAGAGGTTGTCGTTCACAAAGTCCTGTACAAGGCGTCCGGCACGTGTCGGCTCATAGTCGGCCAGGCAGGCATCCACCTCCTTGATGAGTGAGTTGAGCACAGAGAGTATCCAACGGTCGAGTTCCGGACGTTCGTTCATGGGAACCTCCTCTTCGCCGTAGGTGAAGCCATCGATGTTGGCATACATGGCAAAGAAAGAGTATGTATTATATAAGGTGCCGAAGAACTTGCGGCTCACTTCGGCCACACCGTCTTCGTCGAACTTCAAGTTATCCCACGGCGATGAGTTGGTAATCATGTACCAACGCAAGGGGTCAGAGCCATACTTCTCGATAGCACCGAAGGGGTCAACGGCATTGCCCAGTCGCTTGGACATCTTGTTGCCGTTCTTGTCCAATACAAGTCCGTTAGAGATTACGCTCTTGTACGACACACTATCGAACACCATCGTGGCGATGGCATGGAGGGTGAAGAACCATCCGCGTGTCTGGTCAACACCTTCGGCTATGAAGTCGGCGGGATAGTATGAGCGGTTATCTACAATCTCCTTGTTCTCGAAGGGATAGTGCAACTGTGCGTAAGGCATGGCACCCGAGTCGAACCATACGTCGATGAGGTCCAGTTCGCGCTTCATGGCTTTGCCGGTGGGAGAGACAAGGATGATGTCATCCACATAGGGACGGTGCAGGTCAATCTTGTCATAGTTCTCCTGAGTATATACACCAGGTTCGAAGCCTGCATCCTTATAGGGGTTAGACTTCATCATGCCGGCGGCTACGGCCTTCTCCATCTCGTTGTAGAGTTCTTCTACTGAGCCGATACAGAGTTCCTCGCCCTCTTCGCTACGCCAGATGGGTAGGGGAGTACCCCAGTAGCGTGAACGGCTCAAGTTCCAGTCGTTCAGGTTCTCCAACCACTTGCCGAAGCGGCCTGTACCGGTTGATTCGGGTTTCCAGTTGATGGTCTTGTTCAGCTCCATCATGCGTTCCTTGGCGGCGGTAGAGCGGATGAACCAGCTATCCAGCGGATAGTAGAGTACCGGCTTGTCCGTACGCCAACAGTGCGGATAGTTGTGCACGTGTTTCTCAATCTTGAACACCTTGTTTGTAGCCTTCAGCATCAGGCAGATGTAGATGTCGAGCGATTCGGCGGCACCTGCGGCCTTCTCGTCGTAGCGTCCATCTACGGTGAATTGTGGGTCGTAGGCATTCTTTACCCAACGGCCTTCATATTCCTTGTATGTGTCAGTGTCGATACATTGTTTCACAAACTCGGCATCCAATTCCTCCATCAGGTAGAACTTACCTGTCAGGTCCACCATCGGACGTGTCTCGCCCTTCTGGTTGATCATGAACAGGGAGGGGATACCTGCGGCACGGGCCACAAAGGCATCATCGGCACCGAATGTGGGAGCGATGTGTACGATACCCGTACCATCTTCTGTGGTCACGTAGTCACCGGGAATTACACGGAAGGCTTTAGCGGCTGCTTCCACCCAATGGCCTTGCTCGTCCAACTCTACGGGCTTCACCCAAGGGATGAGCTGCTCGTACTCCATACCTACAAGGTCGGCACCCTTGTATTCGCCCACCACCTTGAAGGGGATGAGCTTGTCGCCCGGCTTGTATGATTCTAATTCAAGTCCCTCTGCCTTCTGGTTGAAGTGGGTATAGAGGAGAGCCTTGGCAAGCACCACGGTAATCTTCTCGCCCGTATAGCCGTTGTAGCTCTGTACGGCCACATAGTCAATCTTGGGGCCTACACAGAGTGCCGTGTTCGAGGGAAATGTCCAGGGAGTGGTTGTCCATGCGATGAAGTAAGGAGTACCCCATCCGGTCATCTCCGGACGTGGGTTCTTCATCTTGAACTGAGCCACACAGGTGGTGTCCTTCACGTCGCGGTAGCATCCCGGTTGGTTCAGCTCGTGGCTGGAGAGACCAGTACCTGCGGCAGGTGAATAGGGCTGTATGGTGTATCCTTTGTAGAGGAGGTTCTTGCCATAGAGTTGCTTGAGGAGCCACCAGAGTGTCTCGATGTAGCGGTTGTCGTAAGTGATATAGGGATTTTCCAGGTCAACCCAATATCCCATCTTGTGGGTCAGGTCTGTCCATTCTTTGGTAAACTTCATCACATCGGTGCGGCAATGCTTGTTGTATTCCGCCACGCTGATGGTCTTTCCTATGTCCTCCTTGGTGATACCCAAAGCCTTTTCCACACCAAGTTCTACGGGCAATCCGTGAGTATCCCATCCGGCCTTACGCTTCACCTGGTAACCCTTCATGGTCTTATAGCGGCAGAATGTATCCTTGATGGTACGTGCCATCACGTGGTGGATACCCGGCATTCCGTTGGCCGAGGGAGGTCCTTCGTAGAAAACAAAGGAGGGGCATCCCTCGCGTTCAGTCATACTTTTGTGGAAGACGTCGGCCTCATCCCAACGCTTCAGCACCTCTTTGTTCACCTCAGAGAGGTTCAGCTGGCTGTGTTCAGCGAATTTCTTGTCCATGATTTTATGTCGTTTTTATATATTTCTTATTTTTAAAGGCGCAAATTTACTGCAAATTATTGAAACAAGGAAGTATTGCTTGGGAAAATTGTGTTAATGGTCTCCTTTCCCCTCCTTCCTGACTGTCCTAAATGTAGTAATCCGTCAAAAAGTGGAGGAAAAGTTTGGCCGTTTCAAACAAATGCTGTACTTTTGCACCCGCAATTCTATCTAAGGATGGTTCAGTAGCTCAGCTGGATAGAGCAACGCCCTTCTAAGGCGTGGGTCGTGGGTTCGAATCCCGCCTGAATCACAAAAGAAGGTTTGTAAGAAGGTGGGTGAGAGGAGAAGCATACGAAAGTCTGTTATCCTCTCATTTTTTTAAGAAGCAAAACGATTGATTTTTAATTTATAAAAAGGATTTATTATGTTAGGAACTATTATTTGGTTGGTAGGTGTTATTCTCACCATCAAGGCTGCTATGGAAATTTGGAAGATTTCAGCAGGAGCAGGTCTCAAGATTTTGATTATCATCTTGTTGTTGCTCACCAGCTGGCTTGGTTTGGCTGTATATTATTTCTTCCTCAGAGATAGATTGCCCGGTTGGTTGAAGTAATCAACCTTATAAAGGCGGAAAGATAAAGTGGGTGTGTCCAACGGGACGCATCCACTTTTTTTGTGGAAATATCAGAGGCGGTAAGTGGTGCGTATGGAAAAAATTGTATCTTTGCGCATTGATAAAACTATTTCAGATACACTTATGGCAAAAGATAAGGTCGTATATGTATGCAGCCAGTGTGGCAACGATTCCCCGAAGTGGGTTGGGAAGTGCCCGGCTTGTGGAGCTTGGAACTCCTATGTGGAGCAGGTCGTCCGCAAGGAGTCACCTCTTCAGCAGATGCGTGTCTCTGCAGGAGGTGGGATGAACGGTCGTCCGACTCCAAAGACCCTGCGCGAGATAGAAGTGGGGGACGAGGTGCGTATTGATATGAATGATGGAGAGTTGAACCGTGTGCTGGGTGGCGGATTGGTTCCCGGTTCATTGGTCCTGTTGGGTGGTGAACCAGGTATAGGCAAGTCAACACTTGTCTTGCAGACGGTACTCAGATTGCCCGAGCGTAGGATACTCTATGTCAGCGGTGAAGAGAGCGCCCGTCAGTTGAAGATGCGTGCCGAACGCATTGCCCACACCCATTCTGATGATTGCCTGATTGTCTGTGAGACATCCCTCGAGCAGATATTTACTCATATCAAGAATGTGAATCCCGAGATTGTGGTCATCGACTCCATCCAGACCATCTCTACCGAGACGGTTGATTCTTCTCCGGGCAGTATCTCTCAGGTGCGCGAGTGTGCCGCTTCCATCCTCAAGATGGCTAAGGAGACAGGTATTCCCGTAATCCTTATCGGACATATCAATAAAGAGGGCACGTTGGCGGGTCCCAAGGTGTTGGAGCACATTGTCGATACCGTCCTCCAGTTCGAGGGCGACCAGCACTATCTCTACCGCATTCTTCGTAGCATCAAGAACCGTTTCGGCAGTACGGCTGAGTTGGGTATCTATGAGATGCGTCAGGATGGTCTCCGTCTGGTGAGCAATCCGAGTGAACTGCTGTTGAGTGATGACCACGAAGGCATGAGTGGTGTCTCTGTGGCCTGTACGGTCGAAGGGGTACGTCCCTTCCTGATAGAGGTCCAGGCATTGGTCAGCACGGCCGCTTATGGTACTCCCCAGCGTTCTGCCACGGGCTTTGACATACGGCGTATGAACATGCTTTTGGCCGTATTGGAGAAACGTGTAGGGTTCAAGTTGGCACAGAAGGATGTCTTTCTCAACATTGCCGGTGGTCTTCGTGTGAACGATCCCGCCATAGACTTGGCCGTCATCTCGGCCATCCTGAGCAGCAATATGGACGCTCCGATAGATAAGGGAGTCTGCATGGCCGGGGAGGTTGGCCTTTCAGGAGAGATACGTCCCGTAGCGCGCATCGAGCAGCGCATTGCCGAAGCGGAGAAGTTGGGCTTCAAGACCATCATCATTCCCAAACACAACATGCAGGGAATCCGACAGGATAAGAGCAAAATCGAGTTGGTGCCCGTCAGAAAGGTAGAAGAGGCCTTCCGCATCATCTTCGGATAGGAGATTGTGACCCTTCCCCCTTTATTTGGAACCAGAGACGCAGAGTCATTTACTATTTGACGAATTACTATTTACTATTTAGGCCGCTCCCCGTTAACCGCTCCCCGCTCCCCGCTAATCGCTCCCCATAACCCTTTAAAAGTATGATTCAAGAATATCAAATCAGAGTACTTCCGCAACAAGCGGCCAACGAACAGGCAATCATGCAATACATTGCCCGCGAGAAAGGTATGGATGTCAGAACCATCAATGCCGTTCGGGTATTGAAGAGAGGCATCGATGCCCGCCAGCGTACCATCTATATAAACCTGACTGTCCGGGTTTTCGTCAACGAGATGCCGCCTAAGGACGAATATCAGCGTGTAGATTACCCCATGGTCGGGGAGTGTCCGCAGGTGATAGTGGTCGGTGCAGGTCCTGGTGGTCTCTTTGCAGCCCTTCGTCTGATAGAACTTGGCTTGAAACCAGTGGTGGTCGAGCGAGGAAAGAATGTGCATGACCGTCGGTTGGATATTGCCCGCATATCCCGTGAACATAAGGTGGATGCCGAATCAAACTACAGTTTCGGCGAAGGAGGTGCCGGTGCCTATTCCGATGGCAAACTCTTTACCCGTAGCAAGAAGCGGGGGAGTGTTGACAAGATTCTGAATGTCTTTTGCCAGCATGGTGCCAGTCTCTCCATCCTCTCCGATGTCCATCCCCATATCGGTACGGACAAGTTGCCGATAGTCATTGAGAACATGCGCAAGACTATCCTGGCGTGTGGTGGCGAAGTACATTTCGAGACACGCATGGATGCCTTGCTTATAGAGCAGGGCGAAGTTCGTGGTATTGTCACTCATCAGGGACGCGAGTTCTTTGGACCGGTCATCTTGGCCACTGGCCATTCGGCACGTGATGTTTTCCGTTGGCTGAAAGCCCACGATGTCCTTCTTGAATCCAAGGGTCTTGCTGTGGGTGTCCGTCTGGAGCATCCGGCCCATCTGATAGACCAGATAAGGTATCATAACAAGAATGGCCGCGGACGTTATCTGCCTGCTGCCGAATACAGCTTTGTCACCCAGGCTTCCGGTCGCGGAGTATATAGTTTCTGTATGTGTCCCGGAGGCTTTGTCGTACCTGCCGCAACAGGGCCCGAACAGGTCGTAGTCAATGGTATGTCTCCCAGTAACCGGGGAGGTCGGTGGAGCAACTCGGGTATGGTGGTTGAGATTCATCCCGAGGATGTGCTTCAGGAGCACCTTGTCCCGGAGGGTACATCTCCTGACGACCCTTTGCTGATGATGTATTTCCAGGAGAAAATCGAGCGTGAATGCTGGTTGGCCGGTGGCATGAAGCAGACCGCACCAGCCCAGCGTATGGTGGATTTCACCCGTGGCAAGCTCAGTTACGACCTGCCCTCCTCGTCTTACTCTCCCGGTGTAGTCTCCTCTCCGCTACACTTTTGGATGCCCTCCTTCATTACCACCCGTCTCTCTATGGGATTCAAACAGTTCGACCGTGTGTCACATGGATTCCTCACCAACGAAGCGTTGATGATAGCGGCCGAGACCCGTACATCGTCTCCCGTACGTATTGTGCGCGACCGTGAAACTTGCCAGCATGTCACCCTGCGTGGTCTCTTCCCGTGTGGCGAAGGGGCAGGCTATGCCGGCGGTATTGTTTCTGCCGGTATCGATGGCGAAAGATGTGCCGAGGCCGTAGCCGCCATGTTGGGAAAATGACTGACAATATCCTGATTTATAGTAATATCGTAATAAGTACATTAAGTATGTCTGACATATTGTCCTTATTACGATATTTCTTTTCTTGAAATTCAATATGTTATATTATGTGAAATAATATAGCGCAAATATTATTCCTCTGAAAATATCTTTTATATTTGTGCCACGATTCTTAAAGTCAAGTACGAATATAAAATGGACACATTATCTACCTCTCTGAATAGGATAGTCAATCCACATATCTCTGTCGATTGTGTATTGATAGGATTTGATGGCGATAAGTTGACAGCCCTCTTGGTGAAGCGCCATGGAGTCGGAGAAGGGGAGGGGTGTGACATGAAGTTGCCCGGCAGTCTTATCTATATGGATGAGGACTTGGACGAGGCGGCCCAACGTGTGTTGACCGAGCTGACAGGTTTGAAGAATGTGACCATGCGCCAGTTCAAGACCTTTGGCGACAAGAACCGTACTTCGAACCCCAAGGACACCATGTGGCTCGAACGTTTCCACAGTTTGCAGGTACCCGTTGACCGTATCGTCTCTGTCGGATACCTATCCTTGTTGAAACTTGACAAGAAAATCAAACTTTCCAACCAGAAGTATGAACCCTGCTGGGTGCCGGTCAAGGAGGTTGGTACCTTGGCATTTGATCATAACCAGATTATTCAGGAGGCCCTTCGCTATATCCGGAACAAGGCAGAACTCAATCCGGTATTCCTCTTCAGCCTTCTTCCCAAGAAGTTCACGGCAGCCCAGATGAGGCGCCTGTTCGAGTTGGTGTATGACAAGGTGTTCGATGTGCGCAACTTCCACAAGCGCATCTCCCAGATGCCCTACGTGGTGTTGCTTGACGAGAAAGAGCATGATGTGCCCCACCGTGCAGCACGCTACTACAAGTTTGACAAGAGCAAGGTGGTCAAATAGCCCTTTTCGCCTGACGGATATTCCAGAGACAGTTAACGACCGATAATAATTATTACCTTATTAATATATATAGTATGTATTTGTTAGGATTTGACATAGGCAGTTCATCAGTAAAGGCAAGTCTGGTGAATGCTGACAATGGAAAGTGCGTAGCTTCAGCTTTCTACCCCAAGAGCGAAGCTCCTATTACGGCTGTCCAACCCGGATGGGCCGAACAAGATCCCGAGATGTGGTGGACCAACCTGAAGTTGGCTACCGCCGATGTGATGGCTGCCTCTGGCGCTAAGGCCGATGAGGTGGATGCCATAGGTATCTCATACCAGATGCACGGCCTTGTCTGTGTGGATAAGGCACAGCGTGTACTTCGTCCCTCCATCATCTGGTGCGACTCCCGTGCCGTACCTTATGGCGAGAAGGCATTCAAGGAGATTGGTGAAGAACTCTGCTTGAGCCATCTGCTCAACTCTCCGGGCAACTTCACCGCCTCCAAGTTGGCATGGGTGAAGGAACACGAACCGGCCCTGTTCGAGCAGATTGACAAGATTATGCTTCCGGGAGACTATATCGCCATGCGTTTGACAGGCGAGGCCTGCACCACTGTATCCGGCTTGTCCGAAGGTATGCTGTGGGATTTCCAGAAGAATGATGTGGCCGATATCGTATTGGACTATTACGGATTCTCCCGTTCTGTGATCCCCACTGTCCGTCCTACCTTCTCTGAACAGGGACGTATGATCGAGGCTGCTGCCGCCGAACTTGGTTTGAAGGCCGGTACTCCCATCACCTATCGGGCAGGAGACCAGCCAAACAATGCCCTTTCACTCAATGTGTTCAATCCTGGAGAAATAGCCTCTACCGCAGGTACATCAGGTGTGGTATATGGTGTCAATGGAGTGACCGATTACGATCCGCTCTCCCGTGTCAACACCTTTGCCCATGTCAACCATACAGCTGCTGACCCCCGTACAGGTGTACTCCTCTGTATCAACGGAACAGGTATCCTCAACTCATGGATGAAGCGTACCGTAGCTCCCGAGAACATCTCCTATGCTGCCATGAACGACCTTGCCGCACAGGCTCCTATCGGTAGTGCCGGTGTCAGCATCATGCCTTTCGGTAATGGTGCCGAGCGTATGTTGCAGAATCAGGAGGTAGGCTGTTCGGTGCATGGTGTCAACTTCAACACCCATGGCAAGCATCACCTGTTGCGTGCTGCCCAGGAGGGAATAGTCTTCTCCTTCAAGTATGGTATCGAAATCATGCAGGGCATGGGTATGAACATCAGCAAGATTCATGCCGGACATGCCAACATGTTCCTCAGCCCCATCTTCCGCCATACATTGGCCGGTGTGACAGGAGCCACCATCGAACTCTATGATACCGATGGTTCTGTCGGAGCAGCTAAGGGTGCAGGTATGGGTGCCGGTATCTATAAGGATAATACCGAAGCCTTTGCCACTCTCGAGCGTCTTGAGGTCATCGAACCTGTGGAGGCCGATCGCGCAGCCTATGCCGAGGCCTACGAGCGTTGGAAGTCACATTTGAAATAAAAGGTGAAAGGTGAAGGGTGAAGGGCGGCTTCGCCTTAAACGGTGACGGGGAGCGGATGAGCGGTTAACGATGAGCGGTTAGCGGTTAGCGGATGAGCGGTTAGCGATGAACACTCAACACTCAGCACTCACAACTCAGCACTCACAACTCAGCACTCAGCACTCACAACTCATAACTCAATAAACATTCATTAACCATTAAAATAACAGATTATGGAAAAGAAAGAATTTTTCCCCGGAATAGGGAAGATCAAGTTTGAAGGAAAAGAGAGTAGAAATCCTATGGCTTTCCGCTACTATGACCCCGAAAAGGTGGTTATGGGAAAGAAGATGAAGGATTGGTTGAAATTCGCCATGGCATGGTGGCACACACTCTGCGCTGAAGGTGGCGACCAGTTCGGTGGTGGTACCAAGTCATTCCCTTGGAACACTTCATCTGATGCCGTACAGGCTGCCAAGGACAAGGTAGATGCCGGTTTCGAGTTCATGCAGAAGATTGGTATCGAGTACTACTGCTTCCACGATGTGGACCTCGTGAGCGAGGGTAACAGCATCGAGGAGTACGAGGCCAATCTGAAGGAAGTGGTTGCTTACCTCAAGCAGAAGCAGGCTGAGACAGGTATCAAGTTGTTGTGGGGTACGGCCAACGTATTTGGCCACAAGCGTTACATGAACGGTGCCGCTACCAACCCCGAGTTTGACGTTGTTGCCCGTGCTGCCGTACAGATCAAGAACGCCATCGATGCCACTATCGAGTTGGGTGGTAGCAACTATGTGTTCTGGGGCGGACGCGAAGGTTACATGTCAATCCTCAACACCGACCAGAAGCGCGAGAAGGAACACCTGGCCATGATGCTCACCAAGGCTCGTGACTATGCACGTAGCAAGGGATTCCAGGGTACATTCCTCATCGAACCCAAACCTATGGAACCCACCAAGCATCAGTATGATGTAGATACCGAAACAGTTATCGGCTTCCTCAAGGCTCATGGCTTGGAGAACGACTTCAAGGTGAACATCGAGGTGAACCACGCCACTTTGGCAGGTCACACTTTCGAACACGAATTGGCAGTAGCTGTTGACAATGATATGCTCGGCTCTATCGATGCCAACCGTGGTGACTATCAGAATGGTTGGGATACTGACCAGTTCCCCATCGACAACTATGAACTTATCCAGGCTTTCATCCACATCATCCGTGCAGGTGGATTCGGTAATGGTGGTACCAACTTCGATGCCAAGACCCGTCGTAACTCTACCGACTTGGAGGACATCTTCATTGCCCACATTGCCGGTATGGATGCTATGGCACGTGCCCTCGAGAGTGCAGCAGCATTGCTCGAAGAGAGCCCCTACAAGAAGATGTTAGCAGACCGCTACGCTTCATTCGACGGTGGCAAGGGTAAGGAGTTCGAAGAGGGCAAGCTCGGCCTCGAAGAACTGGTTGCTTATGCCAAGGCCAATGGCGAGCCCAAGCAGGTAAGCGGCAAGCAGGAACTTTACGAAGCTATCGTGAACATGTTCGCATAAGCTCCAATTGCTAATAACAGATAAAGTAAGCGGGAGTGTCCTTGGGCACTCCCGCTTTTATTGTTACCTATTCTCTATAGAGAGATTTCGGTTGAATTTTGAAGGCAAACTACAGTGCCAGCCAGCTAATATTAAGTGATACTCCAGTACCATATAGGAAGTACTGGAGTATCTCTTAAGCGGTACTGAAGTATCACTTAAGCAGTACTGGAGTATCGCTTAAGCAGTACTGGAATATCGCTTGTATGTTAACGATTTCCGTTTGCAGTGTACTGAAATAAGTTGCCGGGTTAAACTTAGAATCCTATATAGGTTTACACTGGAAATATTTATTCCTATGTGAGTTTACGCTTTGCAAAGATAATCCAAAATAGGTTTACATTCCAAACGAAATCTCAAGAAATTTGTCTTTTGTCAGGTGCAACATGTTGCACCTGACAAAAGAAGCGGGTTTGTGTTCTCTTCGGACAGCATCAGCATCGGAGTCCTCATGTTTATGGCCTAATGGGGTCGCATCCAATTGTAGTTGTAAATGGCCTTGTCCACCTCCCTTCCTGTCTGTCCGAAGTCCATCCTCTCACACTCATACAGCCATCCGTTCTTCACCGTGTTGTTCATCCTCTCTGCCAGCGCATTGTGCAGCGGATCTCCCGTCTGCGTCATGCTGATGCGAGCATGGTTGTCAAGCAGTATCCTCGTATACTCCTTGCTGGCATATTGGATGCCCCTGTCGGAGTGGTGTATTACACCTTCGGTGTCTATCCCCCTGTCCCTATAAAAGTCCAAGGCCATTTGTAATGCTTTCAGCGGTCCTTCGCTTGAGAGTGTGGGGTGCAGGGCATATCCAACGATGGCGCGACTGTATCCGTCCGTCAGCAGGGAGAGATAGGCGAAACCATCGGATATGGGGACATAGGTGATATCGGCCACCAGGAGGCGGCAGTGGGTCTGGGGAATGTACTTGGGATAAGTGTTGAGCAGGTCATCATATATACGATAAGGATGGTTGGAGTTGGTGGTATGGGGGCGATACCGCTTTCTCTTG
>JAZQAG010000049.1:0-67291 GCA_045545095.1 Phocaeicola sp. | reverse complement strand
CCCATTCCGAACAGAGAAGTTAAGCCCGACCGCGCCGATGGTACTGCCAAGGTGGGAGAGTAGGTCGCCGCCGTTTTAGAGTGTGAGGCCCGTTTCAGGAATGAGACGGGCCTCACTTTTTTTTGTGTGGGCAACGGACAGGAAATACCTTTCCTGCCTTTTTTTAGTCTTTTCTGTCCCCTACTTTTCTTCCTCCTTCCTTCTTCCTCCTTCCTTCTTCCCTTCCCTTTTCCCTTTTCCCTTTTCTGTATCTTCTGATAGGACTAATATTATTATAATAATAAATAGTTTTTGAAGGAGAATAACAATAAATGGGTTCTTATTAATGATGTTGAGATTTTATTCTGTGTTTTTAAGCTTCTTCTTTCAGCATATATTGGAAAAAACTAAGTGTGATAATGGTTAATTCAATAAAAAGCAGTACTTTTGCAGTCTGATAATTATCACATATTTATGGAACTTGATATATTGACGGCCATATCGCCTATTGATGGCCGATACAGAGGGAAGGCGGGAGCCTTGGCCCCCTATTTTTCGGAGTATGCACTTATTAAATATAGAGTGCAAGTTGAAATTGAATATTTCATCACTCTTTGTGAGTTGCCTTTGCCGCAATTGAAAAATTTCCCAACGTCATTATTTGATGTATTGCGGGATATATACCGTAATTTTTCTGAATCAAATGCTGTACGTATCAAGGAAATTGAGAGCGTGACGAATCACGATGTGAAGGCTGTAGAGTATTTTATTAAAGAGCAATTTGATAAAATTGGCGGATTGGATACTTATAAAGAATTTATCCACTTCGGACTTACTTCACAAGATATTAATAATACTTCTATACCTTTATCTATTAAAGAGGCTTTGGAACAAGTCTATTATCCATTGATGGACGAGTTGCTTGCTCAATTGAAATCGTATGCAGAAGAGTGGAAGGAAATACCAATGCTGGCCAAAACTCATGGACAACCAGCTTCTCCTACACGTTTGGGGAAAGAGATTATGGTATTTGTATATCGCTTAGAGCGTCAGCTGGCTGTGCTGAAAAATTGCCCGTTGACTGCAAAGTTCGGTGGAGCTACGGGTAACTATAATGCTCATAACGTGGCTTATCCTCAGTATGATTGGAAGTCTTTTGGTAATAGATTCGTTGCAGATAAATTGGGTTTAGAACGCGAAGAATATACTACTCAGATTTCTAATTATGATAATCTCGGGGCTATTTTTGATACGATGAAGCGTGTCAATACTATTCTGATAGATATGAACCGTGATTTTTGGCAGTATATCTCCATGGAATATTTCAAGCAGAAGATCAAGGCAGGTGAAGTAGGGTCAAGTGCCATGCCTCACAAAGTGAATCCTATTGATTTTGAAAATTCAGAAGGTAATTTAGGTGTTGCCAATGCTATATTAGAACATTTGTCTTCCAAATTGCCCGTTTCTCGTTTGCAGCGGGACTTGACTGACTCAACAGTACTCCGTAATGTGGGTGTTCCTTTTGGACATATAATAATTGCAGTGCAGAGTTCCTTGAAGGGATTACGTAAGTTGTTGTTGAACGAAACTGCTATTTATCGTGATTTGGACAATTGTTGGAGTGTAGTTGCAGAAGCTATTCAGACAATACTTCGCCGTGAGGGTTATCCTAATCCTTATGAAACATTGAAAGCGTTGACTCGTACAAATCAAGCCATCACAGAAGATTCTATTAAATCTTTTATAGATGAACTAAATGTAAGTGAAGATGTTAAAAAAGAACTGCGAGTAATTACTCCTAGGACTTACACGGGTGTTTGAGTACTTCTCGAAAGAAAATAAATGATAGCCCGAGAGGGCATAATGATTAATAATAGTATGGCAATAGAAAATGAAAAATGGCGCAATGTATCTGATGAGAATCAGGACAGCGCAAATGGTTATAACAGAGCGTATAACCGTGAGAATAGATCTTACAATTACAACAATGGACATCAGGATGGAGGAAGTCGTCCTTATCGTTCCAGTTTTAATGGAAATCGTCCAAGTGGGGCAGGGGAACGTCCTCAACGTCCTCGTTTCACTCGTAATACAGAAGGTGGTGGAGATTCTCAACAACGTTCACGTTTTACTCGTGTAAATGGTAGGGGAGAGGGTTCTTATACCCCTAAGTTTGCGCGTCCTCAACGTTCGTATGATAATAGCGGAAATGGTGATAGCCGTCCATATCGTCCGACATACGACAAAAAGTCTCAAGGTTATACTCGTCCTCGTTATAACAATAACAATGGTGATGAGCGTTCTTGGCAAAGTGACAATTTGAATGGTTCGTATGGTGCAGAAAGGCCTAAACGTCGTCCAAATTTCAATGGAAATAGTGGAAATCATCCTTATTCAGGTCAGCAAGGTGGTCAGCGTCGTCGTACATCAGATTATAATCCCAATGCCAAGTACAGTCGCAAAAAGCAGATTGAGTATAAAGAGATTTTGGCAGACCCCAATGCTCCAGTTCGTTTGAATAAATATTTGGCCAATGCTGGAATCTGCTCACGTCGTGAAGCGGATGAATTTATTGCAGCTGGTGTGGTTTCTGTCAATGGAGAGGTAGTTACAGAGTTGGGAACCAAGGTTTTGCGCACAGATGTGATTAAATTCCATGATCAATTGGTGAGCGCAGAGCGTAAAGTCTATATTTTGCTGAATAAGCCTAAAGATTGTGTGACAACTTCTGATGATCCTCAGGAGCGTAAGACCGTAATGGATTTGGTAAAGGGAGCTTGTGCTGAACGTATTTATCCGGTAGGCCGCTTGGACCGTAATACAACAGGCGTCTTGTTGCTTACTAATGATGGTGATTTGGCTTCTAAGTTGACCCATCCAAAATATTTAAAGAAGAAAATCTATCATGTCTATTGTGACAAAAATGTGACCAAGGCAGATCTTGATCAGATTGCTGCAGGTATTACATTGGAAGATGGAGAAATACATGCCGATGCTATCAGTTATGCTCATGAAACGGATAAGAAACAGGTTGGTATAGAAATCCATTCCGGCAAGAATCGTATTGTACGCCGCATTTTCGAATCATTAGGTTATCGTGTAACGAAACTTGACCGTGTATTTTTTGCAGGCTTGACTAAGAAGAATCTGCGCCGTGGCGACTGGCGCTTCCTTACAGAGCAGGAAGTGAATATGTTACGTATGGGAGCATTTGCATAAATGAACAAATACCATAAAGAGAGAATATTATATGGAAAAGATTTGCAGAACAAAGATAGTTGACCTGTTGAAGCGTACGGACTTCGGTGCTATGGTCAATGTGAAAGGTTGGGTGCGTACCCGCCGTGGAAGTAAGCAAGTGAACTTCATTGCTTTGAATGATGGTTCGACCATTAACAATGTACAGATTGTGGTGGATGTGGCCAACTTCGATGAAGAGATGTTGAAGCTGATTACTACAGGTGCCTGCTTGAGTGTGAATGGTGAATTGGTAGAATCTGTAGGTTCCGGACAGGCTGCAGAGATTCAGGCGCGTGAGATTGAGGTGTTGGGTACTTGCGACAACACCTATCCGCTCCAGAAGAAAGGACATTCCATGGAATTCCTGCGTGAGATAGCTCACCTTCGTCCACGTACCAATACGTTTGGTGCTGTTTATCGTATCCGCCACAACATGGCTATGGCCATCCATAACTTCTTCCACCAAAAGGGATTCTTCTATTTCAATGCACCTATCATTACAGCTTCAGACTGTGAGGGTGCCGGACAGATGTTCCAGGTGACTACAATGAATCTCTATGACCTGAAGAAGGATGAGAATGGTTCCATCATATACGATGATGATTTCTTCGGTAAACAAGCAAGCCTTACAGTTTCAGGCCAATTGGAAGGTGAGTTGGCTGCTACGGCAATGGGTGCCATTTATACATTTGGTCCGACGTTCCGTGCTGAGAATTCCAATACTCCCCGTCACTTGGCAGAGTTCTGGATGGTAGAACCTGAAGTTGCCTTTGCTGATCTTGACGAATTGATGAATTTGGAAGAAGAGTTCATTAAGTATTGTGTCAATTGGGCATTGGAGAATTGTAAGGATGATTTGGAATTCCTTAATAAAATGGTGGATAAGGGACTTCTTGAACGTTTGCAGAGCGTAGTGAAGGCCGATTTTGTGCGTTTGCCTTATACTGAGGGTATTAAGATCTTGGAGGATGCTATCGCCAAGGGACGTAAGTTTGAGTTCCCCGTATATTGGGGATGCGATCTTGCCAGCGAGCATGAACGTTATTTGGTGGAGGAATATTTCCAGAAACCGGTCATCATGATAGACTATCCGAAGGAAATCAAGGCATTCTATATGAAGCAGAACGAGGATGGAAAGACGGTTCAGGGTACGGATGTCCTCTTCCCGCAGATCGGTGAAATTATCGGTGGTAGTGTTCGTGAAGAGAGCTACGATAAACTGATGACCCGTATCAATGAACTGAATATCCCTATGAAGGATATGTGGTGGTATCTTGATACCCGCAAGTATGGAACTTGTCCCCATGCAGGTTTCGGTCTTGGGTTTGAACGTCTGTTGCTGTTTGTTACGGGTATGACTAATATTCGCGATGTCATTCCTTTCCCACGTACACCGCGTAATGCAGAATTCTAATAATCGATAGATTGCTTTGTCTACATGCCAAAGTTGTGAATATAAAAGGCTCATTTATCCTAAAAAAGGTATAAATGAGCCTTTTTTTATGTTTGACTTTTAATAAACAGCCAAAAATATTTGTCATTTCATCTTAATTCGATACATTTGTATTGGAGATTAATAAACTTTAAACTATACCATTATGAAACGATTGAATTTGGTAGCATTGGTTGTTGCATTGCTTAGTCTGATGCCAACTGTATCTTGGGGACAAAAAAAAGGTAAAGCAGATTTGGAAGGTATCTGGCAATTGTGTTTTTATATTTCTGGCGCCCAGGATGGTCCCACTTCATTGCGTGCCGGTAATACATTCAAGATTCTTTCTAAAGACGGACACATTACGAACTTTACAGTGATACCTGGTCGTGGTGCCATCATAACAGGTGAAGGGACTTACAAGGTCAAGAACAATATCCTTCGTGAGAGTGTGAAGAAAAACATTCATCTCCCAATGTTGGAAGGTTTGGATAATGATTTGCACTTTACCCTCAGCGAAGATGAAAATGTAATGTCTGTGAAGTTCTTTGTGAAAGAGGATCCGCAGGGAAATGTGATAGATGCGTGGCATTATGAAACTTGGCGAAGGGTAGAAATGCCGGCTGAATATCCTCAGGATTTAGTGAGATGACAGGTAAATAGACCTAACATGAAAGAGGGAATTCCATGACTTGGAGTTATGGGACTCCCTTTTTCTGTCATAAAACCATAAAATGTGTTTATTCACACAAATGGAATAGGAATTATCCATTATCTTTGCAAGGATATTTTATTCACAGCCTTTTAGAATATAGGATTTAATGGCAAACAGAACAAAATAATATATAACTATTTAATGACAAACATGAAAAAACTATTTTTCTCTTTGGCAATTCTCTTCTTGGGATTTGCCGTACAGGCTTCCGCTGAAGGAAGGAAAATCGAGAGTTTTAATTATGGCTGGCGCTTTGTGCTGGACGATGTTGCCGGTGCTGAGCAACCTCAGTTTGATGACAGCCAGTGGCGTACGGTGAATGTGCCTCACGACTTTCAGATTGAACAGCCGTGGGTGGCTCCTGATGCCAGCGAACGGGCTGACAACAGTGACCCGGGTGCCAACATCCGCAGCCGTCTCAGTAGCCGTGGATTTAAAGAAATGGGTATTGGTTGGTACCGTAAGACCTTTACTCCCGATGAGAGTTGGAAAGGCAATCGTGTCGTATTGGACTTCGAAGGTATCATGTATGTAGGCGATGTCTATCTGAATGGCCGCCTCGTCGGTGGAACCGATTATGGTTACGTAGGTTTTGAGATTGATGTCACCAAACTGTTGAAGTATGGTGAACCAAATGTTTTGGCCGTGAAAGCCGATACACGCGAGCCCAACAACTCACGTTGGTACACCGGTGGCGGACTCTTCCGCGATGTGGATGTAGTCATCACTGATCCTAAGGTCTATCTGATGCGTCATCCTCTCTATATTACGACTCCTCAGGTGTCTGCAGCCGAAGCTACAGTTTCCATACAGGCCGAGGTGGCTTGCTACAACAGACAAGCTGTCAAGGCCGAGGTTGTCATCACCGATGCCGAGGGTAATGAGGTGGCCCGCAAGATGCAGGAGTTCAAGCGCCGTCAGAGCACTTATGAATACAAGTTCGATGACATCAAGTTGCAGAATCCCAAATTGTGGGATTGCGAAACACCCCACCTTTATACCGCTCAAGTGACAGTCTTCCATGCCGATGGCAAAGTGGCCGACCAGGTGTCAGAGCGTTTCGGAGTACGCTCCGTAGAGTTCTCTCCCGAATACGGTATGAAACTCAATGGTAAGAAAGTCCTTTTGAAGGGTATTGCCAACCACCATTCATTGGGTGCTCTTGGTGCAGCAGCCTATCCGCGTGCCATCGAAAAGCGCATCCAGCTCCTCAAGGAATTTGGTGTGAACCACATCCGTACTTCCCATAACCCCTATAGTGAAGACTTCATGGACCTGTGCGATGAGTACGGTATCCTTGTTGTGGATGAACTTTATGACAAGTGGCTCGACCAGTATTGCGGTGGCCGTGCTCCTTGGGCATTGTTGTGGCAGAAGGATATTCCCGAGTGGATCAAGCGCGACCGCAACCACCCCTCTGTAGTGTTCTGGAGCCTTGGTAATGAGTTGCAGACCTATTGGCACCTGCCTCATGCCGACTGGGGTGTGACTCCCTACCGCATGCAGCGCGAACTGTTGAAGCGTTACGATAATACACGCCTCATCACCGTAGCCATGCATCCCCGTGGCCGTCACATGGACACCGATTCATTGCCCGCTCCCCTTGTACACGAGACTGACATTGCCTCCTACAACTACCGCTACATGTACTTCCCCGGCGACAGCAAAAACTTCCCGCACATGAAGTTCTATCAGAGCGAAGCCAACACCAGCAACATGGGCCCCAACTTCTTTGAGATGGATCTCGACAAGGTTATCGGATTGGCCTACTGGGGACAGATCGACTACTTGGGCGAGAGCGGCGGATGGCCTGCCAAGGGATGGGCACAGGGTGTGTTCGACATTTCCCTCCAACCCAAACCCATTGCCTACTTCCTGAAGAGCTTCTTCAGCGACGAGCCGTTGGTACACATCGGTATCGTGGAAAGCGAGGAAGACCGCATGTGGAACGGTGTGCAGACAGGCGTAGCCCGCATGAACGACCACTGGAACCACAAGGACGGTGAGGAACTTTCACTCCAGACCTATACCAATGGCGACGAAGTGGAACTGATACTGAACGGCAAGAGCCTTGGCAAGAAGCCGAACACGAACGGTCGCGACCGCAACCGCATCCGTTGGAACAATGTGAAGTACGCTCCCGGTTACTTGGAAGCACGTGCTTACAAAGACGGCAAGGTCATTGCCCGCCATCGTATCGAGACAACCGGTAAGGTGAAGAAACTCGTCGTAGAGCCTGACAACAGCAATTGGAAGGCCGACGGTATGGACCTCCAGCACTTGCGCGTGTATGCCGTTGACAGCAAGGGACGCCGTGTGCCCGATGTGAACAGCCATCTCCGTTTCCGGGTCGAGGGTGATGCCGCTATTGTAGCTGTAGATAATGGCAACATCGTTTCTCACGAACTCCATGCTGTGCCCGAGCGCGACCTCTTCCACGGTTCGGCTCTTGTCATCCTCCGTGCCGGTCAGACTCCCGGTGAGATTACCCTCATTACCGAGTGCGACGACTTCAAGACTGTGAAGACGAAGTTGCAGACGAAGTAATAATCAGACGCGATACAACGTAATAAAATTTGGCGCGGATTACACGGGTTATGATAAGACTCCGCGTTAATCCGTGCCAAAACATTTATCACATCAGAAACACATCATGAGGAAATTCATTCTTGCTGCCTTGGCTACACTCTCTCTCGTCGCTTGCGACAACGATGGCGAGCGCATCGTTATCGGCGAAGAACCTCCTGCCGACAAGGAAGAGGTTGTAGAGTTCACAACCTTCCAAGTCAATTACGCATTCTCGGCAGGTGAAGACGTCAGAGATTTCTATCACTTTGTGATTGCTTATAAGGATATTGCCGGCCAGTTGCACATTGATACGCTGAGGGGTAGTGAATGGACCTATTCCGCAGTCCCCCTCCCGTTGGCTGAAGCCCCTGACGAATTTGTGTGCATCGTGCGCATGGAGCGCAAGGATGATGTTCCCGAACTGACAAAGTATGCCTATGCGCTCAGTTACGGACAAGATATTTCGGTGACTCTTTCCAACGACGATGGCAGTGAGGTCCGCACATTCGATGCGGGACCCATGACGTCCTGGTCATGGCAGGCGTCCCCGGCGGCTTGGGCAGAGTGGCTTGTCATGCACACCAGCGCCACTCTGATAGATTTCCGGTTGGAGAAATCAGCTTTCTCCGGTGCTGAGTAAATGAGTCAGGCGCGGACTACACGGATTGGAATTGTTCCTTCATCCGCGTAGTCCGCGCCTGATTTTTCGTTGTTCCTTTTTATTTCTTTCCGGCCAACTGCTGTAACTCCTCCAGCGTCAGCGTCCCCTTCATAAGGATGAGGTTGAAGTCCTCGTTCCCTTCGATGTTTACCAATACATATTCATTGGGCTTGTTCTCATGCTGTTTTTGCAGGATGACGGTGTGCGAGTTGTCCTCCTTCACCCGCATCAGTTCCTCGTATCCCTCTTTGGTGGAGAAGGCTTCGGCCTCCTTTTTTAATAAAGGTATAATTCCAGGTTTCTCGCAAGTGATGATTTGGAGGCTCTCCAGTTTGGGCATGACGCTTTGCAAGTCGATGCCGTTAGCCTTGAGGCCCATGCCGGACAGCAGTTTGAACATCGCCTTGGAGATGTGCACCGAAGTGACCCCCTCTATTTCTGCCATTTTGTCGAAGTCGAAAGTCTTGGCCTGCACCGTGGCGGGAAGGCCCAATGTGAATACTGTTACAATAAGGATTATCAGTCGTTTCATAACTCTTTATTGGTTTATCTGGTTCAACGTTCTGTTTATTTTCTCTTGCATCCGTAGGGTGGTTTGCTGGGCGTTGGCCATCTGCTCCACACCTTTGTTCAGAGTGTGGGCAAACATATGCAGCGCCCGTTCCGTTTCTGCGTATGCCGCTTCGGGGGTGAGGGATTCCTGTTCTGCCGGTTGCTGCATCATCTTCAGTCCGATGCCTCCGGCCAGCAGCAGACAGGCCGCCGTCCCGATTATCCACCATCGGTTTGCTTTCCGCGACTGTAGGCGTGGTGTGTGCGACTCTTTTTTTGCCCATTCGCCGATATGCGTCATTAGCCGTTCTTCCATCCCTTGCGGCACGGGGGGGAGTGTGTGGCGTGTTTCGGCCAGCTGGCGGAACATCCGTTGCTCTGCCTCCCATTCCCCGGGCACATTCTCCTCCTGTGTGAAGTATTGCATCAGCAGGGTCTCCTCCTCCCGTGTGGTTGTTCCGTCAAAGAAGCGGTCGAGCAGTGTTTGGATTCTATCTCTGTCCATAGTTCATTATTATCTGAAATTGTTCGCGTACTTTCTTTCTGGCCCGGCTCAGCATCACCCGTATGTTGACGGCCGTAAAGCCGGTGGCCTTTTCAATCTCTTCGTATGAGCATCCCTCCACATCGTGCAGCGTCATCACCGTGCGTTGTCCCTCGGGCAGTCGGCCGATGAGGCGGGTCAGTTGCTCCGCTTCGTCCTGTCGTTCCAGGGCTGTAGCGGCATTGCCCCCATCCGTCAGGGGCAGTTCCTCGGGTGGCGGACTATCCTCCTCTTCGGGGTGTGTGCGTCGCAGTGCGTCCAGACAGAGATGGCGGATCAGGCTTGTGCAGTAGGTCTCCATGTTCGCCACATGGCCGAGGTCGTTGCGCCGTTCCCACAGTTTCAGGTAAGCCTCCTGCACCATGTCCTCTGCATCCATCGCATTCCCCATCAGGCGGAAGGCCGCCCGGTAGAGCCGTGTGTGCAGCGGCAGGAATCTCTGTTTGAACTCCCTCGTATCCATTACTTCCGCTTGATGCTTATTATCTGGGCAATCTCGCTCAGGTTGAACTTGCCTTTAATCTTCACCAGTTCTTCGTCCGTTACTACCACCAGTTGGCGTATTGTCTCCTTCTTGGTTTTTCCCCAGATGCAGACGTTCTTGCCTTCGTCCTTCACTTGCATCAGCAGTTCCATACCCTGTGGTTTCAGTCTTTTGGCTTCTTGGGCAAATTCCTGTTTCACCTCGGGCGTACAGTCCTCCAAGTCCAGCACTTTGATGGACTTGATGCTTTTTATCATCTCTCCTTTCTCTGATTTCTTCGCTGCAAACGTCTTGATGATACCCATCAGCAGCGGAGCCATGTTGGTACATTCGGCGCCCGGTTTGTCTTCAAACTTGTTGAACAGTCCGTTCACCGTCTGTGCCATCCCGTCCGTTGCCATCATCAGCAAGGCTGCCAGTATGCAAATCGTCTTTTTCATTTTCTTCTCTCTCTCTTTCTCTGATAAAACTGTTTTTTGCGTTATCGTTGCAAGCGCTTACATAAGGACAGACGTAACTTCTCGCCGTTTTGTTACACGGGACGGCCACTTTTTTTACTTCCTCCTTACATACACCTTATGCGTGCCGTGTCCCTCGTAGGTGATACCGCTTTCGGGGTCGTTGCGGAAGGCTTGCAGTTCCAGGGTGGCAGCTGTGCGCGACAGGCCGGTCAGCGATACGTATTGCGCAATGTTCATGGTCGCGTGCTTGTCCAGATAGTCCAGGGCGAGGGCCAAACGCTCTTCACGGGTATATTTCTGCTTGCGGATGCGTCGGGTGTCACCGCGTGTCAGGGTACAGTTGTAGTTCGTGTCGCGGATAAGTCCCTTGTCCGGGCGGAAATATACGTCCGTCACCTGCAGGCTCTGTGCATTGAGGCTTGGTTTTCCATCGTCCAGTCCGTCCATCTCCTTTCCGCGTTTGAGGCCGATGCCGGCACGGAAGGTTCCCAGTCCGTCGATCGTCACGCTGTGCCCCAGTGCCATAGCTATCGCCATTTGGTGCGTGATATGTTTCAACACACTTTCGACGTGTTTTGTGATGAACGGGTCGGCACTCTCCAACCATTCCAGAAACTGCTCGTGCGTGAAGTGCAGATTGCGCTTCATGCGGTAATAGACTTGCTTCTCGCCTGTGTCATTCAAGTCCACAATTTCCTGTTTGATATACTCTGCCATATAGATATTAAGATTAAAAGTTGATTTGCTTGTATGCAAAGTTAATAAAACTTGCTGAAAAATCAAAATCGCTTTGCATGAAACTTTAATCATCGTCGATGTTTATATAATCATCGACGATGACTATGTGATTATCGACGATGTTTATATAGTTATCGTCGATGATTAAACTTTTCTCTTTAGTCAGATAAAAAAAAGCAAGAGACAAACCGATTTTAGAGTGCGGCAAATCGGATTTATCTCTTGACTGTTATGGGAAACGGTTCACCTGATTACTCAGCAGACTTTACCTTCACCCCAATCATGCGCCAGCAATCGTCCGGTTTGTTCTCCTCTTCGTAGTAGCTGAACGAGGCTGCATTGGCTGGTAGGGCAGGGAAGTGAAGGGTAAATTCCATGACATTGCTTTCGGGTGTGTAGCATCTTTTGTTGAGTGTGATGTTGGATGCCGAGCGGATGGGCAGTTTCTCATTGCCGTCGGTGATGAGGTGCGACTCGTCACTGATGCGGAACCATTGGCTGGAGGGATAGAACACACGGAAGGTGACGGCCGTCTCCTTGTCTGTCAGTTCCACACGGCGGATGTACATCGTGCTGATATGCTCTTCGGCCACTGTGGGATAGTCGATGATGTGCTTGTCTCCTTCGGTGCGGTAAGTGGGTTGCTTGCCAGCCTTTTCCATATTCAGCAGAACGAACGGTTTTAAGACCCCCTTTCCGTAGCCACCTTTGTTTGCTATCACCTTTCCTTCGGGTGAAACAAGGAAGTAGTCGGGAATGCCCTGCACACCGAAGCGGGCAAAGATGCCGTTGTCCTTCTGTAGGTCGTTCCAGTTGTGCCACGTGATGTTGTACTTGGCTGACGCTTTCTTCCAATGCTTTTCGCCATCCTGACTGATGCTGACCACCTCCAATGAGTCTGCCATCTGTTCGGAAAGTTCCTTCAGTTCTGGAAAGCTCATAATGCAAGGGCCGCACCCGCAGCTCCAGAAGTCGAGGAGGAGAAACTTTCCTCGCAGTTCCTGCAATCGGTGAACATTTCCTAATGTATCTTTCAGTTCGATGTCTTCGGGAACCATGTCCTCAACCTTAACCACCTGGGGAGGGAAGAGGTTGTTGGCGATGCTCTGACCACGATAGGTCGCTCTTAACCGATTGTCCACACGTTCATAGAACTGTATGCCACGGGCGCGTACCACAGTGTCGCCTTTGAGTTTGGATTCCAACGATAGTCCATACAGACGTTCCATCCACGCCTCGTCGGGAGTCATTGTTTCAAGCAATGCTTCTTCTTTGGCACTCAAAAGTTTGTAGGTGCTGTCCAACTGGTTCGCCAATTCTCTGCGTCGAACTTGTATCTGCTTTCGCTCTTCGCTTGATGGACGTTGTTTCCCGTCACGTCCGCCTTGAAGTCTCATCGTCAGCGGATAGTATTCCATATAGATTTGGTGTAGCAGACTCCGTTCAGCTTGTGCAGCCTTACGGAACTGGTTTTCTGTTTTCTGCACAGCCACATTGCTCTTTATCTGCCAAGCAGAGTGGTCCAGTCCGTTGCCCATAATCCGAATTTTGGCACCAGGTTCAATCCAGAGGAAATCAGAAGTCTGGAGTCCGATGTCGTAATTGCTGATACTTGCCGAGTGGACTTCCTCAATTTCTGTATCCACCTCAAAACGGAACTTCCCGCCTATTATCGTGTCTGTATCGATGCGGCTTCCCAAGTTCCCATCTTGTTCATAAAGGTCAATGACCAAACTGTCCGGCACATTGGCCAGTTCGCCTTCAATCACGATTGTTCCTGCCTCTTCCCCCGTTGCATTGCACGACGTTGTCAGGCTCACGGCGGCCATCATCAGTGCTGCCATCTGGATGCTTTTCTTTCTCATAATTTCTATAATTTTGTTTGTCTTACTTTTTCTGGTACTCTTCTTTGTGGCAAAAATAGTCGTTTCCCATCTCCCCTCCAAGGGTAAAGTCAAAAAACGTCTGTTTCTGATGCCAGAATGTCTAATTTTTAGACACCTACATATTATATAAGCGTATCTTTGTGGCAAAAGTAAAGTCTAAACTTTGCTTTTTCAGAGAAAAAATCTAAAAGTTCCCGTTTGGAAGTGGCAGAAAATTTAAAAACTTCCATTTAGATTTTCTTTTTGTCCAAAAGTGAGGAGATTTGAGGTGCTTTTGATTGTCGGATTATACCCGAAAAGGTATATTTTGCAACGTGAACAATATTTTTATACCCGAAAGGGTGTAATTTGAATTATTGTTGCTAACTTTGCACCCGAAAGGGTATAATTTATGGAACAGATGACATTAGCCAAGTATGTAAAAGCAATGCGCAGGCAGTATAACCTTACGCAAGTGGAGCTGTCTGAAAAATCGGGTGTGGGACTTCGCCTTGTTCGTGAATTGGAACAAGGTAAACAGACACTTCGCATGGATAAGGTAAACCAGATATTGAACCTCTTTGGTAGTGAAATAGGGGTAGTTCGAATGATTAAAAGTGAGGAATAATGAAGCAGGCTACAATATTATTGCGTGGCATCAGGGCAGGTGTTCTTACGGAAGATGAAAACGGATACACCTTCCAATATGATGCAGGTTTTCTCGCTTCAGATGAAGCTGAGGCCATAAGCCTTACCCTTCCTTTGACAGAAGATCCGTATAGGGACAAAATTCTTTTCCCCTTTTTTGACGGACTTATTCCGGAAGGATGGCTGCTTGATATCGCAGAAAAGAATTGGAAAATTGATGCTCGCGACCGCATGTCCTTGCTCATGGCTTGTTGCAAAGACTGTATTGGTGCAGTAGGTGTTGAACCCATAACAGATGAAATGGAGTGATGACTATGGAAAAATGTCTTTATTGTTACAAAGAACTTGCGACAGGAGAAAAAGATTTTCATAAAGCCTGTTCAAAGAAAATGTTCGGAACACCGGTTGTACCCGAATTGCCTTATACACGTGAAAACCTGACAGATCTTGCCCGACAAGTGATACGGAGTCAGACAACGCTCACAGGAGTACAGGCCAAGTTGTCGTTAGACATAAATAAAGGAAGTAAAAACGAAACAGACCGTTTTACCATCGTAGGGTTATGGGGGCGATATATTCTGAAACCACAAACAGAACGATTCCCCTATTTGCCTGAGGTTGAAGACTTGACGATGCATTTGGCCGAGTTGGCCAAAATCCGAACGGTCCCTCATTGTTTGGTGCGCTTTGCTGATGGTGAGCTGTGCTATATCACACGTCGTGTAGACCGTACTTCCAAAGGGGAGAAACTTCCTATGGAAGATATGTGCCAATTGGCAGAACGGTTGACCGAACATAAATATAAAGGCTCTTATGAACAAATAGCGAAGGTTATACAGAAGCATTCCTCTGCTCCCAAATTGGATTTGGTCAATTATTGGGAATTGGTGGTTTTCTCATGGATAACGGGAAACGCAGATATGCACCTGAAAAACTTTTCTCTTTATAGCAGACAATCGGGGATTTACACACTCTCACCAGCCTACGATATGTTATCCACGGCTTTAGTAATGCCTGAAGATACCGAAGAATTGGCTTTGACCTTGAATGGGAGAAAACGGAAAATAAAGAAGTCCGATTTCGAGGTTGCCATGCAGGCTTCGGGCTTAGATAAGAAGGTGGTGGATAACGTATTCAACAAATTTCTGAAAGCCCAAGACAAATGGTTTGAGTTTATCAACAGTTCTTTCCTTCCTGATGATATGCAGGAACAATATCGGGTGATTATAGCAGATAAACTTGCAATGCTACGATGATGACCTGAATAGTTGACAAGGTTTCTGTTGACGAGGTGATGAATGAGCTATTTGGTCAGATACTTTTCGACTGTCTTCACCATGTTTTCGCCACGGAATTTAAGATCCATTTCAAGGATTCTGCCTTCAGGAGAGAGAAGTACCAGGGTAGGAATGCCTGTTACTTGGTATTGTTCCATGGCAATCTTCTCCGTGTCTATGATTTGTGGCCACGTCATTCCTTCCTCTTCAATGGCTTTGGCCATATTTTCAGGCTTGTCCCATGTGAATATGCCGACAATGGTCAATCCTCGGTCTTTGTACTGATTATGTAGGTACTTCAGATAAGGCACCTCTCCTTTGCAGGGAGCACACCAACTGGCCCACATGTCAATAAGTACATAATTCCCTTTGCCTATGAATGCTGACAAAGCAAGGGTTTCTCCGTTGGCATCTGTTCCTTTTATTTCTTTGTGATGCTGACCGATGAGTGGGTTGGGAGCACAAGTGCTCAGGCGGAAATTGTAGTGTCCAGTACGCTTCAAATTAGGTCCCAGACTCTCCAGTAAAACCCGTTTTTCGCTATCTGTTCCTGCATGCGTGAAGAAACGGCTTCTCAATAGAGCATATCCGATAGCATCATCTTCATGACCTTGGAATACTTGGTATGAATAGGTCTTGTAAACCTCCTCGGAAGCATTGGCCTGTTTCAGGCTGTCCTCCAATGCAAAGATTCTGCGGAACTCATCATTGAGCAATGTTCCTTGTGGGGCATGGGCCGATTCTTTTAGATTCATGCGGATGTGTCCGTTTTCCAGAATGAAGATTCCAGAGTAACCTTCAGCTTGGTATTTGGGAACGATTACCTGACATTCAATGGCACTGTCGGCCACCCCTGTAAAATAGAACTTGCCATCTGTAACGACCGACTTGTTCAGATTTTGCCTTTTTTCTGTATCATAGAGGACTATTTCCATGTCATCTGCAGCCGATCCGGCTAATGTCCCTTCAACGATGTACGACGTTGGCTGTTTGCTGATGTTCTCCTCTTGTGCCTTGCAGGGTGTCATGCTCACGACGGCCATCATCAGTGCTACCATCTGCATACTTTTCTTTCTTTTCATCATCATAGTTTCTAGTTTTTTACATCCTTACAAACTCCCAAAAGTTTTCAGGAGAAACCACACAGAATGGAGAATCGGGATAAGCTGTGGCGAACGATGCCGGTTGCTTGGCCTTTGCCTTTCCGCTCCACTTGAATTCATAAGTGTGGAGTATTCCGTCTTCTTCTTCTATCAGGTCAATCTCTTTCTGGTCATGGGTACGCCAAAAGTAAAGCTGGGCATAGCTGCCGGTATAGGCATTTCGCTTTACCCGTTCACTCACCATTAGGTTTTCCCACAAAGCTCCCATGTCGTTGCGCAGTTCTGCCGGAGCGAAGTTGGAGAGCACGGCATTTCGAATCCCATTGTCGTAGAAATAGATTTTCTTCCCCTTTTTGATTTCGTTGCGTAAATTGCGGCTGAAAGAGTCCAGACGAAAGATTACGAAGCACTTTTCTAACAGGTTGATGTAGTTCTCTACCGTCTCTTTATCGACCCCAAGCAGATTACTCAGTTCGTTGTACGACACTTCACTGCCCAATTGAAGGGCCAGTGCACGGACGAGTTTCTGCAAGATGTCGGGTTTCTTCAAGCCTTTGTACGCCAACAAGTCCTTGTACAGATAATTGTTGGCCAGCGTCATCAGCGTGCGCTTGGCATCACCGGGAAATGTCACCACTTCGGGGTATAGACCATAAATCAGGCGTTGTTCCAGCATGCGCTGTTCCTCCCGCTCCGATGTCTCGGCTGCCAGTTCGGCCAACGAAAAGGGGAACAGGTGATACTCTATTAACCGTCCAGTGGCAGGTTCGTTTACTTCTCCTGCCAATTCCAATGACGACGAGCCTGTGACTATTACTTTTGTGTCGAGCTTCAGATCGCCTATCTTTTTCAGCGTCAGTCCGATATTCTTCACCCGTTGCGCCTCATCAATAAACACCATATCGTAGGGAGCAAGCAAAGCTCTCAGCTCAGTAGAAGTTTTCTCCTCTATCAATAGGGTGTCATCCAAGTCATCGCAATTGATGGAGAGCACTTTTTCTTTCTTGTTGTGCAGCCCCTCCAACAAAGTAGTCTTTCCCACCTGTCTGGCTCCCAGCAGGACGATGACCTTCTTCCGTGTAAAATCTCGCAAAATAGTACGTTCAATGCTTCTTCCTATCATATCCTTTTTCTTTTCCGCAAAAGTAGGACATTTCTCTCAAACCGCCAAATTTATAGTAAAATTAGTGGTTGCAACCACCAAATTAGGTGTAAATTTAGTGGTTTGGTGTTTTGACTCCTATTCGCATGGGGAGTTATTCTTTTCTCACTTTTTTAAGTCCCGCAATAGTCTCTTTCACGAACTTGAAGAGGAATCCATATTTATATCCCGTTTCTTTACCTATCAATTTCCCGTCTGGGGAAAGTAGGAGATATGTAGGGGTTCCTTCTATTCCAAATTGGGCAAAGATACCGTTGCTTCCCTGTAGGTCGTTCCAGTTGTGGCCTGTAAGGGAGTATTTCCGAGAAGCTCGTTTCCATGCTGTTTCAGGGTCGCTACTAATACTGACTATAGTCAGATTATCTTTGAAAGCCTCGGCTATCTCCTTCAGTTCGGGCAAACTTTTGATGCAAGGGGCACAAGCACTACTCCAGAAATCCAATAGCAGGTATTTTCCTTGTAACTCCTGTAGACGGTGGGGATTGCCTAACGTATCTTTCAAAACAATATTTGGAATTTCCTGTCCAATAGTCACAGATTGAGGTGGATTGAGATTTGTTATTATGGCTCTACCAAAATAGGAACTTTTTTGTTCTTCATTCATGCGTTGGCTTAATGCGATAAGATTCTTGCGGCGATGGGGACTCATTTCTTTTGTCTGACTGTTATCAAACAGACGTAACATCCATGCTTCATCTACAGGAAGCTCTTCAAGCAAAGGCAATACTCGCTCCTTGGTTGTATAGAAGATACTATCCGATTGTTTGCTGAGTTCTATCAATTTCTGCTTTATTTCCCGTTGGTCTTGTGCTTTCCCATATAGTTCCTCTAAACGACAGATTTCCATATTCAATTGGTGCCGTTTGCTTTCTTCCTTTTGGGTTGCTTCCCGAAATCGGTTTTCATTTTGTTGTGCTTTGACATTACTTTCGATTTTCCATGTGGAATAATCCAATCCATCGCCCGTAATTCTTACCTGTGCACCAGGCTCTATCCACATGAGGTGCAATGGCTTGAATCCTATTTCGTGATTACGGATAGTCGCTAAATGGGGAGTGTTTATTCTCGTTTTGAATTCAAATGAAAGTTCTCCCTTTGCCATGACCCCACGTGCCGTAGTACTTCCTCTTTGATTATCGAACTCTACGATGTAGAGATACAGGCTGTCAGGCACATTGGTCAGTTTCCCTTTAATGGATACGTTTGCCTCTTGTGCCTTGCAGGGTATCATGCTTGCGATGGTCATCATCAGCACCGCCATCAGAATGCTTTTCTTTCTTTTCATCATGGTTATTCTTGTTTGTTATGTTCTGCAATAGTCTTTTTCACAAACTTGAAGAGGCTGCCTTTGCTGTAACCTATATCTGTCGCAATAATCTTTCCTTCAGGCGAAATAAGGAAGTAGTGCGGGATGGTGCGTATTCCGAAGTGGGCAAAGATGCCGTTGTTGTGCTTCAGGTCGTTCCAATTGTTCCATGTGATGCTGTGTTTGGCAGAGGTTTTGCGCCACATCTCTTCGCCATCTTCGCTGACGCTTACCACCGCTATCTTCTCCTTCATCTGTTCTGAGAGGGTCTTCAGTTCAGGAAAACTTGCGATGCAAGGGGCACAACCGCTGCTCCAAAAGTCGAGCAGGATATATTTCCCCTTCAGTTCCTGCAGACGGTGGGTATTACCTGATGTGTCTTTCAATTCAAGATTGGGAATCATATCGCCCACCTTCACCACTTTGAAGGGGAAGAGGTAAGTCGTGATGCCTTGTCCGTGGAAAGTGGCCTTCAGCCGCTCGTCCATACGTGCGTATTGCTCTTTGGCTTGGGCAAGTTTCAGCGTGTCATTGGTGAAACTGCCTGCGCGTGAAAGTTGATATAGTCGGGTAAGCCATGCTTCGTCGGGGGTAATGTCGGGGAGCAGGGCATTTTCCTTGTTGTGTATTTCCGAACGGACATTTCTTTGTAACTTGTTCAATTCATTCATGCGGGCGCGTACCTTTTGGATTTCTTCGTCGGAACGCTTCCCTTTGTCGTTGGCTTCCGTCATGGTATAGAGTTCGGTCTCTATTTGATACAATTGGCTATATGCCTCTTCCGAAGCTTTGCGGAAACGGTTCTCAGTCTTCTGCACCGCCACGTTGCTTTTGATTTTCCATGCCGAGTAGTCCAGACCATCGCCTGTAATCTTCACCTTGGCACCCGGTTCTATCCATAAGAAATCAGAAGTCGAAAATCCGAAAGCATCGCAATTGATGCTGGTTGGATGTACTTCTTTGATATCGGTCTTTATCTCGAACAGGAACTTACCATTTATCACTGTATCGGTGGCCACACAATCTCCCACATTCCCGTCCCATTCGGTCAGGCTCAATACTATGCTGTCTGGCACATTGGTCAGCTTTCCCTCAATTACGATTGTTTCTTCCTCCGATGCACTTACAAATGACATCAGGCTTGCGGCGGCCATCACCAGTGCCGCCATCAGCATACTTTTCTTTCTTTTCATAGTTTTTAGTTTATTTCTTCAACTCTTCTATCAGGAGTCGTGCAATCTTCTCGTTACCTTCGAAACCGACATGTGAATAGACAACTTTTCCCTCTTTGCTTACAATGAGGTACGAGGGGATGCCGGTGAAGTTGAACATCAGTTTCAGACTGCCCAGTTGGGAGTTGCTGAGGCGGTAGTGCTCGCCTTTGATGTTGGGAATCATGTTTTTCCATGCCTTTTCGGGAGAGCTCTCGTCGGTCAGATAGACGAAAGCCAAGTCCTTACCCTTCAACTCTTGCAACTTCTCTTTTATCGGTTCAAACCGTGTCATGGCCGAACGGCAAGGACCGCACCAGGTGGCCCATAGATCGATGAAGATTACTTTCCCCTTGAACTGTTGCACGATATCTACCAATAGGGCTTCGCCCAGACTCTCTCCTGCCTGGTGTATGGTGTAGCCTCCCTTCTGCTTCTGCGCTTCAAGTTCGGCGGCCAGTTCGGCATTCTTTTCTCTCATGTATTCGGCAAAGAAAGGATTCTCCAACTGTTCGGCTTTATGGAAGTCCTCTTCGGGGATAGGCATTTTCTCTTCCAACGGGGCGCATAGGGTTTGTGCTGCCATCAGGTCGAACACAATGCTCTTCTTCGTACCCATCAGTTTGGCTGCCGTCTGTATCTGTAATGGGATACGTTGCCCTTTCATCAGATCATAGAACCTCTCTTGCATATTCTTCCATGTCGATGCCGATGCTTCATCTCTATTTAGAAGTTCTCGGAACTCCTGCATGGTCTTTACACCGCTTATCTTCTTCATCAGTTTCTTTTCCTCACGGTTCAGCGTCTTCTCCTTCAGAAACTCTTTGGCTGTTGTGGAGTGCATGAGTGCGTTGTAATCGTACAGATTATAGTTGATGAACTTGCAGCTGTTCACATTGTTTGAAAATTCCGAATGAAGCAGGTTTTTGGGATTATTCATGTCCAGTTCCTTCAGGAACGAATAGTACTTTTCAGTAAAGACGGGGGTGTTATAGCCTTTGAGTGTGTCCCTCCTGCCCAAATTGTGCTTTTGGCGGAAAGCACTCTCCAAGTGCATGTCTCCGAAGAACAGAAAATGGCTGATATATTGCTTCAACTCCAATCCAAGGAATTCCTTCATCTTACTGGAGAAAGGTAGCTCCTCCATAACCGCCAACTGTTTCTGGTAAAAATCCATGTAATAGCTTTTGTATTCTTCAAGACTCATGTCTGCAATATCCTTCAGATACTTCTTGGTCGGGATGTGGGTGTCGAATGACTTTGCCTCTTCTGTCTGCAAACAGTTGTTGATGTCGGCATGTACTCCACGGAAGAAAATGGTCTGTTGCTGCTGGGTTTGCAAAGCCTTGTTTGGTATTCTCTGGTGAACCTCCGCTACCCTGTCTATGTACATTTCCACCTCTTGGCCTTCGGCGATGAGGAAAGAAATGGTGGAATTCGGCATTCTGGCGAAAACACTGGCATCTGTTGTGGCAATAGGGATACTGGCATTGAATGTGCCGTCAGGTTTTATTCCTATCCCGTGCATCTCCTGTATGCCAGTCACAGGATTATCGTAATAGACAATTATTTCCTTTCCCATCTCAGGCTTGTACCCTCGGATGAAGCCCTTCACCGTAGCCTTTCCCGATTTCCAAGTGGGTGTCACCAATGGTTTGCCGTCATCAGGGATATTTGCCCAAGCCTGAATGTCTGCCGGAGTAGAAACCGCTATCTGTTGTGCCTCAGGGGTCAGTGCCACATCCCAAAACTTGAAGCAATCCTCGCAATCGCTTTCATAGAAGTCCAGTGTCTGTGCATCAGCGGCCACAGCGGGAAAGTTCAGCACGAAGTGCGTCTGGTTCGTCTCGTCCGAGTAAAACTCCTTATCGGGCGTGATGCCCTCGGCCGAGGTCATTGTCAGCTTCTCGCCTTTTACCCGTATGTAAGTCTCGCGGGCAATGTGCACCCAACTGCGCGGACTGTGATAGGCCGTCATGTGCAGGCGGGTAGAGTCCGGTAACAGTTCCACCCGGTCGATGGTGAGTGTGCCCGTATTGCTTACACTGAACTGTGGATTCTCAATCACCGTACTTTCGGTTCGTTTCTGTGCAACGGTGGGCTGTGCCCATACAATGGCGGCCATCGCCAGCACCGCCATCAGGATGCTTTTCTTTCTCATAATTTCTATATCTTTGTTTGTCTTACTTTTCCTGGTACTCTTCTTTGTGGCAAAAATAGTCGTTTCCCATCTCTCCTCCAAGGGTAAAGTCAAAAAACGTCTGTTTCCGATGCCAGAATGTCTAATTTTTAGACACCTATATATTATATAAGCGTATCTTTGCGGCAAAAGTAAAGTTTAAATTCTGCTTTTTTTGAATGGCATTTTGCCGCAACCGATTATTCTAATCTATTTTTCAGTTCTTTCAGTTTCTCGGTAAATGTGTTGGTATCGTAGAGGCAGTACTCCAGTCCTTCGCGCACCACGTTACCGTTCTTGTCCAGCGTTTCGTAGTGGGGAATGCCATTGAACTGGAAGAGTTCCATCAGTTTGTTGTATTCGTCGCGGGTGATGAGGTGGCAGTCCTCCCCATCGAGGTTCTCCTTCACGTAGTTGTTGTATGCCTCTTCGGTTGACTCAGGTGCCGCGATGAAGAGGAAATCCACCTCGGGATGGAGTCTGAAGGTCTTGCGCAACTCCTTGGAGTGTTCGATGGCGCTCCGGCAGGGGCCGCATCCCATTCCCCAGAAGTCAATGAGCAGGTATTTCCCCCTGTATTTGTCCGTCATGCGGCGCAGGATACGGGTTGCTTCTGTATCGGGCAGGCTGTAGATGAGTGTCTGCCGCTCCAGCTCCTTGGCGTAGAGGCGGTCGAGATTGGCCTGCAGGCCGGGATGCTCCAATGTCTCGCGGCGGAGTTCCACCAACCTCTTCTGTTCCTCCTTTTCCTTCCGGAAGTTTTTGAGATTGTTCTCCGTCTTTCTCAGTACGACAATCTTTCCCCATAGCGAGGGGCTGTCTGCTCCTGTCACCTTCATGTCGTTGGCCAGTATGGTACTGTCTTTGCTTGCTTCATAGTCGGCTTTCACTATGAGGAGCCTGAAGGCTTCGTCCAGCACCGGCGCAAATTCATAGCGGTTCAGCATAATGCTTATGTCATTGCTGGTCAGTGAAGAGACATCGTTGTAGGGCAATTCCCTGAAGAATCCCCAATTGGCCGCATCGGTCACATCGGCCAACCTCTTATAGGCCCGGATGCTGTCTTCACCCGTCACTTTTCGGTAGGTTGCAAACCGGGCATCCATGATGTACTCCATAATCCACCGGGCATGGCGTAACTTGTTCCACACGTGTGCCAAGTGCCGCTCCCATGGATTGAAACCGTTGCGCCAGGCTATGTAATCCACAGCCTTTTCGTTGGTCTTGGCCAGTCCCATCAGTTTTTCCTGCATCTCTGCAAACGACAGCGCCTCCTTATCTTTTTCATAGTCCCTGTACTGATAGCTGTTCATGTAGTCCGTTCCACTCATTATCAGCCTTTCGCAACGCAGCACCTCCTCGTCAGAGCCTTTATAGTCTATCGTCCAGTCCTTGTGGATGTTGATCACGGTGGTGCATCCTGGCACCAGATAGGCACTGATTGGCTGATAGAGGTTTTCCGTGCGGATAGAGAAATAGAGCTCCTTGGGATAAAAATCGACAAACTTGATTTCGAATGTCCCGTCTTCCTGCACATCGATGGCTTTGGGCGTGTCCTCGCCTGTCAGTTCGTTCCCCAGATAGAGTTGCATGGTATTGAACCCCATGTCGCGCGAGTATCCCTCAATCTGTCCGCACAGGCAGACGGTGTCCGTGCGGATGAAGTCCTGTGGCACACTCACTGTATCCACGAAGGTAGGAATCCCGATAGGCTTCTTGGCATCGTGTATGCCTAAGATTCGGAAGTCACCGGATTTTCTCCCCTCTATCAGATCAAAGAAAGGAGTCTTCTTGGGCAGAGGTTCGAACAGCAGTTTGAAGTCGTTCGCCTCGTTGGCTGTCTTTGGGAAGAATTGGTCGAACTTCTCGTCGGGGATTCCTTGGCTGCGCATGATGCGGTACTCCTTGCCTTTGTCGTCCACGAGGCAGGTGGCCCGGTCAAAGCGGATGCCATTGTTTGTGTCGTGCTTGTGGAAGGTGACGATGGTGGCCGTGTCGGTCAGCATCACGTGGGTGATTTCTGCATTGCCGACATTGCTGTTCAGCCATTCTACATCCTTGAACTGCTTCTTGAAGGCTGATGCCTGACCACCGGCCACGAGCAGCACTGCGGCCAACAAAATAATACTTTTCTTTCTCATAGTCTTTTTATGCTGTTGTTATTTTTGGTTTCAAAGTTATAGGATTATGCAAGAAGAAGGGACTAAAAATTTGTTAAATCGTCTTTTTCGACTTAAAAGTGTCCAAAAATTGGACACGCTTGTCGGATTTAATCCGAAAATATTGGCAAAAGAGCCCTTCTCCGTTTCTTGAACGTCAAAAATGCAGTTTGGATTTTTTCCTATTTGTATTGTGGAGGAGAGAAAATTAAATAAATTGGACAAAAGGCTGTACATTTATCTTGAAAAAATCGTTTTTTTGAGAAAAAGAATATACTTTTGCGAAATGATACCCACTTTGTTGGTATCACCATGTGGAAAACTTGTATTGAAAAAATAAACACAAATACCATGTTGCGAAAAATTAGAGTAGCCCTTGCCATCATTTTCTATGTAGCCATAACGATGCTGTTTCTGGATTTTACGGGAACGTTGCATGCTTGGTTCGGTTGGATGGCCAAAATCCAGTTCTTGCCGGCCCTGCTTGCCCTGAATGTAGGAGTGGTGGTCATGTTGGTCTTGCTGACTGCATTGTTTGGAAGAGTCTATTGTTCGGTCATCTGTCCATTGGGCGTGATGCAGGATATCTTTGCCTGGCTGGGAAAGAAGGCCAAGAAGAACCGGTATGCCTACTCGGCCGAGAAGAGGTGGTTGCGCTACATCATGCTGCTTCTTTTTATTGTGTCGTTGCTCGCAGGTGGAGGCATATTGGCCAAATTGCTGGCCCCCTACAGTGCCTACGGGCGTATTGCCCATAGCCTGTTGGCTCCGCTTTGGCAGTGGGGCAACAATGGATTGGCCTATTTGGCTGAGCGGGCAGACAGTTATGCTTTTTACGGAACAGAGGTATGGATAAGGAGCGCAACGACATTCGGAGTCGCTGTGGCTACATTATTAATAATAGGTATATTGGCTTGGCGTGGTGGACGTACATATTGCAACACCATTTGTCCGGTCGGTACGGTATTGGGCTTCATCGCACGCTTTTCGTGGCTGAAGCCTGTGATTGACACCAACAAATGTAATGGATGTGGACTGTGTGCCCGCAATTGCAAGGCGGCTTGCATCAATAGTAAGGAACACCGGATAGACTACAGTCGCTGCGTGGCTTGCATGGACTGTTTGGACAAATGCAAACGCGGGGCCATCAGCTATAGAAGAGCTGTCGTGAAGAATCACCAACAGCCTGTAGGGGATGGGGCTGCAACCCAAGACTCGTTGCACGTGGGAGATACGTCCCGACGCACCTTCCTGGCGACAACTGCCGTGGCGACGGCCACGGCAGCCATTAAGGCGCAGGAAATGAAGGTGGATGGCGGACTGGCAACCATCGTGGACAAGGTGGTGCCTGACAGACAAACCCATCTGGTGCCTCCCGGAGCATGGAGCGCCCGCCATTTTGCCCAACACTGTACTGCCTGCCAGCTTTGTGTGTCGGTGTGCCCCAACGGGGTGCTTGTTCCCTCTACAGATTTGACAAGGCTGATGCAGCCCGAGATGAGGTATGAGCGTGGCTATTGCAGGCCGGAATGTACCAAATGCTCGGATGTGTGTCCCACCGGTGCCATCCGTCCGATCACCCGTGAAGACAAGTCCTCTACCCAAATAGGGCATGCCGTATGGGTGAAGAAGAACTGTATTCCTCTGACTGACGGACAGCCTTGTGGCAACTGTGCCCGCCATTGTCCCACGGGAGCCATACAGATGATTCCCTCGGTGGAGGGTGACAAGCGTTCGCCCAAGATACCGGCCATCAATACAGAGCGGTGTATCGGTTGTGGGGCTTGTGAGCATCTCTGTCCGGCCCGTCCCTTCAGTGCCATATATGTGGAGGGACACGAGAGACATCGGGAGATTTAGGAGATGGAACTGTGGAAATGGAATGAAGAACAAAGTATGGAACATAGAGATATGAACAGACGCGATTTCTTAAAGATAATGGGACTGGGCACAGCCGCTGGGGCAGCCGCGTTGTGCGGGTGCAAACGGAAGGCGGAAACTGATGTGACCGGCAGTGAGTTGGGGCCTGTCCCGACAGACAAGATGACTTGTCGCCGTTTTCCGGGATTGGGAGACGATAATGTCTCGATATTGGGATACGGCTGTATGCGTTGGCCTACAATGCCCAATCCGGAAGGGAAGGGGGATATCATCGACCAGGATGCGGTGAACGATCTGGTGGACTATGCCCTTGCACATGGGGTCAACTATTTCGATACAGCACCGGTCTATGTACAAGGCAAGTCGGAAAAGGCTACGGGCATCGCCCTTAAAAGACATCCGCGTGAGTCGTACTACATTGCCACCAAGTTGTCCAACTTCTCCAATTCTTCGCGAGAGAATTCGTTGGCCATGTACCGGCGTTCTTTTGAAGAACTGCAGGTGGAGTATATTGACTATTACCTGTTGCACTCTTTGGGCGGTGGTGGAATGGACAATTTCCGCAAACGGTTTGTGGATAATGGCATGATGGACTTCCTGATGGAGGAGCGCAAGGCCGGACGCATCCGCCGTTTGGGCTTTTCGTTCCATGGATCGCAGGAGGTGTTTGATGAGTTGTTGGCCCTGCACGACCAGTATCATTGGGATTTTGTGCAGATACAGCTTAACTACGTGGATTGGCATGGCTCCAATGCCAAAGGTCTTTACGAGTCATTGGAAAAGTACCAGATTCCCGGTATCATCATGGAACCGCTGTTGGGAGGCCGTCTCTCCAAATTGCCCGACCACATAGTGAAGCGGTTGAAACAGCAACGTCCTGAAAGCAGTGTCGCCTCGTGGGCCTTCCGCTTTGCCGGTACGCCGGAACTGATACTGACGGTGCTCAGTGGCATGACCTATATGGAGCATCTGCAGGACAACATACGCACCTACTCGCCCCTTGTGCCGTTGACGGAAGAGGAGAAAGAATTTCTTTTCGAAACGGGTCGGTTGATCAAACAGTATCCCACCATCCCGTGCAACGATTGCAAATACTGTATGCCTTGTCCTTACGGAATTGATATTCCGGCAATTCTGCTGCATTATAACAAGTGTGTGAACGAAGGTAATGTGCCAGAAAGCAGTCAGGACCCCAAATATCGCGAAGCAAGGCGTGCTTTCCTTGTGGGCTATGACCGCAGTGTTCCCAAGTTGCGTCAGGCCAGCCACTGTATAGGGTGCAACCAGTGTAGTAAACACTGTCCGCAGCGCATCAATATACCACGTCAGTTGCATCGCATTGACCGCTTCGTGGAAAGCCTCAAACAGGATACCCTGTAAAGGTTGTTCAGAGTCAGAACATAAAATCATAAATCACAAATCATAAATCACAAATCATAAATCAAACCATGTTTGGAATAGGATTTCAAGAAATTATCATTATTGCCCTGATTGTTCTTCTTTTCTTTGGAGGTAAAAAGATACCTGAACTGATGAAAGGTTTGGGTAAAGGAGTGCGTAGCTTCAAAGACGGAATGAACGGGACAGAAAAGGAAGAGAAATAAACTCATGACCTTTTGGGAACATCTTGATGAATTGCGTGGCAGCCTGATAAAGATGGTTGTTGCAGTGGTGGTGTGCGCTGTCATCTCCTTTTTCTTCAAGGACGAGTTGTTCGATATTATTCTGGCTCCACAGGATAGCGGCTTCATCACCTATCGTTTGTTGGAACAGATTGCAGCCTCTCTGTTTCCTGATGGATTGTCAGACGTGGGCGCATGGGATGTGCAACTTATCAACATCGGGTTGGCGCGTCAGTTCCTGCTCCATGTGAAGGCTTCAGTCTGTGCCGGTATCTTGCTCACGTCTCCTTATCTTATATACCTGCTTTTTCATTTCATTTCCCCTGCACTCTATACCCATGAGCGCAAATATGCCATCCGGCTGGTGGTTAGTGGATACATCATGTTCATGCTTGGTGTGCTGCTCAGCTATTACCTGATATTCCCGTTGATATTCCGTTTCCTGGGAACCTATCAGGTGAGTGACGTAGTAGCCAACACCGTCACCATTGATTCATATATGGAGACTCTGATGACCGTAAGCCTCTCTATGGGGATAGTTTTCGAGATACCTGTAATCTGTTGGGTGCTTGGCCGTATGGGCTTCATCAATGCCGCGTTGATGAGTCATTATCGTCGCCACGTCATTGTAGTGCTGCTCATCATTGCAGCCATAATTACTCCCACCTCTGATGTCTTTACGCTGATGCTTGTCGCACTCCCCATGTGGCTGCTCTATGAGGTCAGCATCCTGATTGTAAGAAAATAAGGAATGTAGTACTTATATTTGGATAAGTCATGGCCTTGTGCTATTTTTGCAGACAGAAATTACTGTAAAAAGATACGTAGATTAATTGTTACAAACTGTTGGCAGCTACAACTATGGCACACTCTTTAGATAAAATGCAGTGGTTCAATGAACCTGAGAGTTGGGAAATTAAGGAAGGAACACTTTATATAGACGCAACTCCCCAAAGTGATTATTGGCGCATATCGCATTACGGATTTACTGTCGATGATGCTCCCTTCCTCTACACTTTGCGGGGTGGTGAGTTCGAAGTGAAGGTGAAGGTCTCCGGCGAATATAAAGAACGTTTTGATCAGGCTGGCCTGATGATTCGGGTGGACAAGGAGAACTATGTCAAGACGGGTATTGAGTATGTGGACGGAAAGTACAATCTCAGTACGGTTGTCACTCATCACACGAGTGACTGGAGTGTCATCCAACTTGAGCATCCTGTCCCCTTTGTCTGGATTAAAGCAGTCCGTCGATTGGATGCCGTGGAAATCTTCTATTCCTTCGATGATAAGAAATACATCATGATGCGCAATTGTTGGATTCAAGACAATACGCCCGTTATGGTTGGTCTGATGGCTGCATCTCCCGATGGAAACGGTTTCAAAGCCAAATTCGAACATTTCAACATCAAACACCTGCCAGACTTGCGTCGTCAGGAGTGGTTGAAGAAGAATCAATAAATGAACCGGAAATGATAGGAACAATCGTAAACACTTGCACGATAATCGTGGGCAGCATTGTGGGTGCTGTAATGAACAGAGGGATTAAGGAAAAGTATAAGGACACGCTATACACTGGATTGGGGCTGGCCTGCTTGGGTATCGGTCTCAATGCGGTGATAAGCAACTTCGGTAAGAGCGAATACCCAGTGCTCTTCATCGTGTCGATAGCCATCGGAAGTGTGGTAGGCACGGCGCTGGATCTCGACGGGCGGTTTGCCGCTTTGGTAAACAAACGTTCAAAGGGCAATAAGAACACCAACTTGGCCGACGGTCTCTCCACCGCCATCCTGCTCTACTGCATTGGCCCCTTGGCCATGCTCGGCCCTGTGATAAGTGCCTTGAAGGGCGACAACACCTTCCTCTATACCAATGCCACGCTCGACTTGGTGACATCCACCGTCTTTGCCAGTACCTACGGCATTTGGATGATACTGGCCGCACCCGTACTCTTCTGTTGGCAGGGGATGTTCTACTTGGTGGCAAAGCTGTCAAGTACCGCCATCAGCGAAGCACTCATGGCAGAGTTGCTCATCGTCGGCGGACTGATGATTGTCGCCTCAGGCCTTTCCCTCCTCAAACTGAAAGATTGTAAGACGCTGAACATGCTCCCCGCCCTGCTTGTCCCCGTGCTGTGGTTTTTGGTGAGGGGGCTGGTATAATAAAAATCACACTACCGCCAACACCATCAGCAACAGGACTGTGAAGACGAGCAGGTTGATAGCCGTCCGCCCAAGCAGGGGGTTGAGCGCAGCACCCCGACTGTGGATAAGTTTACGCCAGGTAGTGATGTGTAGTGACAGATAGATAATGGGAACGATGAGTGCCCATAGGGGTAACTGTATCCACAAGGCTGTCATGATGGCCATAGCTGCGATGCCCGAAAGCAGATAAACATAGCCCATGACCTTACGCCCGAAGAGTACAACCGTCGTTCGTTTCCCCACAGCCTCATCATCTTCCATGTCGCGATAATTGTTCACAACGAGGACATTGGCTGCCAAGAGTCCGATGGCAACGGAGGTGGTAAGCAGTACGGACAATTCCTCCCATCCCCCTGTCTGAAGGTAGCAGGTGAAGGTGACAGGGACGATGCCGAAAAAGACAACTACTGTGACATCGCCCAATCCATGATGAGAAAGTGAGTAGGGACCAGCGCTGTAAGCAAGGGCAAACAACAGGATGGCACAACCGACAGGGATGAGCCACAGGCCGCCATACAGCAGCAACGAACAGCCGATGACAGCCGCTATGCCCAACATGGCAAAGGTGGCACGCTTCATGGCCTGCGGGGTGATGTCTCCCTCAGTCACTCCGCGTCGGAACCCCTCGCGCCCCTTGCGGTCCATACCATTCTTGTAATCATAGTATTCATTGCCGAAGTTGGAGGCAATCTGTGCCGACAGGGCAAACAGCAGGCAAAGCAGTGCCGGCACGATGGAGAATCCGTCCTGCCACAGGGCACAACCACATCCGGCAAGCACGCCCGCCATGCTGACGGGTAGTGTACGAAGGCGCATGGCCTCTATCCAGTTTTTGATCATAATATGCTAATGTGCTATATGTTAATATGCCAATGTGCTAATATGTTAATGTGACAATGTGTAAATGTTTAATGCTATCGTGCCGCATGGTCATTGGCACATTAGCACATTGGCATATTAACACATTATTTTATTCCAACATACATTCTGCAAATGCCGAAAGTGAGAGGTTGGTGTTTCACTTCGCTGAAGCCGGCCTCGCGCATCATTGGGATGAACTTGTCGGGTGCAGGGAAATGAAGGACCGATGCAGGCAGGTACTCGTATGCCCCCCGATTGCCTGACACCATGCCACCAATGGCTGGCAGGATGTGCAGGAAGTAGAGCTTGTAGCACCAACGGATAATGGGGTTGGAGGGGACGGACAATTCCAAGATTACCAGTTTTCCGCCTGGTTTCAACACGCGGCACATCTCCTCCAGTCCGATGCTCAGATGCTCGAAATTGCGCACGCCGAAACCTACGGATATGCGGTCAAAAGTGCCATCGGCATACGTCAGGGCTTCGCAATCGCCATATTCCAATGTGGCATCCACTTGGGCGGTGGCAATCTTCTCACGGCCCACCTTCATCATCCCTTCTGACAGGTCGATACCTATGATGCGGCTCCCTTTGGACACTTTGCGTGCAATCTCGATGGTGAAGTCACCCGTACCACAGGCCACGTCGAGCACTGCGAGCGGCTTGTCAGTATCTGCCATCTCGCGCACTGCCTTCCGGCGCCACCCTTTGTCGATGTTCAGCGACATGATGTGGTTCAGCTTGTCATAGTCGGGGGCAATGTTGTCAAACATGCTCTTTATCTTCTCTTTCTTTGCCATATGCTTTTTTTAGTTGACTTGTACCCTTGTCAACTTGAATGTTTGAATTTCAGTATGTAAAGCAACAATATCACGTTCATCAGCAGTGCATAGATGATGGCAGGGATGGCCATCTCTCCACTGTTGAAGATAAATGGGGAGGTGGCAATGGCGATGGCTTGTGCCGCATTCTGCATACCCACCTCGATGACGATGGTGCGGCGCACAGCATCTGTCAGCCTGCCCACCCGTGCAAGCAGGGAACTGCAGGCCATGCTTGCCAAGATGAGCAAACCACATGCCATACCTATCAATCGGAAATTGTCGATAATCTCTTGGGTATATTGCAGGAAAAACAGCAACGCCAACGTCATCAGTGCGGGAAATGCCAGTTTGTTGAGCACCTTGCTCACCTTCTCTGCCAATATGGGCTTCCAACGTCGGAACAGCCACCCCGCCATCAGCGGGACAAACAGCAGGACGATATTCTGTACCAGCAGTTTTCCAACGGGCAGTTCGATGGATATACCCGCATTGTGCGAAACAAAGTGCGACGTCAGTTCCATAATGACAGGAAGCGTGAAGAGTGTCACGATGCTGCTCACGGCCGTGAGTGTCACCGACAGGGCCACATCGCCCTTGGCCAGCATGGAAAACACATTCGACGAACTTCCCCCGGGGCAGCAGGCTACCAGCACCAGTCCCATAAAATATACAGGGGGGACCTCCAACAGCCACGCAAGGGCGAAAGCTATGGCGGGCAGCAGGACTATCTGCCCCGTCATACCCAACGCGACTGCCTTGGGGTGGCGGGCCACATTTACAAAGGCCTCCTTATTGAGTTCTGTCCCCAGCAGGAACATCAGCACAATAAGGATCGGCATCACTATCCAAATCGTATTCATCAGCCAATCTCTTTTTTTTGCGGCTGCAAAATTAGTCATAAATGTTGATTCTGCCGATATAAAGAGACTGTTTTCTTTCCGCAAGAGATAGGGAAACGAAGCAAATAGAAAAAAAACAACCTTGCACCGATGTCGCATCGATGCAAGGCGCTAATAGTCTTATTATTAAAACTTTTATGCTTATAGCCCTTCCATGACCTCTTCCGTATCGACTTGTTTTCTGTTGGACCTCTTCACATTGTTGGAGTTGATGACGGAGGGATTGCCGCTGTAGGTGATTTCGCCACTGCCTGTGACTTTGGTGGTCAACTCTTTGGTGACGTAGCAATCAATGTCGCCTGAACCGGTGACTTTGGCATACACGTTCTCTGCTTTCAATTCATGGGCATGGATTTCACCACTACCTGTAGTCTGTAGGTTGGCCTTTTGGACAGTTCCTTGCAGGTTGATGTCTCCACTGCCGGATATGCGGGCTGCGACCTCTTTGGCCTTCAAACGGTTGGCATTGATTTTACCACTACCTGCAATGCTGAATGAGGCGACCTCTCCTGCATATCCTTCACCCACTTCAATGTGTCCGCTTCCTGCCACATCGCATTGCAGGTTCTCTTCAAGGTGCAATGTGGAGGTCTTGATGATGCCCGAGCCTGCCACTCTGAGAGCGAGTCTTCGGTCGGTAATGGTATTCATAAGGTAAGCTTTTCCACTACCAGACATATCCACAACTTCAATCTGCGGACTTTCGCATACGATTTTCAGTTTGGAGTCGCCTGTGATGGTGGTGTTTATCGCCTTCCATCGGTTACTGAGAGTGCCATTCTTCACTTCCACCTCTACGTAGTCACGCACATTCTCAGCTATGGTTACGGTCACGCGTGTCTGTCCGTCCGAGCTTTGGCGATACTCCACGGTGCCGCTACCTGCAAATTGGATGCGGTTGAAACGTTCAGGGTTCTCCAATTCATACGTAACTGTTTTCTTCGAAGCCTCTATCTTGTCGTTGTTTCCAAAGAGGTTTGACAAGGAGAAGCCTTGTCCCATGAGGGGATTGCCATGCAGCAACATACAGGCTGCCAGTGTGGCGATGATGATGTTTGTCTTCATATTCAGATATAGTTTTTTGATTATTTTTCATTTTCTGGTGTGCGGTAATGAGGACGCTTGCGCACATTGTCCTCCCACACTGCATTGTCTTCGGCCCACAGACGGGGAAGAGCGCCTGCATGGCTCTCTATCAGATAGAGGGTGCCGTCGGGCTTCAGCGCCACGCCATAGGTATGGAGGCGTCCGTCATCGTCGCGGAAGGCGATAGCCGTCTCTTCGTACTCCCAAAAGACATCGTTCGTAGCCATGAACACGTTGTACTGTTGCTGTATCTGCTGGAAGTGTCTCACCACAGCCTCATACTCCTTTTGGGTGCAGGCAGGAATGCGGTATCGGGTGGCCCGTGTCACCTTGGTGGTGTTGTCGGCCGCAATGCTCCGATGGTATTTGCGGAGGTTCCAGTCGTAGGTCACCTGTTGCTCCCTGACATTCTTCCTTGCGATGTATGGGCGGTAAAGGGCCTCCATCTTCCCTTTTATCTCATTCGCCTTTGGCATGGAGACGGGCAGACGCTTGCCGTTCACATCAGCATTGGCTTTATACTGAAAACTCACTTTGTTGTCTCCCACTTCCAGCGTGACGAAGTCTATTTGCCCCTCTTGAGCCGATTGCGTAGTGAGGGTGTACTTCTTGTAGTATTTCCCCTTCTCTTCAATGGATTCGGTAAATTTGCGTAGAGTCTTCAGTTTGTCCAATTGGGCAAAGATGTGGTCAGGCCACTGCTGGCGTGTCAGCCTGTCCTTCTCGCTTGTAAACCAATAGTTCAGGTCGTAGATTATCCAGTCGTTCGTCTGACGGATGAGGTACGTTTGGGAGAAATTCAGCTTCAAGTCCCAGAAGAGGTTTGAGAGTTCCCAATTCTCATAAAATGTCCGATTCTTAAAGTCCCGCTCTTGAGCCATAGCCGTGCCAAAGCCCAATAGGAACAACAGCGCAGTGATGACCCCTACTCGTAGCTTGTCGCTCGTAACTCGTAGCTCGTAGCTCGTAACTCGTAACTCATTATAATTCTTCATGTGGATTGGAGTTTATATAATTATATTCAAAGTCTGTCATTTCCTCTTCGCAAGCATTGAACGCCTCTTCGATGGTCGTGCCTGTCTCAGTCGTGAAAAGGTCGTTGTATTGTGCCAAGTCCGTTTCGGGCAATTCGTGTACAATCACCTTCGGATTCTCCCCAACCGACCATCGCCCGGCCAAGAAGACAAGCACGAGCGAAGCTGCAATGCCTGCGTAGCGCAACCACGGGCGCAAGGCGATGATGTGCCCTTCTTCCGTCTCGGCCACCTCCAATTGGTTCGCTTGGGCAAAATCCTTCAACTCCTTGTCAGAGGGAACCTCCATCGGCTCACCCAACAGGGTGAACATTTCGCGATAGGGCAGATACTCCTCGGGCAGATCATCGACCATCAGCAGGCGGTGCAGCCGCTTTTGCTCCTCGGGCGAGGTGAGGCCATTCATGTATCGGTCAATTAATTGGTTTATCATATATGTTCTATTTTATTTTTAATGGCTGAAGGCGATGGCGATGGCTAATGGCGATGGCTTTTGACCTTAGACCTTTCACCTCTTCTTCAATTCCTCCAACAGCTTGTGCCGGGCTTTGCAAAGGGCCGTGCGGACGGAGGTCTCAGTGATGCCCAACACGTCGGCAATCTGTCGGTTGCTCATCCCCTCGGCCTGACTCATTTTCAGGATGGTCATCTGTGCCGAGGGCAGTCCCTGGATGGTGCGGCAGAGCCACGTGTGGTTTTCGCGCTCCTCCAACTCTTGGTCAGGAGTCCGTCCACTCCCTATGTCCACATCTTCAGACAAAGGCAACGCCTCGGCTTGCCGCTCCCTCCATCGCGAGATGCAGAGATTCTTCACGACCACCACAGCCAGCGCGTCGGGCGAGCGGTAGAGATTCAGACGGTCGCGGACGAGCCACAATTTCAGCAGCGCATCCTGCACGGCATCTTCGGCATCGTCCTCGTCGGCCAGCATCCGCCTCGCGACGGCCTGCAACGACGGGCGCAGCCTCCGCACCCATGTCTCAAACTCTCTGGTATTCATTTCTCTCTTCTTTACTGACTTTTTTGCCCGTAGTTTGTCACTTTCTGCTATGATGACGCAAAAATAAGCAAAACGTTCCTTGGTGAAGAGCGTTTTTTAATATTGTTGTTCCCTTGAATCGGATATGGCAAGATTTATTCTAATGTGCGTCCGCCATATTCGCTGGGCAAGACTCCAAACATCTTTTTGAAACATTGGCTGAAATAGCGTGGAGTAAGGAAACCGACCATCAAAGAAATCTGATTGACAGGATAGTCGGTTTCAATAAGCAAATGTGCCGCATGTTTCAGACGGACATTACGGAGAAACTCATTGGGAGTGATGCCCAACATGGATTGCATCTTCTTATAGAAATTGGCACGGCTCATTCCTATCTCACGTGCCAGCTGATCGACCGTATATTCAGTGTTGTCCATATTTTGGTTGATGGCATCAAGTATGCGTTGCATCAATGCCTCTTCATCTTTGTTGGCCGTAATCTTGTCCGGCTCGATGTTTACCGAATGGGCGAACTGGTGGCGGGCCTCGCTTCGGAGTTCAAACAAGCGGTTCACCTTCTCCTCGTTTTTGCGCTCCAGTTGTTTCTTCCGTTTCTGTATATATAGGTGAAAGAGAGATGCTGCAACAAATGCAATTAACAGCATATAACATGTCTTGGCCCACCATGTCAACCATAACGGAGGATTGATTTCTATTTTTGTCACAGTTGTTTCACCCCATTGGCCTGTTGTCGCAGATGATTGGACTTCAAACTGATAAGAGCCAGGCTGCAAGGCCATAAAATGTGCGGTCCCCAATCCTGCTCCATCGTTGCTTACACTCCATTCTTGTTCCAACGGAGAGAGCCTGTAGCGATAGCGGGTATGTGACGATGCTGCATAGTCAAGCGAAGAAAAGTGGAATGTGAGGTGATTCTGGTTATGCTTCAGCCGTATATCCTTCATGCCAGTTTCCTTATCGTTGACTTTAAAACTCGTTATAACAACGGGCAAAGGCTTTGACTGGTTAATCACGGAATCTGGATTGAACCTGATGGCATGATTGCCACCCAAGGCAAAGACCAATTGTCCATCTTCCGCCAAGCATGTGGCACGCTCCATCATACTGGTTGCAGGAATCCCATCCTCTGGTCCTAAATTGACCACGGTTGGAGTGATGCGTGAGATACCGCATGAAGTGCCGGCCCATACTCGCCCTTTCCTGTCGAGTATCAAGCTGCGGATGCAGTTGTTGCGCATTCCCTCTATTCTTTGGACGAAATATTTCTCCATGGGACTGATGCTGTCAACTACGAACAATCCGTTCTGTGTACCAATCCATAGCCGTTCCTCATTGTCGCGCAGCATGCAATTGTATTTGGTCGCATATTGTTCAATGTAGCGGGCTGGAGGGAATAACGCTAACGTATCAGCTTCTGTATCAAGCATGAATATTCCATTCTGTGCATAAACGACAGCCCACTGCCCGTCAATAGGGCAAGCTCCGACAAAATGGCGGTAACTTTGCAATGCAGGCAATTGGGCATTCAATGAAATGAATACGCGGTTTTCGGGCAGGAAGTAGCCTATCGTGGAGAGTGAGTCGCATAAAAGGTAACGTCCATCTTGAAGCTCTTGAATGAAAGTTGTCCGGTTATGAGGCAAGCCTGTCACGTTGGTTGTATTGTATAAGGTGTATTTCCCTTTTTCTTCACATTCCAGTCCGTTTGTCTTACACCGCCAGATACGTCCATCCTGATCTGTTGTACTACGGGCCAAGCCTATCAGCGGATGGTCGGCAAAAAGTTCGTCAACATTTGTTTTATGAGGTGAGAGATATACTATGCCTTCGTTGCGTGTGCCAATCCAAAGACCGCCTTGATAATCAAGAACCATTGTACTGTAGCTTTTGGCTTGCCCCAAAGAGTCGATGCATTGCCATTGTCGGACATTGGGGATAGCACGATGCTCCTCACCCTTGGCAAACTGCCGTAAAGTTTCATCGTTTAGGCGTGGCTCAATGTCATAACGGAAAGCCTTGATACGAGTATCAAAGAGGAATATACGGTAGAAATCGTGAAGCCAAAGCAACGAATCTCCTTGCCACAAATGTCCATAACCTTGGGTATAAGTTTCCATTTGGTAAGTCAGACTATAATCACAAGCAATAATATCGAAGCCTTCCCCATTCGATAGACAAAATACACCTTCGCAATTGACAAGCATCTGCCTGTTGGGTAACTCTATGATTTGTTGCACTTCACCAGTCGGTAGTCCGTCGACTACTGTCCAATGACGGTGTGCTGCCCATATTGTTGCAGACAACATCCATATCAGAAGGCAATCTATTAGTCTTTTCCCCATAAACAATTATTACGATAATTATCCGCAAAGGTAACATTTATTTTGTAAGAAAACTATCCGTGAGGTGCTAAAATCGTATAATAATGGCTGTAACAATTGTCCAAATATTTGTTTGGACGATTGTTTTGCATTTTTAGACAGCAGAAACGGTATGTATTTGCCGTGAATAATGTATATTTGCAAGAAAATCATGAAAAACAAGAACATCAAATGAAACTGAGAAACATTGCAACCATTCTATGTGCCTGCATCAGCCTTGGAGCCTGCCAAACTCAGCCTTTGGATGAGATAAGAACATCTTTGGATTATTGTCACGGTCAGGTAGAGCGCACTTTGTTAGAATTGAAAAGCCGCGAATCGGGCATTGATTATACGCTGATGCCGCGTAACATTGCCGATACCGCCAGTGTGTGGCACCTTCGGAAAGCTACGAAGGAGGAGTGGTGCGCTGGCTTTTGGCCAGGTGTGCTGTGGTACGACGATGAACACACTGGCGACCTGACAATTCGTGAAGAGGCAGAAGAGTTTACCGCTTCGTTGGAGTTCCTTGCCCACACACCTGCATACGACCACGACCTTGGTTTCCTTATTTTCTGTAGCTATGGGAATGGTTATCGTCTGACAAACAATCCCGCATACAAGCAAGTGATATTGGACACGGCTGATACGTTGGCTACGCTGTTCAACCCTACGGTAGGCGCCCTGCTCTCGTGGCCGCGCCATGTGAAGGACTATGGTGGGCACAATGTTATTATGGACAACATGATGAATTTGGAAATGCTCTTTTGGGCAGCCCAAAATGGTGGTGGCAGGCACTTGTACGATATAGCAGTATCGCATGCAGACAAGACGATGAAGAACCATTTCCGACCGGATTATACATCGTATCACGTAGCTGTGTACGACACACTGACGGGCGAACGCATCAATGCCCTCACTCATCAAGGATATGCCGACGAAAGTTTATGGGCACGCGGACAGGCATGGGCCATCTATGGATTTACTGTGGTTTATCGCGAGACGAAGGATGAAACATACCTCGATTTTGTACAGAAGGTGACCGATGCTTACTTGGCCCGTTTGCCTGAAGATGCTATTCCCTATTGGGATTTTGATGATCCGCGCATCCCTCAAGCACCACGTGATGCTTCGGCTGCCTGTGTGGTCGCTTCAGCGTTGGCAGAACTTCATACTTATTTGCCAACAGAGAAAGGAACGTATTACAAAGAGATGGCATTGAAAATGTTGCAAAGTCTCGGCAGTGATACTTATCGTGCGGGAGAGGCGAAACCCTCATTCCTGTTGCACTCAACGGGAAACTTGCCCGCTGGCTCGGAAATAGATGCCAGCATCATTTATGCTGACTATTACTACATCGAAGCATTGCTGAGGTGGCAAAAACTTTTGATGGACAACTAAAAACAATAAATATGAATAGGACAACTTTATTGACATGGATGCTGATGCTGGTCGGATGGACAGCATGGGCACAAACAGAGAATGTGAAGATGCGTTTTGATTTCAAAAACGTGTCGGGGACTGATGTGACGGACAATGTGTCTGGTATCACTGCTAAATTGAATGGTTCGGCCAAAGTGACGACAATGGGCGATTACAGTATTCTCGACTTGGGAAGCGGTGCGGGCTATCTGAACTTGACGACCGAGGCGGGAAAGGTGTTCGCCGAGTGTGACAATTATACCATATCAGTCTATTACCGTGTGAACGAACAGGCGTCACTCTCAGGTAATGGTTATTTCCTTTGGGCATTCTCAACAGCTGAAGCATGTACTTCCAATGGAGGTGTTTATTCTGCCTATCGTCTGAATGCCCAACGCATAGCGTCCAGTACGGGCGGATATAGTAATGAGACAGGATATTCCGTAAATAGTGAATCGGCCAAGGGAGAATGGATACATGTCGCTTATTCACAAGAGGGAAGAACTGGCAAGCTCTATATCAATGGAGCAATGAAGAAAAGTATCACAAACATGCCGCTGAACAGTGCTCTTTATGCTTCGGCCAATCCTACCGCCTGTTGGATAGGACGTGCTCCCTTCTCGGGCGACAATTATTTGGCACAGACACTCATCACAGATTTCTGTTTTTATGACCGAGCCTTGTCGGCTGACGAGGTGACGACCTTGGCTTCCGAGATATCAGCATTGGAGGAGGCCTATCTCTATGGCACAACGGGGGATGTCAGTCAGTTGAAAACCGCTATTGCCGAGGCAAAACAGTTGGCAGGGAGTACAGTCTCTTATCTGCCCGATGCATTGGCTGATTTGAACGGAATGATAACGATGGCTGAGCGTGTAGCTGCAGGAGAGTATAGTCAAACTTACGTTGACAAGATATGTGCACAACTGAAACAGGTCGTTGCTCAGGTAAAATCTACGGCTAATGTAGTCCTTCCGACTGTGGGCGATGCAATCGAGGCATACGATACAGACCGTGGGTTCACTCATCCGGGCGGATTGCATACGCAAGCGGACTTTGACCGCGTGCGTCGACAGTTGGCGGAAGGAAACGAAAAAGTGAAGGCGGCTTACGAGATATTGAAAAAGGCGGAATATGCCCAGCCGGGTGTGCAGACTTGGCCGGTTGAGACCATCGTACGCGGTGGTGGAGTGGGGGAAAACTATATCAATGCTGCACGTGGAGCCACGATGGCTTATCAGAATGCCCTGCGATGGAAGATTGAGGACAATAAGGCTTGTGCCGATGCGGCTGTACGTATTCTGATGGCATGGGCAAATACGACCAAAGCCATTGGCGGAGACAGTAACTATGCACTGGCAGCCGGTCTTTACGGCTATCAGTTTGCCCAAGCGGCCGAGCTGATGCGTGATTATGAGGGGTGGAACCGCAAGGAGTTCAATACATTCAAACAATGGATGCTCTCTGTGTGGTACCCCAGTGCTATAGGTTTTCTGCGTGGACGTAATGGGACGTGGGAAAATGCTGGCAAATGGTGGCAAGCACCAGGACATTATTGGTCGAATTGGGGACTTTGCAATGTCATGTGCGTCATCAGCATCGGAATCTTGTGCGACGATGTCTATATCTACAATCAGGGAATGTCTTACTTCAAGTATGACCAGGTGGGCAATTTCCATGACCCACGTACGGATAATCCCATTAAGAATGACGGGTTGACTGAATACCTCGGTAATCTGGTGGTCACCCATGTGGACAGCGAACTTGAAACAGGGGCTTATGGCAAACTGGGGCAGATGAACGAAAGCGGACGCGATACAGGCCATTCGGCTATGGCATTGGGATTGGCTATTGATGTGGCTAAAGTCGGATGGAATCAAGGTGATGATCTCTTTGCCTATATGGATTACCGTTTGGCTGCCGGTATTGAATACGTGGCTGCACAGACGCAGAGTGTGGCCAGCCTGCCTTGGACAAACTACATATATGGCAGCAGCGGATATTACTACTCGGACAGCCGTGCATGGGTGATGACTGGTCCTGCCCTTGGAGCGCAGATGCGTCCTTATTGGGGCACTGTCATTGGCATTTATGAAGGAGTGAAGGGCGTGAAAATGCCTTTCTCGGAAAACTCCTACAATAGCATGGGTATAGATGCAGGTGGCATGGGTACGACCAGTGGCGGATATGACCACATGGGATATAGCGTATTGATGAATACGCGTGATGTGCAGTTGGCATCTGCTGATCAAGTTCCCACGGAATTGTCGCCTCGTATGGAGTATAGCGGTACGCTTACAGCCAATATCATTCCCAGTATTGGTGTAGAACAGAATTTGGGGAACGTCAGTGGTAAGCAGATTGCACATAGTGAATTAGGAGGATTGGTAAATACATTTGCAGTCAATAACCAGACTTGTGTGCCCCGTGGAGAAACTGTGAAACTGATACCCCAATTGCCCGAAGGGGAGGAGGATACAGGACTTTGGCAATGGGAAACGGGTGAGCAGACACGTGAAATTACTGTAACAACTGACCGAAGTTATGTTTATCGTGTGACATATACTAACGGAAAGGGGGTGAAAAGCCAACAGTGTTTCTCTATTGCCGCAGAGAATGATTGCAATCTGACGATGCTCACTCCCAGTGTGACTTACAATGGCCAGACTATTACAGGGACAGATACCATCAATGTGGTTTATGGCGAAAGTGTTACCTTGACAGCAGTTCCTTCTTGTGGATGGGGAACATATCAGTGGTCAACGGGACAGACTACGCAAAGCATCACTACCACTCCTGTCGTAGCTCCGCGTACCTATACCTTATATTATATAAACCAAGGCTCAGCCGTCAGCGCCTGTACTTTCCATGTGAATGTAATAGCTGCCTCACCTTATATTGAGAAAGCGGGTGAAACAATACAAGCATCAGAATGTATTGTCAATGCAGGTGAAGAGGTGACTCTTGGATTAAACTTGTCGCCCTCTGTGCCGGCAAGCTGTGTCACTTGGAGTACGGGAGAACAGGGTAGTAAGATTACCATCAGTGGGTTAGAAACAAGTGGCGATTATACCGCTTCATTCACAATGGAAGGTGAGACTGTTGAGGTGGTGTTTAAGGTCTTGGTAAAATCTGCAGAACAATCCATTCTTACTCCCGGATATTATCTTGTTTGCCATGCAGGCACGGGACGTCTTCTCACGGGGCATGCTTCAGGCGAATTGGTTTCCTTTGAAAAAGGAGATGTAAACCAACCAGAGGCTCATCAAATTTGGAAAATTAGTAATTCCTCTGTGCGACACAGTATGACCGTTGTAGCTGATAGTTTGCCGCTCTTTGCTAATGGCAAATTGGGTAGCGCCAGTTTGTATAGTTTCTATTTTGAACAGGCAGCTGGGGTTAACCGTTATGCCATTCGCACAGGACTTACAGAGGCTACTAAAAAATATTGGGATATGAATTCCGATGGTAGTATCAATACAGAGTTGACAGAGTTTCCTGGATATCCTTTCTTGATTATTCCTATTGAGCCCGCACTTGGTGTAGATGAAGTGGTCGCTGGCGGAATCGTAAATAGCGAAAATGATGATGCTTATGATTTGCAAGGGCGCCGTATAGATGTTGTGCGTGCAAAGGGAGGTATTTATATTGTAAATGGTAGAAAAATTATTCGAAAATGAAAAAGGTGGTGATTCTTCTTTCAATATTCTGTTTGCTTTTTCTTGCAAGTGACCTTCAAGCGCAAATAGATTATCAAATGGCCGGTCCTTACGAAGTGATTGCTCGCGACGGACAATACCGCCACTCTAAAGGTGGAAGTGAACGCGATATGAAAGCGGCATTTGAGTGTGCTCAAAAGGGATATGGAGAAAAAGCATTGGAAATTATCAATGCATACGCTACAACGTTGCAACAGCTCGACGGGCACGATGCGCCACTTTGTGCCATCCAGTGCTATGATCTTGTAAAAGCAATGATATTAATGAAGGAACACCGTACTTCCCAATGGGATGAGATGGTGCATCGTGCTTTGCTTCCTATGATGAATAAGTTTGAGGCAGACAGTCCATACGCCAATGGGAATTGGGGTGCCATCGTCAACCGCTTGCGTATGGCATGTGGCATTTTCCTTGAAGATACTACCATCTATCGTGCAGCGATTGACTACTATTTGACAGCTAATGATAATGGTTCTTTACCTAATTATATTAGCGAAACGGGGCAATGCCAGGAAACTGGTCGCGACCAGAATCATGCCCAGCTGGGTCTTGAAGCCCTCGCACACATCTGCGAAATGGCTTGGGGACAAGGTGATGATTTATGGGGTGCATTGGACAATCGTCTGATGAAGGGATTTGAATATACTGCCCGATACAATCTTGGATATGATGTTCCCTTTAAGGCATGGACAGATTGCACTGGTCTGTACAATGATTGGGTAATACCTGGTGAAATGGGTCGTGGACGTTTGTGGGATATCTACGAACTTCCTTACAAGCACTATGTAGAGAGGAAAGGCATGAAGATGCCCTATACCAAGAAAGTGCTCGCCCTGCAAGCAAAAGCCGAAAAGCGGGGTGAAAGTCGTGAAACACGTGCTCCAGGTGTAAAGGAGGGGGCAAAAATACATTCTGTATTCACTTATCCGGCTCCTGAAGGCGCACCTTTAAAAGGGGACTACGATGTGTTTATCCGTCCGCGCGGGGTGGATGAATGGACACGCATCGACACCTATATGGCCAAAGTGAATGCACCTGTCGGAGACAATAGACATAAGATCTCCGAAATTTCATACGCTTTCTTCGACTTCACAGGTGATGTCTATGTACGCGTGGTGTGCAAGAATAAGAAATTCAGTGAGGCACGTATCCGTCCCGATTACCGCGGAGTGATAGCCAATGTGCAAAACGATTCAACAGTACAGTTCTTGCTTTTCCAACCAGAGAATGTGAGTGTGGAGTTTGACGGTTGCATTACAGATAATCTCTTGTTGTTTACTTCCAAACCGCCTGTTGCTCAAGAGGTGGCAGAGAAGCAGGCCCGCAAAGAGGGGCGCGGATTTGTGGCATACGAACCGGGGCTTTATACCCAAGATACCATCCGGGTGCCTTCCAATACCACTGTTTATCTGGCAGGGGGAAGTTACTTCACTGGCACCTTTGCCATCGAGGATGCAAAGAATGTGAGTATCCTTGGCCGTGGTGTGGCTCGTCCGCCTCATGGCTATGAAGGATGTCATGTGTACCGTAGCCGCAATGTCCTTATTGATGGTCTTATCCTGAATACCTGCCCTGTAGGGGAGAGCAACGGGGTGACCCTGCATGATGTACGGAGTATTTCGCATCCTTCGTGGGGAGACGGCCTGAATGTCTTCGCTTCCAGTAATGTGCTTTACGACAGGGTGTTTTGTCGCACCTCCGATGATTGCACTACCGCTTATGCCACACGCAAAGGCTTCAACGGCTCTGTCTATAATGTGCGCATGACCAACTCTACCTTGTGGGCAGATGTGGCTCATCCCATCTTCATCGGCATACATGGTAACTCTGATGTGCAGGACAGTATCGTGGGGCTTGTCTATGAAAACATCGACATCCTTTGCCAAAGCGAACCTCAGGTGGACTATCAGGGATGCATGGCCATCAATTGTGGAGACAACAATTATGTGAAGGATGTGCTTTTCGATAACATCCGCATTGAGCAGATTCATCAAGGTTGCCTCTTTCACGTGAAAGTCGGCTATAACCAGAAGTACTGTACTGCCCCTGGTCGGGGTGTGGAGAACGTGACCTTCCGCAATATCCGCTACTATGGTGCACAACCTTACATGTCTGTCATCAATGGTTATAATGAAGAACGGCGGGTGAAGAATGTCACCTTTGAGGGGCTGAAAATCAATGGCCAGGCTATTTATGATGAGATGCCGGGCAAGCCCCGTTGGTACAGCACGGCCGATTTTGTCCCGGCTTTTGTGGGAAACCATGTGGATGGGGTGATGTTCAAGAAATAAACCGGCTGAATCCAGTATAAATGAAATGATTTGTTTTTAAAGAACTTTTAATCTACTGGGCGGTAAAATTGGTCTTTAAAAGCTCTTTTTGTACGCTTGTGATTTGGATTTCTTTTAAGTAGGGTAACTCTCCATTTTGGCAAAAGGTTGAAAAAAGAGGATTAAAACGCTTGTTAGTTGAGAAAAAATGCGTACCTTTGCAGGCCGATTATTATCAGATTAGTGATAAAAGTTTAATTTATAGCGCATTACTGCGTCTTTTTGTGTCCGATGGGGCGCAGGGGTGTGGCTAAGAAGTTTTTTAGTAGTTAACAAATTAAAAGTTTTAAAAGAGTGGATACTTTAAGTTACAAGACCATTTCTGCAAACAAGGAAACTGCGACCAAAGAATGGGTCGTTGTTGACGCTACCGATCAGGTTTTGGGCCGTCTCGGTGCGAAAGTTGCGAAACTGTTGAGAGGAAAGTACAAACCTAACTTCACTCCCAACGCTGATTGCGGCGATAATGTAATCATCATCAACGCCGACAAAGTTGTATTGACAGGAAACAAGTGGACAGACCGTGTTTATCTGCGTCATACCGGTTATCCCGGTGGACAGCGCGAGATGACTCCCGCGGCTTTGATTGCCCGTCCTAACGGTCATGAGAGATTGTTTAAGAAGGTGGTAAAGGGTATGTTGCCCAAGAACCGTTTGGCTGCTCAGCAGTTGGCTAACCTCTATATCTACGTAGGTAGCGAACACAAGCATCAGGCTCAGTCACCTAAGTCTATTGATATTAATACACTGAAATAAGCAACATGGAAGTAATAAACGCATTAGGAAGACGTAAGCGCGCTATTGCCCGCGTATTCGTTACCGAGGGTACTGGTAAGATTACTATCAACAAGAGAGACCTGACTCAGTACTTCCCCTCAACAATCCTGCAGTATGTAGTGAAGCAGCCCTTGAACAAGTTGGAAGTGGCTGAGAAATATGATATCAAAGTGAATCTTTGTGGCGGTGGTTTCACCGGACAGTCACAGGCTTTGCGCTTGGCTATTGCCCGCGCATTGGTGAAGATCAATCCTGAGGACAAGAAGACTCTTCGTTCAGAAGGCTTCATGACTCGCGATCCCCGTGCTGTTGAGCGTAAGAAACCGGGTCGTCCCAAAGCACGTAGAAGATTCCAGTTCAGTAAGCGTTAATTTGAGTTTGTCAGTTTGTTGGTTGTTAGGTTGGTGCAATTCTTTAAAGGAACTCATAAACTTAAAGACTCAAGAACTTAAGAACTGAAATCGAATAGCGTTTAGAATCTAAACCGACAGGATTCTTCGTGGACAAAAGACTACCTGACGGTTGGTGAACAAAATGCCGCAAGGCAGAATAGCTAAAAAGAAAGTAAACGATTAAAAAAAGAAAACAAAATGTCAAGAATTAATTTTGATACACTGTTGGAAGCCGGTTGCCACTTCGGTCACTTGAAGAGAAAGTGGAACCCCGCTATGGCTCCTTATATTTTCATGGAACGCAATGGTATCCATATCATTGACCTCCACAAGACAGCTGCTAAAGTAAATGAAGCCGCTGAGGCTTTGAAGCAGATTGCAAAATCAGGAAAGAGAATCCTGTTTGTAGCTACTAAGAAACAAGCAAAGCAGGTGGTAGCTGAGAAAGCTGCATCTGTAAATATGCCCTACGTTATCGAGCGTTGGCCCGGTGGTATGTTGACCAACTTCCCCACTATCCGCAAGGCTGTGAAGAAGATGGCAACTATCGACAAGTTGACCAGCGACGGTACCTATTCAAACCTTTCTAAGCGTGAGATTCTCCAAATCTCTCGTCAGCGTGCCAAGTTGGAGAAGAACCTCGGTTCTATCGCCGACCTGAGCCGTCTGCCGTCAGCTTTGTTCGTTATCGACGTATTGAAGGAGAACATTGCTGTTCGCGAGGCTAACCGTTTGGGTATCCCCGTATTCGGTATTGTAGATACTAACTCTGATCCTAATGACATCGACTTCGTTATCCCCGCTAACGATGATGCAACCAAGTCAATCGAGGTTATCCTCGACGCTTGCTGTACTGCTATTCAGGAGGGACTCGAAGAGCGTAAGGCCGAGAAGGTTGATATGGAGGCTGCTGGTGAGTCTGCAGCTCCCGTGAAGCCCTCTCGTAAAAGAGGTGCTTCTAAGGCTCGTGTAGAGAAGGCTGAGGAGACAGCTGAGGCTCCTGCTGCTACAGAAGAAGAGGCTTAATTCTTATAATTATGAATTATGAATTGTGAATTATGAGGCTGTGCTGTAAGGCGTGTCTCACGGTTCGTAATTCATAATTCATATTTTGTTTTAAATCATAATTCATAATTAATAATTCATAATTAATAGAATATTATGGCTGTAACAATGGCAGAAATTACCAAGCTCCGCAAGATGACTGGTGCTGGTATGATGGATTGCAAGAACGCCTTGACTGAAGCAGAAGGCGATATCGATAAAGCAATGGAAATTATTCGCAAGAAGGGACAGGCAGTTGCTGCAAAGCGTTCTGACCGTGAAGCTTCTGAGGGTTGTGTATTGGCTAAGGCTGATGGCAATTTCGCTGCTATCATCGCTCTCAAGTGCGAAACAGACTTCGTTGCTAATAATGCAGATTTTGTGAAATTGACTCAGGATATCCTTGACTTGGCTGTGGCCAACAAATGTCAGACTTTGGACGAAGTGAAAGCTTTGACTTTGGGTAATGGTACTGTACAGGATGCAGTGACTGACCGTAGCGGTATCACTGGTGAAAAGATGGAACTCGATGGCTATATGACTGTAGAGGGTGAATATACAACCGTTTACAACCATCAGGGTAAGAACCAGCTTTGTACACTTGTTGCTATGAATAAGGTAGCTGAAGCTGCAGCTAAGGGTATAGCTATGCAGATTGCCGCAATGAACCCCATTGCTGTTGACGAAGATGGTGTTTCTGAAGAAATTAAGAATCAGGAAATCGCCGTAGCCGTAGAGAAGACTAAGGCCGAGCAGGTACAGAAGGCTGTTGAGGCCGCTCTTAAGAAAGCAGGTATCAACCCCGCTCATGTAGACAGCGAGGATCACATGGAAAGCAACATGGCTAAGGGATGGATTACTGCTGAGGATGTAGCCAAGGCTAAGGAAATCATCGCTACAGTGTCTGCAGAGAAGGCTGCTAACTTGCCTGAAGCTATGATTCAGAACATTGCCAAGGGTCGTCTCGGCAAGTTCTTGAAGGAAGTCTGCTTGCTCAACCAGGAGGATATCATGGATGGCAAGAAGACTGTACGCGAAGTGTTGAAGGAGACCGACCCCGAACTGAAGGTGGTTGCTTTCAAGCGCTTCACTCTGCGTGCTGAGTAATTCAGAATGAAATAGTATATAAGGATGGGTCACGTCTTTACCGGCGTGGCCCATTTTTTATAAATAATTACAGAGTAATGCACGATTTTTGAGATTAATATATATCTTTGCTGTCGAAACAACTAATATTAGGAATAAAGCATGAAAAGAGAAAGGTTTTCAATCAAACTATTGTCGATAGCAGTTTTATTCATGTTGGCAAATAATATTATGGCCGAGCATCTTGTATGGTATGATGGTCAGAATGCTGTGACATTTTTTGTGCCAAAGAAGAGTGATCCTGTAGTAAGTGTTGCGCTTGAAATGTTTGCGGATGATATGGATGCTGTTACGGGTAAGCGGGCAATAAAAGTAAATGAGAAACAGGCAACCATTTGTGTCTTGCAATTGGATAAGATGCCAAGTGCTAAGCTGAAGTCTCTTGTTGGAGCAGGGGTCCCTGTTGATGCATTGAAACGTAAGATAGATGCATTTCATATAGCAGTCATTGATGGTCAAATAACTGTTGTAGGTGGTAATGGTCGAGGTGCAGCTTACGGTGTTTTGGAACTTTCCCGTATGGCAGGTGTTAGCCCGTGGATATGGTGGGGTGACCTTGTTCCAGAGAAAAAGGAACAACTGGTAATTGATAGTGATTTCGAAACTACTCAAGGGGCTTCGGTAGAATATCGTGGTATATTCCTGAATGATGAGGATTGGTCAACTCGCCCATGGAGTTACGGGAATTTTGAACCAAACAAATTTGGCTATATAGGATCTGAGACTTATAAGAAAATCTTTCAATTGCTCATGCGCTTGCGTGCCAATGCTATTTGGCCGGGAATGCATGAAGGAACAACGGCGTTTTTTAAGGTTGAAGGCGCCAAAGCTGTAGCTGATAGTTGTGGTATAGTTATAGGTACAAGCCATTGTGAACCATTGTTGCGTAACAATGTCGGTGAATGGGATGAGAAATTGCGTGGTCGTTTCAATTATATCACCAATAAGGATGGGGTGCATAATTATTGGATTGAGCGCTTGCAAGAGGTGAGTAAGTCACAGAACAATATGTTTACTATCGGTATGCGTGGTATTCATGATGGCTCTATGGAGGGGGTAAAGACCATGCAGGAGAAGTTTGATGCTTTACAGCAGGTTATTGACGATCAGCAGGATTTGCTCGAAAAGTACATTGGTGATCCGTCTAAACAGACACAAGTATTTGTACCTTATAAGGAAGTGCTGGAAATATACGAACGTGGTTTGAAAGTTCCTGAATATGTCACTTTGATGTGGTGCGATGACAACTATGGTTACATGACTCGTCTTTCCAATTCGGATGAACAAAAGCGAATAGGTGGCGGTGGAGTTTATTATCATCTTAGTTATTGGGGGCGTCCTCACGATTACCTGTGGTTGACAACAACCCAACCGGGGCTTATCTATAACGAAATGCGTGCTGCTTATGATCATAATGTTAGGAAGATATGGATATGCAATGTTCATGATCCCAAAGTCGCAGGTTATGATTTGGAACTTTTCCTTGATATGGCTTGGAATATAGATTGCGTATCTGCACAGACCATTAATGAACATTATAAAGCGTGGCTTTGCCGACAGTTTGGTGAGGATGCCGGTAAGAAACTTTTTCCTGCCATGCATGAATTTTATCGTCTTTGTGGACAGCGTCGTCCCGAATTTATGGGTTGGACACAGGTGGAGTTGAATAAAGCTACATATGATCGTGGATTAAGTCATGTGCGCAATACAGATTTTAGTACTCAGGCTTTTGGTAATGAATTGGATCGCTATTTGGAACGCTATGAAGCAGTGTGTCAAATTGTGAAGGAGCAAGAGGCAAATGTTCGTCCAGAATTGAAAGACGCCTATTTTGCGGCAATTAAATATCCGGTATTGTCAGCTGCAGCTCATGCTACTAAAATCTTGGAATCTCAGCGTGCTCGTCAGTATGCCAATGGAAATCCACGTACAGGTTTGCTTGATTCCCCTGAACCGATTTATGTGGCTGTAGCCAAGAGTCAAAAGGCTTATCAGGATATCCGTTTGATGACAGAATATTATAATCGGACAATGGCAGGTGGTAAGTGGAATCGTTCGATGAATATGACTCCGCGTGATTTGCCGGTATTTGGAACACCTGTGTTGCCCATCCAATTGACCGATAAGGAAGTTGAAGAGTATTGGAAGAAGGCACCTAAGCAGACTGAACATCCTATAAAGCTTGATGGTGCTATAGTGCGAAATGCTTGTGATTATGAGCAAGCAGGCGAAGGTGCAGAAACCGTACAAATGTTGGGACATAGTATGAATGCAGTAGCATTGCCTCAAAATGGTGAATTGGCCTATCGTTTTACGACTGAACAGGAAGGTGATTTTATGCTACGTGTTGCTCTTATTCCTACCCAACCTAATAATGGTGGTGATCTCCGCTTTAGTGTCAGCATAGATGGCATGGAGCCGATGGTATATTCTTTGAAAGAGAAATTCCGTTCTGAAGGATGGAAACAGAATGTGCTCCGTGGGCAGGCTATACGTGAGTTGAAAGTCAACCTTAAAAGTGGCAACCATACGTTGAAGATTAAAGCTTTGGATCCGCATATTGTGGTAGATCAATGGATGATAGACCCCAATGTGTCTCGTAAGTTTTATCTTTTCCCGATAGAATAAATCGTGTTTTGAATTCTTTTGGGGAATACAGGGAGTGGAGTATATTTTATATATTGTAATAATCTTGTAATTATGAATAAGAATAGCATGAAATGGGGAATGGTAATAGCTCTTTTCGTATTCTTTTTGTCTTCCAGTGAGATCTTGGCAGTAGAGAGCATTAATGATTCTCTAAAATTAGAGCAGTTTAAACGCGAAGTACAACCATATTTGGCGACAGATAATGAAGATTATCAGGTATTGTTGCAAAGACATTTGGGAATACTCGATTCGTTAGCCTCTTCTGGTAAAAATGTAAAAGTGAAGAAACTGCCAGCTTATCAATCAACGCAGAAAAGTGCCTTGCGCCAAGTGATATTGGGAGATATAACTTTGCGTGATACATTTTTGGTTTCTGTGCGGACAACTTTGCAGCAAAAATATACAGGACGCAAAGCTAAGTACTGGACCAAATTTGAAAAAGTATTGATTAAGGCTGCAGATAATTTTGTAAGTGAGTATGCTGATATTAGTGTCGCGGATTGGGAAGCTGGTGGATTGGCCAAACGTTTGCGTACACCGCATGGAGGAGGCCCAGTGGTGGCAGAAGATGCAGATCTGATTCATTTTGTACCTGGTGGGAGTGTGGTTCGCCGTGTGCTATATCGCGAGAGTGAAGTAAATCCTAAGCCCCAATTCCCAGGAGGTGAAAAGGCTTATAAGAACTATTTGCAGCAGAATGTAAAATATCCGCCTGCAGCATTAAAAAAAAGAATTCAAGGTGCTGTTCGTGTTGGCTTTACGGTGAAAGCAGATGGAACAATTTCTAACGTCAAACTTGAACGTAAAGTACATCACCTTCTTGATCAGGAAGCATTGCGTGTGGTGAAAGCTATGCCGAAATGGAAACCTGGTTATTTTGAAGGGAAGCCGGTACCTGTGAAGATGACTGTACCAGTCCAGTTTCGTTTAGTGAGTAAAAGGAAATAAAAATAGGAATGATGAAAAAAACTCTATGTTTGGGTGTCTTTCTTTCTTTTTGGGGAATAGACGCTATGGCCCAAAAGATTGATTTCAATTTGGCAGGGCGAAGTGAGAATCAGGTTAATGAATCTGGTTATACAGCATGGGCTGTAAATACTGCAACTACCAACCAAAAGACTTTGGAAAACGGGGTTACTGTAACATTAAAAACTACAGTAACAGGACAAACCATGAAGTCCAATTGGTGGAAAGACGCGGTTTCCAGCAAGAACTCTAAATTGATTGGAGATTGTGTGGCTGTTTATGGTTTGGATAGCGATGGGAATACACCCCAATTGACGAATGTGTCATCAACGTTGCAAATGGTGTTGAGCGGACTTACAGCAGGTGAACATTCGGTATTGGCTTATCATAATGTAACCGATGGAAACCAGACAAATCCGGCAAAGATCAATGTAAACGTGAATGGAGTAGAGGTGTTGACAGGTGTTGTGCAATCGTCACGTGAATTACTTCCTTCTGAAGCCGGACAATCATATGTGAAATTTACAGCTGCGGAAGGAGAGACGGTGACTATCAATTACACTACAGTGCTTGAAGAGGGGCAGACCTATACCACAACAGGTGTATTTGTCAATGCTTTGATTTTTGATCAGCCTAATCCTAAAACGACAGCTTTGAATCCTTATCCGACAAACCATGATATGCATGTGGATGCCGATGCTGGAAAGATAGATTTGACATGGGTGATGGCTACCAGTGCTGTAAAGAATCATATTTATGTGGGAACATCTGTTGATGCAATGGAAAAGGTGGCCGTCAATACAGATGGCAGATATACATTGTCAGATGTTTATTCGATGAATACTTATTTTTGGCGTGTAGATGAAGAGGATGCTGAAGGTAATGTCTATCAAGGCGAAGTGTGGACCTTCCGTCCGCGGCATTTGGCTTTCCCTGGTGCTGAAGGATATGGCCGTTTTGCTACCGGTGGCCGTGGAGGAAGCGTCTATCATGTAACGTCGTTGGATGATGATGCTGCCAATCCTCAGCCAGGAACTCTGCGTTATGGATTGACAAAGGTGAGTGGACCACGCACTATCGTATTTGATGTTGCAGGTGTTATCACTTTGCAGGCACGTCTTGTATGTTCGGACCCTTATGTGACGATTGCAGGTCAGACTGCCCCTGGTACAGGTGTGATGCTTAAGGGGAAAGCCTTTGGTATGGGCAATGAAGGTATTACCCGTTTCTTGCGTTTACGCCTGGGGGGTGGAGATAGTTGGGATGGCAAGTCGCCTAACCCTAATACCAGTGATGGAATGGGTATGGCGGGAAATGACCATAGTATTATGGATCATTGCTCTATGGGATGGACCATAGATGAGGCCTTCAGTTCACGTAATGCTAAGAATGTGACTTTACAGCGTACACTCATCAGTGAAGCTTTGAATGTGGCTGGGCATGCCAATTATGGAGCTGGTACAGGACATGGATATGCAGCCACTATTGGTGGCGATTATGGAAGCTATCACCACAACCTGTTAGCTCATAATGAAGGCCGTAATTGGAGTATGTCGGGTGGATTGGATGGTGGAGGCTCATATGCCGGACATCATGACATGTTCAACAATGTGTGCTATAATTGGCGTGGGCGAACGACTGATGGAGGTACACATCAAGGTCAGTTCGTTAATAACTATTATAAGATGGGACCCGCCACAACACATACCTATCTGTTGACGGCAGATTTGGAAGGAACAGGTACCGGTTCACAGTCATATTATGTGAATGGCAATATCCGTGAGAATAGGGATGGTTCACTCACTACGGACAAGGAAAATGTGACTTATCGGGTCAACGCAGAACAGACATACAATTGGGATGTCTTCGTTGATCACCCCTTCTTTGAGTCGTATGCTACCATCGAACCGGCAAAGTTGGCATACAAGACAACTCTTTCTGACGTGGGTTGCAACCAACCGTTTTTTGATAATCATGATACCCGTATGGTGAAAGAGACATTGGCCGGTTCATATACCTATAAAGGAGGTCGTACCGGTTATCCTGGGTTGATTGACAAAGAGAGTGATTCGGAAGGGTTTGCCGGCTTGAATATTGTGGCAGAATATCGTCCTGCCAATTTTGATACCGATCAGGATGGTATGCCTGATTGGTGGGAAAAGGCAAAAGGAACAGACCCCAACACTGCTGATAACAATAAAGATGAGGACCGTGATGGCTATACTGCTTTAGAAGATTATTTGAATTGGTTAGCCGAACCTCATTATATAATCAGTAACACGAAGCCTTTTGAATTGAATTTGCGTACTTTGTTTGCTGGATTTGACAATGAACCTTCATTTGAAGTTGTATCGGTGTATTCTGACATACGTTTTGAGACGGCTGCAGATGGAGCAATGACCGTTACCCCGGGAACTAACGAAAACTTCTATACCATTCAAGTTACCGCTACCGATAAGGATAATGTGGGAAGCATGACACGTAATGTTCATTTCTACACAACGGCTGACGAAGCATTAGGAATCTGTATCCCTTCTTTGAAAGCCGATGACGAGAATACCCGTTATCAGCTCTATACCGTAGGCGGAATCTTGGTGTCTGAAGGAAAAGATACGGACAATCTGCCCACAGGTACATACATCCTGAAACTCATCAATGGTAAGCAGGTGCATACAGTGAAGGTGATGAAGAAATAAGTTTGAGTAATGAAGAATAACGATTGGAAAGAACGTCTGGGTATGGTGTATTCCACCAACCCAGACTTTCGGTTTGATACAGGAGAAGAGGAAGAGGCAGAGACCCTTCCCAAGAACCAGCAACGTTTGCGTGTCAGGATGGAGAAGAACGGCCGTGGAGGAAAGACCGTGACCATTGTGGCAGGATTTGTAGGTGGTGAGGCCGACCTGAAAGAGTTGGGCAAATGGTTGAAAGGCCGTTTGGGAGTCGGCGGAAGTACCAAGGATGGTGAAGTGCTGATACAAGGTGATTTCAAGCAACGTGTCATAGACCTGCTAAAGAACGATGGTTATACCCAAACCAAATAGTAAGGATGGAACAAGGACAGTTGTCGTGTGAATTTCAGCATACAATAGAGGTGACCGACGATGGGTCGGCCACCCTTTTTGTTCCCGCTTTGAATGAACACTACCATTCGGTGAAGGGAGCCTTGACAGAGGCCGGGCATATCTATCGGGATTGTGCTTTTATGCATCGCAGTCAATTAGGGGCAGGAGAGCGGTTACGCTTGTTGGAAGTCGGTTTTGGCACAGGGTTGAATGCTTGTGTTACAGCGATGGTTGCTGACGAATCACATCCGGTTCATTATATCTCATTGGAAAAATACCCGGTAGATAATAGCATATTGAAAGCTCTTCAGTATGATAATCTGTTGGATAACGGTTTGATGCATGCGATTCATGAGGCGCCGTGGGATGAGGCCGTATCTGTTACCCCTTATTTTACATTAGAGAAAAAGCGGGCCGACTATTTGTCCGACCCGCTTCCTGTCTCTGTTGATGTTGTCTATTTTGATGCTTTCGCTCCGGAAAAGCAACCGGAGATGTGGACTCCCGAAGCTTTCCGCCGTTTGGTGGAAGTTATGAATGCTGGTGCCGTCCTTACCACCTATTGTGCCAAAGGAGAAGTCCGCCGCCTGTTGGCCTCATTAGGTCTGACAATGGAACGCCTTTCAGGTCCGGTAGGAGGGAAGCGTGAAATTCTACGTGGCACTCTTCTGTTATAGTTCCTTCCCGTTGAATAGGGTATTTTGGAAGAAGACTCCTTCGGCTCCGACAATGGAGTTTGTCTTCTCGTCCGTGATACCATCAAGTTTGCAGTTCTTCAAAGCCACGTTCCGTACACAGATGTGGTCCTCTAATCCGTCAATCCAAATTCCGTAACGGCTCTTCTGGCAAGTGATGTTTTCCAATAGGATGTTTTCAAACAATGGATAGTAAGGACCTTCGGTCACTTTCTCATATTTCAGTTCCAGTTTCAGTACCGCCTGTTTGCATTCGCTGATGTTGATGTTGCGGATGTAGAAACCGCTGACCACTCCACCGCGTATGGCATTTGATTTGATGCGGAAAGGACGGTCCATTTCAGGACTTCCTATTTGACAATCCTCCATCCATACATTGTAACAGCTGCCTGATATTTCACTGCCGATGGCTACTCCTGCATGTCCATCTTTCATCTGGCAGTTGCGTACAATGATGTTTCGGCTGGGCAGGTTCCAGGCTCGCCCGTCGTTGTTGCGTCCGCTTTTGATGGCTATGCAGTCGTCACCCGTATTGAAAATACAGTTCTCTATAAGCACATTCTCGCATGACTCGGGATCGCATCCGTCGTTATTCGGTCCATGACTGTCGAATATGACATTGCGTACGATGATATTCTTTGACATCAATGGATGTAGCAGCCAGAAAGGAGCATTGTTCAGTGTTACCCCCTCTACCAGAATTCGGTCACATTGGTAGAACTGCATGAATTGTGGTCGCAGCTCGTCGTGTTCCGTAAAGATTCTGTCAGCTATAGATGTGATGTTCTTTTCAAAGTCGTGCAACTTCTCTTTTCCCATAAATTTACCGATAGCCTTGTCCTCAGCAGACGTGCGTGCACGCAGTTTCCACCAGTTCTCCCATGAAGCTTGTCCGTCCAATATGCCTTCGCCCGTCACGGCAATATTGTCTTGCCGATAAGCGTAGATAAGGGGAGACATCCCCATACAGTCAATCCCTTCCCAGCGGGTGGGCACTTGTGGCGCATAGTCTGTAGCAGTAGTTGAGAATTTTAGTGTTGCTCCTTTTTCTATATGCAGATTTACATTTGACAGCAGGTGTATGGCTTTGGTATAATATTCTCCAGCAGGTATAACCACCCGTCCGCCGCCGGCACGGTGACAGTCGCTGATGGCACGGCGTAGCTTCTCGGAAATATCTTCTCCGGATACGGCCTTATAATCGTTCCCCAAATGGAATATAAGATCAGGGAAATCTGTCCGTTGTATTCTTTTTTCCACTTCAGCCATAGTCTTCCATGGATTGGCGTTATCAACGGTAATGGAGTCTGCTGTCAGATTTGGGTTCTCAGCAGATGGTGTGCTCGCAAGGTTACAGCTGAATGTTGTGACACACAATATGCAGCAGTACAAAAGCGGTGTGGTAATGTTCAATTTCATGGGTAATAAATGTGTATGGATATTTTAATTTATGGTGCAAATATAAATAAATAATGGGTTGTATTCTCTTTTTAATGACTTGTTTTGAAAAAAAAGTGTATTTTTGCGGTGTGAGTTTAACCGGAATGGAACAAGTGCGTCCCAATCATATCAAATTGGATATCGTGTTCCATTGATAAAAAGATGAAAAGATGAAAATAATAGCTGTTGGCATGAATTATGCCGAACACAATAAAGAATTAAACAATACGTTATTATCACCGAAGAAACCTGTCATCTTCATGAAGCCAGATTCGGCTATCCTGAAGGATGGTAAACCTTTCTTTATTCCTGATTTTACCAATCGGGTGGATTACGAAACTGAGGTGGTGGTTCGGATATGCCGTTTAGGTAAATGCATCGCTCCTCGTTTTGCTCATCGGTATTATGATGCAGTGACGGTTGGGATAGATTTTACAGCTCGTGATTTGCAAAATGAGTATAGGGCCAATGGGCTGCCTTGGGAACTATGCAAGGGATTTGATGGCTCAGCTGTGTTGGGCGATTTTGTGGCTGTAGATAAGTTCCCCTCTATACAGGACCTGCATTTCCATTTGGATGTTGACAGTCAAACTGTACAGCAGGGACATACGGCAGATATGCTTTTCACCGTGGATGAAATCATAGCCTATGTGAGCCAGTTCTGTACGTTGAAGATTGGTGATCTGATTTATACAGGTACTCCGGTAGGGGTGGGTCCGGTGAGCATAGGGCAACACCTGCAAGGGTATTTGGAAGGAGAAAAGTTGCTTGACTTTTATGTGAGATGATGTTAAATGAAGTAATGTAAGTGTATGCATAAACGATTGTTCGTAATACTTGCAGCATTGTTGGCTCTATGGCCATTGTGCGGGCGGACGCAAGGCTTTTTAGAGGTCGATTGGGAAGAATGCCGGATTGACTCTGTACTCCCTGTCTTTACGCACAATATACCATTGGATGAAGACTATGTAGGGTATGAGCATACAGTACGCATGGAATATCCCGAATATGAGCCAGTTTCGGCGGCAGAAGAACTTTTGTTAAAGAAGTCGCTTGTGAATTTGCCGGAGGTTCCTGTCGTGAATAGTTATATAGGTGTATCGGCCAAGAAGGGTACACTTCATGTCAGCCTGATACCACTGGTTTGTCGGGATGGAAAATTCTTTAAGCTCACTTCCTTGAAACTTGTTGTGGAAAAGGCGCCCGAACTCATGTTACTGCGCTCTTCTGCCTCCCCATCAGATTCTCGGTATGCAGATTCTTCAATGTTGGCTCAGGGGAAGTGGGTAAAGATTCGGGTTACGGAAACAGGTGTACATCGGATAACCCATAATGAATTGCGTGCAATGGGGTTTGCTGACCCTGCTAAGGTACGCCTGTTCGGACAGGGAGGACAGATGCTTTCCGAGAAGAACATACAGGATTGTGTGGACGATCTGAAAGAGGTTCCTCTTTATCGTGGGGATTCCTATGTGTTGTTCTATGCCCATGGTACAGTGAAGTGGACCCGTTCGGGAGATACCTTTGTCCATTCCCAGAACACCTATTCGCGGTATGGCTATTATTTCTTGACAGACAATGCTTCGGGAGAACCTGCAGAGTTTCTTGCCAAAACTATGGACAGGGTGGGGACGAATGTTACGACTTTCCCGGATTATGCCCTCTATGAAAAGGATGCCTGCCATTGGAAAGAGCGTGGCCGTATCTTTTTTGAGAATTATGATTTTAAGAACGGGAAAAGCAAGACATATACTTTCCGGCTTCCTGATGTGGATGTGGAAGGTATGGCTAAGGTGACACTCTCATTTGGTTCGGATGCACCAACTGCCAGTACCGTTAATGTGGCGGTAAATGGCAGTCAGTGTGGCACATTGAAAGTCCCTTTGACAAATCCTGGAAGTTATACGAAAGTCCAGATAGCCTCTGGTGTATATACTTGTACAGGCAAATTGTCAGAGAATACTTCTGTCGTATTGACCCACTCTGGGGCCCTATCGGGTTCCAGCCGTTTGGATTATCTGACATTGAACTATCAGCGTCAGCTCAAACTGGATGGCGCATATACTCGTTTCCGTACCCGTTATTCAGGGTATTGCACCTTCCATATTGCTGGGACAAATGCCAATACGAAAGTCTGGAAGATTTCGAATAAGGGAGCCGCAGGGTATGGATATACCGAGTTGGGTGGAACGATGGTGGATGGAATGTATGAAGTGGGTGATGTCGCGGCATTGAGTGACGAATATGTCGTTCTGGATGTCTCTTCCGCGTCTTTCCCCTCTGTGGAGGTCGTTGGAGCAGTAGCTAATCAGAATCTTCATGCATTAGGCGCTATGGATATGATTATAGTAGTGCCTTCTTCAGCTTTGTGGCTTGCTCAGGCAGAACGTCTGGCAGATTTGCACCGGGCACATGATTCGTTGCGTGTCTCCGTAGTCCGTGCCGATCAGATTTATAATGAGTTCTCCTCTGGTGCTCCGGATGCAACGGCCATCCGCCGCTTCATGAAGATGTTTTATGACCGTGCAGCCCATGCCGAGGATTTGCCCAAATATCTTCTTCTGTTTGCAGATTGTGCTGCAGACAATCGCATGATTTCATCATCTTGGAGCAAGTCCGACCCTGATAATTATCTGCTCTGTTTCCAATCCGAAAATTCTGTCAGTGAGACAACCTCTTATGTCATGGAGGAATACTTCTGCTTATTGGATGATAGCGAAGGCACTGCATGGACCCGCAGTAAAGCGGATGCTGCTGTAGGTCGGCTTACTGTGCACTCATTGGCCGAGGCCAAGAATGTTGTGGATAAGATAGAGGCTTATATGACCAATCGTGAGGCCGGTCCATGGAAGAATAAAGTGTGTGTGATGGGCGACGATGGGGATGGTAACGACCATATGGGTGATGCCGAACAGATAGCCAAACAGATACATGCCGTCAATCCTTCCTATATTATAGAGAAGGTATATTGGGACGCATTTGTGCCAGAAATCGGTTCTACCGGTACGCGGTATCCCGATGTCACACGCCGTATTCGGGAGTTGTCGGCCGAGGGAGTGCTTATGATTAATTATTTTGGTCATGGAAGGGCGGATGAGCTTTCCCATGAGTTGGCTTGGGATATCAATGAAATGAAAGCCTTGAATTCTCCTCGTTTGCCATTGTGGGTAACTGCCGCTTGTGATACCTCTCCCATTGATTTGCCAGAGGAGAACATGGGCGAGGCCGCACTGTTGAACGAGCATGGCGGTGCCATTGCGGTACTGGGAACTACCCGTTCGACTTACAGAAGCGGTAGTATGCCGTTGGATAGGGCTTTTACGAAATATGTATTCAAGGGTTATCCTATGGGTGAGGCCTTGAGATTGGCAAAGAATGAGACCAATCCCTATGCCAATCAGGAGAATAACCTGCATTTTGTACTTATTGGTGATCCGGCTTTGCGTTTGGCCACTCCTGACCGCTTCCAAGTCCAGCTTTCTGAAGTCAATGGCATGCCTGTCCGTGACGGTGGGGACTTGTCACAGTTTAAAGCCGGTTCGTTGGTGACATTGAAAGGGAAGATTGTGGACGAAGGTGGGGCTTTGGTTGAAACATTCAATGGCCTTATCCATCCTTCGATATATGATAGTCAGGAATTGGTCGTATGTAAGGGCAATGCTACCGATCCGGATGAGATATTCGAATTTTGGGATTTGTCACAGAAGGTTTATGCCGGTAGCGATTCCATCCGTCGTGGAGAGTTTACCTTTACGTTCCCGGTTCCTTTGGATATCAGCTATTCTGAGGAGCAGGGTCATATCTATTTCTATGCTCTGGATGAAAGTCGTCAGGAGGCCCAAGGCTCATACGATAATTTCAGCATGAATGGTACAGCAGATGGGCTGGTGACCGATTCTGTGGGACCGGAGATTCAGTTGTATCTGAATTCTACCGATTTCGTGGCAGGTGACCGTGTCAATGCAACCCCCTTGTTGATGCTCTCCCTGCACGACAAGGAAGGGGTGAATGCTACAGGAAATGGTGTCGGTCATGATATCATTGCCATTGTGGACAATGACCCTTCTATGACCTATGTGCTCAATAGTTACTATGTCTCTGAACCCGGAGACTTTACCCGTGGGACAGTATGTTATAGTTTGCCGCCTTTGTCTCCTGGTTTCCATACAATTCTGGTCCGTGTTTGGGATGTGATGAATAATTCATCAACCATAGAGGTGCCTTTCGAAGTGGTGGAGGGTCTTGGTCCTTCGATGTTCACTCTTTGGAGTACCGAATCGCCTGCCCGTACGTCAACTACATTTGTCCTTACCCACAATCGTCCGCAGAGCGAAGTCGAGGTCCGGATGGAAGTCTTTGATTTCATGGGACGCCTTCTTTGGGAACATGTGGAGACCGGTGTCTCCTCTTCTGGAGAATATCGGGTAGGCTGGGACCTTACGACCAATAGCGGACAGCCTATAGGTAGCGGTGTCTATCTGTATCGGGCCACTATCTCGTCAGGTGGTGGGTCAACGAGTACCAAGGCCAGAAAAATTGTAATCCTTAGACAATAAAAGAGAAAGATGAAAGTTTTTATATATGCTTCCTTTTAGAAGTATGTATTCAGATAAAAGATATGATATGAAAAGATTTTCAATTATAGCAATCATTATCCTTCTCTGTGCAGTACAGTCAGTCTATGCGCAGAAAGAGCAGTTCAATCCGGTACAGACCGGTGTAACCTCCTTGTCTATTGCTCCCGATTCTCGTGGAGGTGGTATGGGTGATGTGGGTGCTGCCACAGAGGCCGATGTCTATTCACAGTTTTGGAATCCGGCCAAGTATCCTTTTAATATTGCCCGTGCAGGTTTGGGTCTCTCCTACACCCCTTGGTTGCGCCAGTTGGTCAGTGATATTGACCTCGCCTACCTTTCCGGATTTTACCGTATCGGAGACTATTCGGCGCTCAGCGGATCGCTCCGTTACTTCTCTTTGGGTGAGGTTGCTACCGATTTCGACGAATCAGGTGAGCCGGTTTCTTCTATCAATCCTTATGAGATGTCGGTGGATGTGGCCTATTCGCGCATGTTGTCAGAGACCTTCTCGGCTGCAGTAGCCTTGCGTTTCATCTATTCGGACCTTGCTTGGCGTGAAGAGGAGGACATTACTCCGGGATCAGCTTTTGCGGCAGATATCGCCTTCTACTATAACAACTACATTATGTTGGGACAGCGGGAGTGCTTGCTCGGTTTGGGTCTGAACGCTTCCAATATCGGTAGTAAGATTTCGTATGATGAAGGTAATACCAGTGAATTCCTTCCTACCAATTTGCGTATAGGTGCCTCTCTGCTTGTGCCCATAGATGAGTATAACACCATCTCCATCAGTGCCGATGCCAATAAGCTGATGGTGCCCACCCGCCCTATGCAGGGAGAGGATGAGGATGACAACGATTATCAGGACCGTTTGCAGAAGGACTACTATGACCAGTCCCCCATTACAGGTATATTCAAGTCGTTCAACGATGCTCCCGGAGGTTTCAGCGAAGAGCTCAAAGAGATACAGTGGAGTGTCGGATTGGAGTACATGTACAACAATCAGTTTGCTGTGCGTGCCGGTTATCATCACGAGGACCCTTACAAGGGAAACCGTAAGTACTATACCGTGGGAGCAGGTTTCAAGATGAGTGTCTTCTCTTTGGACGCTTCGTATGTGATCTCTGTGGCACAGACCAATCCGTTGGACCAGACACTCCGTTTCTCGTTGGCATTCGATATGGATGGCTTGCGTGACCTTTTTGGCAGATAAAGAATTTCTCTAAGGTATAAGGATATGAAGATACGTGTAGGCTTTGGTTTCGATGTCCACAAGTTGGTTGAGGGGCGCGAACTTTGGTTGGGCGGTATCCGTCTGGACCACGAGAAGGGATTGCTTGGTCACTCTGATGCCGATGTCCTGATTCATGCCATATGCGATGCCCTGCTGGGGGCTGCCAATATGCGTGATATAGGCTATCATTTCCCAGACAATGCAGGAGAGTACAAGAATATTGACAGCAAGATATTGTTGGCCCGTACAGTAGAACTTATTGCCACGAAAGGTTATCGGGTGGGCAATATTGATGCCACCGTATGTGCCGAGCGTCCCAAGTTGAAAGCGCATATACCCCATATCTGTGAAACACTTGCCCAAGTGATGGGGATAGATGTGGATGATGTTTCCGTCAAGGCCACCACTACCGAGAAGTTGGGCTTTACCGGCAGGGAAGAGGGCATCTCTGCTTATGCTACAGTCCTGATTGCTGCAGGGGAATAGTCCGGCTTGTCAGTCTATCTGTATATCCTGAAACAGGGCAGTACGGCGTAACCGCTGCCTTGTACATGATAAAATCCCTCCCTTTCACTTTTTAATCCTTCGGGAACAGTTCTAATTGTCCGTCGCCCATGAGGTTGAAACTCATGCGGTGATAGGGTGTAGTACCGTGCAGGCGGATGCCTTCGCGGTGTTTTTTTGTAGGATATCCCTTGTTCCCTTTCCAGTCATAGTATGGATATTCTTCATGAAGACGGTTCATGTAGTCATCACGGTAAGTCTTTGCCAAGATGGACGCTGCTGCGATAGAGAGATATTTGCCGTCGCCCTTCACCACTGTCGTGTGGGGCAGGTCGTGGTATGGTTTGAAACGGTTGCCGTCGATGATGAGAGCCTCAGGCCTTACCTTCAGTCCGTCCACAGCCCGGTGCATGGCCAGAATCGAAGCATTCAGAATGTTTATCTTGTCTATCTCCTCAGGTGATACAGTACCCACAGCCCAGGCCACAGCTTCGCGTTCGATAACCTCCCGGAGGGCATATCGCTGCCGTTCTGTCAATTGTTTCGAGTCGTTCAACTGTTCGTTGTAGAAGTCTTTAGGCAAGATGACCGCTGCAGCAAATACCGCTCCAGCCAGACATCCGCGTCCGGCTTCGTCGCATCCCGCTTCTGTCAGGTCTTTATTCAAATAAGGTAATAGCATAGCTGTGGTAATAAAAAAGGATGCATCATCTGATACATCCTTTTGGGTTGGCGCTTCAGGATGGGCTTGAGCCAACGACCCCCTGATTAACAGTCAGGTGCTCTAACCAACTGAGCTACTGAAGCAATTTACGCTGTGCGATATATGTTTTTTTTGAATGGCGCTTCAGGATGGGCTTGAACCAACGACCCCCTGATTAACAGTCAGGTGCTCTAACCAACTGAGCTACTGAAGCAGTGAATTTCAGAATCTCTTTTCTGAAATGCGGTGCAAAAGTAATGCATTATTTTGAATTGTGCAACAAGTTGGGCAAAAAAATAGATATTTTTCTATATTTCCTCACTTTTTGGACAGATACGGTTCTGACGAAACGCCTGGTTATCCTCAAAATGGCTCTATTTCCACGAAATAAAGTTAAATGTTTGGTCTATATGCAGGATGCAGATAGATGTTTCATTACTTTTGCATTTTAATAATGTTAAGTGTGAACAATATAGTGTGATTGATATATGAAGAAAAAAGTTCTCCCCCTCGTAGCCGTCATAGCTTTGTGCCTATGTTGGACCGGATTCAAACGCGATAGCCATAATTTCCAGGTTTCGAAGAATCTGGATGTCCTCAATTCCCTGTTCAAGGAGTTGGACATGTTTTATGTGGACACGGTGAATCCCGAGAAGGTGATACGGGCAGGCATTGATGCCATGTTGCAGGAGATAGACCCCTATACGGTCTATTATCCGGAGGACGATCTGGACGAGCTGAAGCAGATGACCACAGGCAAGTATGCCGGTATAGGTTCCGTTATCCGTATGCATAAAGGGCGTAATCGGGTAGCTATCTTCGAACCTTACGAAGGAACCCCTGCGGCAGAGGCCGGTTTGAAGGTGGGCGATATCATACTCTCCATTGACGGTGTTGATGTAGAGGGGATGGCCACCGATAAGGTCAGTGACATGTTGCGTGGCGAGGCAGCCACCACTTTTGTATTGAAAGTGGACCGTCCGGGTGAGCCCGCACCGTTGGAGTTCAAGATTACCCGTCGGAATATCCAGATGCCGGCAGTTCCTTATTCAGGGCTCCTTCCGGATGGGAAGACCGGATATATCCAGTTGACAAGTTTCACAGACAACTGTTCACGCGATGTACGTCGGGCCATCATCACCCTGAAAGAGCAGGGGGCCACCCGTCTGGCCCTTGATTTGCGAAGCAATGGTGGCGGCTTGTTGAACGAGGCTGTGGAGGTTGTCAATCTCTTTGTCCCTAAAGGTCTGGAGATTGTCTCCACGAAAGGGAAACTCCGTCAGGCTTGCCATGTTTATAAGACCAAACGTGAGCCGTTGGATACCGAGATTCCTGTTGCTGTTCTGGTGGATGGAGCTTCGGCCTCTGCAGCAGAGATTGTTGCCGGAGCTTTGCAGGACCTCGATAGGGCTGTGATAGTAGGTACCCGCACCTATGGCAAGGGATTGGTACAGATTCCGCGCGACCTCCCTTATAATGGTCAGTTGAAAGTGACCACATCCAAATACTACATTCCCAGCGGACGTTGTATCCAAGCCTTGGATTATCAGCATCGCGATGAGTCCGGTCGTGCCGTACGTACTCCGGACAGTCTGACAAATGTCTTCCATACAGCGGCAGGCCGTGAGGTGCGCGATGGTGGAGGCATCCGTCCCGATGTGGAGGTGAAGATTGACGACCAGTCCAATATCTTGTTTTATCTGCTCAACGATGATGTCCTGCTCGATTATGGGACGGAGTATGCGTTGGCTCATCCTTCTATAGCTGTCCCTGAGGAGTTTGTTGTGACAGACGAGGACTATGCCCGTTTCAAGGAGAAGGTGCTGAAGAGTGATTTCAAGTATGACCGCCAGAGTGAAGGGGCATTGAAGAAACTCAAGGAACTGGCCACCTTTGAGGGATATTATGAAGATGCCAAGCCGGAGTTCGAAGCATTGGAGAAGAAGTTGCAACACAACTTGGAAGCCGACCTTGATAGGATGGCATCCGAAATCAAGCCTCTGATAGCTGCAGAGATAGTCAAGCGTTATTATTTCCAGCGCGGTGTTATCATCCAGCAGTTGAAGGACGATCCGGATTTGGACAAGGCCCTCGACGTCTTAGGAGACAGTGTACGTTATGCCTCCATCTTTGTTGCCCGAGAATGAAAGGAGGCTTCGCCTTAACGGTGAGAGATGAGCGGTTAGCGGTGAGAGGATGGCCTTCGGCCGGTTGAACGTTTAACGAATAGGCGATACATATCATTTCTTTGTCATTCTGACGACTGTAGGGAGGAAGAATCTCTGGACAGATATCCCAGTACACTGCAGCGATATTCCAGTACTGCTTAAGCAATACTCCAGTACCGCTTAAGCGGTATTCCAGTACTGCTTAGGCAGTATTCCAGTATTTCCCAGGAAGTACTGCAGTATTTTCCAAGAAGTACTGAGATTCGATTGCAGTGTACTGAAATAAGTTGACGGGTTAAACTTAGAATCCTATATAGGTTTACACTGGAAATATTTATTCCTATGTGAGTTTACGCTTTGCAAAGATAATCCAAAATAGGTTTACATTCCAAACGAAATCTCAAGAAA
>JAZQAG010000048.1:0-21424 GCA_045545095.1 Phocaeicola sp. | reverse complement strand
TACCAGACGCCAATCGGGATCTGCAGAATTCAATGTTACAGAAGGAGCTTTCTCGGTAGTCTCATAAATAATATTGCCTTCTTCATCCATAATGGGATTTCCATCAGCATCAAGTTTGGGTTCTCCCTGTTCATAGCTTGAAGCTGCAGTCTTTCCCCAAGAGAAATAGTAGTTGCTACTTGTCCATGCAGTCATCTGCTCTCCATCGAGTGTCAGGTTCTCCAAAGTGTTCCAACCTGCATTGGATACACGCAAATGCGCCAATTCATCACGACGGATCTTATCCACATTGGCCAATATTTGTACGGTTGTAGGCTCAGACTGTACAAGATTCAATTCGTCGCTAACAGCAAATGCTGTAATTGTAGCAGAAACAGGCAGATTGATAGGAGCATTGTACTTACTTGATGCAAGAGTGTCTTCTGAACCTGTAAAATTGTACCAAATGTCAACACCTTCTTCTGGAGATGTGATAGTTACAATAGAGTTCTCTGTTTTACCATTTCCTTCGTATGTAACTTCAGGAGCCTTAGCTTGATGATAAAGCACAACATCAAAAGAGGCTGTATCACTAACTGTATAACCATCAGCTATGGCTACAGCTTTCACGGTTGCAACCTCAGTAAAGTTCAAAGGTTCTGTATAAACAGGGCTTACACCTACTGTAGGATCGGAACCGTCGATGGTATAATAGATAACAGCATTCTTGTTAAGACAAGAGATTGTAATAACAGACTCCATTTCTTTGTAATCACCGACAAATGCAGGTTTCGGAGCAGCTGTCACATCAGCCTTTGAAGACAAGGTCTTAGACACCAGATTTCTTACGATAACATCCGAACCATAACCAAAATCTTCTCCAAGGCCATAGTAAGCATACTGGTTATGACCGGAGTTATATACATAAGAAACTACAGAATCCGCATAAGGATAAACCTCCTCATAATTACATAAGGTTATGAGTTTATCAATATTGGAATGACTAACTTCCGTCAATGCAACAGGCATCGCATTACCATTACTCATCACAACCATAACGGTATCAGCATATACATAGTCTGCAAAAACAACATCCTTAGGATCGTAAGCCCAACCCATTTCCACTTCTGCTTCAACAGCCTTTCCATAGCCGAGAGCCTCGGCCAACTTGCCATTGAAATTGGCAACCGGCTGCCAATACATATTTTCCTTCAAACCGGTCAAAAGCTCTGCATTATCAGCAGGAAGAGTTGGATCAAGAACGACTGCATCATAGCTCATCAAAGCATCCTTGGCAGGAACACCATTTTCCAACTTGATAGGATTCCAAGTCACATTGGGGATTTCCTTGAGGACACTATAGAGAGGAAGACTCTCCATGGCGGTCTCACCAGCATAGAAGTAACCGGCATTGTAAGATTCAGCAGCATCACCCTCACCAATGATAATGTAATAGATGTGGTGACCACTGGTTGAAGAAAGTTTCAACGTTGACTCCTCTGTGTTGGAGTTAATGAGTTCAACATCTACTATCACAGCTTCTGCCTTACTGGTAAATTGAGTGTTTCCCTCTGCATCAGCAAAACCACTACTTACCTTAAAGCCACGAGCTTGATCTGCGGAATGTGAACAATAACCAATTTTTACGTTTTCACCTGCAGGAACTTTAAAAGAAACATAGTCCTCCTTGTTCTTACCATTAATCCAAAGGCAGGCCAAATCGGGAAATGAAGAATTCTTCTTAGTACCATCATATATCTGTACGTGAGCAGCTTTCTTCATAGCACCCAGTTCAAGACCTTCTAATTCAGGAACAGGAACTGTCTCACCATTATAAGTCATCACTGCTTTCAATTCGCTAAAGTTTGCCGTATTTTGATATCCCGTTCCCTGCACAGTCCAATGTTCCGTATCCTGTGACATAATCTCAAGAGTTGAAGCACTCCATCCTTTGGTAAAATCCCACGTGCGACGATAACCGTCACCCGCACCTAACACTGAAGCAACAGAAAGCGCTATCAGCGAAAGAGAAATAAAAATCCTTTTCATAAAATAATAAATAATAGTTTTGTTAGAGTATTTATAGTCAGTTGTTTTTCTGTTTATTTCTTAATTACACGAAACACCTTATTTCCCGCTTTCACCAGATACAACCCTTTGGAAAGTTCTGAAACGTTGATTGAGGTCGTTCCATCCGAAACTTCTTCACTTTTCAAAAGTTCACCTGTAAGACTATACACCTGTACTTTAGAGGGAACAGCCAAGTTCACATTCAAAGTGTTTTGAACAGCCAAAGGCCATACGGTTACATCGTTATCGGTTACCCGATTGACAGAAGATGCTTCCTTGACATACAAACGTCCATTTTCAAACAACCTGCTGGTATCCCATTCCAAACCTTCACCAGGTACAGCTGGATCAACGGCAATAATACCATCACCTGTAACACCTGTAACATTATTCATATCAAAGATATGGAAGAAAGTTCCCTTTGTAATATTCTCGTGTCCACTTTCGAACTGAAGATTCAATGTCGCTCCATTGATAGCCATAGCACCAGTCACTACTAATCTGGTAGAAGTAGCAACACCTGATGCTGAAACTTTAACAAGCGCAGTGACGATACCTCCATTAGCAACCGTCAAACCGCCTTTCAGTTTCAACATATGGGCAGCATTGACTATTGTATCACCAAGCATAACTGCACCACCCTTATTAATACTAACTTTTCCATTCAACGTACCATATCCAGCTACAGTTGCACCATTATATACCGTAACGGCACCTGTTCCAGAATGGGTTCCGTTTACAATCAAACGTCCACCAGTCACCATAGTAGTACCACTATAGACATTATTTCCTGTCAGGCGCCAGTCACCACTACCTTTCTTAACTATAGATACGGTACCTGAATAAGCACTGTTACCACGAGCAGGCAGATTATTAATCACACCGCGGAAAGTTTCATCGGTATTAGCGCCTCCGACAGTCCACGTACATTTGAAACCCTTAGTCTGTTTGCTTGAACCACGGACGGTAGCATTGGCATCGCCTGATATACCTCCGATGGTATAACTTCCATTGGTATCCCAACCGGTCAATGCGGCATTACCCTTCAAGTCTATAACCGTGCTTCCAAACGTATTATTGCCTTTTTGAATAATGAAAGTACTACCTTCTGAATTATTTGAATTGACTCCATTAGCTATCACACGACCGGAAAATCCGCTCCAATCTCCAGCAAAGAATTCTGCCACATAAGGGATATCAAACTGTATGGTACCCGTACCTGTCATTCTATTTTTGATTACACAACGCTTGTGAGGAGCAAAGACTGAATGAGTTCCTTCCAATACTTCAATCGGGAAAGAATAGGTCTCATCATTATTGTTATCACCTTTTGTCTTGAGAGTACCACCGGCCATAACCAATTTGGATGACTTACCGATACCCGCTTTAGAGATGTCTATAGAATTAAGCAAAAGAGTACTGCCCTTCAAAATGGTTGGACCTGTATATTGGAACATGCTGGTTGTATTCACTGTCATCTGCCCGTTTCCATTCAATGTCAGTCCACCAGTTCCTTCAATATGGCCGTTCATGGTGACAGTTGCCTTGTTGGAAATATTGAACTCTGTCTGGTCATAAGTCAGTGCCTGACGGTTAGTTGCCACTGAGGAGCCTGTATAGTCCCATACACCACCGTCCCACACCCAATTCTGGGCAAATTCGGATGAAGCACCGATAGCACTTGGCTCACCACCGTTGGCCAATGAGTTGAATTCAACGGTACCACCATGGATAACAGTCTGGCCAGTATAGCTGTTTTTGTTGTTCAGCACCAAAAGGCTCTCACCTGCTTTGTTCACCGAAGCTGCACCGGCAATCGCACCCGTACCGGCAATGGTCAATGTATCTGTATCAGCACCCTTCACCACAACAGAAGTTGGAGAAACGGTTTCATTCAACGCTACATTCACATGACCATTAGGATTAAACAAAACTTTGGAAGCATCGGTATAGAGTCCTCCCCAATTACTGGTAGTAAAATCCCATGCACCATCCCCTGTAGCCCAAGTATAGTCAGGCACAAATGTCTCAACATCCACCATATCTACAGCTATCGGTTTGGTCTTTACTGTAAATTCATCTGAATAGTCTGAATAATTGCCATTCTCATCAAATGCACGCAAACGGATGGTATAAGCAGTTTCGGCAGTCAAGCCTTCCAACTTATAGTTGTTGGCATCGGCTGCCAGACGGGCAACCTCTTTGAATTCAGTTCCTTCTTTCACCTCTACTGCGATACCGCTTTCACCTTCAGTATAGTTAAGCCATGAAATTGATAATGATGTCTGAGTTGAAGCGTCCAAAGCCAGACACAAAGGCTTACGCAGATAAAAATCACGATTTTCTATCGTAATACTATTAATATAGTTCTCTATATTTGCATAACCATTTGCAGCAATAGTCATGGCATCATCTTTTGCAGGATCGGTACCATTGGCACTTTCCCATGCATCAGGCATACCATCACCATCAGTATCAATTTTCTTATTTCCTGCCCACAAGTTCCAATCAGTCGGTGCGCCAAAAGGAAGACTGGTTTCACGGGAAAGGAAACCGCCTTTCTTTCCTAAAGAACGTACTTCATTCAGTACGTACCAGTCGGCATAGTCGCGATAAGGAAGTGAGGCTCCTACAGTAGGAAGTGATTCTTCTAAAAGTGCATTGCCTGAAACTATAGGAAGTTCATAAGCTTCCATAGGTGTAGGCAGAAATGTAGGGCCACCACTGAACTCACTGTTCGGAATCTCATAAGGGTCAAAGGTTCCGTCCTTGTCCTTATCCTGCCAGTTATCTGTTGCATAGATATGGAAGTCGGAGTTTGCACCTCCAAAAGCGTTTCCGCCACCACTGGGGCCATTAATGAATAGATTTCCTTGAGCATTGGCATAATGTGTTCCTTCAGAATCTCCACCCATAATAAAACAACCATTAGCCCAATTATAGACAATATTGTTTACATATTGGTTCTTTCCCTTGATTTTAGCATTTCGAGTACTATTGTCTGCATAAAGATTACGATAAAGAGTAATATTGTCAGCCTGCACCAATCCACCGGCAGAGTGAGTCAGCAGACCTTGCGAAATAATAGAGTTCTGGATGGTAATATTCCCCAAATCACCTTTACCGTCAGGACTGATAGAGAAAGTTTCATCTCTACCCCACGATACGGAAAGGTGGTCAAATATCATATTGGTACCATTGGCCACACCGGCTGCATCCTTGCCAGAATCACCGCCTACTCCCATACGGAAACGGAGATAACGGACAATACTGTTGCTGGCTCCAGAGAAAGAAACACCGTTTCCATAAACTGTAATACCTTCACCCGGTGCTGTCTGTCCGGCCACATAGAGGTTGTTTGAGAACACCAGACGACTGTTCAGTTTGATAACACCTGCCACGTCAAACACCACAATACGGTTAGGTTTGCTCACAGCATCGCGCAATGATCCTGTACCACTATCGTTCAGATTAGTCACATGATAGACCGTACCCTTTCGTCCACCTACTGCATACTTACCAAAGCCTTCAGCTCCGGGGAATGCCAACTGCTGTGCTTGAGAAATAGCAAAAGCGCCACCAAGCAACAAACTCATTAGTAAAGTTTTTTTCATATATAATGGTTTTAATTATTATCTAATTATATTATATATATATTATAGCGAAAGAACTTATAGATGCTTACAGCCCTAACTCAATACATCCCATAATAAAAGGACCAGTAGCCTTGGCATCATTATCACGCATTTTCTCACCTATGTAATATTCAAAACTTCCATCGCGATAGGGATTTCCTCCAAGACCGCCCACTTGACAACAACGGGTAAGACTAAGTGTACCATCTTCCAACTCGACCAACAAATTTTTCTTCAATCCTTGAAAAGCCTTCATGGCAATTTTACGATATTTCTTATCTATGTATCCTTTGTTCACGGCCTTGGCATAAGCATACATGAATTGGGTTGTCACAGATGCTTCAGGGAAATTACCCTCACGTTCAGGACAATCCATTACTTGATACCACAAACCATCGCGCTGATATCTGGGTAACACCTCTGCCAATCCTTGAATATAACCAATAATCGTATTTCTACCTTCATGTCCTTCGGGAACAAAATCCAGAATATCCACCATTGCCATAAACCACCAGCCTATACTTCTTCCCCAGAAATTTGGAGAATGACCTGTCTCAGGATTAGCCCAACGCTGACGACGGCTTTCATCCCAAGCATGATGATACAGTCCTGTTTTTGCGTCATAAGTATGTAAATGGCACAACTTCACCTGGTTCACAGCTTCATCAATCCATTCGGGTTTGTTGAAAGTGGCTCCATATTGCGCCAAAAAGGGTGATGCCATATAAAGACCGTCAAGCCACATCTGATGCTGATATATCAACTTGTGCCAATAACCTCCATCGCAAGTCCGAGGATGATTTTTCATCTGCTTGATAAGGATATCCATCGCTTTGCGATATTTCTGATCACCCGTCTGCTTGTAAATATCAAAAAGGACCTTACCTGAATTGATAAAATCTATATTATACGTTTCAGGAGTATATTTATGAATGGTTCCATCACTATAAATTATACTATCAGCCCATTGATGTACATAATCGTAATATTTGCTGTCACCTGTTTGTTTCCAAACTTTCAGCATGGCGCAGCACCCTACTCCTTGGGCATAACCAAAGAAAAGACGTTTACCGTGATCAAGTTGCCACGCTTCAGGGAAACGTGTCATCTCGGAATCAGCGAACCATACACTGTATTTCTTATTCTGAGCCGTAACAGGCACAAAAAAAGCGACAGTCACCATTATAGCTAATAAGGTAAATAATTTGCAGATTTTCATATCGTATAACAAGTCAATTAATTTACTATTCTGAAATAGTGCAAAGGAACGCATTTTCTTTGTTAAATATGGTATATATTATAATCTTTCCTTTCAATTTTAACGGGAATTAACAAGAAAACAAGAAAAAACATATGACAATCAAGCATTCACTTCATCTCCTTGTGTGCGTTAACAGTGTTTTCATACATGTCAACGATCACGAAACAGTTCAAATGTGAATTTACAACCAATTTCATGGAATTTCCCATTAACATTACTAGTAAAAATTCCTGCATTGAACAGAAATGTTCTTATACCATATCCAAGTTCGATATAAGGGTGTAAATGAGTAGTAGCCAAAGCGCTGACATACAAGCATTCCCCATGTACGATTCCAAGCAAGCGATTCAAGCGAGGCAATATAATAAAAGGAGATTCATAAGTAAAATGGGCACGAGCATACCATCGTGAAGAGTTGTACCAATCATTATCCAACAAATGAAAGGAACCACTTATATCATCACTCCACCCCATAGGCAAATAGCTCCGATTAAAGTTAGAAAAGTCAACAAAATAAACCGTCTTCTGCTCGGTAAACAGGCCACCGCCATACCGATAGTAAAAACTGGACAGACAAGGCAATGGGATATGCTGTTGAATATCCATCTCCATACGTTCATAAGAGCCATTACTCCCCAATACGCCTTTAATTCCTCGTTCATAATCAAAAGATATTGTTGGATATTTGGAATGCAAATAAATCTTACGATTATCATCCATATAATAATACTGACCAGGAATCCATACCAATTGTACTCGGGGAGCAAAACTCACATAAGAGGGTTGTATCACAACATCTTTTATTCGAGATTTTTCATCTTGCATAACTGTATAGGACGGCTCTATCGCTTTACGCCAATGCATATCCAAAGAAGTCTTGATTTGTAACCCATTAAAGAGTTCTATACGATTTCCGATTTGCAAATAAGTATCTTTAAAATAATCAAGATTCAACTTACTAAAATCAATCAAAGAATCTTTATTTTCTCTCAGTTCTTCCATCACACGACTATTGTAAATGCGATTCCCATTACCCACCTTAAAAGTGAATGCGCCCAATCGTTTGGGAGAGTAGAAAAAATCAAAATCCGCATTCCAGAAAAATTCTCTATGGGTAAAATTATACCCTAACCTTGGACGTAAACGTAACCAACATCCTTTCTCAAAAACGCGTTGATAATTGAATTGTTGTTTATACGAAAAACCACTACTATGACTATACCCAATCATTCCCAAGTCCAACAATGGTGAAAAATGAAAATGACCCCATTCTTCCAGATTCAGAGAACGGCTACCGACCAAAGCATCACCTACATTCCCCCAAAATGCTTGATTACGAAGATATTTAGGAGATTCAACATTCTCTAAGCCTTTTTTTCGGACATAATAATCACGATATATTCTATTTTGCTCCTCCGTTAACGGAAAAGGTCTGGCATTTGCAATCAGAGCTGTGTCCGTTAAAAGAGCAGAATCATCACATCGTAAATTATAGACATCAGTCATGTCGTACCCCTTACGATCTTGTTGCGACACAAATTCAGCCCGTTTGCCCCAAATACTATCGTATGTTACTTCCGCTGTATAAGCCGCTTCTATCTTATTCCATAAAAAGCGGAACATCAAATGGACTTCGTATCGTTTGGGCAGAAAGCGTTCCAAGCCATCTTCTCCCATCTGTATCCGGACAATAAAATCTGCCAATTCTGACCGTCCTTTAAAACTCAATGTTGAAATAGCACCAGCAGAAGCCTCTACAAGAACAGTCGCATCCACCAGTTGAGTCGCACAATTCTTTGGAGAAACTCTCAAACAATGATTTACGCTATCCGCCACACCTGTCAAAGAATCCAGACTATAATCATAATATTTGCGAGATTTGCTATCCAATGGGGACAGAAGTTTATCTGGCAATAAAGTTGGAGAATAAGCATTAATACTCAAATAGTTCAATGTATTATAAAGACCAATCTGATTTCGACGAAAAGTTCCAGTATATGCCCTCATCTTCATTGTATAAATATTTGGAGACGCATAATGAAGATATCCAACTGATTCGGTCAAATAATCGGAAACTCCAGAATAGAAACGAAACATGGAGGGAACAAGACGAATCATTCCATTGCGGCGGTGAACATAATACTGCCCTCTGACATACAATCGAGCCTGATAAGCAGATACCGTATCAGACAAAGCCCCAACGCTTGTCAATATTTCAGACAATAAAGAATCAGACAAACCTGTCAATATAGGAAGTCTTTTTTCGGACAAATCCCAATCATTATTTTCCTCAAGAGAGAGAGAATCTTTCATTGGATGCGAAAAAATTCCAGCCTTTAGTTCACGAGGTCCCAGACATAGAACAATCCAGCCCCAAACGACTATGACCAATGATAATCTTTTATGTATCTGTAAACATTCCATATTTTAAACAAAAGTACAGAAAAGAACCTTTTCAGCACAATTTACTTGTATTGATTAACAATTATTTTTGCAAATAATACATTTTTCTTTCGAAAAAAAGATTTTTCAGACCCGAAAGCCGCCTTTTTTTGGTTTTTTATTCCTATTTTTGTGCTCTAAAACATATTCATAGGTATAGGTAGATGGTAAAAAGGGACTTAACAATCAAAGAAATCGGGGAAAGTATATCCGATTTATGGGAATCACTTAGCGAAGAACAAAGGGAACTGGTCGCTAAAGATTTCACAATTCAACGATTCAAAAAAAATGAAATGATTTATTGTGAAGGTGATATGCCCACCCATATTATGTGCCTACTCAGCGGAAAGGTAAAAATTTTTAAAGACGGAGTTGGAGGACGCAGCCAAATCATCAGAGTAATCAAGCCAGTAGAGTACTTTGCATACCGTGCCTATTTTGCCAATGAAGAATTTGTCACTGCAGCCGCAGCATTCGAGCCATCCGTAATCGGCATGATCCCTATGGATACCATCACACGATTAATTAGCGAAAACAATCAATTAGCATGGTTCTTCATCCAACAACTGTCCATCGATTTAGGAATTTCAGACAAGCGTACAGTAAGCCTTACCCAAAAGCATATTCGTGGTCGTTTAGCCGAATCCCTATTATTTTTAAAAGAGAGCTATGGAGTTGAGGAGGATGGGTTTACACTTAGTATATATCTGAGTCGAGAAGATTTGGCGAACTTATCCAATATGACAACGAGCAACGCCATACGTACCTTATCGAATTTTGCTTCTGAGAAATTAATTGCTATTGATGGACGCAAAATCAAACTGATAGATGAAGACCGCCTTAAGAAAATCAGCAAAATCGGATAAAGTCCTCATCAAGGACTTAATCTTTAAACTAAGCTAGCTTTATCTACCAACTAAGCCAGCTACTTAATTAGAGAAGCCAGCTTAGTTGTTTAACCATATTTACTTGAACTGAAACTCGGTCAAAACATCTTTATCAACGAATTGCTTGCCGGATTCGTATCAATTTCTTCAACAAATCCTCCAACAAATCCAATTGCAACATATTTGCGCCATCACTTTTTGCCACAGATGGATTCTCATGAGTTTCAATAAACAGACCGTCTACACCAACTGCAACACCTGCTTTAGCTACGGTTTCGATTAATTGCGGCATCCCACCTGTCACTCCTGCGGTTTGGTTAGGCTGCTGAAGCGAATGGGTTACATCCAATAATACAGGATATCCAAAGGAACGCATTTCCGGAATACCACGATAATCCACTACCAAATCCTGATATCCAAATGTCGTTCCACGCTCTGTCAACATGACATTCTTATTTCCCGCTTCCACAACTTTCTCAGCAGCAAAACGCATTGCTCCTGCAGAAAGGAATTGCCCTTTCTTAATATTTACGATCTTACCAGTCCGAGCTGCAGCCACCAGCAAATCTGTTTGACGACACAAAAAAGCAGGAATCTGTAATACATCAACATATTCTGCAGCCATCGCAGCCTCATCTGCAGTATGAATATCTGTCACTACGGGGATTCCAAATTCCCGACGTACCTTTTCCAATACTTTCAATGCGGCTTCATCACCTATACCTGTAAAAGAATCCAAGCGTGAACGATTAGCTTTACGATAAGACCCTTTAAATACATAAGGAACCCCTAACCGATTTGTAACTTCCACGATTCGTTCCGCGATACGCATAGCCATATCTTCACCCTCTATGACACAAGGGCCTGCCAACAAGAAGAAATTTTCTGTTGATGTAAGCGTTTTGACATCCATATTATTTTATTATTTAATTGTCACTATTTAGGAATTATCATACTGATAGCTTCAGGCATAATCCCTATCTCTAACGGAAACTCTTTAGACAATATACACCGTCCGTCCAAACTGACCATCGCATTTTGTGCTCGTAATACTTTTACCTTTTTAGTACGGTATGGTTTGACCATCTTATGATTCAATATACGTCCTTTCAAAAGCAACCATAAGCCGGAAAAAAGCTGCAACAATTCTGGCCGATAAATGATAGAAACATCCAACCATCCATTGTATGGAACAGCATTAGGTGTCAATCCATATCCACGCGCACTACCCACGCATACAGTCATCACCCTTCCACGAATATGTTCTCCATTTATTTTCAAATGAGTACGATATTGTTTCCGTTCGAACAACAATTGGAACATGGAAGCAATAAGTCCAAGAGCCTTAACACCCCAAAAGCGGTGAGTCGCATTAGTTATATTCACCATGCGAGCCCCCAAACCTATATTAACCGCATTCAAGAAATAACGATGTTCGTGATCTTTGCCATGAAAATATGAGCAATATCCTATATCCACCAAACGGACACGATGATGTATGATAGTGTCAACAGCATATTTATAATCATCAAAACCGATACCCCAGAAATGGGCGAAATCATTACCAATACCATTCGGGATAATTCCTAAAGATATATCAGATTTATGTGCAACTGAAGAGGACATTATACCATTCAGAGCATCATTCAATGCGCCATCACCGCCAACAACTACAATAGTACGATATCCATTATTTGCCAATGTACGCGCCAAGCGCTCTACGGAACCATAACCTTCAGAGTGGACATAATCAAATTCTACACCCTTTTCCTCCATATATTGCCGTATATAATCCCAGCGTTTTTGTACTTTCCGGTTTCCTGCTTTGGGATTATAAATGATTCCCCATCTATTAGGTTCAACTGCCATATTCCTTATTACTTAAGTATTAACACTTTATGGATGCCAAATCACATATTTCATTTACTTTCTCATCCATCGGGCGACAAGCATCTATCCAATGTATAGAAATTCCACGACGTTCCATACCTCTGAACCAAGTCATCTGCCGTTTAGCGAACTGGTGGATAGCTATTTCAAGTTGAGCAGCCATTGTATCGTAATCAATTTCGCCAATCAGATATTGGGTCAGATATTTATATTCCAATCCATAATATATCAAATCATCGGATGAAACTCCTTCATTGAGCAAGCTACGAACTTCTTCAACCATTCCTGCTTCTAATCTCTGATGTAGCCGGTCTGTTATTTTCTGCCGACGAAGTTCTCTCTCTATATCTACACCTACAACCAATGTCTTCAATGACGGGAAAGACCTCTCCTCAACTTTCATCTGAAGATAATATTCTTCTATTTCTATAGCACGTATAGCCCTTTTAGGAGTATCCACATCTGTCGAATTGTGTAATGTCTTATATTGCCCCAATATTTTTGTGAGTTCATCCAAACTTTTACCCACCAACGATTGACGAAGTTCCATATTTTCGGGTACTGGCAACAAGCGATACCCTCTAAGGACACTCTCAAGATACATACCTGTACCTCCGCACATTATAGGAACTTTACCATTAGACTTCACACATTCGTAAGCCTTCAAGAAATCACGTTGATATTCGAATACATTGTATTTATAACCCGGTTCACAGATGTCTATCAGATGATAAGGGATCTGACATTCCCCTATCATGTATTCTGCCAAATCTTTACCTGTTCCCAAATCCATACGACGGTACACCTGACGGCTATCAGCACTGATGATTTCAGCATCTATCCGTCCTGCTAAGGCCACGGCTAATGAGGTTTTCCCCGAAGCTGTCGGCCCCAATATCGTAATCAAATCATACTTTCCCGTCATATAAACACATTTATGGAAACAAAAGTACTACAAAATTAGAAAAAAGCCAAGGAAATATAGAAAAAAGCCGTATCGGATATCCGATACGTCTTTTAAAACTCTATAAATAAGTAACAGTAGATTAACCGTTAACCTTCTTCATGTGAGCGATAAGGTCGAGAACCTTGTTAGAGTAACCAATCTCGTTATCATACCAAGAAACAACCTTAACGAAAGTATCAGTCAAAGCGATACCAGCCTTAGCGTCGAAGATTGAAGTCAAAGTGCAACCGAGGAAGTCAGAAGAAACAACTTCGACTTCAGTATAACCGAGTACACCCTTCAACTCATTTTCAGAAGCAGCCTTCATAGCAGCGCAAATCTCAGCATAAGTAGCAGGCTTAGCCAAGTTAACAGTCAAGTCAACTACAGAAACGTCCAAAGTAGGAACGCGGAAAGCCATACCAGTCAACTTACCGTTCAATTCGGGGATAACCTTACCTACAGCCTTAGCAGCACCAGTTGAAGAAGGAATGATGTTACCAGCAGCAGCACGACCACCTCTCCAGTCCTTCAAAGAAGGTCCGTCAACAGTCTTCTGAGTTGCAGTAGTAGAGTGAACAGTAGTCATCAAACCGTCAGTGATACCCCACTTGTCGTTCAAAACCTTAGCGATAGGAGCCAAGCAGTTAGTAGTACAAGAAGCGTTAGAAACGAACTGAGTACCCTTCACATACTTATCCAAGTTAACACCGCATACGAACATAGGAGTAGCGTCCTTTGAAGGAGCAGACATAACTACGTATTTAGCACCAGCTTCGATATGAGCCTGAGCCTTCTCCTGAGTCAAGAAGAGACCAGTTGACTCAACTACGTATTCAGCCTCAACCTCGTTCCACTTCAGGTCAGCTGGGTTACGCTCTGCAGTTACACGGATTTCCTTACCGTTAACGATCAACTTGCTGTTTTCAACATCAGCCTCGATAGTTCCTTCGAACTGACCGTGCATAGTGTCATACTTCAACATATAAGCCAAGTAATCAACTGGGCAGAGGTCATTGATACCTACAATTTGGATGTCATCGCGAGTCTGAGCTGCGCGGAATACGAAACGACCGATACGGCCAAATCCGTTAATACCAACTTTAATCATTTTGCTTTTTAATTTTTAAGAATGTTATAACTAAGCTTAAAATCTCTTTTTTCTACATTTTGAAAACATTTGTATCCAAATGCGGTGCAAAAGTACGAAATTGTTTTTATATTTGCGCCAAAATTAAATTATAAATTCTAAGAAAGATGGGAAAAAGTACATTTTTACAAGACTTCAAGGCTTTTGCCATGAAAGGTAATGTCATCGACATGGCTGTCGGTGTAGTAATCGGTGGTGCTTTCGGCAAGATTGTCACCAGTGTTGTGAACGATATCATCATGCCTCCTATTGGTTTGTTGGTTGGTGGAGTTAACTTCAAGGATCTCAAATGGGTGATGCAGGAAGCTGTACCCGAAGTGGTAAACGAAGCGGGCGAAGTAGTGACTCCGGCCGTTGCGGAGGTTACTCTTAATTATGGAAACTTTCTCCAGCAGACATTTGATTTCCTCATCATCGCCTTCTCCATTTTCTGTTTCATCCGTTTGATCACAAAGATGACTACCAAGGAAAAAGCTGAAGAACCTGCAACACCTCCTGCTCCTCCTGCCCCCAGCAAAGAAGAAGTCTTACTGACTGAGATTCGCGACCTCCTGAAAGAAAAGAAATAATGTAATTAGCATTCATTAGGATATACAAAAAAAAGAAGAGGAACATTTGATGCTCCTCTTCTTTTTTGTATATCTGAATCTGGACAATTCTCACTCCCACTCAATGGTCGCTGATGGTTTCGGAGACATATCATAGCATACGCGATTGATACCCGGAACCTCTTTGAGAATACGATCCGTAATCTTCATCAAGATGGGCCACTCGATTTGCTCAATGGTTGCGGTCATAGCATCTACCGTATTGACAGCACGGATAATTACCGGCCAATCATAGGAACGGGCATTATCTTTCACGCCCACACTCTTGAAATCGGGCACTACAGTGAAATATTGCCAAACTTTCTTGTCAAGACCTGCCAACGCAAATTCTTCACGAAGGATGGCATCGCTTTCACGCAAAGCTTCCAGACGGTCACGAGTGATGGCGCCCAAACAACGTACGCCCAAACCTGGACCAGGGAATGGCTGACGATAAACCATCTCATAAGGCAAACCAAGTTCTACACCACAAGCGCGAACTTCGTCCTTGAACAGTTGCTTCAGCGGTTCAACGAGTTCAAACTGAAGATCTTCAGGAAGGCCACCAACATTATGATGACTTTTTACCATCTTGGCAGTCTTGGTTCCACTCTCTACAATATCGGGGTAGATAGTTCCCTGGCCAAGGAAATCGATACCTCCAGCCAACTTGCGAGCCTCTTCTTCAAACACACGGATAAATTCGCCACCGATAATTTTACGTTTCTGCTCAGGATCAGCTACACCCTCAAGCAACCCAAGGAAACGGTCTGTAGCATCCACATAAACGAGATTGGCACACAACTGGTTGCGGAATACTTCCACCACATTTTCGCTTTCACCCTTGCGCATAAGGCCATGGTTGACGTGCACACACACCAAATTGTCGCCTATAGCCTTGAGCAACAAAGCTGCAACCACAGAACTGTCAACCCCACCAGAAAGGGCAAGCAATACTTTCTTGTCACCCACCTGACGACGCACAAGTTCTATTTGGTCGGCCACGAAATTCTTCATATTCCAGTTGGCCTCGGCCTTACATGTATCGAACACAAATGACTTGACTGCCTCTTTGATAGCCTCCTCATTGTTCTCAAATTGGGCAAGTTTCACCTCGCAAAGAGCTTTGTCATGCCCCGCTGCCATAACAGGATATCCTGCTTCATAAATTTCCGGTAACACATCAATAGCCACTCCATCAATTACATTATTAGGTCCCCCATTGATGATAACACCTTTCACATTAGGCAAAGCCTTCAGTTCTGCAGCAGTAATGTCATGCGGATAAATCTCGCTATACACGCCTAATGCACGGATGGCTCGGGCAAGTACGGTATTTTCGTGACTTCCCAAGTCGAGGATTACAATCATGTCTTGTTTCATAATTCGATTATAATTATTCTATAATATTTGGGGTGCAAAATTAATACAAAATCAGCAAATCAGATATAATTATGCATACTTTTTTTCATCGTTTTTTCAATTCTGCATATTAGTCATATTCAGAATATGAGTCGCCACCAACGCCGCTGTTTCCGTACGCAACCTCGAACGCCCCAAACTAATCGGACGATAGCCATTAGCCATTGCCTGTTCCACCTCTTCCCTACTGAAGTCTCCTTCAGGGCCTATCATCACCACAGCGTCTTCACCCGGCCTCAAGACATCTTTTAATAGCGGTTTTTCCCCCATATCATCGTAACAATGAGCAATAAATTTCTGTCCGGCGCGCTCCCGCTTTACGAAATGAGAAAAATCCGTCATCTCGTTCAGTATCGGTTTCAGAGGTTTCAGAGACTGTTTCATGGCCGAGAGCAATATCTTGTCCACCCGTTCGGTCTTAACCACTTTCCTTTCAGAAAAACGACAATTTAGGAATGTCAGTTCATCAAAGCCTATTTCTGTAGCCTTTTCTGCAAACCATTCTACCCGATCCATATTCTTTGTGGGAGCCATCGCCACATGAAGATGCCCTTTCCATAAAGGAGACGGCATTTCTTGACTGATTATCCGAAAAAAGCAACGTTTGTTGGACACCAACGTCAATTCCGCTTCATAAAAAATGCCCTTCCCATCCGTCAAGCGAATCCGATCACCCTCAACCATTCGCAATACGCGCGAACAATGAGCCGCTTCTTCCGCTGGAAGTTCCTGACACGTTGCAATATCTGGAGTATAAAACAAAAACATATCTACACCTTATTATATATAGCTTACACTTCACCCTGATTTTCCCGCCTGGCTATCTCGTCACGCAATTGCGCGGCCAATTCATAATTCTCCTCACTGATTGCACGCCGAAGAGCCTCTTTCAACACATCTGCGCCTACCGATGAAACAGGAATGGAGATAGCCCCATCCCCACTTTCATAAATATGCTCCCGAGCCAAGATGCTCTCGTAAGTAAAAACAGGTGCATCAAAGCGAAGAGCCAACGCCACAGCATCGCTTGTCCGGGCTTCCACTTCCCTGACAACGCCATCGCGAATCAAAACTATCTTCGAATAATAGACCCCGTCACTGACCTTATATATTACAGCCTCACGCATACCTATATCGTATGCAAACAACGACATCAGCAAAGCATCATGCGTCATAGGACGCGGTACACGAACCTTCCGCATGAAAGCCAATATGGATTGGGCTTCATATGCCCCAACCATTATAGACAACTTACGAGATCCGTCAGCTTCACGCAACATCATGAAATAGGCATGCCTACTTGCCGCGCCCATACCCTGAGAAATATCCTCCAGTTCCAGTTTTACCAAATTTTCAAACATGCACAAAGGTATCTTTCTTTATATAACACCATTCCCTGAAAGGAGGTTCAACACCTTTCTATCCCCAGAGAAAAACATGTGTGCAAAAATAATAAACTTTTCAATAATCGCGCCATATTGAACGGAGATTTTGAAAATGTACAAGCATTTTCCATACCCCAGGACATAAAAAAAGGGTCAACGCCTTGACCCAACCTTTTGTAACCTTAAATCTAATACTATGAAAAACACGATGCAAAGATAATCGTGTTCGATAACATATGCAAGAAATGACACAGAAAAGAATAAATTTATAACACTTTTTAAACAAACAGCATCCTTTTACTTTCTTTTTGAATAAATATACAAGTTCGTTGTGTGCGTTTACATCCACCTCAATTTGTTTGTTTATCTGCTCGAAAAGGTGTACCTTTGCCGCGTTATACACATAATTATATAAAGAAGACAGCGTTTTGATTTCAGTAGAACATTTACAGGTGGAATTTGCCGCCAAGCCGCTGTTTGCGGACGTGACGTTTGTGGTCAACAAGAAAGACCGTATCGCTTTAGTGGGCAAAAACGGGGCAGGCAAGAGTACCCTATTGAAGATATTGGCCGGTTTGCAATCGCCCACCGAGGGCAACGTTGCCATTCCTAAGGACATTTCGGTGGGCTATCTGCCGCAGGTGATGGTGCTCAGCGATTCGCGTACGGTGATGGAGGAGGCCGAACAGGCTTTCGAGCATATCAGCGAATTGCAGGCAAGTATCGAACAGATGAACAACCAGCTGGCCGAGCGTACCGACTACGAGAGCGAGGAGTATCAGGCCCTGATAGAGAAGTTCACCCATGCCAACGAGCACTATCAGATGATGGGTGGCAACAATTATCATGCCGAGATAGAGCGCACCCTGCAAGGATTAGGATTTGTACGGACAGATTTCGACCGGCCTACGTCGGAGTTCTCAGGCGGATGGCGTATGCGTATCGAGTTGGCCAAGTTGCTCTTGCGCCGCCCCGATGTACTTCTGCTTGATGAGCCGACCAACCACCTCGACATTGAGAGTATCCAGTGGCTGGAGAACTTCTTGGCTACACGGTGCAATGCCGTGGTGCTGGTGAGCCACGACCGTGCCTTCATTAACAATGTCACCACCCGCACCATTGAGATTTCTTGCGGACGCATCTACGACTACCGCGTGAAGTACGACGAGTTCATGCAACTCCGTGCCGAGCGGCGCGAACAGCAACTCCGTGCTTACGAGAACCAACAAAAGGAGATTCAGGAGACGAAAGACTTTATCGAACGTTTCCGCTACAAGCCCACCAAAGCCGTACAGGTGCAGAGCCGCATCAAGCAATTGGAGAAGATTATCCCTATCGAGGTGGACGAGATCGATAACTCTGCCCTCCGCCTGAAGTTTCCTCCTGCCCAACGTAGCGGTGACTATCCGGTCATTTGCGAAGAGGTAGAGAAAGTGTATGGCAAACATACCGTCTTCTCCCACGTCAACCTTACCATCAAGCGTGGCGAAAAGGTGGCTTTCGTAGGAAAGAACGGTGAGGGAAAATCCACCCTCGTCAAGTGTATCATGGGAGAAATACCTTTTGACGGCAACTTGAAGATTGGGCACAACATACAGATTGGCTATTTTGCACAAAACCAGGCACAATTATTGGATGAGAACCTGACCGTCTTCGATACGATTGACCGCGTGGCCGTGGGCGACATCCGCACGCGCATCAAGGACATTTTGGGCGCCTTCATGTTTGGGGGCGAAGCAATAGAGAAGAAGGTGAAGGTGCTTTCCGGTGGTGAACGTAGCCGTTTGGCCATGATTCGTCTCTTGCTCGAACCTGTAAACCTGCTTATCCTCGACGAGCCGACCAACCACCTCGACATGCGTTCAAAGGATGTGCTGAAGGAAGCCATCCGCGAGTTCGATGGAACGGTCATCGTTGTCAGCCACGACCGTGAGTTTCTCGACGGCCTTGTCACCAAGGTGTATGAATTCGGTGGCGGACAAGTGCGCGAACACTTGGGCGGCATTTATGATTTCCTTCAGAAAAAACGCATTGACTCGCTCGACAAACTTTCCATGCCTGCCAGCTCTTTTTCCCCTACAGGAGAAAAAAAACTTTCAGACACAGCAGAAATTTCAGCCTCCAAACTCTCCTACGAGCAACAAAAGGAGCAACAGAAACTTATCCGCCGTTTGGAAAAATCTGTGGCCGATTGCGAAGCCCGCATTGAGAAATTGGAGGCCGACATTGCCGCCCTTGAAGAGCAGATGGCCACCCCCGAAGGTGCAGCAGATATGACGCTTTACGAGAAGCATACCAACCTGAAGAAGCAACTTGATTCTGTAGTCGAGGAGTGGGAAACCGTTTCGATGGAGTTGGAGGACGCGATGGGATGAACACCATTCTTTTAGCTTTCGATTCATTCAAAGGTTCGCTCACTTCGCGCGAAGTGGCCGATGCTTTCGAGGAGGGAGTGCGGAGCGTACTTCCCGACTGTGTGGTAAAAAAAGTGTGCCTGGCCGATGGTGGCGAAGGTACTGCCGAGGCGCTGGTCGGCACCCTTGGTGGCAAATGGATAGAGGTGGAAGTGTCCGATCCGCTAATGCGCCCCATCCGTGCCTGCTATGGAGTGGTTGACGATGGACGTACGGCCATCATCGAAATGGCTTCGGCCAGTGGTCTCACCCTTTTGGCTGAAGAAGAGCGCAACCCTCTAAAGACCTCCACCTATGGCACCGGCCAACTGATAGCCGATGCACTGAAAAGAGGGTGTCAGAAGTTGCTCATAGGCATTGGCGGAAGTGCCACGAACGATGCCGGCACAGGGATGCTCAGCGCCCTTGGCTTCCGCTTCCTTGATGCTGAAGGAATGCCTCTTGCCGGATGCGGCGAATCTCTTGAACGGATTGCCACGATTGATACTTCCCATATTCTTCCCGAACTGAAAGCTGTTGACATCCGCGTGGCCTGCGATGTCACCAATCCCTTCTGTGGCCCTCAAGGAGCTGCTTATATTTTTGCTCCCCAAAAAGGTGCCGACAGGCAGATGGTCGAACAGCTCGACAGAGGGATGCATCATTTTGCCGAAGTCATCAGAGAATATAACAAGGTAGATGTGACCAACATCTCTGGCGCAGGTGCAGCCGGAGGTTTGGGCGGAGCCTTCAGCGCCTTGTTGGGTGCCCGTCTTTATCGGGGAGTAGAGTTGGTGCTCGATGCCTTCCATTTCGAAGAACTTCTCACCGGTTGCGACCTCGTAGTAACGGGCGAAGGCCGTATCGACCGTCAGACACTGATGGGCAAAGCCCCTATGGGAGTTTTGAAAGCCGCCACCCATCAGGACATCCCCGTCATTGCCATTGGCGGTTCCATTGAGCAAAGTCCCGAGTTGGAGCAAAGCGGCTTTTCCTCCATCCTCTCCATCAACGAAGAGGGACTTCCCCTCCATCTCGCTATGCGCCCCGATGTGGCACGTGAGAATGTCAAGCGAACGGGGAGAAAGCTGTTTCTTTCACTTTCACATACATCTTTAGCTAAAGATTCTTACTGACATAGCCATAAAGAAAAAACAAGAACTGCCTCTTAAAAAATCAAATGTACCGATATATTCTTTATCCCAAGCTTTGGGATACTTAAACTAAGCTTAGAGATGAGGGTGTGTCAAAATGATGCGCCCTCATTTATTATATCACAAAGCCCCTACTTTCACAAGCTGGGGCTTTGATATATCCTAAAGTTTTTGTATCTTTAGGCATAGTAAATACATTATGGCAAAGATACACTTTCATCCT
>JAZQAG010000047.1:0-57489 GCA_045545095.1 Phocaeicola sp. | reverse complement strand
AGGTTACTCAGCTTTGGAATAACTTGGCATTACGTTGGTTTTTACTGGCATTCCTCCAAAAATCAGAATTTCACAAAACCCCTGTCTGCCAATTATTTTGCCCCAAATTTCTCAATTCAACGAATTATATGTAACTTTGTTACAATAAGACAATGCTTCTTCTCCATAGTGTACAGTTTGTGCATAATCTTTCTTGTAGTAATATAAAATAGACAATTTAGACAATAAATTTATTCGATCATCATTTGAAATCTCTTTCATCAAGATATTATTTGCTTTTTCTTCCAATTTATCGGATATTTCTGAGATTTTAAAAAAAGCACTATAATACATAACGTTTAAAAGAGACGATATGTATAAAGGATGTGTATCTGATAGAATCATTTCTCGATACATAAGTAGATTCTGCATATATTTGAGAGCTTCAGCAATATTCCTATTTTCAAAAGTCTTTATCAAACATATGCAATAGTCACTTGCTATAGTTGTAAATGCCAGTAAACCATCATCAGAATCTAAATCATAATATCTATTAGCAACATTAACACATATATTCATATATTTTTACGCTTCCATATTATCATAGCAACAATAGGAAAGATTTCTCAAATATTTGATAGAATCTTGTTGAGAACAATAATCCTTTTCTAACAATTGTTCAAGTAAAGATTTTGCATTTATATAATCTTCATAATCAATCATATTGTCTACAAGTTCTTGAATATAATATGAATTGTTTATTCCTTTTTTATTCATATTACTCAATGAAGACATTGATAAATCTAAATATTTCTGATAATCGCCTAATTTCAAATATGAAGAAGCGAGTTTTCTATATGCATTTATGCATTCATATGTTTCAGGACCTTTAATCTTTATAGTAATTGACAATGCCTTTAAATAGCACTTTATAGCATCTTCATGTTTACCTATGGCACTATATTTAGTACCTAAATTAGATAAAGTTGTCACATAATCAGAAGAAAGTGTATCCTTGTAATACAAATTTAAAGCCTTCTCATTATAATATATTCCCTTTTCTTTATCAATATTATTAAAATATAAAATACTCAAGTTGTCTAATAATATTGGATACATTACGTCATTTTGTAGATTATTTCTTTCTATAATCTCAAGCCCCTTTTCAAAATACTTTATACTTTTACTATATTTTCTAGTGCATAAATAAATATCAGCAATATTATTCAAACTTTTTACGTAATCAATATTGTTTATGCCAATAGTACGTCCGATTATGTTATTTGCCTTTTTAGCACATATCATGGCTGAATCATACTCATTGATGTCTGTATAACGAATTGATAGATTATCTAAAGCATAAGCATATTGTATAGATTTCTTCCCATAGACTAATTCATTCCATTTTGTTGTGATTTTACCATATTTTAGTGCCATTGCGTAATTCCCCTTTTTAGATAAATTGTATGCAATAGTTCTTGGCAAATTCAAATCAACAGAATCATTTGGCACATAAATCTCACAGATAGAATCTAATTGATTTAGAGAAAATCTTTTATCATTGGAGAAATAATAAGCATATTGCAAATAAAATTCGCCTCTAAGTTTTATTTGTGTTGGGATATCTTTTTCTTCTTTGATAGACGGTAAATAAAATAGTCCTACATTATATTTTCCCTGTTTGCACAATTCTATTCCATGTAGAATGTTATGTTCATTAGTTTGAGCAAATATTCCACTACAACAAAGAATAAATACAACTATAAATTTAATCGCAATATGTTTCATCGTTCTTTCCTTGCTAATCCGTTAATTCCTTCAAAATAACGATATAATTTGAGCATTACATTTCGCAAATTTACAACGTTAATAAAACCTTCATCATTATATGGTACTATAAGTTCTTTTTTCTGAGTGATCAAATTCTTTCCAACACCATATGAATATCTGAATCTTGTAGATGTTGGATCAATCTTATGAAAATCATAAATTAATTTTTCTACAATTATATTATCTTCACTTTCTTCTAAATAAAAAGATAGTGAATTCCACATATCCTTTAAACTATGGACTCCATCATACCCGAGTAGAGAATCGGATGTTTCACCTCTATATACTTTAAAATAATGAATAGAATCCTTCATTGTTAATTCTAAGTATTGCCTAAAACAAAATATTGCAGGATACAGATAGCCGTCTTTTGTAAGATTATCATTTGCCATACTAGTAAAAGATAATAAATCCAACGCAGTATTCATGTAACTTCTCGGGAGGGCCATTTCTGTAAAAGTACGATTTCCCCTCAACCATGGCTCTGTAATGATATTACTTTCTATAAATATTCGATCATCTTCTGTTAACGCGCCAACTTTCAAACATTCTGAATCAGCATTAGTCCTATTCAAAATATCAACAATATATTTATAACATTTTAGGGCTAATTTAGATGCATTTTTGGTAAACCTCTTTTTATATAAAACTTTTCTCATCTTAATTCTTTAAAATTAAAGTTCCCTTTGATTATTAGTTTATTAGCTTTCTCTCCTTCATGTGTCTTCAAATAAGCCAAAGCCAAATACCAATTGGCTTGTTGGTAATACTCTGTGGCTTCACCATGATTAACCAATTCCTCTAATAGGCTGATGGATTGGGTAAGTTGATCTGTTTCAATCAAGCAAATAGCTTTGTATATCAAGAAGTTCTCATCAAGGTTTGGAATGGCATCTAATTTCTGTAAAGCCGCAGAATAGTCCTGACGTTGATAAGCATCCATTGCCTCTGTCAATTCAAGAGAAAGGGGAGATTCTTCACCGCGAGACAGCAACTGAGGGTCATATTCCAATGGGGTATAATGTGTGCGGAACGCTTCATCCATTCGCAGATTATCGTGATATATATTCAATGAAAACACTATAGCAATGATGGCGGCAATAGAGGCTATTGACAACCAAATAGACTTAAATTTTAATGAATACTTTTTGTGAGAGGCCTGATTTGAGGCTCTACGTAATTGTGTATTAGTAGCTACTTTATATCCACTGTCTTCATCTGATATAATAGAAGCACAAGCGTCTCCATTTTTTAACATATTTATTACGTCTCCATTTTTTAACATATTTATTATATGTTCTCTCCTTCTTAGGAAACTTCGCAATACAAGACGGTCATGCTCATCTTTTTCCTTTCCTACGCGTTGGATAGCTTGCTCTATGAGTTTATCTATTTTTTGTTCTTCCATAATCAAATCAATCCTTTTTGCTTGAATACATTCATTACCTTTTCTCTCAATCGCTTCATGCAACGGCTCTTTTCTGTCTTCACCACATCAGTACTACGAGCACCCGTCAGTTGGGCCAATGTTTCTAATGAAAGATGTTGCCAATAGAATCCGAAAAGAATCTTCTTGCATTTATCACAATCAAACTCTTGCACGATACGGTAAACTTCTTCTTGCATTTCCACTGTTGTTTCATCATTGTCTGCCATATCAATGCTACTGCCTGGCAAACCTATTTCATAATCGGGCAATTCAGTCGTATTGTCTTTTGTCCGAAGCAAACTGATAGCTTTGTTTCTTCCAATCTGATTGATATAGGTTTGCAATGAACAGGTCAAAGTCTGTAGTTTTCCTGAAGAAATGTTGTCGCAAAGAGCTAAAAAAGAATCGTTATAAACCTCTTCCAGCTCTTCTTCCGTAATCATAGAAACTGCCACATGGATATATGCAAAGAACCCAGTGCGTAGTTCTGCATATATGCGGTTAGTCTCTTGATTGTTTTGTATGTCCCTTAATAAATCCATAGGCTCAGTATGTTCTTTCCATCATGGGAATTTGTTTGATTGACAAACGTTTGGCATTGTCTAATACCATCGGGTATAAAGAAGGAATCCATTTGTCACAATTCGTCAAGACTTGATAAAGTGAGTAGGATAGAGTACCATAATATTGTCCGTCAACTTTTGTTTCAAAATTCCGTTGAAAGGGTTGGCAAGCACTGATAACACAAACAGGAGAATATCCTTTTAAATGGGGAAGTTTCGTATTCCGTTCCACTTTCTTAATTTCGGGAGATAAAAAGAATGGATCTGAAGAGAATACAGAACTGCTACCACGAATGGGTGCTTCCTCATCTTCCTGATACTCTTCTATACGATTAGCGGTTCCACTGTGACAAGCATCCAAAGTTACAAACAGAGAACCTGTTTCACCAAGCTGTTTGCGTATTCTCATCAAATGACGTTCCAACTCATCATCCCGCAAATGAGATTCCCCCTCGTATATACCTTTATTATATATATGAGCCGCATCGTAAGGAATCAATGCTTCATCTAATTTGTCAACTTCATCTCCATTGTCATCTTCCATCTGCTGACCATGACAAGAGAAGTGCAATACAACATAATCCCCTTTAACGAGAGATTCTTCCAAAGAGTCCAGCCGATGAAGGATATTCTTTTGAGTGGCTTGTTCATTGAGCAGAACAGTACAATGAAAGCCCAATCGTTGAAGTTCTGACACAAGAATAGTAGCATCGTTGTTGCTATGAATCTTACTCCACCCCGATTGAGATGGATATTCGGAAACTGCAACCACGAATGCGTGTTTCTGTTGGGCATAAGCGAAGAAACAGAAAAACAGGCAAATAAAGGCTATCCATTTTTTCATTGCGAAGCAAATGTATAGATAATATCTTTAGACTAAAAACTTTTTTCTCATTTTTTGTCATTATTCTGTTTACCTTTTCCTTTTTGATGCGATAAATGAGTGAAAGCATGAAGAAAGAATGTCATAAATACCAAATAACATGGCTTACATTACGAAAGCAAACTCAAAAAAGATTCTTCACAAATTGAACTTAAAGAATACCAACTTGAAAGGAACAATTTATGAAAAGCCCATTTATTTTTTCAGTAAAGTGGAGGAACAATCATTATTGGCCTACCAAATGTTTGTCAAAGAACCACAAAAGTTCATCACAGAAGTCTATCAAAGAGTTCCTATGAAGGAAGACACTATGACTTATGTGTTTGAGGGAGAAGCACCTTGTTACCACAATGTTCCATATTGCGAGAGGCTTCATGCCGATTATTGCAACTTCCGTATTCCTAAAGAAATCATAGAAAAAGGCGAGGATTACGATTTCGGAATTGGTTCAAAGCAAACCTTTACTTATTGGAAGGTGATAGAAGTGTACTTGAAATGCGCATCAACATAGCCTTCGGAATCAATATTCATTTGGAGGACATTGTATGCAAAAACTCCGGATATGTAGCAATTGAGAACTTGCCATTGAACAAACTTGTAGAAATGATAAACAAGAAATTAGATGGGGCCTCAAGATTTTATTGTGCAAGTGCCAAAAACACATGTATTCTAAAACGTTTCAGCAAATTGACTTTTTTAGCCCATAGACTGATACCCATACAGAATAATGATACAGGGTATTCTGATGAAGAGGTAAAAGAGGTGCTTGCTCAATACGAACAAGAATTCAAAAAGCCTATTATCGAATTGTTGCAGAATTATTATCGGGTAAAATATAATTCAGAACTTGAAATGGAAGGTTTTCTATTAGAACAATTGGGACTCAAGCAATGCCAACATTGCAAAAATGAATTTATTTTTTGATTTTCTTGTTTACCTTTTCATAAACTTTGCGATAAACAAATAAAAGAAAGATTAAACAATAGCGAAACAGTTATGAATAGCATCATTGAGACAATCAAGAAGAGAAACGAAGTTGATAGAATAAATCATGCTATTTATGACAGGACACGAAATGATTCGTGCTTGAATGGAATCTGTAGGGATACACATTCCATTCTTTAAACAAGAATTTTATAAACTTAAAACATAAATAGTATGAGATTTATTGATTTTTTCAGAAAGAACACGTCAAATACTCCCGTATCAACAGAGGAGTTCGGACAAGAAGAGAATGTAATGAATGAAAATCCGACGAATGAAAAGGATTCTTCTATGGTAACAATCAAGTATGGTACAGGAATGCCCATAGATCTAATCTATGCTTTTCTTCAAAAGGATTACGAATCAAAAGGATATGAAGATGCATTATCCAATCCGGAAGTTTCGTACAAAGAGATGAACAAAGCCATTATCCGTAGCAAACTGGAGGTAAAATTCAGACAAGTACGACTTAGCTATACAGACAAATTGCAGAAATTGGATTTCCACATCAATTCCCGTAGGGAAGCAGGATTGATAGATTTCGTCAAGCAATTGGAAACAGAGAAAAGCAAGTTGCAAGAACATGTGGACAGACTTGACCAGATGGAAAAGGATTTTCAAGACAATGTTCCTTACATGATTGGAATGCTCTTGTCTTATGAAAAGGGCTTTTTGAAAGGACTGTCGGCTGTATCTATGGAACAAATGAATATGTACGTAAACGATAAGGAGGATTGATTATGAAGTGGTGGATAAAATTCGGTTGTTTCCTCACTGGATGGAATAGCAGTATATTGTCACAATGCAGTGAGGCTAGTTACAAGCATTTGAAGAAATATACTTCAGCATTATTAATTCTGATACTCTTATGGGGATTTACAGGATTCTGTTTTGCACAGCGATATGTACATGCACCACTATGGGGATGTATTGCATCCTCTTTGATTTTCATCATTGTCATTATCCAAATAGAAAGGCAGATAATTCTGACAGTGGGAAGTAATAAAATGGGTGTTGTGTTCAGATTCTTCATCGCCATTATTATGGCAGTTTTGGGTTCTTCCATTTTGGATCAAGTCATCTTTGGTGAGGACATAAAGAAGAAAATGGTTGAAATAACAGATCGACAAGTACGTGAACAACTTCCTATGCGTCTGAGTGTGATAGATTCAAAACTTCAAGAACTGAAAATAACTATAGACTCATTGGATAGAGTAAATATCAGACTCAATGAAGAAATAGCAGAAACACCTACTGTCCCACGAACAGGACGGTCAACTACATACAAAAAAGTCCTACAAGAAGACGGGAGCTATAAAACTGTACCTGAAACAACTGTTACGACTTCTCATGTCCCCAATCCAAGAATCAAACAGGTAGAGGCAAATGACACTTTGCTAAAAAGGTATCGGAACTTGCAAGATGAATTTACTAATAGAAAAATGGATGTGGAGGATAACTTAAGAAAAGAATTATCAGAAAGTGTAGGCTTTCTGGAGGAGTTAAATGCAATGATTGAGATTGTCTCCACGAGGACAGAAGCCTTGATATTCTATCTTATTATCTTCTCATTCCTTATTTCATTAGAATTATTTGTGGTTGCCAGTAAAATGGGAGATAAGAAATGTGATTATGACATGATAGTTGAACACCAATTGAAAATGAAAGAAACGACACTCAAAGAATTATCACGAAATATCAAATAATCAATTAACCATATAAATTGTAAGCTATATGTCTTGGAAAAATCTATTCAGTAAGAAAGTGCGCCAAATGAAGACGCAAATGGGGGCAAGTAAGAGTAAGGATTCTAAAAGAATGACCTCAGTCTATCACCTCATCGTATTGGATGAAAGCGGTTCGATGAGATGTATTACAAGAGCTACTATCTCGGGATGTAATGAGACGATACAGACCATTCGGATGATGCAGGAACAGACGATTGAAACACAACGCCACTATGTGTCAATCTATCTGTTTGATACGACGAAAAGCCGATATATAATCAAGGAAGAAAAGGTTGATAAGGTTCGGGAGATAACAGAAGAAGATTATCGTCCGTATGCCGGCACTCCGCTTTTTGATGCTTTGGGTTTCACGCTTACCGAACTGAAACGGACAATTGAAAGAGAAAAGGATACATTGGGATATGTCACCATCATTACAGATGGGTATGAGAATGCATCGCGGCAATACAACCTGAATTCGGTAAAAACTTTGATTGATGAGTTGAAAGAGAAGAATGTGATATTCTCTTTTATCGGGGCTAATATTGATGCTGCTGATTATGGAAAAAAGTTACACATAGACAACTTTATGCAATTTGAGCAAACCGATGCACAAACAGGTGCTATGTGGAAACGTGAACGCGAAGCACGATTACGTTCAAATGCCAGATATAGTTTTAATATCCTAATGGAAGATGAAATGTCCAGAGTTTCATTCAGCAAGAGAGAGAATAGTGGAAACTACTATACGAAAAAAGAGGTTAACCCCGACCGCATTACTCCTGAAATGGTCACTTCGCTGAAAGAGAATGAAATATTTGTTTTCGGAAGCAACATTTACGGTATTCATAGTGGGGGAGCATCGGCATGTGCATTCCAGTCCTTTGGTGCCATCAACGGGCAAGCAGAGGGATTGCAAGGACAATCGTATGCCATTCCTACCGATGGAGTCAGCTTGAAAGAATTATATGCCGCTGTCTGCCGTTTCCATCAATTTGCGACAGACCATCCCGAACTTACATTCTTTGTCACATGCATCGGATGCGGAACTGCCGGATGGAGTGTTTACAACATTGCTCCTATGTTTGCAAACTGTGCCAAACTTGACAATGTGAAATTGCCGAAAGAGTTTTGGGATTATCTGTAAGGTCACAATGTAAATCGGAATAAATGATTACCTTTGCACAAAGAATATAATCTGAATGGACTGAAGTAAGGCCATGGAATCATTGATGAAGAGAATATATTATAGGTTTGATTATGATGGAGTGCTGGACTCGTGGGGAAGGACCCAAGAAGGAGAGTATGAGGACTTATTTATTCGTGAGCACAGAAAATACGACAGACATATTGCCCATAAGGCATTTTCGGATGCTATCATAAGAAATGATATGTCAATAATCAGACCTTATCTGACCAATCCGATATCTTTCTCTTGTTACTGTTATCGCTATCCAATGATTCGTCATGAAGAATATAACTTGATTGACAAGGAGGAATTTATAAAAATATTCTCGGAATATTTCGAAAATTTGGATGTCTATTCGACATCAATCATTCCTACGGGATTTAGACAGTATTACGGTTATGCAGATGTGTTGGTCAAAACTTCGGATATGAAGTTGGAGGTACATATTGAGACTTTTTTGAATAGTGTTTATAATGTCTATGTATTTGAGGAACCGAATCCGATGTTGTGAATAAGAGTATGAGGCGTACAATATTATATATTATTATCTGTCTTTTTCTGATTTCAGTAGACGGTTTTCTGTTTCATAGTCTAAATCAATAGATACCTTTTTTGAAATCCCCTGAAAGTCTTTACACTTTCGTCATTTCCATCCTGATATTGTTTACACCTGCGTAAAGATGGACAAACAGGATTCTGGGAGAATGTTGTTTAGAGTAGGGTCAGAATATCATCTTGCGAGTGATGGTCTGGCCATTTATCTTTGCTTGAATCAGGTAGGCTCCTTTGGACAATTGAGCAGTGTTAATGGGAAAGTAGTACTCTACACCCGGTTCGAGAGGGGTGGTCTGCTGTGTACGGATAATCTGCCCGTTGATGCGACAGAGGTATAGGGTGGCAACAGCAGGAGCTTCGCTACTGATACGTACAACCACTTCTTCGCCATGTCTGCCAGGAAGGAGCGCAAAGGTGGTTTGCTGATGATGGGTGGTGATGGATTGGGCACCGGTATTGATGCTTCCCTCTTGCAATTCGTAAGGGCCAAGGTCGCGCCCATTACCATAGATAGGTTGCAGGATGAAGGGAAACTCGTTGGTGAAAGGAAGTGGCCTGTCGATACCGGCATCGATCAATTTGCTACCACTCTTGAGACGGGCAAAGCGGGTGGGAAGGGAACCGTCTGTCCCACGAGGGGCAAGGGCATCTGCTTCGCTGAGGCTCTCATAATCAGTACGGCTGAAGCCTGTCACCACGTGATTGTAGAACGTTTTTCCTTGTTCGGGAGTTCCCAAGAAGGCATTGTGACTCTCGGTGCCTACAAGTATTTCCTGACGTCCGAAACATACATTGTTGTAGAAGAGGGAATTGGCTCCACCACCAGACTCAAACATATAGTCATAGCCATTGTCGAAAGCCAACCCGCCGATGATGACGTGCCCATCCTTGTGATGATTGCAATCGAAACCTTTGGTAGAGCCCGATTTGTCACACCCAAATGCTACACAGTTGTAGGCATAGTGTACGCCCATCGAACTGCCTCCTGTGCCATTGCCTCCGAGCTTGATGCCATTGCCATTGCCGGAGAAATTGGGACCTTGGTCGAAATACTCATATACCCACGTGTGGTCTTCGGCATTGCCTGACTCCCAAGCCCAGCATTCTATCATATAGACGCTGAAGTCTGTTTCGTAGAGATCCCAAGCATCATCGCTATTGCGCCAGGCACGGCAACGGATAAAGCGATTGCCCTTGCCGTTGTGCATCTTGCAGGCAAAGCCATCGGCATCGCTGCCATAGTTGGTGTCGAAATCGCAATTGTGGTGGCTGTCACAATCAATGATGTCATTGTAAGCACAGTAGGAACCATCGTTCTTTGAGCCGAAGCCGCTATCCGAGAAGTCGTGTCCGAAGCCAAGTTGCAGGCCGGTATCGAGATTGTAGCTGAACTCGCATCGCTCAATGCGATTGTGACTTCCTTCCAACTTGATGCCATTGTCTGCGGCATGGGTAATGTGCAGGCCGTAAAGATGCCAGTAGTTTCCTGTAAGGTGGATGCCGCGATCGCCAACCTTGCTACGGTCGCGACCGCAATCGAGCAACTGTTGTTCGAAATCAAAGATGGGAGTCTCGCCCTCGTAATTGCGGATGGTGATAGGAGCATCGGCTGTGCCGGAACTCTTGATGCGTACGGTAAGCTTGCCGCTACCGTCACGTGTGGTAAAGTGATAACGGCCTCCGCGACAGATGATGGCATCGCCAGGTTTTGCCTGATTGACGGCATGTTGCAGATTCATCCATGGATGGTCGATGGAGCCATCGCCTGTCTCATCGTTTCCGTCAGGAGCAATATAGTAATCATAATTCTCGGTATCGGCCCCGATGCCTTGTATTGTCATGTTGGCAGAAGCACCTCCACCTTCTATATCGATCTGGTGCGAATAAGGCTGGTAGGCGGTGGGGGCAAAGCGGATGGTGAATACCGTATCCTGAACCGTAGCATGGCTATATTCCAATGTGGCAGATGAAGCAAATGAAGAGCCGTCAGCGCTGAGGGTAATGTCCGCATGGGGGCTACGAATTGTTATTGTACCTGATTCGGGAGTCAGGTATCGGGCACTGAATGTCACCTGTCTCTCTTTATAGCTTCCGACTTTTGTCTTCTTGAAATCAACGCTATTATTATATAAGGTAATGGTAGGGATTGTCAGGGTGGTGATGGTTATTGGCCTGACACCCGTTGTCAGGTAGTTGCGTGTATCGCCATCACCGTTGTAGGCAAAGGTGGCAAAAGTGTAGGTCTGACCGGGTAGCAGGCCGGTTGCTTCCACGGATATCCTGCTATCGGATGATACCAGTGTTACATTGTCCACCTTCTTAGGGAAACTTCCGGTATAGGCCATGCCATCTGTGGGTGCCCAGTCAAAACTGTCTCCTTCGGTATAGGCTACCAATTGGCCGGTGCCATCGCCGGGAGTGATATTCAAGTCGGCGGTGTTTCCTGTCACCTTTAAAATCTCCAATGCGGCTTGCCTGGTGGGTTCGGCGGAAAGGTTGACGTATGATATCTCGATGTCATCGATATAGATGGTGGCACTTTTGCAAGTGAAACGTATCAGGACATCGGTTGAAGCGGATTCTCCAACGGTGTGGCCGCTTGACCCATAGCTTGATGATGAGGAGACTTTGGTGGAGCCTATCTCTGTCCATGTGCTTCCGCCATCGGTAGATTTCTCGACTATCAGCTCTTTGTTGTTACCACTGCCGCGATGCTTGTAGCTGACTTGTGTAGGATTGTCAATGGCTGGTGAGAGCAGGGTGGCATTGCTACTCATGGCAGCCCTCATGCTGTTATTGTCTTTCTTGACGGTAATGCCTGTAGCGGCCCATCCTGATGGGATACCGTTTTCAAAATCCACACGGATAACGTTGTCTGCCATAGCCATACCCGAGAAAAGGATGATGGATAGGAGGGCAACAAAACAACTGTTGATAAGTCTTTTCATGAAATAGGAACTTTAATTGTTGCAAATGTAGTAAGAATATTTGGTTCGTACATTCTTTTCGTTCAAAAAAATGGATGAATAAAAGGCGTGGGATTGAATGAAAAAAGTCAAAGGAGAGGGGAGATGATAGTGCTCTATGAGGGATAAAACATATGTAGAGTATGTGAATTGTATGTCATTTGTGAGAAAAAAGGCTGTAAAATGAAAAAAAAGCAAGAAAATATTTGTAGGTTTGAACAAAATGCTTACTTTTGCCGTCAAATAAAAGAATAAAGTTAAAAAGGACTATGTGTAATATATTGGTAAATAACTATTGGTGGCGCCGCTTACTGCTCAACAAGTCGTAAGGGATCAGACCAATGTATATTGCCATATATAGGAAAATAAGAAACTCCGGCCTGTCGCTCTTGCGATGGGCCGGAGTCCTTTTTTTGAATACAGGTCCGGACATGGAATGAAATAATAAACAATTTAAATAGGAAATGACAATGAAAACTTATCAGATTAACGAAGAAGGATATTATGGTGAATTTGGTGGAGCTTATATACCCGAAGCACTTGCCAGATGTGTGGATGAACTGAAGGGTGCCTACCAAAAGGTGCTGGAAGATGAAGAGTTCAGACGGGAGTATGACCAGTTGTTGCGTGACTATGTGGGACGTCCGACTCCGCTTTATCCGGCCAAACGGTTGAGTCAGAAATATGGATGTAAGATATACCTGAAGCGCGAAGACTTGAATCACACAGGTGCACATAAGATAAATAATGCCATCGGACAGGTGCTCTTGGCCAAGAAGATGGGAAAGAGTCGTGTCATAGCTGAGACGGGAGCCGGCCAACATGGAGTGGCCACAGCTACGGTATGTGCCTTAATGAACATGAAATGTGTCATCTATATGGGACAGGTGGATGTGGAAAGACAACGTGTCAACGTGGAGAAGATGAGGATGCTGGGTGCTGAAGTGCATGCCGTGACCTCGGGAAGCATGACGCTGGCAGATGCTGTTGATGAGGCTATACAGGAATGGTGTACACATCCCGAAGATACCTATTATCTGATAGGCTCTACGGTAGGACCTCATCCGTATCCAGATATGGTGGCTCGTCTGCAATCGGTCATCAGTGAAGAAATCAAGAAACAACTGATGGAAAAAGAGGGACGGGAGTATCCTGACTATCTGGTGGCTTGCATCGGTGGAGGAAGCAATGCGGCAGGTACGATATATCACTACTTGGATGACGAACGGGTGAAGTTTGTTCTTGCAGAAGCTGGCGGTAAGGGACTGGAAAGTGGAAAGACGGCGGCATCCATTCTTTTGGGCAAGACGGGTATTCTCCATGGATTCAAGACACTGGTACTACAGAATGAACAGGGAGAGATGGAAGAACCGTACAGTATCTCGGCAGGATTGGATTATCCGGGTATAGGTCCTATGCATGCCAATCTGGCGCGTCAACAGCGTGCACATGTACTGGCCATCAAGGATGATGAGGCTATCCGTGCCGCCTACGAACTGACTCTCTTGGAAGGTATCATCCCAGCATTGGAGAGTTCGCATGCACTGGGAGCATTGGAAAAGGTGGAGTTCAAACCGACGGATATTGTGGTGCTCACCGTATCGGGACGGGGTGACAAGGATATGGAGACGTATCTCAACTATAAGGAATAAGGATTATCTCCCCTGTCTGAGAAATATTTTTTCCAGACCTGAGAGGAAATATTCTCAGGCGGGGGAGAAAAATAAAGAAATCTTTGTATCTTCGCAGCCAGTAAAATACAGAACCTATACACCTTAAAAACAGATTATGCCGACAAATAAAGATGTAATAGCAGCAAACAAGGATAAATTCATCGAACTGCTCCGCTCTACGGGACGTAAGGGAGTGGACGAGGTGATAAATGTACTGGAAACTTCCGGTTTTTTTGAGGCACCGGCTTCTACACGTTTTCATTTGGCTTATGAAGGCGGATTGCTGGAGCACTCCTTGGGGGTATGCCGTATTGCCTTGATGGTAAGGAAACAGGTGCTATTAGTGAGACCGGAACTGGAGCCCCAACTGCCTGTGGAGAGTGTTATCCTGACTACACTATTGCATGATACTTGTAAAGCAGAAATCTATAAGCGTACTATCAAGCATCGCAAGAATGAGCGGGGCTTTTGGGAAGATTACGAGGGGTATGAGGTGGATTATTCCGATTTCCCTGTCGGACATGGTGAGAAGTCTGTCATTGTGCTTCTGCAATCGGGACTTGAACTGACCAAGGAAGAGGTGCTTGCCATCCGTTGGCACATGTCGGCATGGGACCTTCCTTTTCAAAGCTACGAACTGATGGGCTCGCTCAATGCGGCCCGTGAAAAGACTCCTCTATTGGGAATACTACAAGCTGCCGATGGCCTGTCGGCTAATGTGCTGGAGACAAAATAAGTCTTTCAACACAGAAATATGGCTTCTTTCAATACTTGCTCTCCGTACGTGAGCAAGTCTATGTCTATACGTACAATACCCTGTCCTTTGTCTTCTGGCAAGCGGCCGCATTGGCGCTCTATCTCCTTGAAATGTAAGTGTAGTTCCTCGCACGACATACGAGTGCCGAAACTGGCTATCTGATTCAGGAATAATGCCGGGTTAGGAAAATCTACAGGTTCTGTCCACCGGGCCTCCTCCCAACAGATGTCGGGTAGGAGGGCGGTGAGCATTATGCGGGCTTTTCCCAGATTCTTTTCAGCATCGGTATTGCTTCCGAGACAGAGGGTACAATGCATAATAAGTATAGGGAAATAAAATATCAATGGAGCAAATATGCCGAGGTACACATTTAATTAGTGACGGCGTTTGCTCTTTTTTCTTTTCTTGTCTTTTTTCTTCAAAGACTTAACCTTGCGAAGGATTGCCCAACCTATGATACCAACAGCTACTACGGCTATAAGTATGATGGTCCAACTGTCCAGATTGTCACCTTTGACGCGGCTCCACATTTCGAGCATATTCTTGGTGCGGTTACCACAATCACGCATCAGTGCTGCACGCTCGATGACAGAACGGTCAGGATACTGGATGTCATTGACCTGGACACTGTCTGCTTCGGGGCCAAAGAAATAGGAGAGGTCTATGTGTGCGAGGGTTGAGTCTATCTTTGCTTCCAATACTTCGGGAGTGGCAATAACGCTCACATATCCGATCGCATCCATATTGCGTAAAGCATTGTCCGGACGGCACATGAAGTTGATGAAGTAAGAGGCGGCACGCTTATTGACGGCATACTTGGGAATTACCCATCCGTCGAACCACACATTGGAACCTTCGCGAGGAACATGATACTTGAGGGTAGTGCCTACAGCTGCTGCTTCTTCAATGGCCCATACGGCATCACCGCTCCAACTTACATTCATGTACACTTTTCCCTTGGTCATCATCTCTTTGCCAAAATCAACTTCCCAACCGGCAATATTCTTCTTGGCATCTTTGAGAAGATTCTCTACGGTAGCAATGGCCTCGTCAGAAGAATCGTTCATAAGCTGTTCGCGGGTAACTTTACCGTCCAGAATATCCTGATAGCGGGCATACATGAGCATCGGACCATAGATGTCACGATAAGCATCCTTCATGAGAATTTTTCCTTGGAAACGGGGATCCCAGATTATACCCCAAGAATCAACCTCTGCATCTGTGATATACTGGGGATTGTACAGAATACCAGTGGTTCCCCACATATAACCTACGGCATAGTCATTGGCACGTTTGCCTGGCTTGTCCATGCGGGAGAACTGATCGAGAACATAAGGTGATACGTTCTTGATATAGTCGGGGGTCTGACCGAAATCACGAGGGATAGGTAACAGCATGTCATTGGCCAACATGCGGTCGATAATATACTCTGAGGGGCAGACAACGTCGAAGTCCTCGTGGCCTTTCTCGAGTTTGGCCAGCATTACTTCGTTGATGTCAAAAAGTTGGTAGATGACTTCTACTTCCTCGCCAGTCTGTTCTTTGTACCATACTTTAAACTCTTCGAGCAAATCCTCGTCGATGTAGTCGGCCCAATTGTACACTTTCAGAGTGTGGGCACGGTCAGCTGCATGCGAATGGTTTGTCGGGAGAAACCCAAACAGCGCTGCTAAAAGCAGGCTCAGATTCAGGAACTTTTTCATTTCTTTCTTTTGTTGATTTGTGAATGTTTGAAGTTTTATGTAATCTAAATAAAAATATACGTGAATTAATGCTTTTTCAGTTGAGCCTGTTTCTCACTACGCTTGTTGATGATGATTAACAGCACCAATACTGAGACGAAAATAATTGTGGAGAGAGGACGCAATTCAGGAGTAAGACCACCTTTGCGTGCATCGGAATAGATATAGGTAGAGAGGGTTTCGAGTCCCACGTTTCCTTTCGTAAACAAACTGACGGCGAAATCATCGATGGAAAGAGTAAAAGAGAGAATGAAACCGCTGATAATGCCAGGCTTAATCTCTGGAATGATGACTTTACGTAATGCTTGCCAAGGAGTGGCTCCGAGGTCAAGGGCTGCTTCGTAGATATTGGGGTTCATTCCTTTGAGACGCGGCATCACACTGAGTACCACATAGGGTGTACAGAAGGTTATATGTGCCAAAATGACGGTGGTGTATCCCTGAGAAATTCCTAACCATACGAAAAGCAGGAAAAGGGAGATACCAGTAATGATATCAGGATTGATAAGGGGGATATTGTTGAGGAAAGTTACAGCTTGCCGTGGCTTGGTACGGAGGTTGTAGATTCCGATAGCGGCAATGCTGCCCAAAGCTGTAGCTGCTGTGGAAGCTATAAGGGCAATGAGGATGGTGTTCTGGATGGCACTAAGCAGAGAGTGATTCATCCCTCCATCAAAAAGTGAGGTATAAAGTTTGAAGGAGAACCCTGTCCAGTTACCCAAAACTTTAGTTTCGGTAAAAGAGAATATAGCGATAATCAGTATAGGGGTATAGAGGATAGCCAACAATAACCACAAGTACCCCTTGGCAAGTATCTGTTTTCCGTTCATTGTTTCAATCTATTCTTATGTACGTGTGTACCTTAATTATTATTTAGATAAGCCCTCCTTGATTCAGTTGGGATTCCTCTTTGCTGTCTCCACCGAATAGGCTGGTGGCTCCTATGATTAGCAACATGATGAGCGAGAGGGCTGCACCATAGTTCATCGTATCGCTGAGCATGATGTTCTCCTGAATGATGGAGCCAAACAAGCGTATATCATTCATCGTAAGGAGCTCAGAAATGGCAAACGTGGATATTGTAGGTAAAAATACCATCATGATGCCACTTACAACGCCTGGCATAGAAAGGGGGAAAATCACTTTGAGGAATACCTCCAATTGGCTGGCTCCAAGATCTTGTGCTGCTTCGATAAGATTCTTGTCAATCTTGGTCATCGTGTTGTAGATGGGATAAATCATGAAAGGCAAGAAATCATAAGTGAGACCAAAAAGCAAGGCTCCTTGTCCTAATGGAATACCTGTGATATCAAAAAGTGATACGGTAGCCAATGTGCGGATAAGAATATTGACCCACATGGGCAGAATAAAAAGAAGTACCATAGTCTTGCCTGTATTAAACTCGCTGTTGCTGAGTATATAGGCTGCCGGATATCCTAAAAGGATACACAAGAAAGTGGTGACTATGGCTATTCCTACAGAATAGATGAATGTGTTGAGTGCCTCGGGCTGCTCGATGAACTTGACAAAGTTGGCCGTTGTAAAATGGCCATCGTAGTCCATGAATGCATATACACCGATAAGTATCAGTGGAAGGACAACGAACAGTAGCATGAATAGGACATAGGGCATGGACCAAGTGCTACGCCGGGCAAAGAAGGCAAATATCTGTTTCACTTTGCTAAAAATGCTGGATTATCAATTTTGATTATTATGGATGATCCTTATATCCTGTGGATGAATATTGATACCTACCATATCACCGTCATCCCAAACGTCATTGGTGTCAACATAGATGTGGTCATTATCATCGGTAACGATGGTAAGGTGGTATATATTCCCTTTGTACAGAATAAGACGTACATTACCTTCAAGTACACCATCCCGCTTGTCATCAGTCAATTCAATCTTATTGAAATCGACCTCTACGAGTACTTCTGTTCCAGACTCAAGCCCATGGGGCTGGCATTCGAATACTTCACCCAACATTTCGATGTGGGTATCGTCTTCGATAGTTGCTTCAAAAGTGTTGCAAGTACGCTCTTTTTCCATAACATGGATATCAGAAGGCTTGATGATAAGGCTTACCTCCTGCTCTGGTTCGAATGCATGATAGTCCTGAATCATCAGTTCGTATCCGTTGGGAGTGAGTACGGTCATCTCGTAATGTACTCCTTTGAAGATACATGAAGTTACCCGGCCGTCCAACATGGCATTTTCTGTGCGAGGCATGATATAGATATCTTCTGGACGAATAACGACATCGACGGGAGTATTGGTACCAAATCCTTTGTCCACACATTTGAAATTGGCATCCATGAAGCGAACTTCTTCGTCTTCAATCATAGTACCGTTGAGAATGTTGCTTTCACCGATGAAGTCTGCCACAAAGCAGTTCTTCGGCTCATTGTAGATATCAGTGGGGGTACCAATTTGTTGAATGACTCCTTCGCTCATAACCACTATGGTATCACTCAGCGTCAGGGCTTCTTCCTGATCGTGAGTGACGTATATAAAAGTAATGCCCAAAGTCTTGTGCATTTCTTTCAATTCCATCTGCATGTCTTTACGCATTTTCAGGTCAAGTGCAGCCAAAGGTTCATCAAGTAGTAGTACCTGTGGCTGATTGACAATGGCACGTGCAATGGCTACGCGCTGTTGTTGTCCTCCAGAAAGAGAATTCACATCGCGGTGCTCATAGTCGGTCATACCTACCATTTTCAAAGCACGATGTACTTTTTCCTCAATGATATCCTCTTTCAGTTTTTTCAGTTTCAAACCGAAAGCCACATTGTCATAAACATTCAGATGGGGAAACAGCGCATAGCGTTGAAACACTGTGTTCATGGGACGCTTGTGGGGAGGAGTCTGTGTGATGTCCTCTCCTGCAATCAGAAGTTCACCTTCAGAAGCCGTTTCAAAACCGGCTAAAATCCGCAGAAGGGTTGTCTTGCCACAGCCCGAAGGGCCAAGGATGGTTACAAACTCACCCTTCTTCACACACAAATTCACATCATCCAGCACCTGCTTTTCATCAAACCATTTGGACATGTGCTTGATCTCGATGATGCTACTAACGGAGTCTTTTTTCAGTTCTGCCAATTCCTTATTTATATAGCTAAGTATCCGACATGAAATAATAATTTCTCAAAATTGCGCGACAAAGATATACATAAAGTTGGACTTTTATTATCTTTGCGTCGATTTTTCACAAAAAAGTGGTGTAAATAGGTAGGAAAATCTTCTGAAATCGGAAACAGAAAGTATATTTGAGCCTATTCATGCACCTATGGTATAACCGTTTTAAAGACCAATTACAGTATATGATGAAAAAATACATCTCTCCGGGCTCATGGTGCTCCTTTGAGTATCCCCGTTCTTGGCACGAATTTGAAGATGAAGAAGGAAGTTTTCTTTTCTATAATCCGTCCATGTGGACAGGTAATTTCCGTATTTCCGCATCGATGGATGCATCGAATGATTTTGCACAAGATATTATGCGTGACGAGTTGGCTCAGTATGCAGATGCCAAGATGGTTGAATTAGGTGGAAAAGAGTTTGTCTATAGTCGCGAGACTTTCCAAGAAGGCGATGAATGGTACACCTCACATTTCTGGGTGACTGGATATAGAAATATGGTCGTTTATGCTACATTCACGACGAAGAAAGGAGGGGATATCAGTGAACCGGAAACGGTCTTGGGGACATTGAAACTGCTGGACCCTAAAATGCCGAACTGTCATGAATATATAGATATAAGATTGATGGAAATAGCTCTCATCAATGGAGCCTATGAACGGATACAGAAAGAGGTGAAGAATGAACTGAAGAAGGATTTTTCCAATGTGGATACAGTTACGGGAATAGCTCTTTTACAACGAATGTTGGACGAAGGGAAAATGAAACTTAGCCCATCAACATGGGAACGTATTGCTTATGTGTTGGGTTGTTTCCTCGTAGGGGAAGTAGAGAATATCCAATGGGTGACCCGTATAGAGGGAAGAGAAGAGTTTCCGGAGTTAGTATTCTGTATGGAAACAAAGGAAAAATCTCGTACAGTAAATCCTGTGGAATACCTTATAAGTAACCATGTCAGTCCGCAAGGAAAATGTAATTTATCGGAAGCATACGAAGGACTTTTGTCTGCTATTGTTTCATGAGTATCCATTTGGATAAATGTTTAAAAAGAGTATTATCAGTCGTATATAATAGTGTCAGATGGCAACAGTCAGTCCAATCCTGCAGGTTGAGAACTTGACCAAATCTTTTGGAGATTTAGTACTTTTCGAACGTATCTCTTTCGGCTTGGCCGAAGGGCAACGTGTAGGGCTTATTGCTAAAAATGGAAGTGGAAAAACCACATTGCTGAATATCCTTTCAGATAAGGAAGGATATGACGAGGGGAAAATCACATACCGACGTGATATTCGGGTAGGATATCTTGAGCAATTGCCGGTATATCCGCCTGAGTTGACAGTGCTTGAAGCTTGTTTCAGACATGGAAATCCTGTTACACAACTAATTAAAGAGTATGAGGCGTGTATGGAAAAAGAGGGGAATCCAGGACTTGAAGAACTGTTGACCCGTATGGAACATGAGAAAGCATGGGATTATGAACGGCGTATCAAGCAAATTCTGACTCAATTGAAGATTACAGATTTTGAACAGCCTGTTGGTCAACTTTCCGGTGGACAATTGAAACGTGTGGCATTAGCCAATGCTTTGATAACTGAGCCAGATTTTCTAATATTGGATGAACCGACGAATCATCTGGATTTGGAGATGACAGAATGGCTTGAAGAGTATCTGCGTCATGGTACATTGACTCTACTTATGGTTACTCATGACCGTTATTTTTTAGACCGTGTATGCTCTGAAATTATAGAAATCGATAATCAGCAAATTTATTCTTATAAAGGGAATTACAGTTATTATCTGGAAAAACGTCAAGAACGTATAGAGGCAACCAATGCAGAAATTGCACGTGCGAATAATCTTTATCGTACGGAATTGGACTGGATGCGTCGTCAACCCCAAGCGAGAGGACATAAAGCCCGCTATCGTGAAGAAGCATTCTATGAATTGGAAAAAGTGGCCAAGAGACGTTTCAATGACCAACAAGTAAACTTAGAAATGAAGGCATCTTATATCGGTTCAAAGATATTTGAAGCCGATAATCTTTGCAAAAGTTTTGGTGCGAAGAAAATTTTAGAAAACTTTTCCTACACATTTGCCAGATATGAGAAAATGGGTATTGTGGGTAATAATGGAACGGGAAAATCTACATTCATCAAGATATTGCAAGGAATTTCGAAGCCTGATAGCGGAACGTTAGATATAGGTGAAACGGTACGCTTTGGATACTATTCGCAGGAAGGGCTTCAATTTAACGAACAAATGAAAGTTATTGATGTCGTACGCGAAATCGCTGAAGTTGTTGATACTGGGAATAACCAAAAGTTGACGGCTTCACAATTTCTTCAACATTTTCTCTTCAGTCCAGAGTCTCAGCATAATTATGTCTATAAGTTAAGTGGGGGAGAAAAAAGGCGTCTTTATCTTTGTACAATTTTGATGCGTAATCCAAACTTCTTGATTTTGGATGAGCCGACTAATGATTTGGATATTGTAACACTACAAATATTGGAAGAGTATCTCCAGAATTATAAGGGATGTCTTATCGTGGTAAGTCATGATCGGTATTTCATGGATAAGGTAGTGGATCATTTGTTGGTTTTCAATGGAAATGCGGATATACGTGACTTCCCAGGGAATTATACGGATTACCGTATCTGGAAAGAGGAACGGAAGAATATAGAACGTGAGTCGGTCCGCCCAAAGGAAAAAAATGCAATTAAGCAGAAGGACACGCAGAATGAACGTAAGAAAATGACGTTCAAGGAAAGGAGGGAATTCGAACAATTAGAAATTGAAATAGCTCAGCTCGAAAGCGAAAAGGGTGAATTGGAAGCTGCATTATGTAGTGGAACCCTTTCTGTGGATGAATTGACAGAGAAATCAAAACGCCTTCCAATATTAACTTCTGAATTGGAGGAAAAGACTATGCGGTGGTTTGAATTAGGAGAAATAGAAGGGTAGGACTATAACGATTTTCAGAGATTTTTATTCACTTGTGCAATGTACTCCAACAGTTCTTGGCGTCCGGTACGCTTTTCTGATGAAGTGATGAATAGGGGAGGAAGTTCTTCCCATTGTTCAAGAAGTGTTTGCTTATAACTTTCGATATTGGATGCAAGCTTACCACCTGAAAGTTTATCGGCCTTAGTGAACACGATGGCAAAAGGTATTCCATTTTCACCTAACCACTCGATAAACTCAAGGTCTATTTTCTGAGGTTCATGACGGCTGTCCACCAATACAAAAAGGCATGTCATTTGCTTCCTGTCAAGGATGTAATTCTCTATGATAGTTTTGATAGCCTCTTGTTGTTTTTTTCCTCGTTGGGCATATCCATAGCCTGGCAAATCCACCAAGTACCATTGTTCGTTGATTAAAAAATGGTTAATTAACAAGGTCTTTCCTGGTGTGGCACTGGTCATTGCCAATTTCCTGTTTTTTGTAAGCATGTTTATCAGGCTGCTTTTGCCCACATTGCTTCTTCCAATAAAGGCATATTCGGGTTTGCCGTCTTGTGGACATTTCTCTAACTGGGTGTTGCTGATAATAAAACGGGCACTGTTAATTTCCATTATTTTTTGGTATTGGTCATTTGCGTTTGCAAAGATACAACAAATCTTTTAAAAACAAGAGGCCGTACTATAATTACAGTACGGCCTTTATAAAGTTGTCTTATGCAGAAAATTCCATTACCATGATGTTGTACCTTCGAATATGGTAGCTTCTTCATAAGGTAGGATATTGCCATTCATCGTCAGATTGTTGCCATTGAAGTTCGGACTGATATATATGCTTGCTTCATTGCTTCCTACAGTCAGTGTCAGATTCAGTGTGGCAGAAATGGCTCCTCCGAAAATGGAAAAATTCATATAGATATTGCCATCTTTGTCATGACTTAATTGGGTATTGGACACATTACCTTGTACTGTCACACCTCCCAATCCGTTGGGACTATATACAAAATTGTCAAAAGCAGTCTGCACAGTACCTTCACCATTCTGTACCGCAACATAATTGGTATTCGATGAAACAAAACGCATCAAGCCATTCCTGAATACCACATTATCAGCTTCTAAGACCCAATTGCCCGATTGTAGGGCTTGCACAGCTTTTTCAAAAGCCACAGAATCTTGTATTGCTTCAAGAGCTTTTTCTTGTGCGCGTCGTTGTGCACGTGCTTCTTTCCATGCTTCTCTACGCTCTTGGCGAGTACTTTGGGCTAAAGACAATTCACTGCCTAACATGCCCAATAAAGCTACAATAAATATCCATCTCTTCATAATTAGTTGTATTTTAGAGTTATCAATCTATCCCCAAAACAACTATGCAAAAGGATTGTTCACCCCTTTTGACTTTTATAAAGAGGCTTATTTGGAACTTGTATCCAACTTTCGTTTAAATAGTTATTTAACCTTTGTTCTCTTCTTTGGGTTTACGATCAAAGAATGGATTCTTGGATGACGCACTTACAGGAATTGCCATTACAGCACTACATCCTTCTGCAGGCCATCCTAACCGTTGGGCGGCTTGTCCTGCAGAGAACATGACTCGTGTATCTACCCGAAGATCAGCAGCCATGGCACAAGCTGAGCCAATAGCTATACCTACATCCAAGGTGTTCAGTGCACAGGGAACACCAATTTCGCGCTCTTCGCATCGCTTGGCTCCACATATAGCACAATTGAGTCCTTGAGGTTGTTCGCGGGTACCAATGATTACTATTACTTCGGCACTTTGTATATTGTCTGCATCACGTAGGAAGAATTTGAATCCGTTTTCTTCAAACATTTTCCGCATAGTATTACTTAGTAGATGAATATCTTCCCCTGTTACGGCACAAGTTTCAATTACATCAATGCCTTTTCCTTTAGGAGCAGTACGGGCTGCAGTCATCATTTGTCGTGCTACCCATTTTAGATGCTCATGTCGTTCATCTCTTTCTTTCAGTATCATGCTAATCTATATTTATTATATGTGTATTGAATTTTTCTGTCTTTGTTTTGGAACTTTTTATCCAATTCTGTGTTATACCCTGAAATCTTATTTAATATAAAAATCTTCAACCAATGGATAGAATCAGTATCAGCCAAAATGCTCACCTTGTATTGAATATGCTTGGGAACAATCGTGAATGGACCTACTTAGAACTTAAACGTGCTACAGGATTAGCTGATAGAGAACTTAATGCCGCTATCGGATGGTTGGCTCATGAAGGCTCTATTTGTTTTGGTCATGATAGTGGAGAATGTTACCTCTCTTTAGGTCTCAATGTCTATATCGGATAGTTGGCTATCCCAATATTACTCATTGCTTGGGGTACTTCTCTGATCTGAATTGTTACCGCTTCTGTGCTTGTGCTTTCCTCCCCGATGTCTCTTCTTTTTCTTTATGTTCTCTTTTGCTAGAGCTATTTCATCTGTATTTTGAACCGTTTGGCCAACCTCTTTAGTCGAGGCTTCTTCTATTGGTTTATTATGAGGCTGGCTATGTCTGCGTTTATTATTTTTCTTATTTTTGTCACGGCTCTGATAAGGTGATTTACCACTTCTTTTGTTTCTTTGTTTATTGCTATTCTTTTTGATGGGAGTATATGCCGGGGCTTCTCCAAGTTCTTCTGGAATAGGGAGCTTTTCTACATCTTTTTCGATAAATTCTTCGATTGACCGGAAGCGTGTCTGATCTTTAGGACCTACGAATGTGATGGCACGTCCTTCGTTACCTGCACGGGCGGTTCGACCGATTCTGTGTACGTAATCCTCACAATCGTGTGGAACATCGAAGTTGATGACCATCGTGATATCGTCTATGTCAATACCTCTTGCAACAATATCGGTGGCAACGAGAATATCTATACGGTCATTCTTGAACTCATACATTACGGCATCACGTTGGGATTGGTCAAGGTCACTATGCATTTCGCCGACATTGAGTTTCATACGTTGAAGTGCTTTGGTCACCTCTTTTACTTTCAGTTTGGACGATGCAAATATAATGACACGCTTAGCCGGCTCTTCTTTGAAAAGATGTTGGATAATGCTGAGTTTCTGTGGCTCGGTACAGATGTAGGCTCCTTGCTGAATTCTTTCTGCAGGTTTGCTGACCGCAAGTTTTACCTCCACTGGATTTTTGAGTATAGAACGAGCCAATTGCCGGATTTTTTCAGGCATAGTTGCACTGAACATAATGGTTTGGCGTGTGTCAGGCAATAATTTGGCAATCTGCATAATGTCGTCGGAAAAACCCATGTCGAGCATCCGGTCTGCTTCGTCCAAAATAAAGAAACTTACTCGAGAAAGGTCAACATACCCCATGTTAATGTGAGCAAGCAGGCGGCCAGGGGTCGCAATTACCACATCTGCTCCAAGGGTGAGCCCTTTTTGTTCTTGTGCAAATCGGATACCATCGTTTCCTCCATAGACGGCAACACTACTGCTATTGGTAAAGTAGCTGAAAGCTTCCATCTGTTGATCTATTTGTTGGGCCAGTTCGCGAGTCGGCGACATGATGATACAATTGATGGCATCTTGAGGGTACCCACCTTTACTTAGTTGGTTGAGTACTGGTAACAGAAAGGCTGCTGTTTTGCCAGTTCCTGTTTGTGCCACACCGATAAGGTCATGTCCTTCAAGGATAGGAGGAATTGTATGTTCTTGTACGGGGGTGCACTCTTCAAAGTTCATGGCATCGAGTGCGTCAAGTATGCTATCTTCTAAATCTAATTCGTCAAAATACATTATTCAAGCTTTGGGTTTTAATTTATGAACTTGTTAAATGCCTTTTTATCTAAGTTGTACACAAGTCTTTCAAAACTGCAAATTTAGTGAATAATGCTATATAATAAGGTGTATGAAGGGAAAAATGGCTAAAAATATGTTTTATAACATAAAAATTTGAAGTTTTATATGGAGATTCAATTAGAAAGCTTTACCTTTGCACCCGATTTCGAAAGGCGTATGTTCTTTTGGAAGGTGATGTGAATGGTTCAATCTCCAGTGGGGGATATAGATAAGAGCCAAGTATGAACTAAAACCGTATTACATGAGATATGTAAAGTGGATTTTTGTTGTCTTGTTCATTTTGTTGGTGTCTTTCGTGGACAAAGATAACATTTTCAGTGGACATAGTGTAGGAGATAAAGCTCCTCAGTTTACTTTGGCCACAAGTTGTGAAGGGGGGGAGACCCTTAGCCTTCATCAGTTGAAAGGGAGATATGTATTGCTGAGTTTTTGGGCAAGTTATGATGCCGCATCGCGCGTACAGAATGTGATGATGAGCAGAGTTGTAGCACAAATGCCCGAGCGGATAAAGATGATTTCTGTTTCGTTTGATAAATATCATTCGGTATTTAGCGAAACCGTTAAGAGTGATGGGATAGATCCAACGGTTAGCTTTGTAGAGTTAGAGGGAGACAATTCTCCGTTGTATAAGCAATATCGTTTGAAACAAGGATTTAAGAATTTCCTGCTAAATCCGGAAGGGGTAATTATAGCCAAGGATGTGCAAGCCGATCAGCTTGCTGATTATATAGAAACGAAGGCTGAAAGTTGATAACAAACTTTCTGCCTTCGTTTCTATATAATAATTATTTTTCAGAATAAATCTTCATAATGTATTTATTTAAGGAAGTGCGGTATCTACCTTTACCTTAAATTATTTGGGAGCTTTCACGTAAAGGAATACAGCAATACAAGCATATAGTAAGTTTGGTATCCATACAGCAATAATGGGAGGGACATTACCATTGACTGCGAAGGTTGAAGAGACCGTTTGAAACAAAATGTAGGAAAAACTCAATGCTAACCCAAGTCCCAAGTTCAGTCCCATTCCTCCCTTTGTCTTTTTGCATGAAAGGGTAAGTCCGATGGTCGTAAGAATGAAGGCGGCAAAAGCCATGGCAATGCGCTTGTGGTATTCGATCTCAAATTCCTTGATGTTAGCTATGCCTCGAGCCTTTTGTTTGGTGATATAGGCCTGTAATTGAGGGCTGGTCATCGTCTCCTGTTGGTTCTTCATAATGAGGAAGTCTGCGGGCTCCATGGCGATGATGGTGTCCATAGACTTTCCACTGGTGATGATTTCGCGTTGTCCTTCCAGATTACGTATCATGTAATCTTTCAGTTTCCATTTGTTTTGAGCACCTCCTACCGTGTCGTATGTAATGGAGCGGGCAGTCAGATGGGACACGAGTTTCTTGTCTTCAAATTTGTCGAGGGAAAATCGGTATCCTGTTTTGTTGAAATCTTCGTATCTTTCTATGTAGGCTATTACATCGGGTTCTACGGCCATTTGTACATTTCGCGCATAATCCACTTTTTTCTTTTTGCGGTATTGGTCTTCAAACTCCAATCGCTCAAGGCTTCCACGTGGGATGACGTATGAACTTAGTCCGTAGGAAAGGCAAGCAATCACGGCGGCTGATATCATGTAAGGCCGCATCAGTCGTTTGAGGCTCATGCCACATGAGAACATGGCGATGATTTCAGAATTCTCGGCCAGTTTTGAGGTGAAGAAAATTACCGCAATGAAAACGAACAATGCACTGAAAAGATTGGCAAAATAGGGGATAAAGTTGAAGTAGTAATCAAAGATTACGGCTTTCACAGGTGCATTGTGCTCAACGAAATTGTCAATGTTCTCGTTGAGGTCGAATACAACTGCAATACTTAAAATCAGGGCAATGGAGAAGAAATATGTGCCCAAGAATTTGCCTATGATATAACGGTCAAGCCGAGTGAGTATTTTTAGTTTCATGTTAATAACAGAGCTTTCCATTTGTCTCTCTACGGGGTGGGAGACGTGGATAGATATTTTTGTCAGAGGTATTTTATCTTTAACTTTTAATTTCTTTATAGTCTTGTCGAAATCCGTTTCATCATCATGGGCTTCCATGTGGAGAAGTCTCCTGCGATAATGTGGCGGCGTGCTTCGCCTACGAGCCAGAGGTAGAAGGCCAAATTGTGTACGGAAGCAATCTGCATGGCAAGCAACTCCTGGGCATGGAAGAGGTGGCGAAGATAAGCCTTTGTGTAGAGTGTATCTACGGCCGAAGCGCCGTCAGCTTCGATAGGAGAGAAGTCATATTCCCATTTCTTGTTCTTCATATTGATGATTCCATCTTTGGTAAAGAGCATACCGTTTCGTCCATTGCGGGTTGGCATTACGCAATCGAACATGTCCACTCCACGTTCGATTCCTTCGAGTAGGTTCATGGGAGTTCCTACTCCCATCAGGTAGCGTGGCTTGTCGGTAGGGAGGATTTCATTGACGACCTCAATCATTTCGTACATTTTCTCGGTGGGTTCGCCTACGGCAAGTCCTCCGATTGCATTTCCTTCAGCACCTTTGGATGCGATGAATTCGGCTGAACGGCGGCGCAGGTCAGGATAGATACAGCCTTGCACAATGGGGAAGAGCGACTGGTGGTAGCCATATTTTGGCTCTGTTTCATTGAAGCGGGTGATGCATCTGTCTAACCAGCGGTGGGTGCGCTCCATGGATGTTTTGGCATAATCGTAGTCGGCCGTACCTGGAGTGCATTCATCGAAAGCCATCATGATGTCTGCACCAATTGTCCGTTCGATATCCATTACCCGCTCAGGGGTAAAGAGGTGTTTTGAGCCATCAATGTGTGAGCGGAATTCTACACCTTCTTCCTTCATCTTTCGGATGCCTGAGAGCGAAAAGACTTGAAATCCACCGCTATCGGTGAGCATAGGGCGGTCGAAACCGTTGAACTTGTGTAAGCCTCCAGCCTTCTCCAGCACATCGAGCCCCGGGCGTAGATAGAGATGATAGGTATTTCCCAAGATAATCTGTGCCTTGATGTCCTCTTTCAGTTCGGTGAGATGGACACCTTTTACACTGCCCAATGTTCCTACGGGCATAAAGATTGGGGTCTCTATCTGTCCGTGATCGGTAGTGATAAGGCCGGCACGGGCATTGCTTTTAGGGTCGGTATGTTGAAGTTCAAATTTCATATAATTATTTTTCATGCCTGAGAGTTTTTTCTTCCCCGTTGGAAAAATATTTTTTTCAGGTAGGGAAGAAAAAACTCTCATATTTGACTATTGATTCTGTTCTTTTTTCTCTTCGATAGAGAAGTCTATGGGGTTGTCCACTTTCTCTTTGAGCAGGGCAATGTCCAACACCTCTTTGACGTTGGTCACGTAATGGAAAGTGAGTCCTTTGAGGTATATTTCAGGTATTTCTTCTATGTTCTTACGATTCTCCTGACAAAGGATAATCTCTTTGATACCGGCGCGCTTGGCCGCCAAAATCTTTTCCTTGATACCACCTACAGGAAGAACTTTCCCGCGTAAGGTTATTTCGCCGGTCATGGCCAAGTTGGCTTTTACCTTGCGTTGGGTGAGAGCCGATGCCAGAGAAGTGGCCATAGTGATACCTGCCGACGGGCCATCTTTAGGGATTGCTCCTTCGGGTACATGGATGTGGATATTCCAATTTTCAAAGATGTTGTTGTCGATATCCAACAGATGGCTATGTGCTTTCAGGTATTCGAGAGCCAACATGGCTGATTCCTTCATCACATCGCCCAAATTACCGGTCAGGGTGAGCTTGCCCCCCTTTCCTTTACTGAGACTGGTTTCTACGAAAAGTATTTCACCACCTACGGCCGTCCAGGCAAGACCTGTCACTACGCCGGCATATTCGTTGCCCTGGTAGATGTCACGGCTATATTCGGGTACACCCAACAATTCGCGTACATCGGCAGGCTTGATGTCACGATAAATGGTGTATCCTTGTGTGGCAATGTCTTTGGCAATGCGGCGCATCAGTTTGCTTATTTTCTTGCTTAATTCGCGTACACCACTTTCGCGTGTATAGTTCTCGATGAGGTATTCGATGGCGGCTTTGTTCAACTTGATGTCGCCCTTCTTCAATCCTACATTCTCCATCTCTTTGGGGATGAGGTGTCGCTTGGCTATTTCAATCTTCTCTTCGGTGATGTATCCGCTCACTTCGATAAGCTCCATACGGTCGAGTAGGGGGCCGGGGATGGTGTTCAGGTTGTTGGCCGTGGCTATGAACATCACTTTGGACAGGTCATAATCCACTTCGAGGAAATTGTCGTGGAAAGCATTATTCTGTTCAGGGTCGAGCACCTCGAGCAAAGCCGATGATGGGTCTCCCTGATGGGTCATCTGAGCAATCTTGTCAATTTCATCGAGGATGAAGACGGGGTTTGAAGAACCCGCTTTGCTGATGCTCTTGATGATACGTCCGGGCATGGCACCTATATAAGTACGGCGGTGTCCGCGGATTTCGGCCTCGTCATGAAGACCACCGAGCGACACGCGTACATATTTGCGCTTCAAAGCCTCTGCAATGCTTTTGCCGAGCGATGTCTTTCCTACACCCGGAGGGCCATAAAGGCAGAGGATGGGTGATTTCAAATCGCCGCGCATCTTCAACACGGCCAAATATTCAAGGATACGCTCTTTCACCTTTTCCAATCCGTAATGGTCACGGTTAAGGGTCTTTTCCGCATTCACCAAGTTCAGGTTGTCTGTCGTATAATCTCCCCAAGGCAGGTTGAGCATTGTCTCCAGATAATTGAGCTGGACGTTATAGTCGGGCGATTGTGGATTGATGCGCTCCAGCTTGCTTTTTTCCTTATCGAATATGGCACGCACTTCGGCCGGCCAGTTTTTCTTGTTTGCACGCTTGGTCAGCTCATTCATGTCCTGATCCTCACGCGAGCCTCCCAACTCATCTTGTATGTTCTTGATCTGTTGTTGCAGGAAGTACTCTTTCTGTTGCTGGTCAATATCCTCGCGTGTACGCATTTGGATATTGGCCTTCAGACGTGCCAATTGCACTTCGCGATTGAGGATTGTGAGCAGGTCGTAAGCACGTTTTAAAAGTGCGGGTTCACACAATAGGTTATACTTGTCAGGCACTGAAGATATCAGATTCGCTGCGATAAAGTTGATGACGAACATCTTGTTAGTAATGTTCTTTATTGCAAAGACCGATTGTGCCGGATAATCAGAATGTTTAAGGTAATCAATGGCAAAATCCCTGCAACTGTCCACAACAGCTTCGAATTCTCTATTATTAGCATCAGGAAGTTCTTCTGGCAACTTCTCGACATTGCCTCTCAGGAAAGGGCTGTGCGAAGTCAATTCGGTCAAACGCAGGCGTGACATTCCTTGGAGAATGACTGTTGTCGTGTTGTCTGGTAATTCCAATATACGTACAACTTTGGCGGCAGTACCTATTTCGTATAGGTCGCTCAATACAGGTTCTTCAACATTAATGTCTATTTGGGAGAATGCACCAATAACCTGTTTGTGGCGAAAAGCTTGCTTAATCAGTTTCAATGATGATTTCCGGCCCACTACAACAGGGAGTACTACCCCAGGGAACAATACCATATTCCGTAAAGGGAGGATTGGCAAGTTCTTATCAACTTCTTCCTCAAAAATATGCTCTACGTTGCCATCGAAATCAGCAACGAGTGAAATCGAAGTCTCGTTGTTAAATTCATCCATTTCGTTAAATCTTCTTCTCATCTTCGTTTTTTTATCGTTTTTCTGACATGCTTTAAAGGCATGTATAAAATGCGGGCGCAAAGGTAATCATTCCTTTTTAAATAAGGTGTGCCTTTTTACTGAAAATATATAAAAATGGTGTATCTTTGCATCGCATATTTCTATTGGGATGCATAAATGTAAAAATAGTAAACTTATGGCTAATCCGTATTTCCAATTCAAACAATTTACCGTATGGCACGACCGTTGCGCAATGAAGGTGGGGACTGATGCTGTTCTTTTAGGTTCATGGATGCGGGTGGAAGGTGCCCGTCGTTTGTTGGATATAGGTTGTGGGTGTGGCATTATAGCTTTGATGGCCGCCCAACGTTGTCAAGGACAAATTGTAGCTGTAGAGATTGATTCAGATGCAGCTGCTCAGGCGGCAGAAAATGTTTTGGCTTCCCCTTGGGCATCCCGTATTCGTGTGGTAAACCAAGATATATGCATGTTTGACGAAGGCCCATTTGATATAATTTTTTCCAATCCTCCATACTTTGTAGATTCGTTGAAATGTCCTGACATTAAACGTACTTCTGCCCGTCATACAGATTCGTTGGATTTTGGGAATTTAATGGCGCGTGTAAATTCTTTATTATCTGAGCAGGGGGAATTCTCGTTAATTGTTCCAATGGATGTTGTTGATTTGATAAAGGCTGAAGCCCTGTCTCATAGCTTGTTCCTTTCTCGGGAGACTCATGTGCAAACCAAAATTGGCATTTCTCCTAAAAGAGCACTTTTGGCTTTTCGCAAGGAAATGCCGGAAGAACTTGTAGAACCTCAGATATTGGTGATGCATACCACCTGTAATTCTTTTGGAGAGGAATATCAAGAAATGGTAAATGAATTTTACTTATGATTGTTACTCTTTAATTTGCGGAGTAGTTCTTTATTCAATACCAATAACCGCTTGTTTTGATTCGATATATCATCCATAATAGTAGGTTTCAAATCATTGAATATATCTATTACATTCTGCAAAATATTAGTATTGGCTTGGTTCTTTTCTTCGGGTGCTCCAATAATTACTTGTAATCCTTTTTCGATGATTTCTACTGTTAAATCAGCTTCTGCTATGATGGGATCACCGTCAAAGTGAATAACTCCTGGTTTACTTCTATGGATTTTCAACCGTTTGCATTTAAGCGTCTTGATACGACTGTTTTGATCGATGGTTCCATTAAACATTTGAAAAGAGATGGAAGGAACATCTAACATGGTGAACGGCTCCATGATGATGACGTCCATCAATCCATCGCATAATGAAGCTTTGGGAGCAATGTAAAAATTATTGCCATATTGAGATGCATTAGCACATGTGATAAGGAATGCTTTATAGCGCTGAGTTCCGTCTTCGTTTTCTATTTCGTATGTTTCTGGCTTATAGTTAAGTCCTTCTCGGAGTGTATTTTCAATATAAGTACCCACTCCTCGCTTTTTGGCTTGTGCAAACTTCATGCTAATAAAAGCGTCGAATCCTACTCCACAAGTACAGAAAAAAGGAATATTATTGATTTTTCCATAATCTACCGTCTCCATGACACATTGGTTGATGGTTTCGATAGCCTTGCGTATATCCATTGGGATATGTAAATGCCGGGCGAGGCCGTTACCAGAACCGCATGGTATGATACCTAATGCCGTTTGGGTATGTACAAGTGCACGTGCTGTCTCATTAATTGTACCGTCTCCTCCGACGGCAACCACAATGTCAATTCCATCTTTAGCACATTGCTCAGCTATCTCTGTGGCATGTCCGGCAAATTGGGTGGGTACGATACGGTAATCAAACTTTTCATTGTCGATATATTTCCCGATTTTATCTGCTACACCCTTTTTGTTTTGGGTGCCAGATATGGGGTTGACAATAAAAACTATACTACTTTTTTTCGTATCCATCTTAGAAATTCGTTATTTCTCGTTAAAGTGCAAAGGTACGACATTCTTTTTGAATAAGACTCTTTTTGCTTTACTTTTGTTCAAACAGATGTTTTTTTTGTCGAATCGATACTATATTATAATAATAATTACTATCTTTGCAGCCTGTTTTGACGTTTGAGTTAATGTCTATTGGACTATTTAATCTAAAATTTAGAATTATAAAAAGGTGTGCAGCATAGTCTGCAAAAGAAAAATATGGGTATTTTAAATGAAAGATTAGCGAAATATACATTGCCACAAGAATATATGGCGCAGGGTGTATATCCTTATTTCCGAACAATCAATAGCCATCAGGACACAGAGGTGGAAATGGATGGTAAGAAAATCTTAATGTTCGGCTCTAATGCTTATTTAGGACTTACTTACGACCGTCGTATTATGGATGCAGCTATTGCGGCTACAGAAAAGTATGGTACAGGTTGCGCCGGTTCACGTTTTCTTAATGGTACGTTGGATATTCATGTCCAGTTGGAAAAGGAATTGGCCGCTTTTGTAGGCAAGGATGAATCCCTCTGTTTTTCTACAGGTTTTACGGTAAACGAGGGTATCATTCCTCAATTGGTAGGACGTAATGATTATATCATATGTGATGACCGTGACCACGCATCAATCGTTGATGGACGTCGCCTTTCTGCTGCGACACAGCTTAAATATAAGCATAATGACATGGAGGATCTTGAAAAGAAACTCCAGAAGTGCGATCCTAATGCTGTAAAACTCATCGTCGTGGATGGAGTTTTTTCTATGGAGGGGGATTTGGCAAATCTTCCAGAAATTGTTCGTCTCAAGAAGAAGTATGATGCATGTATCTATGTGGATGAAGCGCATGGATTGGGAGTGTTTGGTACTAACGGACGTGGTGTGTGTGATCATTTTGGCGTGACTAAGGATATAGACCTGATTATGGGTACTTTCAGTAAGTCCTTGGCCAGTATTGGTGGCTTTGTGGCTGGTGATAAAGAAGTTATCAACTGGTTGAAACACAATGCCCGTAGTTATATCTTCCAAGCCAGTAGCACTCCTGCTGCTACAGCATCTGCAATCGAGGCATTACATATATTGCAGGCTGAGCCCGAACGCATTCAAGCGTTATGGGATATTACCAATTATGCCCTCAATCGTTTCCGTGAAGCGGGTTTTGAAATTGGTGATACAGAATCGCCCATCATTCCACTTTATGTACGTGATGCAGAGAAAACATTTGTTGTCACTAAATTGGCATTCGATGAAGGAATCTTTATTAACCCAGTTATTCCTCCAGCCTGTGCTCCCGATGATACATTGGTACGTGTTGCACTTATGGCAACTCACACTCGTGAGCAGGTAGATTTTGCTGTAGAGAAACTCGTTAAGTGTTTCAAACAGTTGGGAATCTTGGATTAATGATATAGGAATTAGTATCCTATTGAATTCTTTTGATATTTATTTGTATATATAAGACAAAAAAAGAGGCTCTATCAATAAATTTGATGCAGCCTCTCTTTTTTTGTTCTCTTTTTTTCTCTATTTGACAATTAACTTGTACCTTTGTCAAGTATTATAGTGAAATCAATATTACTTTATAAAGTACCTCATGAGAAAGTTTTTTCCAAAAGATACTCCTCCGACTAACTATGGCCATTGTATGAATCATGGTTGTCCTCGCTCTGCCACTTGCCTGCGATATATTATGGGTAAGTCGTTGCACTGCCAACAACCTTTTGTGTCTTGCCTTCATCCATCTCATTATCCAGATGGTGCCCAATGCCAATATTATCGTTCTTCGGCAAAAGTACGTGTAGCATGGGGCGTTCGTTATTTGTGGGACGAAATACCTCTTCGACGGGCACAAAGTATGAAAGCAGAACTTATCAAATATTTTGGTCGTCCATTATATTATTCTTTTTATCGAAAAGAGGTTCCGCTATTCCCTCAAGATCAAGATGTTATTCGTCGACTTTTTGAGACTAACGGTATAAATACTGAGCCGGCATTTGAATCGTATAGCGATGAGTATGATTGGTGATAAGAGTATGGTTGGGAAATAATATAGTTTAATATAAAGAGGGCTTGCATAATCCACTTTTTAGACGCGGATGACGCGAATATTCTTGATTATTAACCCGATAGGCTATAGCTTATCTGCGTTGTCCGCGTTAAAAAATGAAATAAGGAACTTTTGATACACCTCCTTGGGGTGTTATTCTTCAAAGAGTTCGAGTACCTGGCGTAGAGTTCTTCTGTCTCCCCAATCAAATTCGGGCATTCCCATATAAAACTTTAGTCGATTTCTTTTTTCTTTGGAGAGGTATCGGTTGATAGTTCGTTCGTGTGCCTTGATTATTTTCCCTTTTATTTCGAAATAGTAAGTGTTGATAAGCGGATATATCCTATCTTCGGGAGCTGTAGTTTCCATTCGGGCAACACTTACTTGATCTCCTCCGAAATTCAAATTAGAGACCACTTGATTATTAAGTTCGTTTATGGCGTAAGCTTCCATGTCCACAGTCGTAGCACATAGTACTCTATTGCCACCGAGTGTATCTACCACCATGGCTAATAAAGTATCAAGTTTTACATAAAATCTATCAGCAAACTCTACCGATTGGATAGTTCTCATATTGGCTTTCATGTCGAGTTTGCCGTTTTTGAACAACAAGGTTGCGTCTTTTAGGAATATGTTGGCCTCCTTTTGGAATATAACTTTGCCGTTGTATAGTGTGATTTTTGCTGGTTTGTATTCTTCATAAACGGTTGTGCGTGTACTTGTGCCAGCTTCTTTTTGTGCTTTAATCCCTATAAATGGGCATACCAAGAAAAGAATAAATAATATTTTTTTTAATCCAGTCATATCTGTTGTAATCGTTATGTATTTCAATCTGATGCCGCAAAAATAGCAAAACTGTACTAGTCTTGTTTAGGATTTCGATATTTTAACATCAATTTGTTTTGTAATTCTCTATTCCTTCACTTCTCAGCTTCTTTTCGGCATTTTGTATCATGTCACGTGTACCACTTCCGTCGGATACGTATTTAACCACCATATCGGCATAGTCAATGGCTTCCATAAGAGAGGTCGTGGGATAGGCCGCGGCCTGTTTGCGGGCTATTTTCAACAAAGCAAGCAGGTCGTTCAGCTCATTCAACTCGGCCAAATTTCCGGGTCTCATAGTATTGATGGCAGCATTTAACGATGCGGTTATAAGGTCAACGTCCTCCTGTGTGTGTATATTTGTGGTGTCGGATATGATTGTTTTTGCCTTTGCATATACTTCCATGAGGTGTGTATATCCTCCATGTGCCCATGGTGCATGTTCGGGAACTTTCACCTCCATGGCCAGCCATGCTTCTTGTGTCTGCTTCCGGTCTTCGGCTACCTGGATAAGTTCCTTCAGGGGTTGCAGGTTTACCACTTGAGACGATTCGTATTTATGCATGTCGTCTGTCAGATGAATGCGCAGATAGTGGGTGGAGTTGCGGTCGGCATAATAGTCGGGTACGAAGGTTAGGTCACCCAAAGTGAGCGTGTAAAGGTTGCCGTGTGTGCCCTCTTCGGCAGTCGGGTCATTGGTTTTGACTTTTTTCAGGTGCGAATTGATGTATATGTTGCTCTCCATCCAATTGGTTATCCCTGTAGTGGCCATGGCTAAAGGGCCGTACATCAGTGTACCTGTCCATGCAGAGGGGAAGGCAGTGCTTGTCTCTCCGGGAGCTGTGGCAGCCGTCTCCATTTTGTCAGGGCCATAGTGGATGTGTTTAGTAAAAGGCATGATAACCTCTACCACATCGCCCTGCCTCCATCGGCGAACAGGAATCTCTACGTAAGACGATGGCTGGTATTCTGTGGCTATGGATTTTCCGTTCAACTTTACGTCAAACCCTTCGGTGGCCCAGTAGGGGACACGCAACTTCATGGCGAATCGGGCTTTTCCTTCGGTGATGCGGATGATGGAGCGTTCGGCCGGCCAGCGGCATTCCTGTTGAAGTGTTATCCCTTTCTCCTTCCACATGGCCGTGGTGGGCAGATAGAGTCCCACCCACAAGGTATTCTTGGAGGTGAAATAGGCTGCTTCCTGATATTTGACGTGATTTTCAGAGCCAGTTCCTCCGCAGCACGACTCTTGCGGAGTGCGGTTTCCCCACGGTTTGGAGGCATTCAGTCCTACGGCATAGTGGTAAGTGGTCATATAATGGGTGGGATGGAGCGAACCGACTATCTGGTTGTATAGCACTCGCTCGTAGTAATCCATGTAGGCCGCATTGTCGGGATCGTAGCAGTTGAGGTCCTTTGTCAGTTTGGCCAAATTGTAGGCGCAACATGTTTCATTCAGTGTCGGATTGGGGCAGAGTTGGCCATCATGATTGGCTGCAACATTTGTATTCATACTCAGAATTTGTGTATAAGGTTGCCTGAACATTTCTCCATTTCCTACACCTCCTGTCGAGTAGGCATAGCGTCCTTGCACCATTTGCCAGAAGTTGAACGCCAAGTTGTAATAATATTCATTCCCATTACCCCGATAGCTTCGTAAAGCGCTTGTTATTTTGGGGATATGTTGGTTGGCATGTCTGGTACGGATGTCATCTATATTCTTTGATAAAGGCTCGTAGAAGGCTGGGCTATCAAAATATGATGCTGCCTCTAGTAATTTCTCTTTCTCTTTCTTGTCTTTTACCATTTCGGATAGACGGCTCAGTGATTCCCCTGTACCTCCATCTTCTCCAGCAATGTACATGTTCCACATTTCATATCTGTTGCCTGGTCGGACACGTCTTTCTTCGCGAGTTCCCTTTGTGTCAATAAAAGTGCGGTAGTGCAAACGGTTCCAGATCCAAAGGCCCATATCCTTGGCTATGAGCAGAGCCTTGTCTGCCACCTCCCTGTTGTCTATATAAGTGGCAATATCAATCAGACCAGCCAACTGTTTGTGTATCGAGTAGTAGGGTGCCCATACCCAGTCGTTGTTATTGTAAGGACGGTACATTTCAATGAGTACCGCATGGTGTGCGGGAATAGCATTCAGGTATCCATAGCCGTAGCGAGCATATTCATTCTTATGTTCATCGAAAGCTTCCCATGTACCTTTCATGGTGCGCAGTTCCTCTTCAGGAGCAAAATCTCGTGCTTCCCAATAACGTCCCAGTGAATCGTTCCACACAAAGGTGCGCTCTTGGCATTCTCTCAGTTCGTTCACCATTCGTGTTATGCGACTTCGTAGAGAGTCCTTCTGTGTCGCGTCGTCAGTACTGGCAAAAGCAAAAGCCAGTGCCGACATGTAGTGCCCGGATCCATGTCCTTTTAGTTTTGTAGTGGGCGAATCCCATCCATCGGAGCGGGGATACCCGTCGGTGGGCAATCCGTATGTGTCGCGATAGTTATACAGTTGTTGACTTACATCCCAACTAAGAATCGTACGTATGGCCAAGTCTCTGTTACTTGTCAGACGATTATTCCCCTCCAAATGTACATTATCCAGCCTCAAGGGCTCTGCCATCGGACGTTTGGAAGGTGCATCATAGGGCTCTTTCACCACTGTGATATCAGCCTCTATAGGATAACCATTCGGAGTTTTATTATCTCCTAAGATATATCCTTTGACGTGATAGCTTTTTCCTGTAGGGTATAGCGAATCGTTTGCCATCTCCTGTTCGGTAGCCAGTGTGCTGTTCATCCATTTTACCTGTCGCCAATCAGCCGTTCCATTATTGTAGGTCGTCCATAGGCGATAGGGTAGGCGTGGCACTGTTCCTACAGGTGATTTCACCTTCACTTTCTCCACCTGTACGATATGTTTTTCCTCGTTTCCCTCTACTGCCATACTCTGTATGGGGAGGTAAAATCCTATCACTGCTAGGCCGTATGATAAATACTTTTGCATAATCACTTGTTGTTTCATGATAATCACTGGTTAAGTGTGATTTCTTGCTTCACTTTAATCCGTGTACAAAAGTAAGGAATATATTTGGAATGACAAAAAGATAGTGTATTAATGTCCGCTCAGTTCATGAGGGTACAAAAAAGGGGAGGCGTGTCACACACCTCCCTTTGTCATTGCTCCATTACAGCGGATTGCTGTCCTCTCCAGAACTGTCGTTGTTGCCCGTGCCACTGCTGCCCGTGTTGTCATCCTCCTCTGTGTCATCGGTGCTGCCCGAACCGTTGCTCGTGACTGGTACTGTACTGTCAGGCTCCAAGAATATGTCACCCTCGGTGTATCCCAGCGAGTTGGCCGAAGCTGCAAATGTGGAGTCGGAGAGTAGGGTATTGATGTCACCTGTCACTTGCAGTCGTGCCGACGATACCAACAGTTTCTCTGTGCGGCGGGTGTGGACTACAGCTGTGGCATAGACCTCACTGTTTGTGGTAACACTGACGAGCCCGTCTGTCGCAACAATGCCCAACTGGGCGGTGTAGAGCGAAGAGAGGGGTGTCGTGTCGGTCAGGTCGAGGGGCAACTTCATGGCGTATGCCTGTGCCACGGGGGTACCTTCGGCACTTACAGATTGCGCCACCACGAAGAAGCAGAGGGCATCTCCCTGCTTGAACCGTGCATCACTAGAAAGGATGGATGCTGATGCCTCTGCCACGGTGGCCGCATCGGTGAAGTTGGCCACAATGTCGGTGGTGTTTCCCGTCATGGTGATGGCAGGCAGCGAACCTTGCGCAATGAGGTAGGGGGCAATGATGGCACCTCCATCCACAAACTGTGCCCGTGTCAGATAAACGGGGACCGCTTGCAGGTTGATTCCCATGAAACGGTTGTAGTCGTTCTGTCCCGAGGGCTTGTTCTCAAAAGCCCCTTTCAGGTAGGGCTTCATCACCTTGTACATTGCCAGTACATTCAACCACTTGGTACGCTGCTGCATCTGCAGGGTGGTCTGTGGGTTCTTTACATGAGGATTGTAGGCGGCTATCACCTGCTGTCCATTTTGCACTCGATAGACAAGGTCGCCGACCTTGCCGCTCACTTTTCTGATAATACCAGATCCTGTTGCCATAATCTTTTGGTTTTTAGTTAAACAATAAATTTGAAATACGCTGCAAAGATATAGCGACCTTCTGGCACGAGTTTTTGATAATGTACGTAGTGTTCACGATAATGTACGAATTGTTCGCTACAGTGTACGTAGTGTTTGCTACTGTTTTGCGATAATGTGCGATAAGTTGCATGGAATGACGCGTTCGCTTCCTGTATTCCTTTTTCGTTCTCATTTCTCTATGGTTCCTTTTCTTCTTTTATCTATCTTTCCTTTCGAATGAGAGTCACAAGGGAGTCACAAGGGAATCACAAGGGAATTTAATCAAGATAAATGCTTCCCATGGTGTGCTGTGTAAAATATTTGCCGTATCTTTGCTTCGCAATCAAAAAAAAGAGAGATGGCAAAGAGAAAAATTGTGAGAAATTGGCGAGTGCCGAAGGGGCAGGAGTTGACCGAATTGGACAAGAAGGTGCTCTATTTCCAGGAGAGAGGTTGTCTGGTTCCGAAGCGTAGTTTGATAAAAACAGCGGAACAAATTGACGGAATTCGCCGAAGTGGAGTGGTGAACACGGGAGTCTTAGATTTGGTGGCCAGTGAGATACGTCCGGGCATGAGCACGGCAGAGATTGATAGGATGGTGTATGACTATACGGTGGGGCATGGGGCTATCCCAGCACCACTGAATTACGAAGGTTTCCCGAAAAGTGTGTGCACCTCCATCAATGAAGTGGTTTGCCACGGTATTCCTTCGGAGGAGGAGATACTGGAGGAAGGTGATATTGTGAATGTGGATGTATCGACCATCCTCGACGGCTATTATAGTGATGCTTCGCGCATGTTTGTAGTGGGAGGGAAAACCACTCCCGAGAAGCAACGCTTGGTGGATGTGGCACGTGAGTGTCTGGAGATTGGCATGCAGGCAGCTAAACCCTTCGGGTTTGTTGGCGACATTGGCAATGCTATTCAGAAACATGCACATAAAAACGGCTTTTCTGTAGTGAGAGACCTGTGTGGGCATGGAGTAGGATTGGAGTTTCACGAAGACCCCGAGGTGGAACATTTCGGTCGCAAGGGAACAGGTATGCTGCTTGTGCCTGGTATGGTGTTCACTATCGAACCAATGATAAACATGGGCACTTACGAGGTGTTTGTGGATGAGGAAGACGGGTGGACTGTTGTGACAGAGGATGAGCTTCCATCTGCTCAATGGGAACATACCTTCTTGATGACAGAAGAAGGACTGGAAGTATTGACATATTGAGAAAAATAACTATTTTTGCACCGTGAAACGATGTATGGCGGTTAAAAGTGTTGGCTGATACCGCGAAAAGGGAGAAAATGAAAGATATTATTATATTAGGTATAGAATCATCGTGTGACGATACATCGGCGGCGATTATCCGCAATGGAGTGTTACTTTCCAATGTGGTGGCCGGACAGGCGGTACACGAAGCTTACGGTGGGGTGGTGCCTGAACTGGCTAGCCGTGCACACCAACAGAATGTGGTGCCCGTTGTGCATGAGGCACTGAAACGCGCCGGTGTGAAGAAAGAGGAACTGAGTGCCGTAGCCTTTACACGGGGACCAGGACTGATGGGGTCGTTGCTTGTGGGGGTGTCGTTTGCCAAAGGCCTGGCCCGTTCACTTGGGATACCTATGGTGGATGTGAATCATTTGCAGGGGCATGTGTTGGCTCATTTTATAAAGGAAAAGGGTGAAGAGGGAAATCATCCCAAGTTTCCTTTCCTATGTCTGTTGGTGTCGGGTGGAAACTCGCAGATAGTGTTGGTGAAGGCTTATAACCAGATGGAGATTATCGGCCAAACAATTGATGATGCGGCTGGTGAGGCGATTGATAAATGTTCGAAAGTGATGGGGTTGGGGTATCCCGGAGGCCCAATCATTGACAAACTGGCACGTCAGGGAAATCCTAATGCTTACTCCTTTGCCAAACCCCATATCGCGGGGTATGATTACAGCTTTAGCGGATTGAAGACTTCGTTTCTCTACTCCCTGCGCGATTGGTTGAAGGAGGATCCGGACTTTGTGGAGCATCATAAGGAAGATTTGGCCGCATCTTTGGAGGCAACCATCGTAGATATTCTGATGAATAAACTCCGCAAAGCATCCAAGGACTTGAAAATAAAGGAGGTGGCCGTGGCAGGAGGCGTGTCGGCAAATAGTGGTTTGCGGAATGCTTTTCGCGATTATGCCAAGAGATTCGGATGGAATGTCTATATCCCAAAGTTTGGCTACACTACAGATAATGCGGCTATGATTGCCATGACTGGATATTTTAAATACCAAGATAAAGAGTTTTGTACAATAGATCAACCGGCTTATTCAAGAGTTGTGTTTTGACTTTAATAAAAAATAATATGCTGTTGGAAATTAAGTTAATAAGTAGAGAAATTAGTGAGTTAATGTGGAAAGATGGCATTACGCTGGCTACGGCAGAGAGTTGTACTGCAGGTAACTTGGCTGCTGCCATTACAGCTATACCAGGTAGCTCACATTATTATAAAGGTGGGGTTGTGGCCTATGCCAATCAGGTGAAGGAAAATCTGTTGCGCGTTAACACGGAGACCATTGAATCTTTTGGGGTGGTGAGTGAAGAGACCGTGTGTGAAATGGTAAAGGGTGCCATGGAAACGTTGAATACGGATTATGCCATTGCAACATCGGGAGTAGCTGGTCCCGGAGGGGGGACACACGAACTTCCCGTAGGGACAATATGGATTGCTGTCGGTAGCAGGAACAAAATTGTCACTATGAAGCTTGAAGGAGATGAAGGGCGTGACCAAAATATTGCAAAAGCGACCAAAATGACCCTTCATTTGCTGCGAGATTTACTTAAAGAAGAACAAAATCAAGACTAATTGAAGAATTAATTGCCAAAATACTTGGTAATTAGGAATAAAAGTTGTTACTTTGCACCCTGTTTGAGATAAGCGTGTAAGAAAAACGTAAAAAAGTAAGATAGAAATGTCGAAAATTTGTCAAATTACCGGAAAGAAAGCCATGGTTGGCAACAATGTTTCGCACTCAAAGAGAAGAACGAAGAGAGTCTTTGATGTGAACTTGTTTAACAAGAAGTTCTACTATGTAGAGCAAGATTGCTGGATTAGCCTGAAGATTTGTGCTGCTGGTCTGCGCGTGATTAATAAGAAGGGTCTGGATGCTGCATTGAACGATGCTGTAGCAAAAGGCTATTGTGATTGGAAAACGATTAAAGTAATCGCTTAATAAGGAGGAGATTGAAGTATGGCAAAGAAGGTAAAAGGTAATAGAGTACAGGTTATCCTTGAATGTACTGAGATGAAGGAGAGCGGTCTCCCCGGAACTTCTCGTTATATCACTACGAAGAATAGAAAGAACACTACTGAAAGATTGGAGTTGAAGAAATATAATCCCATTCTGAAAAGAGTGACAGTTCATAAAGAAATCAAATAAAAGAAGTATAACTCATGGCAAAGAAAACAGTTGCAACCCTTCAGACTGGTAAGGAAGGACGTTCATATACAAAGGTTATCAAGATGGTTAAGTCACCTAAGACAGGTGCTTACATTTTTGATGAACAAATGGTACCTAATGACAAAGTTCAGGACTTCTTTAAGAAATAAGAAAGCCGAAATTTGAATATAAGATTTTATAAAAGTTCCCTTCGTTAAAGAATGAAGGGAACTTTTTTTGTTAAATAGTTGATTTGTTGTATCTTTGTACCTGAAATTGGTAAAGTGTAAATTATGGGATTTTTTAATTTTTTCTCGAAAGAAAAGAAAGAGACCTTAGATAAGGGCTTGTCGAAAACAAAAGAAACTGTATTTGGCAAAATTGCTCGTGCCATTGCGGGAAAATCTAAGGTTGATGATGACGTGCTTGACAATCTGGAAGAAGTACTGATAACATCAGATGTTGGGGTCGAGACAACTCTAAACATCATAAAACGTATCGAAGAAAGGGTTGCTAAAGACAAGTATGTCAATACGGAAGAACTCAATAATATTCTACGTGAGGAAATAGCTTCGTTATTATCAGAAAATAATACGAATACTACGGAAGGATATGAAATTCCTGAAGGAAAGAAACCGTATGTAATTATGGTGGTAGGTGTGAATGGGGTGGGGAAAACTACTACTATCGGGAAATTGGCCTACCAGTTTAAAAATGCTGGAAAGAATGTCTATTTGGGAGCTGCGGATACATTTCGTGCTGCCGCAGTGGAACAATTGTGCATTTGGGGGGAACGTGTGGGGGTACCTGTAGTGAAGCAGCAGATGGGATCCGATCCTGCATCTGTGGCTTATGATACGCTGAGTTCTGCCATAGCCGGTAATGCAGATGTGGTAATAATAGATACAGCCGGTCGTCTGCATAACAAAATAGGCTTAATGAATGAGTTGACGAAAATTAAAAATGTGATGAAAAAAGTGCAGCCAGATGTTCCCCATGAAGTGCTGTTGGTGTTGGATGGGTCAACTGGACAGAATGCTTTCGAGCAGGCCAAACAGTTTACTAAGGCCACGGAGGTGACGGCTATGGCAATCACAAAGTTGGATGGAACTGCTAAGGGGGGAGTGGTAATTGGTATCAGTGATCAATTCAAAATCCCGGTGAAATATATAGGATTGGGAGAAGGAATGGAAGACTTGCAGGCTTTCGATAAAACAGAATTTGTAAACTCACTTTTTGGAGAAAATAAATGAAACGGAATGCCGTTGATATTATAACTTTGGGATGTTCCAAGAATCTGGTAGATTCAGAGAAATTGATGCGGCAATTGCAGGCTAATGGGTATGAAGTGACCCATGATAGTCCTTCGCCCGAAGGGGAAATAGCTGTGATTAATACATGCGGATTCATTGGAGATGCTAAGGAGGAGTCTATCAATACGATATTGGAGTTTTGTCAGGCAAAAGAGGAAGGGCGCTTGAAGAAGGTCTTTGTAATGGGATGTTTGTCTGAAAGATATATGAAAGAACTTGAAGAGGAAATCCCCCAAGTTGATAAGTATTATGGAAAGTTCGATTGGGCTCAATTATTAAAGGATTTAGGAAAGGCTTATCGCCCGGAATATAGTGTTTCCCGTTGTTTAACTACTCCTTCTCATTACGCTTATTTGAAAATTTCTGAAGGGTGTGATCGGCGGTGTGCCTATTGTGCAATTCCTATCATCACGGGGAGGCATCATTCTCGGCCAATGGAGGAAATCTTGAACGAAGTGCGTATGTTGGTCGCTGAAGGCGTGACGGAATTCCAAGTGATAGCTCAAGAGTTGACATATTATGGAATTGATTTGTATAAGAGGCAGGCTTTGCCTGAACTGATAGAAAAGATAGCTCAAATTCCAGGGGTAGAATGGATTCGTTTGCATTATGCTTATCCTGCGAATTTTCCCACAGATTTATTTCGTGTAATGAGAGAGAATCGGAATGTTTGTCGGTATATGGATATTGCTCTGCAACATGTGAGTGACAATATGTTGAAACGAATGCATCGTAATGTGTCAAAAGAAGAAACCTATAATTTGATACAGAAATTCCGGGAAGAGGTTCCAGGCATTCATCTAAGAACGACTTTCATGGTAGGTTTCCCTGGTGAAACGGAGCAGGATTTTGAAGAACTGAAGAGATTTGTCCTATGGGCTAAGTTTGATCGTATGGGAGCATTTGCCTATTCGGAAGAAGAAGGGACTTATTCTGCAAATCATTACGTGGATGATATACCAGAGGATGTGAAACAGCGTAGGTTGGATGAGTTAATGACTCTTCAGCAGAGTGTTGCTTTAGAACTGAACGAAAGAAAAGTCGGACAAAAAATGCGCATAATTATTGATCGACAGGAAGGAGAATATTATATCGGAAGGACAGAATTTGATTCTCCAGAAGTCGATCCAGAAGTATTGATTAATGCAAATGAAGTAGAATTGGAAATTGGAAAATTCTATAAGGTGGAGATTGTGGCGGCAGAAGAATTTGATCTCTATGCAAAAGTGGTAATTTGAATATAAAATTGAATAAGTTGTGAACAATAAAGAATTTATAGAAACTCTTTCCAAAGAATTGGGAACTACATTAAAAGAAACTACAGTTTTAGCCGGGCAGCTTGTTTCTATTATAGCAGATGAACTTCAGAAGAATAATGCTATCCATATTTCCGAATTCGGAACGTTTGAGGTGAAGAAGAAAATGGAACGTGTGTCGGTTATACCTTCCACTCAACAACGTATATTGGTTCCCCCAAAATTGGTGCCAAGTTTTAGACCTTCTACTTTGTTGAAAGATAAATTGAAATAAGTAATAAATAATAATTTGACAAACAATGTCTTACAAATTAAATATTGACGATGTTCAAATGCTTCTGGTAAAGGAGTATGGATTGTCGGATAAGAAAGCTGACGATTTGTTGAGGAGTTTTTTTGCCATTATTATAAAGGCATTGGAAGAAGAGCATTATGTAAAGATAAAGGGCTTGGGGATATTTAAATTGATAGATGTTGAACCGCGCCGTAGTGTGGACGTAAATACGGGGGAAAGTATTGAGATACCAACTCATAAGAAGGTTTCGTATACCCCTGATACGGCACTAAAAGAATTGATAAATAAACCTTTTGCGCATTTTGAAACGGTAGAGCTGAATGATGGAGTAGTATTGGGCGACGTGACGATACAAGGGGAGGCAGTGGAGGCTCTTTTAGAAAAAAAGTCTGAAACACTGGAAGATAATAGACTTAGTAATGATGAATCTTGTGAGGATGAAATAGGTATAATGACCGAGAAAAATGGAGAAGTTTTTGAGGAAATCCGATGTGGTACAGATGGTGATGTCATGTCAGAAGAAGAGTTAGAGGAATTGAAACGGATGATTAAAGAAGGGGAAGGTCAGAAGTTGGTGATGACAAAACTTGTACTGATGCTAATAGGTCTGTTTATTATTGCAGGATTGATATATTGGATGTGCTCAAGAATGTAGATTTATATTAATAATGGAGAGGTATATTGTAGATTAATACAAATACTCTTAAATCTAAATAAATGGAATCTTTTTTAGCAAAATTTAGTTGTTATAGTTAATTATAAGTACTACTTTTGGGCCACAAAAAAGAGTCTAAAAATACATCATAAAATTATGGCAGAAATAGTTGATATTCGTGAATTGAACGAACGAATTGAGAAACAAAGTGCATTTGTAACAAATTTGATTGCAGGAATGGATCAAATTATTGTGGGACAGAAACATTTGGTGGAATCTTTGTTGATAGGTCTTTTGTCGGACGGACATGTTTTGTTAGAAGGCGTACCAGGATTGGCAAAAACTTTGGCCATTAAAACTTTGGCTTCATTAATAGATGCAAAGTATAGTCGTATACAGTTTACTCCCGACTTGCTTCCCGCTGATGTGGTAGGTACCATGATATATAGCCAAAAAGATGAACATTTTATTGCGAATAAGGGACCCATTTTTGCTAATTTTGTATTGGCTGATGAAATCAACCGTGCTCCTGCCAAGGTGCAGAGTGCATTGCTCGAAGCCATGCAGGAGCGTCAGGTAACTCTGAGCAAGAACACTTTCCCCTTGCCTGAGCCTTTCTTGGTGTTGGCCACTCAAAATCCCATTGAACAGGAAGGTACTTACCCGCTTCCCGAAGCTCAGGTTGACCGTTTTATGTTGAAAGTCATAATTGATTATCCTAAGCTGGAGGAGGAGAAGAAAATTATCCGTCAGAATATCTCTGGCGAGAAAATGGAGGTGAAGCCTATCTTGCGTGCTGAAGATATTATCGAGGCCCGTAAAGTGGTTCGTCAGGTATATCTTGATGAGAAAATCGAACAGTATATTGCTGATATTGTATTTGCTACCCGCTATCCGCAAAAGTATGACTTGAAGGAACTCAAGGGCTTGATTGCCTTCGGTGGTTCACCTCGTGCTTCCATCAATTTGGCTTTGGCAGCCCGTGCATACGCGTTCATCAAGCGTCGTGGTTACGTAGTTCCCGAGGATGTCCGTGCCGTGGCTCATGATGTACTTCGCCACCGTATTGGATTGACTTACGAAGCTGAGGCAAGCAACATGACTTCGGATGAAATCGTAAGCAAGATATTGAATAAGGTAGAAGTGCCCTAATGTTTCACCATTGATAGATAAGTAAAAAACAGTTGGTAGCAATTCACTAGTAGCTTGTAACTAGTATCTATCTAGTCACTGAATAATATGGAAGCAAATGAACTGATAGAGCGTGTCCGGCGGATAGAAATCAAGGCACGCGGACTCTCCAGCAACCTGTTTGCAGGGCAATATCACTCTGCCTTTAAGGGTAGGGGTATGGCCTTTTCTGAAGTCCGTGAATATCAGTATGGCGACGATGTGCGCGATATTGATTGGAATGTGACTGCCCGCATGAGCAAGCCCTACATCAAAGTGTTCGAGGAAGAGCGCGAGATGACGGTGATGCTTCTCGTTGATGTGTCATCCAGCCTCGACTTTGGTACGGTGAAGCAAATGAAGAAGGAGATGGAGACGGAGATTGCTGCTACGCTCGCCTTCTCGGCCATTCAGAATAACGACAAGATTGGAGTGATTTTTTTCTCAGACAGGATAGAAAAATTTATCCCACCTAAGAAGGGAAAGAAGCACATTTTGTACATTATTCGCGAATTGCTCGACTTTAAACCCGAAAGTCGTCGTACGGATGTGAAAATGGCCATAGAATATTTGACCAATGTGCTGAAGAAACGTTGTACGGCATTCATCCTGAGCGATTTCATTGATAATGGAGACTTCTCGAGCGCCTTGACCATTGCCAATCGGAAACACGATGTGGTGGCCATTCAGGTATATGACCGCCGAGTAGCCGATTTACCTGATGTGGGCATGATGAAAGTACGCGATGCAGAAACTGGGCATGAGCAATACATCGATACATCATCGAAATCTCTGCGTCGTGCACATCGTGAATGGTGGGAAGAGCGTCAGGAGAAGATGAATGTGTCATTCACCAAAAGCAGGGTTGATTCTGTGTCGATACGAACAGATGAAGACTATGTGAAGGCCCTATTGAACCTGTTTGCAAAAAGAAATTGAAGACAATGAATGAATGTAATATAACGAAGTACCCTTATTCTTGGCTTAAGGTAGCCTTAATGTGTTGTATCTTTATCTCAAGAGTGGGTGTAGCACAAAATGTCACTGTGGATGCAAGCATCGACTCCCTTCAGCGCTTCATTGGCGAACAGGCACACATCAAGTTGGAGGTAAGTTGTGGGGCTTCACAAAAGTTGCAACTTCCTCTCTTTACCGATACGATTGTGAAAGGAGTGGAGGTGATAGACGTGGCTAAGGCTGATACGCAATACTTGAACAACCGGGAGCGTATGCTGGTAACTCAGGAATACATCATAACTTCTTTTGATTCTGCATCATACTACCTACCTCCGTTCGAAGTGTTGGTGGATGGAAAGCCATACTATTCGAAAAGTCTGGCTTTGATGGTCTATCCGATGGAGATTGACCCAGAGAATCCTGAGGCTATATTCGGTCCTAAGGACATCATGCCATTGCCTCTTTCTTGGAATGACTGGAAGAGGGTGACGTGGAAATTCCTTTTGCTGATTGTGCTGATAGGGGTTGTCATCTATCTGGTCATCAGATACATGGACAACAAACCCATTATCCGCAAAGTGAAGGTCGAGCCGAAACTTCCTCCGCATGAGCAGGCTATGCAAGAGATTGAACGCATCAAAGAGGAAAAGAGTTGGCAGAAGGGCGATCCTAAAGCCTATTACACTGAATTGACCGATGTGATAAGAATCTACATCCACGAGCGCTTCGGCTTCAATGCCATGGAAAAGACCTCAGCCGAAATCATTGATTATCTGCAAGAAAACAAGGATAAAGAGGCCATTGAGGACTTGAAACTGCTTTTCCAAACGGCCGACCTTGTGAAGTTTGCCAAATATGCACCGCTTCTGAATGAGAATGACATGAATCTTATGAGTGCCATAGATTTCATCAATCAGACAAAAGTGGAGGTTGACCCCAATGAGAAGCCGGCTCCGGCAGAGATTACGATTGAGGAGAAGCGTTCGCAACGGGCAAAAATGGCTCTCATTGCGGGCATTGCCGTGCTCGTGTTGGTGGCCTTGTTAGTAGGATTCTACATGGGACGCGATATTTACAACCTATTTTTCTAACGAATAACGACGGAGGAAAGAACGTATGATTTTTGAGAATATCGAATGCCTTTTCTTACTTTTGTTGCTTATACCTTATATTATATGGTATATTATGCGGCACAAGCAGAGTACTCCTGCCATGCAGGTGTCAGACACCCATGCCTATATGAAGGTACCGCGTAGCTATAAGGTCTATCTGATGCATGCGCCCTTTCTGTTGCGCTTGGTTGCTTTGACCATGCTGGTGTTGGTCATTGCCCGTCCGCAAACGACGGACAATTGGCAAAATACCGAGATTGAGGGTATTGACATCATGTTGGCCGTGGACGTGTCTACCAGTATGTTGGCACAAGACTTGAAGCCAAACCGTATTGAGGCAGCTAAAGAGGTGGCTGCCGAGTTTATCAACGGACGTCCTAACGATAATATTGGTCTTACCATCTTTGCTGGTGAGAGTTTTACACAATGTCCGCTCACCATTGACCATGCCGTGTTGCTCAATCTCTTCCGCGATATCGATTGCTCCATTGCCCAACGTGGTATGATTGACGATGGTACGGCTATCGGTATGGGTATTGCCAATGCCGTATCGCGCTTGAAGGATAGCAAGGCCAAATCAAAGGTGGTGATTTTGCTTACCGACGGTTCAAATAATCGGGGAGACATCTCTCCTTTAACCGCTGCTGAGATTGCGAAAAGCTTTGGAGTAAGAGTTTATACAATCGGTGTAGGGACCAATGGCACAGCACCTTATCCTATTCAAACTCCTATGGGTGTTCAGTACATGAATCAACCCGTTGAAATAGATGAGTCAACCTTGACACAAATAGCTACCACCTCGGGTGGAAACTATTTCCGTGCTACCAGCAACGACAAATTGCGTCAGGTATATGCCGAAATTGACAAGTTGGAGAAAACCAAGCTGAACGTGAAGGAATTCAGTAAGCGCGAGGAGGAATATCAAGTGTTTGCATGGATTGCCTTGGCGTGCATCTTGTTGGAAGTGTTGTTGAGAAACTCTGTATTGAGGAGGATTCCTTAAACGAAGAATAATGTAAGGATTATGTTTAGATTTGGAAACCCTGAAAGTTTGTATCTGTTGGCGATATTGCCTCTTTTGTTAGGCTTTTATTTCTATTCGAACTATCGCCGTGTACAACGCATAAAAAAATATGGTGACCCTGAGTTGTTGAAGCAATTGATGCCCGATGTGTCAGGTGCCCGCATGGCATGGAAATTTTGGCTTTCATTCATTGCCATAGTACTGATTATCTTCGTGTTGGCTCGTCCTCAATTCGGTTCGAAGATGGAGACGGTCAAGCGTAGTGGTATTGAGACTGTCATTGCTTTAGATATTTCAAACTCTATGTTGGCCGAGGATGTACAACCCAACCGTTTGGAGAAATCCAAGAAGTTGGTGAGCAAATTGGTGGATAGCTTCACAAACGACAAGGTGGGTATGATTGTCTTTGCTGGTCAGGCTTTCACGCAATTGCCCATTACCAGTGACTATATCTCAGCCAAGATGTTCCTCGATGCTATTGACCCTTCGTTGATAGCCAGTCAGGGTACTGACATAGGTGGAGCCATCAATTTGGCCATGCGTAGTTTTACCCCTAAAGAAGGGGTAGGGCGGGCCATTATCATCATTACTGATGGTGAGAATCATGAAGGTGGAGCCGAAGAGGCTGCCCGTGCAGCTGCAGAGAAAGGTATGCAGGTGTATGTGCTTGGAGTAGGTTCTCCCGAAGGTTCTCCGATTCCTTCAGGCACTCGTGCTAATGATTTCCGTAAGGACAAGGAAGGAAATGTCATTGTCACTCGTTTGAATGAGCAAATGTGTCAGCAGATTGCTCAAGCTGGTAAAGGTATGTATATTCGAGTAGATAACTCTAACTCAGCTCAACGCCTGTTGCAGAGCGAGATAGACAAGTTGGCCAAAGCTGATGTGGAGACTACCGTCTTTACAGAGTTCGATGAGCAGTTTATGGTCGTTGCTTGGATAGCTTTGATAGTGTTGGTATTGGAATTGCTCATTCTTGAGCGTAAAAATCCATTGTTTAAGAACATCAGATTGTTTCGTTAATTATGTGGAAAACTAAATATATCTTCTCTCTTATTTGTCTGTTTTTAGTAGTTGCAAGCAGTTTTGCACAGAAGACGGATAGGGATTTTGTACGCCGAGGCAACAAACTGTATGCCGACAGCATGTTTGTAAAGGCTGAGGTGGAATATCGGCGTGCCTTGGACATCAATCCCAAATCTATGGAAGCCATGTATAACTTGGGTAATGCCTTGTTGATGCAGCAAAAAGCCCAAGAGGCGATGGAACAGTTCACCAATGCTGCCTCTCTGGTACCTGTGAATGAGAAGAACATTGCCACTTCTCCCGAAGGGAAAGAGCAGTTGGCACAGATTTATCACAATATGGGAGTGGTGATGCAGAGCAGCAAACAATTGGATGCCTGCATTGAAGCTTATAAGACTGCGTTGCGCAACAATCCTACTGACCATGAGACTCGCTACAACCTTACCGTTGCTATGAAGCAAAAGCAGCAACAGGAGCAACAACAGCAGCAAAATCAAGACCAGCAACAGCAAGAGGAAAAGCAGGAGGAGCAGGAGCAAGAGCAACAGCAGAACCAGCAAGATCAGCAGGAGCAACAGCAACAAGAACAACAGCAGCAACAACAGCAGAATGAAATGTCGCAGGAGAATGCTGAGCAGATGCTAAAAGCTATCATGCAGGATGAAAAAGATGTGCAAGAGAAAGTGAAGAAGGCTATGCAGGAAGTACAGCCACGTAGATTTGAGAAAGATTGGTAATGGTAAAGTGAAGAATGAAATAAGAAAATGAAAAAGATATTGTTTTTATTATTCGCATTATTGATTGCAAGCGTCAGTACATTTGCCGATGAAGTGCAGTTTACCGCTTCGGCACCCAATGCTGTAGTCAAGGGTGAGCAATTCCGTGTGTCATATACTGTGACCACACAGAAGGTGAAGGACTTTCGGGCACCTTCGTTCGAAGGTTTCGAAGTATTGATGGGGCCTTCTTCATCACGTAGTAGCAGTACCTCTATTGTTAATGGTGAAGTTACGAGTACCAGTACGATCACTTACACTTATATCCTTATGGGTGTCAAGGAGGGCGAATATTCCATCCCTGGTGCTTCTATCGTGGCAGATGGTGATTCAAAAATATCCAATTCTTTGAAGGTTAAGGTACTTCCTCCTGATCGGACGACAGGTAATGGCCAACAGGCAGGTAGGGGACAAGGGCGTATTTCCAGTGCCTCTTCTACCGGTCAGATTTCTAGCAATGATCTTTTTATCACCGCTACGGTGAACAAGACGAATGCTTACGAGCAGGAAGCTATCCTCTTGACCTACAAGGTATATTTTACAGTGAGTTTGCGTGAACTGGAGATTAAGATGCCTGACCTGAAAGGATTTCTTACCCAGGAGGTTGAATTGCAGCGTGGACAACCGACCTTGGAGCATTACCAAGGACGTAACTACAACACCATTGTGTGGAGCCAGTACGTTCTCTTCCCCCAACAGGCAGGTAAATTAGAGATTCCTTCTATCGATTTTGACGCAACAGTGGCCGTCAGAACGCAACGAAGCATGGATCCATTTGATATGTTCTTCAATGGAGGAACGGGATATGTGGATGTGCGTAAGACTATATCAACTCCTAAATTGACAGTCAATGTCAGTCCGCTTCCAACAGGTAAACCTGCCTCGTTCTCTGGTGGAGTGGGGGATTTTTCCATTAAATCGTCTATCAGTACAACGGAGTTGAAGGCTAACGAGGCTGTGACTCTAAAATTGGAAATCTCAGGAACCGGTAATATGAAATTGATAAACACACCGGAGGTGGATTTTCCACAGGATTTTGAAACGTATGACCCTAAAGTGGAAAATAAATTCTCATTGACACGTAACGGATTGTCAGGAAAGAAATTTATTGAATATCTGGCTATACCTCGTCATGCAGGAACATTCACTATACCATCTGTTGAATTTTCTTATTTTGATTTGAAATCCCAAAGCTACAAGACATTGACTACCGAATCGTATGAATTGAATGTGGCAAAAGGAGAGGGAGGCTCTTCGGAACAATTGATAAGCAATTATAGTAATAAGGAAGATGTGAAACTGATAGGACAAGATATTCGATATATCAAAATGGGAAATGTTGCATTGTACTCCAAAGGAAGTGGTTTGTTTGGAACTTGGCAGTATTATTTGTGTTATATTGTTCCATTGCTTATTTTGGTTATTGCTGTAATCATTTATCGAAAACATGCTATTGAAAATGCCAATGTTTCTAGAGTCAGAACGAAGAATGCCAATAAAGTAGCCGTTAAGCGTTTGAAACTTGCATCCAAGTTGATGACTGAAAATAAACAGGAGGCGTTTTATGAAGAGATTTTAAAGGCTTCGTGGGGATATATCAGCGACAAAATGAATATTCCGGTGGCTCAGTTGTCTAAAGATAATGTAGAACAGGAGTTGATGAATCGCCATGTGGATAAGGGACTTACTGATGATTTCATCAAAATATTGAATGAATGTGAATTTGCGCGGTATGCACCAACAAGTGTGGCTGGAGGTATGGAACAAGTATATACATCCGCTATAGAGGTGATTAGCAAAATGGAAAATTCTATTAAACGAAATAAATAAAAGAGACATGAGAATAATCAATATATATGTGTTGGGAGTGTTATTCATCGGGGTATCATGTGCAATGGCACAAGAAAATGTGGATTCTCTGAATAATATTGCTCAGCAGAGTGGGGGAGTCGTTGACAAGGTACAGGCTGATGAATTATATAGTAATGGAAAATTTCAAGAAGCTGCATTGATATATGAACAAATACTCGAAGAACAGGGAGTGTCCCCCTTTGTTTACTACAATCTTGGAAATTGCTATTATAAAACTTCCGAATGGGGGAAAGCTATCTTGAATTACGAGCGAGCCTTGCTCTTGAAACCTGGGGATAGTGATATACGTTTTAATTTGGAATTGGCAAAAAGTAAAACAATTGATAAAATTGCTCCTCTAAGGGAATTGTTTTTCGTGACTTGGGCCAAAGATTTCGCCAATCTTTTGAGCGCTGATGGTTGGGCAAAATGGGCTATTGGATTGTTTATTGTCTTTGTTTGCAGTCTTTCTGTTTATTTGTTCTGCAACAAAATGGCTTTGAGGAAATGTGGATTTTCTTTTGCCATAATTTCTTTATTATGCTGTGTGATAGCAAATTTCTCAGCAAAGTATCAGGCAGACATTTCGAAAAATAGAGAAAATGCAATCGTGATGCGTCCTAGTATAACAGTAAAAAGTACACCAGACAAAAGCGGAACAGACCTTTTTGTCCTGCATGAAGGATGTAAGGTTACAATAAAAGATGCATCAATGCGCGAATGGAAAGAGATTAGATTAGCTGATGGAAATGTTGGGTGGATACCTGCTAATGCATTGGAGATCATATAATAATGTCAAATATCTTGCAGGTTCTAAGAGGCTTGTTATAGAATTACTCAATAATTCTAATTGTACAAATGAGTGAATTTGATATACAACAACTTCTAAACACAGACCGTGATTTGTTATTGATAATGAATGGAAGTGAATCTATGTTTTGGGACGAAGTAATGCAGATGATTACTTCGACTCAAACATGGATTCCTTTTTTTGTAGTGTTGTTATATGTAATACTGAAAAATAATTCGTTAAAATCTTTTGTATGGACTCTTGTGTCAATTCTGTTAGTTATTGTTATTTGTGATCGTGTTTCTTCAGGAATATTTAAACCCGTATTTGAGCGATTTAGACCTACCCAAGATCCCTATATAATGTATATGGTAGATATTGTAAATAACTATCGAGGTGGTCAATATGGGTTCATTTCAAGCCATGCTGCAAATACATTTGGTATAAGTATATTTTTATCCTTATTGATAAGAAAATGGAGTTTTTCTGTGATGATGTTTATATGGGCCATACTTAGTTCGTATTCGCGTATTTATTTAGGAGTACATTATCCTGGTGATATATTGTTTGGGGCTTTATTAGGATGTTTAATCGGAATCTTAATGTATTGGTTGTATATAGCTGTAAATAAACGGATAGATGAATCTTGCAAGTATTGGGTTTCTAATCTATACACTTGTAGTGGATATTTAAATAGCGATATTAATTTGTTAAATATAACTTTTTTATTAATATATGCAATAATTCCAATCATAGGATTTTTACTTTAAATTCTGTTATTGTAAAGCCTCTTTTAATAATTTAATAATCCTGTATAATGTACATTATGTTTAATATGTAGTGTAATATTATATCCCCTTTCAATTTATAGTTAAGTTATTTAGTGTGAGACAAAATGTCATTAGGATGGTTTGAATTTATCATAAAATAAAAGGGAATCA
>JAZQAG010000046.1:0-52774 GCA_045545095.1 Phocaeicola sp. | reverse complement strand
GGATGAGCGGTGAGAGGTGAGCGGATGAGCGGTGAGAGGTGAGCGGATGAGCGGTGAGAGGTGTGCGGATGAGCGGTGAGAGGTGAGCGGATGAGCGGTGAGAGGTGAGCGGATGAGCGGTGAGCGATGATCGAAGTGGGTGATTTTAGTTACTTCTATTCGCCATGTTCCTTATATCGAACTCACGTCAAATAAAACCTGCGACGTCTGCGGAGTTCCCTTGGCAAATCGAAAAATCTGCGTCTAAAAAAATCAAGGAGGGCATTTTGACATGCCCTCCTTGATATATTCACTTGTAACTTGTAACTTGTAACTAGTCGCTCGTCACTAGTAGCTAGTAACTAGTCACTAATCACTAGTAGCTATTCGCTAGTCACTAGTCGCTCGTCTTTAATACGCGAAGATAGGATAGTTCTTCATCGTCTCGTTCACACGCTGACGAACGCTGGCGATTACGGCCTCGTCTTCGGGATTGTTCAATACCGTTTCAATCATTTCGGCAATCTCCAGCATGAGGTCTTCCTTAGCACCACGGGTAGTGATGGCGGGAGTACCGAGGCGGATACCTGATGTCTGGAAAGCCGAGCGGCTGTCAAACGGCACCATATTTTTGTTCACGGTAATATCGGCAGCTACCAGCGCCTTCTCGGCCACCTTACCGGTGAGGTCGGGATACTTCTCGCGCAGGTCAACCAGCATAGAGTGGTTGTCTGTACCACCGCTCACGATGGTGAAGCCACGGTCGATAAGGGCCTGAGCCAACACCTTGGCATTCTTCTGCACCTGTGACTGATATTCCTTATATTCGGGTTGGAGAGCTTCGCCGAAAGCCACGGCCTTGGCCGCAATCACGTGCTCCAACGGACCGCCCTGCTGACCGGGGAATACGGCACTGTCGAGCAACTGGGACATCATCTTCACCTCGCCCTTCGGAGTGGTCTTACCCCATGGGTTGGGGAAGTCCTTACCCATCATGATAATACCGCCACGAGGACCGCGCAGAGTCTTGTGAGTGGTAGAAGTCACGATATGGGCATACTTCACGGGGTTCTCCAACAGGCCTGCGGCAATCAGTCCGGCAGGGTGAGCCATGTCAATCATCAACAGGGCACCCACCTCGTCGGCCAGACGGCGCATACGGGCATAGTCCCATTCGCGGCTATAAGCCGAACCACCACCGATGATGAGTTTCGGACGCTCGCGACGAGCCACTTCCTCCATCTGCTCGTAGTCCACACGACCGGTCTCCTTGTTCAGGTTATATTCGCAGGGAGTGTAGAGGATACCGCTGGTGTTCACCAATGAACCGTGGCTGAGGTGTCCGCCATGAGCCAGGTTCAAGCCCATGAACTTGTCACCTGGATTCAGGCAAGCCAGCAATACGGCGGCATTGGCCTGAGCACCTGAGTGAGGCTGTACGTTGGCCCATTCGGCACCGAAGAGTTCCTTCAGACGGTCGATGGCTATCTGCTCGCTCTGGTCCACCACCTCGCAACCGCCATAGTAGCGCTTGCCGGGATAACCCTCAGCATACTTGTTGGTCAAGCAGCTGCCCATAGCCTCCATCACCTGGTCGCTCACGAAGTTTTCCGAAGCAATCAATTCGATACCTTTCAGCTGACGCTGATGTTCCTTCTCGATAATGTCAAAAATCAGTTCGTCTCTTTTCATTGTCTGTTTTATATGTTAGTTATTTCTATCTCGCGTGTACATTTTATAAATGAAAGTGCAAAGGTACAACTTTTCTTTAATATTAAGGATTCAGATTTGATGTTTTTTTCGGATGCGCCTTTTTCAGATGAAGTCAAGGCCAACGAGAACCAGTTATCACAATAAGAGGAGTACCCCTCAACGGAAACTTTTATCCCCCTCAAGTTCCACTTTTTTATCCCCCCGTAGGAAATGCCGTTTCCCCACGGGGGAACGCTCGTTTCCCTTATAGGGGAACTGTGATTTCCCCATGGGGGAACGCGCGTTTCTCAGGCCGGAAACGCACGTTCCCTAAAATAGAAATTTTCAGGAAACTACAGCATGTTGATTTACAGCTTAATAGATACATTTTCAGAAAACATAGTTTTTAGAAAATTTTCATGTTCTTGAGGACGAATTTGAAGATTTCCCATCATTCAGCACTCAGAACTCAAAACTCAGAACTCACAACTCAGCACTCAAAACTCAGCCCCCAATTAAGTAGTACTACACCTCGGAAGAAAAAATTCATAATTCATAATTTATAATTCATAATTAATCCTTATCTTTGCCCCGTTTCTCGCGTGTTGGTTTCGCATGAAGCCAAATCTGAGAAACACAGACATGTGAAAAGGCGTTTATCAACGCTTTGTTCTTGGCATATAGGAACTTCGCAAACTCCAAAATCAAGTCATGAACATAGCAATGGTAGATGCCCCTTGGGTGTATATATGCCATAGTGTATCCGTATGAACATTGTGCGGGCAGTATGGTTACATATACATATCAGCGTGGGGCTCTGCATTGCTCGTTCAACTTGATTGGGCAATGCGAAGGCCTCTATATGCGGGACGAGTGATGGTACAGGCTCCCGCGCTTTTTTATGTGAATGTATTAAAAGGAACATCAAGAATTTAGACCAAAGGGAGTCAGGTCTGCTAAAGTACAAGAAATTCTTAGAGTTCTTTTAAATTATGAAAATTAAAATAATATTTATTTCGTTATTGTTGACATTTATTCTTCCATGTGTTGGTCAAAAAATGTCTATAGCCAGATTCTATTTATTGGAGACAGATTTGACAGCAAATACAGAAGGAACAATGGTCACTGATCAAAATGGTGATAAATGTGCATTGATAAAGGTGGAGACTACGCAACGTGGATTCACATTTGACGGTGGTTCGTTGGGTATTACCAAAACAGAGGAACATCCTGGCGAAATTTGGGTATATGTCCCTCATGGATTGAAAAGATTGACAATCTCACATCCGCAATTGGGAATTATACGTAATCATGATTTGGGATTATCTGTGCAGAAAGCACGCACTTATATTCTTGAATTGACGACAGATAAGGTGATAACAACAGTCTTTGATGATTCAAGAACACAAATAATGGAATTAACAGTGTCACCCTCCAATGCTGAAGTGATTTTAAACGGTATGCGTGAAACACCTGATGAAGACGGACGCATTGTCCGAGAACTATCTTTTGGTTCATATAATTGCCGAGTGTTGGCGGAAAATTATCACACTTATGAAGGGGCAATAACTATCAATGACCCAGATAATCCTCATATATTCAATGTTTCGCTAAAACAGGCTTTTGGCTACTTGGAAGTCCAAACAGAAGACGAATATATAGGTGCGGAACTTTATGTGGATGATAATCGGGTGGGGGCTTTGCCAATGCAACACCTACCTTTGAAAAGTGGAAATCACAAAGTAACAATTTCTAATCCACTTTACATCCCTTATGAAACAAATATAACCATTCAAGATAGTGTATTGTTTCAGTTGCGTCCAGATAAAATGGTAAGCAATCATGCTATTGTGACCATTGAAACGGTTGACGACGTTACCGTTTGGATAGATAATGAACGCAAAGGAACAGGAACTTGGACAGGTCCATTGGTTATAGGAAATCATGTGATTGAATGCAGAAAAAGCAGCCACCGTTCCACGACCAAACGAGTGAATATTTCATCAACTAATCCTATAACATTCAGTTGTGAAACTCCACGACCAATTTATGGAACAGTTTATGCCACTTCAAATCCTAGTAATGCAGATATCTACATTGATGGTAAAAAAGTCGGAAAAACGCCATTCATGACACAAACGATATTGATTGGTTCACACAAAATTATGTTATCTAAAGACGGATACAAGACGGAAGAACGGACAATTGTTGTCAATGAAGGAGAAAATGACAGCTTGTTCTTGAAATTGTCGGATTTTTGTAATATGAAGCTAACCTCTAGCCCTTCAAATGCAAAAGTCTATTTAAATGATGAATATATAGGTTTAACCCCATTGGATATAAAGACAGTTTCTGGTAATTATAAACTTAGGTTGGAAAAGGATGGATATGCAAAATATAAAAACAAGATTCACTTGGATGGTTCCGTAACAAATAAGCATGTCAAATTAAAGCGTGATTTCATAAAGCATGATGAAGTTTACATGGGTGCGAATTACCGGATGGTACTCTAAAAACTCAAACACCCAAACTCATGAGGTCGCTCAATTAAAGCCCAACGAATTGGGATTCTATGATATGTCAGGAAATTTGTGGGATGGACTTCTACAATGAAAAGTGATTATCATTATTATTGTGGCGGATATTTTAATGGCTCTGTAGATAATTGTAAGTTACTTTCAGCTTCTTATGATTATTCAAATACTTATAGCGGTCTTCGTCTCGCCTTATCTATTAACTAACAAATATTTCAGAATTATGAAAAAGATTATTATTTTCCTGCTTGCCGTATTCTTTGTAGTTCCGGCAGTAGATGCGCAAAACAAAGCGCTTGCAAAAGCTCAGAAGAAAGAGTACAAACAAAAGATGAAGGAGTACAAAAAAGGCAAATGGCAACTGTTTGCCAGCAGCCGTAGTTTGGAAGTGGCCTTGCTGACCCACTACGAGAAACTGAATGTTCTCGGTGAGAATGGTTACGAAGTTGTGGGAGTAGCTCCACGTTTCAAATCAAAGAACATTGGTCATCAAGAAGCCGTGAATAATGCTTGCATCACATATGCCCAACATGCAGGTAGCACTTTGAAAGGACGAATTGTAAGCGATATGGCCAGCAACGGCAATGACACTTCGGCAGAATTTGACCATTTCTATGGCGCTTACGAACGTCTTGTTGAGAAAGAGATAAAGGGTGAAATGCGTGAGTCATACAGCATTATCCGCTTGCTTGACAAAAAAAGTGGCGAATATGAAATGCAGACATTCTTCATCATTGACGAGAATGCAGCCACTCGTGCACGTATTCGTGCTATGGAAAATGCTCTAAAAGAGAGTGAAGCGGCTCAAAAGTATGCCGAAAAGGTTAGCCAATTTGTTAAAGAAGGTTTTGAAAAGAAGTGATTCTGTAATGACAAAACACACGTTTTTAATCATCTGTTTATGGCTTTGCATACTCCCAGTCATAGCACAAGACTGGGAGCATGTGAAGGCTAATCCCGAAAATCTTTGGGGCGAAGGGTGGGGCGTAACCGTCAACGAAGCTGACAACAATGCGTTGAACGACCTGATAAGTAAAATCAGTGTGCAAGTAGTTGGGGACGTCAAGCAACACGATAGCGAAGAGGTGACCAATGAGAGAGTGAATACACACACATCGTTTCAGTCAGTAATCAATACCTATTCACAAGCCACATTGACTAATACAGAACGTTTCATAGTGAAAAACGAACCCGATGCACATGTGGGACGATGGATTAAACGGTCAGAGGTGAATCGCATCTTTGAAAGTCGGAAACAGAAAGCGGTAGATTATGTTGAATCAGCATTGAAAGCCTTAGAGAAAGGGAAAATTGATGTGGCCTTGAAGGACTTTTATTGGGGATTGGTACTGGTGAGGTCGTTGCAGTATCCTAATGAAGCTTACTATGTGGATGAGAAGGGAGAAAAACAGGTACTGACACATTGGATACCGCATCAAATAGATAAAATATTCTCCGACTTGGAAATGAAAGTAGTGAAAAAGGATGATATGGATGTGGAACTGTTCATTACATACCAAAACAATCCCGTAAGTAGCATCGATTATACCTATTTTGATGGACGCGATTGGAGCAACATTTATAGTGCAAAAGATGGTTGTGGCATTCTTGAATTGGCTCCAGGCAATGTAAGCGAAAACTATCAATTGAAAGTAGAATATGAATACCGAAATGAATCACATATTGACAGGGAAGTAGAAAATGTCATGAAGGCGACTAAAAGTCTGGCTATGCGAAATGCATATTTTAACGTAAAGAATGATCTGAAAACCTCGCCTGTTGTTATAACAGAAGATTCTGTTACAACAAGTAAAGTTCTTGATAACTCTTTCATGAAAATTGACATTGCAGCATACGAAGTAGCAATGAAACGGGTGGTAGATGCCATTGTTTCTAAAGATTATAATCATGTTCAGAATTTGTTTACGAGTGATGGATATACAATTTTCAATGACCTGTTAAAATATGGGAATGCCAAAGTAGTAAGTACTCCTGCATATACCTATTATAATATAGGGGACGATGTGGTTTCACGAGGACTGCAAATGGCATTCTCGTTTAAGAACGGTATGCGTAAATCGTTTGTTGAGGATGTTATATTTACGTTCAACAATGAACGAAAGATAGAGAATGTATCATTCGGATTGGGTAAAGTGGCAGAACGGGATATTTTAGGAAAAGGTGTATGGCCCAAAGAAGCGAGAATGGCGATTATGCAATTCCTTGAAAACTATCAGACAGCATATGCTTTGAAACGACTTGACTACATTGAAACAGTATTTGATGATGATGCAGTCATCATTACAGGTACAGTAGCTTATCACCCAACATCACAAGCCACAGATATTGACAATATGGTGCAATTTGACAATCGGTTAGTAAAATATAACAGGTATGACAAACGTAGTTATTTAAAGAAACTGGCACAGAGTTTCGCAAGCAAAGAATATATTAACCTGCGTTTTGCCAACAATGATGTCAGGAAACTGGGAAAAGGTGGCGAAGTATATGCCATACAGATTTCGCAAGAATATTACTCTTCTAATTATGGAGACAAAGGCTATTTATTCCTAATGGTGGATATAAACGATCCACAACATCCTACCATTAAAGTAAGGACTTGGCAACCAGAAAAAGACCCAAACTTTGGACTTTATGGCCCTGAAGATTTTAATTGATGAAAAGACTGCTAATATACATCGTAATAGCTTCTACTGTATCTGTTGATGCTGTTGGACAAACCAAAGATGATTTTGATGAATTTCGAGATAAAATATTAGGGGGATATTCGTCATTTCAAAGAACTACGATGAATGATTACCAATCATTTAGAGACAGTATTAACGAAGAGTATGCAGACTTTCTGGAGAATACTTGGAGACAGTTTCACGGTTTGCTCCCTAAAGTCTCTCCCATCAAAGACAAGCCAATACCACCGATGCCTTACAAAGAGGGAGAGGGAAGAATCAAGGACAAAGAGTTACCCTATGTGGATATTGTACCGATAGCTCCACCAGCTCCACAACCTAAGCCAGTGGAACCCATCAAGGATCAACCGCAACCGATAGAAGAACGTTTTGCCTTCCGATTCTATGGTACGGAAGGACAAGTGAGGCTTGACAATGATATGCGATTTTCTTTAACAGGAACTAATGAAAACCATGTGGCTGATGCGTGGAGACGGCTTTCTGGAGAAAAGAAATTCGACAATGTAATCCGTGATTGTCTGGAACTCCGTATCCGCTACGGATTGTGTGATTGGGCTTACTTGCAGATGTTAAAGGAGTTGGGCACTCAATTCTGCGGAGCAAATACGAACGAGAGCACACTGTTGATGGCTTACCTCTACTGCCAATCGGGTTACAAAATGCGAATAGGTAGAGGAGAGAGTGGACGGTTGTACCTGATGGTGGCAAGCCGACATTGCATCTATGGGATTCCTTACTTCCAAATTGCAGGCGAAGACTATTACCCACTTGATTATAAGGAGAATAGCCTGTACATTTGTGAAGCGTCTTTCCCCAAAGAGCAACCACTTTCGCTATGGATTGCACAAGAAACGAAATTGGCTAACAAGCCGTCGGATGTACGGACATTGAAATCGAAGCGTTATCCGCAATTGAATGTTACGATACAAGGGAACCGTAATCTGATAGATTTCTACAACAGTTATCCCACGTCGCAAGTGGGGGAGGACTTCATGACCCGTTGGGCTATGTATGCGAATACTCCATTGACAAAAGGTATGAAAGATTCGCTTTACCCAGCACTGCGGAATGCCATACAGGGAAAGTCGCAACAAGAAGCCGCCAATATGCTACTGAACTTCGTACAAACGGCCTTCGTCTATGAATACGATGACAAAGTATGGGGTGACGACCGGGCTTTCTTTGCCGAAGAATCTCTTTACTATCCCTATTGCGATTGCGAAGACCGATCCATCCTATTCAGCCGTCTGGTGCGTGATTTGTTAGACTTAAAAGTGGTACTTGTCTATTACCCAGGACATTTGGCAACGGCCGTACATTTTACTGATTATATAACGGGTGACTACATCCTACTGAATAACCAACGCTTTACGGTGTGCGACCCAACTTACATAGGAGCACCCGTAGGGGCAACAATGCCCAACATGAACAATGGGGAGGCCAAGGTGATACTGTTGGAATAGATTGCTTTAAAAATGTAAGAAGTAGAAAAAAGAATATTACATCAATCCCCGCAACCTATCTTCAACGAATGGTTGCGGGGATTGTGATGCATTGTCAACAAGAACGTTGTGTTTGTCCAGAGGAAGCGAACATCTGACAAACTACCTTTTCTTCTCTTTCTTCTCCACCGACCAGCCGAACTTGCCTATTTTCTTTCCAAGTTCGTAATATCCGCCATGGGCATAGGCCATGAGGCCGCTGGCAGCAAGGTCAAACTTGCCTGTCTCTTCATCCAGGTATTTCTCATCAGCCTTCACATTGAGCACCTCAGCAATGAACATGTCGTGCGACCCAAGGGAGACAACCTCCTTCACACGGCACTCTATACAGAGTGGGGATTCTTCGATGATGGGGCATTGCACACACTTGGCCTTGCCAGGGGTGAGCCTCATCTCTTCGAACTTATTGTAATCCCGACCAGAACGTACACCGCACCAGTCGGTGGCAAAGGCCATGTCCTTGGTGGTGAGGTTGATGACGAACTCCATGTTCTTCTTCAGAATAGGATAGGAGTGACGCTCGGGGCGCACACTGATGTAGCACATGGCCGGCTCGGAGCAGATGGTGCCCGTCCATGCTACGGTGAGGATGTTGTATTCTTCGGGGGTGCTGCCACAGCTCACCAATGCGGCAGGCAGGGGATAAATCATAGTCCCCGGTTTCCAGTCTTGTTTCATAATTGTTAGTGATTAGTGACTAGCGACTAGCGACTAGGGAGTAGCGACTAGTGACTAGGGGGGAGTGACTAGTCTTGCATAGATTGTTTGTTATTCAGTTTTCTTATCAATCCTACCAACATTCTCATAACTTCATTGAGTAATTCGATTGTTCTTTCTTTGTCTTCGACATTCAAGTATCCTAGCTTTTCTGATATGACCAAAAAGGTTTCAAGCTCAGCAGCTGAACCTAAAGATATATGTAAGAATTGCCTGAATTCTCCCGTATTTCTTCTGGCCGACCCTTCTGCTATATTGGCAGGAATGGAAGATGTGCACCTCCTCATTTGACTTGTTAAAGCATAAAGTTCCTCCTTAGGGAATGATTTGGTAATCTGATAAACCCAAACTACCAACTCGATACTTTTCTGCCATACTTTCAAATCTTTATGTGAAATGACATTGTCCATAAATTAAATTTATATCTGGTTTAATCCCTAATCGCTAGCCACTAGTCACTAGTCGCTAGTCACTAGTCGCTAGTCACTATCAAACCAATTTCACTTTCTCAATCCGTTGTGTCTTTTCGCAATAGTGGCATTTGAGCGTACCTTGCTCCTTGTTCACCACATGGAAAAGGGTGTCCATGCCCGGTTCGTTGTTGGTGATGCACTTGGGATTACTACATTTGACGATGCCACGCAATTCGTCGGGTATATTGACGGTCTTCTTCTCTACCACCTCGTAGTTGCGGATAATGTTCAGCTTCACACTGGAAGCTACCACAGAGAGACGGCTGATCTCTTCGTCGGTGAAGAAGCGGTCTGCCACCTTGATGATGCCTTTGCATCCTAATTTCTTACTTTCCAGGTTGGCACCGATAGTGATAGGTGTCTTCATATCCTGAAGTCCGAGGAGTGATACCACGGTAAAAACTTTCTCGGCCGGTATGTGATCGATGACCGTACCATTCTCGAGGGCGGCCACTTGAAGTTCTTTCTTGTCCATAGTCTTTTTTTATTTGGGAGTTAGGGGTTTGGGAGCTAATGGGATTAATGGAAACAGTGCTGTATAAACATTAGCACATTAGCACATTGGCAAATTAGCAAATTAACACATTAGCAAATTAGCACATTAGCACATTACCTAATTATCGTCTTATCCTCTCTCACCTCGTCAATAGTTATACCCAAGCAATCGCAGATGAGTGCCTGACGGGCAAAGAGACCATTATGAGCCTGTTGGAAATAATATGCCTTTTCGTTGGCATCGACATCATAGGCAATCTCGTTCACACGGGGAAGAGGATGCAGAATACGCAGGTTGGGACGTGTGCCGGCCAGCATACTGTTCTTGAGAATATACACATCCTTCACACGTTCGTACTCCATCAGGTCGGTAAAACGTTCACGCTGTACACGGGTCATATACAGGATGTCGGCTTCTGCAATGGTATGTTCGTCAAAGTCGGTATGCTCCTCATAACGGATACCTTGTGCACGGCAATATGCTTTGTACTCCTCGGGCATCTTCAACTCTTCGGGAGCTATGAAATGGAATGTGGGATTGAAATGACGCATAGCCATGAGCAACGAGTGTACCGTACGGCCATACTTGAGGTCGCCCACCAAGTAAATGTTCAGATTCTCCAGTGTTCCCTGTGTCTTGTAGATACTATAAAGATCGAGCATTGTCTGCGAAGGATGCTGATTGGCTCCATCACCGGCATTGATAATAGGTACAGGAGCCACTTCGCTGGCATAACGCGCTGCCCCTTCGAGATAATGACGCATCACAATGACATCGGCATAATTGCTGACCATCATGATAGTATCCTTCAGGGTTTCGCCCTTAGAGGAACTGGTCACCTTCGGATCTGTAAATCCAATGACACGCGCACCAAGCCGGTTGGCTGCAGTCTCGAAACTCAGTCGGGTACGGGTAGAAGGTTCGAAGAACAATGTAGCGACAACCCGTCCGTCAAGAATCTTACGATTGGGATGTTCCTCAAAAAGTTTGGCCATCTCCAGAAGATACATGATTTTCTCCTTGGAGTGGTCCGCAATGGTAACTAAACTTCTGTTTTCCATATAATTCAGGTATAAACGTTTCGTCTTGTTTTTCGTAATTGGGTGTAAAGGTACGAATTTATATTGATACGAGGATAGAGATTGGAAAGGTTTTTTCGCAGGTCGGGTATATTTCCTCATTTGAAGGGAACTGATTAAGACAACATAACAGCCAGACATTAACACTTCGGAAAAAAAGAATGCCATAAAAGGGTTTCATTTAAGAAAATATAGAAACATGACACAAATACTTGGCCACAATCACTGAAAAAGTTCAGGAATTGTATTACCTTTGACAGCGAAATTACACCTTAATAATATAAATAAAAGAACACTATGCGGAGAATCATAGCCATTTGGGCCATATTGACCACCATTATAGCGAATGCAGAAAATCACTATGTGTACCTTTCCGACGGTCGGGTATCAGGCTATCCTGCAGAAATGGTAAAAGAGGTCAGTTCCACAGATAAGGGATACAGCCTCACATTGCTTAACGACAGTATATTGAGCTGGAGCAAGGATGAGGTGGTCCAAATCAGCAATCTGCCTCCTGCCTATCCGACGATGACAGCACTGGCCTTTCATGAAGATTTGAATGATGAATTGACAAATGATATAGAGGCCGTAATTACTCAAGAGGGACGAGCTACTGCGTCGATAGCCTCCATCGGAAAGTATCTGACTCCAACCTTCACACTGGACAACAATGAAGCGAAGGTATATGTGAATGGGGAAGAACAGGTGAGTGGAGAATCAAGACTACGATTTAATGATGAGGTCGTTTATACTGTTGCATTTCCGGAGCACCAAAAACTTGCGGCTGTAAAAATGACCGATGAAGTGTGGAGCGAACCGGGTATCACAACCGAAGAGATTGCATTGACTGCAGACATGCTTTCCACCAATGCTCCGACAAGCATTGAAGGTGAAGGACTGGATATGATGCTTGACAAAAATACTTCTACATTTTTTCACTCTACATGGTCGAAAGATGCGGTGTATGATGTGGACCTCACCAAACAGATTTATGTCCAAGTGGATCTGAAGAAAGCGATTGCAGAAATGCAGTTCCACTATGTAAGCCGTCCGAATACCGACCGCTATAATATACAGGAATGGAAAATAGAAGCGTCAAATGATGGCGTCTCATGGACCGAAGTGAGTGTGCTGAATGAAGCAAACGGACTCACGGTAACGGGGCAGGGAGTTGACTACACATCGCCTGCAATCACTATGGAACAGTCTTACAATCACTTGCGTTTTACGGCAACCAAGGTAGGGTATAAGAACTACCTCTGCCTGGCAGAATTCAACCTGTATGAAGTGACGGACAAGACAGACGGACCGGAACTCATCCAACCTGCCACGTATGCTTATAGCATGGTGCCTATGGGAAATGATGTGGTGGTAGATATTGATTGGCTGACCGAATACACCAATTCGGTTCCGCGTATCGACATTGACATTGATGGTGGAGAGATGGTGACAAGCAAAGATTATTATCTCAACGCTCTGATAACCATTCAGGGACAAGGCGTATGGCCTGATTTCAAGGATTCGGTACAGATAAAAGGACGAGGAAATACCAGTTGGCGCGACTATGACAAAAAGCCCTACCGATTGAAATTTGCCAAGTCCGTGAAGCCTTTCGGATGGAAGAAGGGAAAGAACTGGAACCTGCTGGCACAAGCCCAGGCGGGTTCGATGATGACAAACCCTATAGCCATGAAAATAGCACGCCTGGTAGATGCTGCGGCCGCCAACGATGTCATGCCTGTAGACTTGTACATGAACGGCAAATACCTTGGCAGCTATCTTTTCACACAAAAAACAGGATTGGCAAACAATAGTGTAGATATTGACGATGAGTCGCAGGCCGCTTTCTTGGAACTGGACAAATACTATGATGAGGTATATAAGTTCAAGTCTGCCAACTATGCATTGCCCGTAAACATCAAGGAGCCAGACCTTACGGAAGGCGAATCGCTGCTTACCTTTGAACAAATACAATCGGACTTCAACAAGTTCGAGACTTCCGTAAAGCAGAACTCACACTTCGAGCGGTTTCTTGACTTGGACAAACTGATACGGTTCATGCTGGTGAACGAATTGGTCCTGAACACAGAGTTAGGACATCCTAAGAGTGTATTCCTATACCGCGAGAATTTGAACTATATGAACACGGCCTATACCTTCGGACCTGTTTGGGACTTTGATTGGGCCTTTGGTTATGAAAGCAACCGCAACTACTGTTCTACGGGCGCGACAAACGATATCTTTGCCAATTACGACACTTCCCGACCGGGCAGCCGCTTCTTTACCACCCTTTGGCAATCAAGTCCTTGGGTAAAATGCCTCTACTATCGCCTTTGGAAAGAGTTTATGGCAAACCATTTGCAGGAATTGCTCGACTATGTGGACGACTATTACAACTATGCAAAGACCTCGTTCGTGAACAACAACACCGTATGGAGCGACGGAAACGGATACGAGGCCAACGCCAAACGCATGAAGCAATGGCTTGAACAACGCGCAAACTTCCTTATGGGAAAATTGACGGCCTACGACAATGAAACTCCAATACCTTACACTTTTGGCGACACAAATAGAGATGGGCACTTTGACGATGCCGACTTGCAGACTTTATTGGCACACATCTTAGAAAAAGATCAGAGTGCTTTCGATGAAGAACAGGCGGATATCGATGCCAATGGTCGTGTTTCAGCCAGTGACCTGGCATGGCTATGCAGTCAGGCAACACGTATGGAAAACGCAAAAACTTCAGACTTGGCAAACTGGTACGAATGGGATATGACTGGCAATGAGAACGAAGTGCCACTATCACTAACCACTTCTGAGACCTCCGAAGGTAGTACATGGAAAGCCTCTGTACTATTGGATAACAATCATCCATACGTGGCATGCATAATGGACCTGGCACTGCCCAAAGGGATTGTCGTTGATGAAAGCCAAACAGGTTTAGAACTCAGCGAACGTACCAAAGACACACACGTTTTCATAGGTGAACATATAGCTGAAAATGTGTATCGCATTATCGGCTATTCACCTGACAACTTAGTTATAAATGGAACACAAGGTACACTATTTGACCTTTCACTGACCGCAAGCTCTACGATAAAAGAAGGTACTTATCCCATTAGTATTAATCTGATATGCTTTGTGAAAGCCAATGGAGAAGAAGTGTACTTTACTGATGCACAAGCCTCTCTATCAGTAAGTGCCAATGGTATGCAACCTATCATAACAGAATCAGATACAGAATGGCCTGCTGACATATACGACATACAAGGCCGCCTGGTACGACGACAGGCAATGTCACTCGAAGGACTTGAAAAGGGTATATACATTGTGAACAAGAGGAAGGTGAAGAATTAATAATGAAAGAATTTGGAAATTTGTAAATGTAATCATGGAAATCTATCTAATTATAGCAATCGTAGGCATGATGGTAATGGCCGTCATCAGTTATTTCATTGGAAAAAAGAGTGGGGGAGCAGGAAAACAAGCTGACAAAGAGAAGCTGTTTGCTTTGGAAAGCAGAGTGACGGAACTCAACGCTAAAAACAGTGAACAAGAGAGAATCATAAACAAATATATAGACGATATACGTACACTGACTTCCGAACGCGATGTACAACGCACCAATGCAGAAAACCTTTCCAAGCAATGGGAAGAATACCGCCAAGAAACAGACAAACGCAATGAAGCCGACAAAGTACGCTACGAAAAAGAGAAGGAAGAGCTGAAGAATGCTTATGAAAAGCAACATGCCGAACAGAAAAACAATTACGAGAAGCAACTGACCGAACAAAAGGAGAACTATGAAAAGCAGTCTGCAGAAACAAAAGTTACATACGATACTCAAACACGCACACTGAAAGAATCGTTCGACAAACAGCTGGCCCAAGTAAAAGAGGCGTCTGAAAAACAATTGGAGGCTCTGCGCGAAATGAACAAGAAACAGGTCGAAGCGCAATTAAGCCTCATCAAAGAACAGATGAAAACGACATCGGAATCTGTATTGAAAGCCCGACAAGAAGAACTCGGCGAACGAAATAAAGAGCAGGTTTCAAAGATTATTGACCCACTACAGAAAAGCCTGAAAGATATGCAAGAGGCTTTCAACAAAAACAAAGAGCAACAAAGCGAAGCCTTGACCCGACTGGATGCTACCATCAAGGTCAATATGGAAAAAAGCATTGCACTTGGCGAAACGGCTGACCGACTGACACGTGCACTGACTGGCGAAGTGAAGGTGCAAGGAAACTTCGGCGAACTGAAACTGAAACAACTGCTTGAAGACCTTGAGCTGAAAGAAGGTGAACAGTTCGACACACAGGAAACTCTACGTGACCAATATGGAAAAGCCCATAAAGGAGACGAAGGAAAGGGTATGATACCAGACTTTATCCTACATTTCCCGAATAACCGTCACGTAGTGGTAGATGCCAAAATGTCGCTCACCGATTATGAACGATACATGAACTGTGAAGAAAGTGAAGAAAAGAGCCTGCACTTACAAGCACATATACAAAGCGTACGCGCTCAAGTAAAAAGACTCGCCAAGAAAGAATACACCAAATATCTGCCATCGGGATACAACCGTCTGAACTTTGCCATCATGTACGTGCCCATCGAAGGAGCCTTGAATCTTGCACTTCTCAACGACTCCACCCTCTGGCGTGAAGCCTATGATGATGGTGTTATGATACTCGGTCCCCAAACCATGTACATGAACTTACGTGTGTTGGAAATGATGTGGACACAAGTGCGGCAACTCAGTAACCAACAAACAATGATAGACGCGGCAAACACGATTGTAGAGCGGGTACAAGACTTTGGACAACGTTTCATGGATGTGGAATCGAGCATGAACGACACTGTAAAGAAAATGGCCCGTCTGAAAATCACTACTGCCGATGGAGGACCAAGTATCATTACGGCCGCACGAAATCTATTGAAAGCCGGCGCCAAGGAAAACAAAAAGAAAAAAGCCATTGCAGACTTAGATGACACCATATTCCTTGATACTGACCACACCGCAATGCTTCCTGACATAAAGGATAAGGAGGAGGAATGATCATAAAAGAAATCAAAAACATAGTGGAATATTAATCTTTCTTACTGGGGACGAACCATTCGGCGAATCATCTTGTTTGTAGTCTTGGATGAAGTACTTGTACTCGTCCGTATCAAACAAAAACAGATGTTAAACCCTTTAAAAGAAAGAACATGAATTATTGTTGTAAACCAAACTTCTGGATAGGTCTCGGATTGGGTACCGTATTAGGAGTAGTGTGCTGTCGGTATGCACGCACACAACAGGCAAAAGAGTTAAAAGACAAAATGTGTGATGCCATGCAGAAAATGGGAGACAAGACCACTGAAATGTGGAATACGGCCAAAGAAAAAATGGCAGACAAGATACACGAATCCGTCGGTTCAAAAGATTAATACGGTCGGGGGAAAATAGCAATCAGTCCCTGTCGTTAATAAGGAAAAGTACAACTCAAGCCTTGATATCCGGCTATTTCCACACATGGATTAGCCGGATATTTCATAATCCTATACCTGATAAACATGCCAAAAAAACTTTAATCTCATAGCTTTCTTTCGTTATTCCCATGCTTTTGCGTATCTTTGCGCATTATTGTATCACGAATATGAGAAAGAAAATAATCTATACCCTTTGGGTACTATTTTTACTAGCCGTAGGCAGTGTGTTCCTGTTGTTCTTTGCCATTTCAAAAGGATGGATAGGCTACATGCCTCCCATTGAAGAACTGGAAAATCCGAACTACAAGTTTGCTTCACAAGTAATCTCTGCTGATGGAGAGACCATCGGTACATGGTCGTACCAAAAAAACAACCGTGTATATGTCAGCTATCAGGAGTTACCCAAAAACTTGATTGATGCGCTGATTGCCACTGAGGATGTACGCTTCCGTGAGCATTCAGGCATAGACTTCCGGGCTTTTATGCGCGCCCTTATCAAACGTGGATTAATGGGAGACAAGAATGCGGGCGGTGGTTCTACCATCACTCAGCAGTTGGCCAAACAGCTCTATTCCGAAGTGGCGGGAAGTACTTTGGAACGTCTTTTCCAAAAGCCTATCGAATGGGTGATAGCAGTAAATTTAGAGAAATATTACTCTAAAGAAGAGATTTTGAGTATGTACCTGAACTATTTTGATTTCAACTACAATGCTATTGGTATCAAAACGGCATCTAACACCTATTTCGGTAAAGACCCATGGGAACTGAATACCGAAGAAGCAGCCATGCTGGTGGGTATGTGCAAAAACCCTTCTTTATATAACCCTCGCCGTTTCAAGGAAAATGCACTTAATCGTCGAAACACGGTGCTTTATCAGATGGAGAAAGCCAATTACATAACTCAAGAGGAAAGAGATTCACTGATGGCTTTGCCTATCCAACTGAAATTCCGGCGTGCCGATCATAAGGAAGGTATTGCTACTTACTTGCGTATGTATTTGAGAGACCGCATGATGGCCAAAGAACCTGTACGGAGCAGATATCCTGATTGGCAATATCAGAAATACTACGAGGATTCACTTTCGTGGGAAACAGATCCGCTATACGGATGGTGTAATAAGAATTTCAAGAAAGATGGTAAACCTTATAATATCTATACTGACGGATTGAAAGTTTACACAACCATCAACAGCCGTATGCAACGCTATGCAGAGCAAGCGGTGGACGAGCATGTAAAAAAATACCTGCAACCTGCGTTCTTTAAGGAAAAGAAAGGACGAAGAACTGCTCCTTTTACCAATAAATTGACAACAGAAGAGGTCGAAACCATCCTGACGCGCGCCATGAAGCAAAGTGAACGATACCGGATAATGCGCAACGCAGGACATACGGCAGAAGAAATACGAAAGATTTTTGACACTCCCATTGAGATGAGTGTTTTCAGCTATGAACAGGGTGAAATCGACACACTGATGTCTCCCATGGACAGCATACGCTATTACAAACATTTCTTGCGTTGCGGATTCATGTCAATGGACCCATTGACGGGATATGTCAAAGCTTATGTAGGAGGACCGGACTTCACACATTTCCAATACGACATGGCCATGGTAGGACGCCGACAAGTGGGTTCAACCATAAAGCCCTACCTCTATACACTGGCTATGGAGAATGGATTTACTCCATGTGATGAAACCCGAAATGTAGAGCAAACCATCATTACAGAAGACGGGAAGCCATGGAGCCCACGCAATACGAACCGCAACAGATATGGAGAAATGGTAACCTTGAAATGGGGACTTGCCCAATCGAACAACTGGATTTCGGCCTATTTGATGAGTAAATTGAACCCATATGCTTTCAAGAATCTACTTCATAGTTTCGGTATCCGCAACCTTGATATCCAACCGACCCCAGCACTATGCTTAGGCCCATGTGAAATCTCTGTGGGTGAAATGGTGAGTGCCTACACCGCTTTTGCGAACAAAGGAATACGTGCTAAAGCGATGTTTGTGACCCACATTGAGGATAGTGACGGAAATATCATTGCCACTTTCACTCCAGAAATGGAAGAAGTCATCAGCGAAGAAAGTTCATACAAGATGCTGGAAATGCTGCGTGCCGTCATCAACGAAGGAACAGGCGGACGTATAAGAGCACGTTATAAGATTACTGCCGACATGGGGGGAAAAACAGGAACTACAAATAACAACTCCGACGGATGGTTCATGGGATTTACTCCTTCATTAGTCAGCGGTTGCTGGGTAGGAGGAGAAGATCGAGACATCCATTTCGATGGCATGTATTACGGACAAGGTGCTTCTATGGCTCTTCCTATATGGGGACTATACATGAACAAGGTATATGCAGACAAGACACTCGGATATTCGCAAGAAGACGCCTTCCGCATACCAGAAAACTTTGACCCTTGTAAAGGATTTGCAGAAACAGAAATACCCATGCAGGAATTGGAAGATTTATTCCAATAATAAAGATAAACACAAACGGAAACAGGGTGTGTCAAGAATACTAAATTTATTGACACACCCTGTTTCCGTTTTTTGTTTACAACAAACAATGGATTAATCCATAATTGTCGCCACTATCCGCCGTGCACCACCATCATGACGGAATTCACATAGATAAATGCCTTGCCATGTACCCAAATTCAAACGACCATGAGTGATAGGGATAGTCAAACTGACACCAGTCAAACTACTCTTGGCATGGGCTGGCATATCATCATCTCCCTCGAACGTATGATAATAATAGGATTCGCGCTCGCGCACGAGATGATTATAAATAGCCTCCATATCGTGACGCACATCAGGGTCAGCATTCTCATTGATGCTGAGAGCACAACTGGTATGTTTAATGAAAAGGTTCAATAATCCGGCTTCTGGAAGCGGGTGGGGCAGATGACGGACGATTTCTTCGGTTATAAGGTGGAAACCACGAGCACGTGGTTTCAAGGTAAATTCAATTTGTGAAATCATAGCTTAAAGAAGTTATTATTATAATCTTATTTCAAATAATAATTGAAATTCTTCTCGTATCCTATAGTTGTCTGCCCACCATGACCTGGATATACAACTGTATCATCAGGAAGAACAAATATTTTTTCACGTATCCCATCAAGTAAAGTCTGATGATTTCCTCCTGGCAAATCTGTTCTTCCTATACTACCTTGAAAAAGGACATCACCCGAAAACAAACATCCTGCCTCTGGAGAATAAAACACGATACTTCCCTCTGAATGACCCGGCACATGCAAGCATGTCAAAGTATAGGTTCCTAATGTAAGTTTGTCCCCCTCTTCAATATAAGTTCCTATAGGAACAGGTTGACCAGGAAATTCCAACCCAAACATACGGGTGCGGCGCGGTGCCTCGACAAGCCATTCCTCGTCAGCACGATGAGCATAAGTTTTCAAGCCGTACTGCTCATAGATGAAACGATTACCAAAAATATGGTCAAAATGTAAATGGGTATTCAACAAATATTTCACAATTAATCCTTCATCGGATATAAAACGCTTCAGCGCATCACATTCTGCCTGGTAATAACATCCAGCATCAATAATCAAGGCTTCGTGCGTCTGTTCATCCCACACCACGTAAGTGTTTACGGGAAGCATATTGAATTCAAACTGCTTGACTTTCATATTCCTAAATAAACCACTTTCTTTGTCTCAAAGAATTCTTCTTTGAAATAATCTTTCAGTTCCGTTATCACCACTTTATTCTTAAATGGCATAGCTTCATGTTCCAACTCCCCTCCTTTCAGGCATATAAGGCCATTAGGTAAAGCATTCTGTTGCTCTTTGCGAATATTCTTACGCACTAATTTTACCAAGTCTGCTAAAGGCATAACGGCACGGCTCACTACGAAATCAAACATGCCCTTCTCTTCCTCAGCACGGCAATGACGAGTAGTCACATTGGTCAACTCGGTGCCGGCAATCACCTCATTGCATACACGAATCTTCTTTCCTATACTATCCACCAAATGGAATTTCACTTCGGGAAAAAGAATCGCTAAAGGAATACCTGGAAATCCACCACCACACCCGAGATCCATGACCGTTGTACCAGGCTTGAAGTTTGCAACTTTGGCTATACCCAAGGAATGGAGAACATGATGTTCATAGAGGTTACCGATATCTTTTCGTGAAATCACGTTGATTTTTGCATTCCAATCTTCATACAAATCCTTTAATGCAGCAAATCGGATACGCTGCTCTTCTGTGAGAGAAGGGAAGTATTTTTCGATTATTTCCATACGTATTCAATAAACATTTCATCTTGTAATGATGCAAAAATAGGAAATGTCAAACAGATACGCAAGGAAATCATCTATTTTTTCGATTGGACAGCCTCTTCCAACTTGCGACTGAGCCATGCATCCACCGAGTACTTGCCTGGGCCTATCAGATACATAAAAACAAAAATCATCATGTAAATAAGTGAAAGTTCGCCACCTCCATCCAACGAACCGTCATGGATAACAAAAAAGGCCATACCCATAGCAAATATCATAGGAAGAAGCACTAACCGATATAAAAATCCGAAAATGAAAAAGAACGAACATACGACCTCCGCAATGATAATCAGTATCAGTGACCATGCACTACCTATATGCAATGGATCAGGAAAATCTTGTGACAAGGTACCGTAGTAGAGCCACTTTTGCATACCATGACTCAAAAACATGATACCGATGAAAACACGCGCTAACAATAACACTGTGGAGAAAATCCAAGCTGAAGGGCGGAAAGAGAAAAGTATTTTCTTGAACATAACTGAAGCTTTTAAGTGTTCTACATTTTGTAAAGAAAACAATTATACTTATCAAATGTTTTTCTACCCTACGAGAGAAATATTTTTCCCCTGCCTGAAAGAAAAAAGTTTCAGGTAAGGAAGAAAAAAGAAGAGATATAACTATAAAAAAGGATGTTTTCAACATAAAAATTCGATTATAACGGCAAAAATGAGTAGCTTTGCGGAAATTAATGAAAAAGGATATGAAATTTATAGGAATAATACCAGCAAGATATGCTTCTACACGTTTTCCCGCCAAGCCATTGGCCATGTTAGGTGGGAAGCCTGTAATCCAACGTGTGTATGAACAAGTTAATGGAGTGCTCGACGAAGCTTGTGTGGCAACGGACGATGAACGTATCGAAGCTGCCGTAAAAGCTTTTGGTGGTAAAGTGGTGATGACATCAACGAGCCATAAAAGTGGTACCGACCGCGTGCAGGAAGCCTATGACAAGATAGGGCAAGGCTACGATGTTGTCGTGAATATCCAAGGCGATGAACCCTTTATCCAACCCTCACAACTGGAAGCCGTGAAAGCCTGTTTCGAAGATGGGAGAACCCAAATAGCCACTCTGGTCAAACCTTTTACTGAAACTGACGGATGGGCGGCTTTGCAAAACCCGAATTCACCCAAGGTAGTGGTAGATGAACGTATGAACGCTCTATATTTCAGTCGGTCAGTTATCCCTTATTTGCGCGGAGTAGAAAAAGAAGAATGGCTGAAAAAGCACACCTATTACAAACACATCGGACTTTATGCATACCGGGCCGAGGTGCTGAAAGAGATTACCCGCCTACCACAATCTTCGCTGGAGTTGGCCGAATCACTCGAACAACTCCGTTGGTTGGAGAATGGTTATCACATCAAAGTAGGAATTACCCATACTGAAACGATAGGTATCGACACACCTGAAGACTTAGAAAAAGCAGAAAGATTCTTAAAAGAGAGAAATATATCTCTTTAAAATTTAAAGAGTATGATTATCCCACACTCATCATGAGTAGGGATAATCTTTGCTAACACCTATTTAGATAAATATGCTTAACCGCACACAACGGCCAACCATAAATCCTCTGACCGAATTTGATATACAAAGGCCGGAAAGACGAAAACTTCCTAACGGAATAACTCTGAATATCCTGCAAGTTGGTGAAGAGGAAGTTATCCGTATGGATATTCTTATCAAAGCTGGGATATGGCATCAAAACCAACCATTGCAAGCATTATTTACCAACCGCATGCTTCGTGAAGGAACACTGACATTTGACTCTGCCACACTCTCTGAACGGCTCGACTTCTATGGTGCATGGATAGAGCTAAGTTCATCCATGAACTGTAATTTCCTGACGCTTTATTCATTGAACAAATATCTGCCCGACACACTTCCTATAGTAGGTGAAATGATAAAAGCACCAACATTTCCCGAAGAAGAAATGAAGGTGACGGTAGAGATGAATCGCCAGCAATTCTTAGTCAACAGTACAAAGGTCGATGTCATGGCAAGAAAAGCCTTCAGCCAAACACTTTTCGGTAAAGACCATCCTTGTGGACGCCATGCCGTAATAGAAGATTATGACAATCTGACGACTAATCATTTAAAAGAATTTTACCATCAGCATTACCATTCGGGGAATTGCACTATCTATCTCTCAGGAAAAATATCTGACGAAACTTTCAAATTGGTAGAGAAAGAATTTGGTAGCGAAAATTGGGGTGAAGTAAAACCATATCAACCCATCCAACCGATAGCCACACCATCTTATCAGGGAAAGTGCGTATTCATTGAGCACCCCACGGCCGTGCAGAGTGCTTTACGCATAGGTTGTCCCTTAATGGACAGAATACACCAAGACTTCATGCCAATGAAAATATTAGTGACGATATTAGGAGGATATTTCGGAAGTCGTCTGATGAGCAACATTCGTGAAGAAAAAGGGTACACCTATGGTATCCACGCATCCATTGCATCATATCCATTTCAAGGATATCTGACTATTGGTACAGAAACAGCCAATGAATATGTAGAGCCATGTATTCGGGAAATCAGGCACGAAATGCACCGCTTACAAGACGAATTAATCCCTGAACAAGAACTTAATATGGTGAAAAACTATATGATGGGAGAAATGTGCCGTAGCTATGAAGGCCCCTTTTCATTGTCAGAAGCATGGATATTCACCGAAACCGCAGGATTGAATGACGATTTCTTTCTCCATATGTGGAAAAATATCCGACAAATCAGCCGCGAAAAGATACAAGATTTAGCTATAAAATATTTCCAACCTGAAAATCTATTGGAAGTTATTGCTGGTAAAAAAATGTAGAATGGATGCCACTTTTCTCCGTAAAAACAAAAGAAAACTTAATGGAGAGAGAGCATATCCAAAAGATATATTACATTTGTAGAGAAGTTTTTATTCAAAAGAGAAAAGATTCAACGATGAAAAGATTCATATATTTGTCATTATTAGCTTGTCTGTTCCATAGTATGCCTCTTCTGGCACAAAATGTCAAGGTTGGGACATACACCTTCAAAAATGGGGATGTATATACAGGACAACTGGCAGGTAACAAAATATTAGGATTCAAGCCTCATGGACAAGGGAAAACCATCTGTAAGAATGGGGATACTTACGAGGGAGAATATGTAAAAGGAAAGCGTGAAGGATTCGGGGTCTATACTTTTCCCGATGGTGAACGCTATGAAGGCCAATGGTTTCAAGACCAACAACATGGAAAAGGAACCCTTTTCATGGCTAACAATAACCGTTATGAAGGTATGTGGTACACTGACTACCAACAAGGATTCGGAACCATGCACTATTTCAACGGTGACCAATACATAGGAAACTGGGAAGCAGACAAACGTGAAGGAGAAGGTACATATACATGGGCAAACGGAGCGCAATACATAGGAGAGTGGGCCAATGACCTGAAAGAAGGAACTGGCATACTTGACTGGGCCAATGGAGAACGCTACGAAGGAACATGGAAAGCAGGTGTACGTCACGGTAAAGGAACCTATGAATATGCCAATGGAGACAAATATATAGGTGATTGGCAAAATGACAATCCACACGGAAAAGGAATATATATATTCCACAACGGAGACCGATATGAAGGGGATTACCGAAACGGCCAACGTACAGGACAAGGTATAGCCACCTATGCCAATGGAGATAAATATGTAGGACAATTCTTGGATGGCGAACAAGATGGAAAAGGTACATTCACTTGGGCAAACGGAGCTGTATATGAAGGCTCTTGGAAAGATAACCAACGAGAAGGAAAAGGCAAATATACATGGGCGAATGGAGATGTTTATGAAGGTGATTGGAAAAACAATGTGGAAAATGGGCAAGGAATCCTTCGTCTGAAAAACGGACTCAAGTATAAAGGAGGTTTTGTCAATGGCCTTAAAGATGGTGAAGGTTTGCAAGAAGACCCTAATGGAAACCGATATAAAGGTGGATTCAAAGAGGGCGAAAAACATGGCGATTTTATAGAAACGGATATCAACGGAAATGAAATCCGAAGAGGAAATTACCGCAATGGACGTTTGGTTAACGAAACTACAAAGAAATAAACCTTCACATAAATATTTTGTAACAATAATAATACATTGTTTAAACAAAAAATATGGATTTAGAAAAGCTGACCGAGAAGGTGCGTCAATTAGCCATCGAAACAGGAAAATTCCTACGTCAGGAATGTTCACAATTTGACCGCAATAAAGTGCAGGAGAAGAATGCTCATGACTATGTGTCATATGTGGACAAAGAGTCTGAAAAGCGCATTGTTTCCCAATTACATGAAATGTTACCAGAAGCAGGATTCATTGCAGAAGAAGGAAGCGGAAGTCATACCACAGAGGAATATTGTTGGGTCATTGATCCTTTAGATGGTACCACAAACTTCATTCACAACAACGCACCTTTCTGTATCAGTATAGCCCTACGTAATCGGGAAGAAATTCTTCTTGGAGTTGTGTACGAAGTTTGTCGTGACGAATGCTTTTGGGCATGGAAAGGGAGTCCAGCCTATTTGAACGGAAAAGAAATACACGTTACCCCCATAGATAATCTTGACCGCGCATTCATCGAATTAGGATTCCCTTATGATGCAGAACGATTCCGTTCTATCATTACACGGCTCATAGAAAGGTTATACGGACGGGTAGGGGGACTCCGATTGCTTGGTTCTGCCGCGGTAGAATTATGCTACATAGCCGCAGGACGTTTTGAAGCACGATTCGAAGGACTTTTAGGTCCATGGGACATTGCTGCAGGAACCATTATCTTGACACAAGCCGGAGGAAAAGTCTCTGATTTCAAAGGAGGAAATACTTTTTATTCAGGGCATGAAGTATTAGCCTCCAATGGTAAAATACACGACCAATTGCTGAAAATCATTGCGGAAATACAAAATTAAAGGGAAAAATTGTTGTTTTTCCCTTTTTTATTTCTACATTTGTGGAAGTTTTACAAAATCTAATTTATTAACTTAACACGTATAATAGCATGATACTTGACACATTTGACAACTTAGAAAAGTATGCTTCATTGAATCCTTTGTTCGCACAAGCCATCGAATATTTGAAAAAAACAGACTTGAATGCATTGGAAGTAGGCAAAGTGAAATTACAAGGTGATGATTTGGTCGTAAACATTGCACAAACTTCACCAAAAGCTAAAGAAGCAGCAAAATTGGAAACACACAACAAATTCATTGACATCCAAATACCTCTTTCTGGTAACGAAATAATGGGATACACTCCAGGTAACGACTTACCCGCTTCTGAATATAATGCAGAGAAAGACATCACTTTCTTTGAAGGATTGGCCGAAAGCTATTTCACCGTAAAGCCGGGTATGTTTGCCATATTCTTTCCACAAGATGGACATGCCCCCGGTATTACTGAAACGGGTGTAAAGAAAATTATTGTGAAAGTTTTGGCATAAACATATTTAATCTATAACCATTAATTGCCACCCCACCGAAAATCATGGATACTCAGTTGACACTCATCAAAAATGACCCTTGGCTGGCTCCTTATGAAGAGGCCATCAATGGTCGTCATCAGTTCGTGAAGGATAAACTGAAGGAGTTTACGAACAATGGAAAAAGGTTGTTGTCAGACGTAGCGGACAGACATCTCTATTTCGGATTGCATCGCACAAAGGATGGATGGATTTTCAGAGAATGGGCTCCCAATGCTACAGAAATCTATCTGATTGGAGACTTCAACAATTGGCAAGAACTCCCGAAGTACAAATTGCGTCGGAAGAATGTAGTAAATTGGGAGGTGAAACTGCCTGCCGATGCCATCAAGCATGGTGACCTGTACAAACTCAAAATCCGTTGGGAAGGCGGTGAGGGAGAGCGCATCCCCTCATGTGCCCGTCGGGTGATACAAGACCCCGTTACCAAGATTTTCAGCGCACAGGTATGGGCTCCTGAAACTCCTTACAAGTTCAAGAACCGCACTTTCCGTCCGAAACCAGGGCCATTGCTCATCTATGAGTGCCACATTGGTATGGCCGCTCAGGAGGAGAAGGTGGGAAGCTACACCGAATTCCGCGAATTGGTGCTTCCACGTATTGCCGCTGATGGATATAATTGTATCCAAATAATGGCCATTCAGGAACATCCTTATTACGGAAGTTTTGGATACCACGTCAGCAATTTCTTTGCCGCTTCATCACGATTCGGTACTCCCGATGAATTGAAACAACTTATTGATGAAGCACACAGTATGGGCATTGCCGTTATCATGGATATCGTTCACTCCCATGCTGTGAAAAATGAGGTGGAAGGACTTGGTAATTTTGCAGGAGACCCCAACCAATATTTCTATCCAGGTGAGCGTCATGAACACCCCGCTTGGGATTCACTTTGTTTTGATTATGGCAAAAATGAAGTCATTCACTTCTTGCTTTCCAATTGTAAGTATTGGATGGACGAATTCAAATTCGATGGTTTCCGTTTTGATGGTGTCACTTCTATGCTCTATTATAGTCATGGATTAGGTGAAGCGTTCTGTAATTATGGAGACTATTACAATGGCGGACAAGATGATAATGCCATCTGTTACCTGACTTTGGCCAACTTGCTTATCCATGAAGTGAATCCACGTGCCATTACCATCGCAGAAGAAGTCTCTGGAATGCCAGGATTAGCAGCCCCCTTCATTGCAGGAGGTTATGGTTTCGACTACCGTATGGCTATGAATATTCCCGATTATTGGATCAAGACCATTAAAGAAAAGAAAGACGAAGATTGGAAGCCAAGTAGTCTTTTTTGGGAAGTGACTAACCGACGAAAAGATGAAAAGACCATTTCATATGCAGAAAGCCACGATCAAGCATTGGTAGGTGACAAAACCATCATTTTCCGCCTTATCGATGCAGACATGTATTGGCACTTCAAAAAAGGGGACGAAAATTACACTGCCACTCGTGGTATAGCTTTGCACAAGATGATACGATTGTTGACAGCCAGTACCATTAATGGAGGCTACTTGAATTTCATGGGAAACGAATTCGGACATCCCGAATGGATAGATTTCCCCCGCGAAGGTAACGGATGGTCACATAAATATGCACGACGTCAATGGAACCTTGTTGATAATAAAGAATTGTGCTACCACTATTTAGGTGATTTTGACAAAGCGATGATTCACCTTATTCGAAGCGTACGAAATTTCCAAAAGAGTGAGGTCGTAGAGATTTGGCACAATGATGGAGACCAAATATTAGCCTACAAGCGTGGTGATTTGATATTTGTTTTCAATTTCAATCCGTCACAATCATTTACCGACTATGGCTTTTTGGTACCAACAGGAGCTTATGATGTTGTACTTAACACTGATTCGCCCGATTACGGCGGATATGGCCTAACGGATGATAGTATCCGCCATTTCACTAACCACGATCCTCTGTATAAGAAGGTTCGTAAAGAATGGCTTAAACTATATATCCCAGCACGTTCGGCCATGGTATTACGCAAAGTAAAGAATTGACCATATCATAACAGATATTGCAAACGAGCTACGAGTAATGAGCACCATAATATTAAGGTAATCAAAGCTTGTAGCTCGTAGTTCAATTGTTCATATTTAATATTTTTCACGTGAATAAATTCTCTTCAGCTATTATACGAAGAAATACAATAGTAAACTCCATTGTATGCTCATTACTATTTATCCTTTTCAGCTTTACCTATCTCTATTTGGTACAAGGTGAAGCAATAAACCATGTACATGCTGTACTATCTGAAGGAAAGACCCATTATTCTCTCTTTTGGGGAGCTTTAATAATATCCATTATTTTATGGATTATCAGTTGGGGATTAAATTTAGTCACTCAATTTAGAGGAAAATGGACTTCCGTTTCATATTTTCCAGCATTTATAGTCATCATTATTTTATCAAGTTTTTATCCTTCACTAAACAAAGAGACCTTTACTTTGGCACTTTGTGATGAATGGTGGTGGTGCATACCTGCTATAATTATGTATGTCACCCTTGCCATTTTATATCAAAGAATAAAACCGAAAGAAGGCATATTGAAATTGCCAGAATTGATGATTCCCAATATTTCAATACTGATAGTCTTCATTTATCTTACAGGGACCATAGGAAACAATAACGAATTGTTCCATAACGAATTATATATATCCAGTGCCATCCAAAATAAAGATTATAAAAAAGCCGCTCAAATTGGCATAAAATCTCCACATAATAGTCAGACATTAACAGCTTTACGTGCTTTGGCTCTTTCTTGTACAGATTCTTTAGGACAATGTTTGTTCTTCTATACGCAAAATAATGGAGCTGATGGATTATTTATGGACGAAAGTATAGGGAAACGTTCCATTATCACAAATGACAGCATATACAAACACTTGGGAGCTATTGATAGGAAAAGCAATGAACCGGCCATTAACTATTTACAACGTATATGCGAAGACGAGACAGCAAGTTCATATGCATTAGATTATTATCTATGCGCATTATTACTTGAAAGACAATTGACAACTTTCAAGCAAGCATTAGAAACATTTTATGATGAAGACAAATCACTTCCACGACATTATCAGGAAGCACTAATTCTATTACAAGACAAAGAAGGAAAAGATTCTAACTCCACACAAATAAAAGATAGCCTCATCATAAACAAATACGATGCTTTTAAAGCATTACAACAGTCTTATAAAGAAGAGCAACTCAAAAATAATTATACACGTCGAAAATTCGGAGATACTTATTGGTGGTATTTCTGGTACGGGAATTAAATTCATGAAAGAACTCACCGAAAAAGAAGCTTACAACAAAGCTACGGTCTATTGTTCAAGAAGCGAGCATTGTCCGTCAGAAATAATGGAAAAGTTACAAACATGGGGGATAGAATCAACTGATACCCGACATCGCATCGTATGCCAACTGATAGAGGAGAAGTATATAGATGAAGCCCGGTTCTGTCAAGCATTTGTCCACGATAAATTTCATTTCAATCATTGGGGACGCCAAAAGATTGCCTATCATCTGCACATGAAGAAATTACCTGCAAAATTCATAGATGAAGCTTTAAATTTAATCGGAGACAATGATGCCATTGAAGAAGCCAAACAAATACTTTCCACAAAAATAAGAAATATTCATTCAACTGATGAATATGAAATATATACCAAACTTATGAGATACGCTGCATCTAAAGGTATTGAAATGAATATCGCTACAAAAGCATATAATATGATAACCAAAAATGCCAGAGAATAGACAACATATATATAAAGATGGGGCATACTTCAACATACGCCCCATCTTTTATGACAAAATACTAATTACAACGGGTACAGAAGTTTTCAAGACGTTTGGCAACTTCATCCCAATTGATAATTTTCCATAACATCTCCAAATGTTCAGCTCGCCTATTTTGATAATCCAAATAATAGGCATGCTCCCATACATCAAATCCAAGAAGAGGGCATTTGTCATAGCGTAAAGGATTTTCTCCATTTACACACGACAGGATTTCCAACTTTCCATCAGAATTCACACAAAGCCAAACCCATCCTGATCCAAATAAACTTATACTCGCATCTGTCATTTTTTTACGAAAACTATCAAAATCGCCAAAATCTCTATTGATAAATTCTGCCAATTTTCCAAAGGGAACATCCATGCGAGGAGTAGGAGAGAATTGCATAAAATATAATTGATGATTCAATACTTGCCCTGCATTATTATACATTGGGCCAGTAGGGGCTTTCATCACTATATTTTCAATACTCATACCTTCAAACTCGGTACCTTTAATAAGTTTCTCCAGATTAGATACATAGGTTTGCAAATGTTTACCATAATGTAAATCTACAGTTTCCCTACTAATGACTGGCATCAGTGCATCATGAGAATAGGGTAAAGTGGGCATAAAAATGGTTACCATACTTATTATTAATGTTGTTAAACAATTCATTGAACGCGCCGTTTATATAATTTATTGTTAGCATAGAGACAAAAAAGAACCATTTATCAGTTCCTATGAAATATACAACCATTTAAACAAGCAGAAGTTCAGAACTCTACGAAAACTTAACATCTTATAATAAGCTATCTTCTCCAAAACTTTAAGATAGCTAACTTCACTGTTTAAGCATATCTACACAGAAAAGAGGACATCTCGAGAAAATATTTGAACAAGATTTAGGCTTATAATAATATATTCTCTATATTTGCGAAAAAATTATTTACTAACGACAAAGATTGAACTATAAACTTTAAACTTTATCCAACATTATGAAAAACAGAATCAGCCTTTTATGGATTGTAATGATGTTTCTTTCCATAACCACACAAGGAAAGCCATTATTCGGAAAACAAGAATTATTCGTTGATGGATGGAAATTCCAACTACAAAAAGATGACCATATCTCATTAACTGATGACGTATCCCGTTGGAGAGATGTAACACTGCCACATGACTGGTCTGTAGAAGGACGCTATAGCCACACTTATGCCAGTGCCACAGGATATTTACCAGGTGGACTTGGATGGTATGCCAAATCATTCACTATCCCAGAATCTGAAAAAGGGAAAAAAGTGTATATTTATTTCGAGGGAGTGTATAATCGAAGTAAAGTATATTTGAATGGACATTTGTTGGGAGAGCGTCCCAACGGATATGTATCATTCATGTATGATTTGACTCCTTATCTGAAGTTTGGTTCCGAAAAAAATGATTTGCGTGTTGAAGTCGACCATACCCGTAGCAATGACTCACGTTGGTATACCGGTTCTGGTATATACAGAGACGTTTATTTAGTATATGCAAACCCCATACACATTGATTTATGGGGAACATATTGCATAACAGAAAATGTATCAAACAAAAAAGCGGATTTCAAAGTAGAGACTACTTTAAAAAATGAATCAGTATCTGAGGCTAAAGTTCAGGTAGAATTATCTCTCTTCGAACGCTCTTCAGGGCGATTGGTTGCCACATCCCAAAAAAGCATGACCATGTCTCCAGCTGATTCTACCGTATGTACCCAAAAATTGAGAATAAAAAATCCACGAATGTGGAGTATTGAACATCCTGAACTATATAAGTTGGTCACAAATATTTATGTCAATGGAGAACAGACTGAAAGTAACGAATTGTATACGGGTGTACGCACATTGACATTTGACCCTAATAAAGGATTCTTCCTCAATGGAAAAAATACTAAATTGAAAGGAGTATGTATTCATCACGATGCAGGTTGTCTTGGTGCCGCAGTACCACGAGAAGTATGGAAACGCCGTCTTGAACGCCTGCAGGAAATGGGGTGTAATGCCATCCGCATGAGCCATAATCCTCAAGCACCTGATTTATATGATTTATGTGACGAAATGGGTTTTGTGGTAATGGACGAAGCATTTGATGAATGGGAATTCCCCAAAAGAAAATGGATTGAAGGTTGGAATGTTGGGAAACCTGGGTATCAAGGAAGTGCCGATTTTTTCAATGAATGGTGCGAAAGAGATCTTCGAGATATGGTGTTGCGAGATAGGAATCACCCCTCTATCATCATGTGGAGTATAGGTAACGAAGTTGATTATCCCAATGATCCTTACTCACATCCGGTATTAGAAACAGGAACAATCAACCAACCCGTACATGGTGGTTATCTGAAAGACAATCCACCAGCAGAGCGATTAAGCGAAATTTCTGGCCGATTAGCCAATACCGTCAGGAAATATGACCTTTCGCGTCCTGTAACTGCAGCATTGGCTGGTGTCATTATGAGTAATCACACTGATTACCCTGGACACCTTGACATCTGCGGGTACAACTATACTGAAAACCGTTACGAAGAGGATCATAAGACTTATCCCCAACGTGTTATTTATGGTAGTGAAACAGGACGAGGCATTAATGAATGGAAAGCCGTACGGGATAATGACTACATTTTTGGACAGTTCATTTGGACAGGATTCGATTATTTGGGTGAATCTGGCAGATACCCATCTCGAGGATTGAATACAGGAATGATAGATTTTGCCGGTAATCTAAAAATTGCAGGATATCTTCGAAGAGCCATGTGGAGTGAAAAACCAGTCATCTATGTAGGAACCTCCAATATGCCGCGTAGAGGCCAACGTTGGAGAGGCGAACCTGCCCCTGTTTGGAATTATGAAGAGGGACAACGTGTATTGGTTACAGCATATAGCAACACACCGTATTCACGCATACTGATTAATGGAGAGCAAGTAGGCGATAAAAAAGCTTTCAATGGCGATACTTATTCAGCTACATGGGAAGTTGAATTCAAATCTGGAGAAATATGTGTCGAAGGACTTGATAACGAAGGAAATGTTGTAGCAACACACCGTTTACAGACAACTGACCAACCTGCAAAAATTGTAGCTATTGCAGATACAACAAGTATTAGCAAGCAGCGTGGAGTTGCACAAATTGAGTTGCAAATCACCGATAAGGAAGGTCATCCCGTATATCTGTCAGATAATGAGATTACCTGTCAGGTTAGAGGTGGTGCACGATTACTTGGCCTTGAATCAGGAAGCAATACGGATATGTCTGACAACAAATCATTTCGCCGGCGTGTACACAATGGACGATTGACTGCATATATTCAGGCATTAGATACTGATACAGATAAAGCAATTGTTACATTTTCATCCCCATGGTTAGAAGGGGCAAACGTAGAATTGGAAATAAGATAAGTTTATTATTTGGGTTTATTATTTAAGGGGTGGAGTATACATAAAGTAGAAACCACCCCTTAATACTGTATAAAAAGAGCGGATTTATTTTGTCTTCCGAACAGCTTACATTATCTTTGTAGCCTAATAAACGATATCGAGAGATGGGACAACCTTTAGCAGAGCGCTTACGGCCACGTACATTAGAAGAGTATATAGGCCAAAAACATTTGGTAGGTGAAGGAGCTGTCCTGCGTAAAATGATTGATGCAGGACGTATATCTTCATTCATTCTTTGGGGACCTCCTGGAGTTGGGAAAACAACTTTGGCTCAAATCATTGCCAACAAATTGGATACTCCTTTCTATACTCTAAGCGCTGTCACCTCTGGAGTAAAGGACGTAAGGGATGTCATTGAAAGAGCCCAAAGCAATCGTTTCTTCTCTCAAACAAGCCCAATCCTTTTTATCGACGAGATTCACCGTTTCAGCAAATCCCAACAAGATTCTTTGTTAGGAGCAGTTGAGAAAGGTGTTGTCACCCTTATTGGAGCAACAACAGAAAATCCTTCTTTTGAAGTCATACGACCACTCTTATCACGGTGTCAGCTGTACGTATTGAAATCTTTAGAAAAGGATGATCTATTGGAGTTATTGAATAGAGCTATCAGTACTGATACCCAACTCAAGGCACGCAATATCCAACTGAAGGAAACAGATGCTCTCCTAAGATATTCAGGAGGCGATGCACGCAAGCTTTTGAACATTTTGGAACTTGTAGTCGAAGCGGACACTGATAAGGAAGTATTAATCACCGATGAGAAGGTGGTCGAACGCTTACAACAAAATCCTTTGGCCTATGATAAAGATGGAGAGATGCATTATGATATAATCTCTGCTTTTATCAAATCTATCAGAGGAAGCGATCCCGATGGAGCATTATATTGGTTAGCACGCATGATTGAAGGTGGGGAAGACCCTGCTTTCATTGCCCGACGATTATTGATTTCTGCAGCAGAAGATATAGGTTTGGCCAATCCGAATGCATTATTATTAGCTAATGCTGCGTTCGATTCAGTCATGAAGATCGGATGGCCTGAAGGTCGCATACCCTTAGCTGAAGTAACTGTATATTTAGCAACAAGCCCCAAGAGTAATTCTGCTTATAAAGGAATAAGAGCGGCATTGGAAACCGTACGTGAAACGGGCAATTGTCCTGTACCTCTACATCTACGCAATGCACCGACCAAACTGATGAAGCAGTTAGGATATGGCAAAGATTACAAATATGCCCATGATTACAAAAATCATTTTGTTGAACAACAATTTTTGCCAGATGAAGTGAATGACAAACGTTTTTGGTATCCACAGGAAAATGCAGCCGAAGCAAAGTTGAAAGAACGGATGCAATCATTATGGGGAGAACGATTCAAATAAAAATATAATCATTAATCCAATGAAAATAGCCATATTAGACGGCTATGCTGCCAATCCAGGCGATCTCTCATGGGAAGAATTCCATTTATTAGGAGATTGTGTCATATACGACCGCACTACACCTGAAGAATTAATATCTCACGCTACAGGTGCCGAAGTACTTCTGACAAACAAGACCATCATTACAGAAGAAGTCATGAAGTCACTTCCTTCTCTGAAATACATCGGTGTATTAGCTACTGGATATAATGTAGTGGATATCGATGCAGCCCGGCATCGTGGCATTGTAGTCACCAATATCCCTGCATACAGTACTGCATCTGTTGCACAAATGGTATTTGCTCATTTACTCAATATCACCCAACGGGTGGGTCACTATGCATACGAGAATAGCAAGGGACGTTGGCCATCCAGCATCGATTTCTGTTATTGGGACACCCCTCTGGTAGAATTAGCTGGAAAACGAATAGGTATTGTCGGGTTAGGAAACACAGGTATGGCAACAGCCCGTATCGCTTTAGCCTTCGGAATGGAAGTAGTAGCCTTCACATCCAAAGACATACAAGTTTTACCGAACGGTATCACACCATGTTCTATGGATGAATTATTTTCCACATCCGACATTGTGAGTCTTCATTGTCCTCTGACAGAACAGACTCGCCATTTGGTCGATGCCCACAGATTGTCACAAATGAAATCTACAGCAATCCTCATTAATACCGGACGCGGCCCATTGATTGACGAAATAGCGTTGGCAGAAGCCTTACACAATAAGGAGATTGCTTTTGCCGGATTGGATGTATTGGCTCAAGAACCGCCTTCAGCAGATAATCCGTTACTGAAAGAGCCGAATTGTTTCATCAGCCCTCATATTGCATGGGCTACTATTGAAGCACGCAAAAGATTATTGGATACAGCTGCAGAGAATTTGCGACAATACGTGGCAGGTACACCAATCAACAACGTTGCCCAATAAAGGATTCTTATATGCTATCTCAACCATAAACAAAATATATCAGAGCACTATGGAACTACCTAGTTTTATGGAGATTTTCGATTTTATCGGAACATTCGCATTTGCCATCAGTGGCATACGTTTGGCTTCAGCCAAAAACTTTGATTTGTTTGGAGCCTATGTAGTAGGGGTTGTAACGGCCATTGGTGGAGGAACTCTTCGCGATTTGATGCTGGGAGTCACTCCCATATGGATGACAAATCCCATGTACTTGATATGTTCAGGTATTGCCTTGTTATGGGTTATCATTTTCGGCAAACGAATTATCAACCAGCAAGTCACATTCTTCATATTTGACACCATAGGTCTGGCACTTTTCACTGTTGTTGGAGTAGAGAAGACATTAGATTTAGGATTTCCATTGTGGGTAGCCATCGTCATGGGAACCATCACTGGTGCAGCAGGAGGTGTTTTCAGAGATGTGTTTATCAATGAAATCCCACTTATATTCCGCAAGGAAATCTATGCCTTGGCCTGTATCATAGGAGGTTTGTGTTATGGCATATGTAATCACTTTGGAGTGGATGTCATCATCAATGAATGTATTACAGGCTGTAGTGTCTTTATAGTACGCATATTGGCAGTCAAGTATCATCTTTGCCTACCGATATTGCATGGAGAAGAAGATAACAAACAATAATTTTACATTAAATTATAATTAGTAATGGAAGGTAAACGCATCATCAATCCTTGGTTAGGGAAAGAAGGGTACTATTGTTTTGGATGTGCTCCGAACAACCCTTTCGGAGTAAAAATGGTTTTTCACGAAGTGGACGATAAGGTTGTAAGCCGTTGGAAGCCCAGCCCCGAATATCAAGGATGGATAGATACTCTCCACGGAGGCATCCAAGCCGTGTTGATGGATGAGATATGTGCATGGGCCGTCATGCGCAAGTTACAACGGGCAGGAGTGACATCCAAAATGGAGACAACCTACAAGCGTCCGATATCCACCAATGACGAATATATTGATATCGAGGCACGCATTGTCGAACAACGAAGGAATATCATTGTCGTAGAAGCAGCCATATTCAATAAAGAGGGGCAACTTTGTTCTCAAACAAAATGCACCTATTTCACATTCTCGCCTGAAAAAGCGCGAACTGAAATGGGATTCGAATCTTGTGAGGTAGAGGAGTAAATTCCGTTATTGAAAGAAACGGAAATGAAAAAAAATAGAACGTCATATATTATTTATGTGATTACTTCTTACAAATGAAATTAAGCCTCTTTTAAGGGAAAAAGTTGCAATTACGAAGCATATAATATGCAAAAAGAAATAAAAATAACACTTTCCCTTTCAAAATGTTTGCATTTATCAATCAAATAATATATTTTTGCACCATCAATTAAAGAATTAACCCATTTGAACGAATTTGGACATACATAATATGATAGTAACTAATACACATCACCGCCATCATCATCTATTTCTGTCGAAAAAATCGGTAGGCTGAATGAGTGTATGCCACAGTGTGTAGCATCATAAATAAAGAAAGGAAGCTTTACCGAACAGAAAGCTTCCTTTTTTATTATCTCAAATGTCCATCAGTTGAAAATATATCATATAGAAGAAACATATGCTAAGAATTGCAGTACAATCAAAAGGACGTCTGTACGAGGAGACTATGGAGCTCTTGCGCGAATCAGACATCAAACTCAGTTCTTCTAAAAGAACGTTGTTGGTACAATCTCCCAATTTCCCCGTCGAGGTTCTTTTCCTCCGCGATGACGATATCCCCCAATCGGTAGCCAGTGGAGTGGCCGATTTGGGTATTGTGGGCGAAAATGAATATATGGAGCGCAAGGAAGACGCCGAAGTGGTACGCCGCCTTGGTTTCAGCAAATGCCGTCTTTCATTGGCCATACCTGCGGCAATTGAATATCCTGGTCTTTCATGGTTTGAAGGGAAGAAGATTGCCACTTCCTATCCCGAAATATTGAAGGACTTCTTGTCAGAAAACAATATCCGGGCAGACATCCATGTCATCACCGGCTCCGTAGAGATTGCCCCCGGTATAGGATTGGCCGATGCCATTTTTGATATCGTCAGTTCGGGCTCTACATTGGTCAGCAACAACCTGCGCGAAGTAGAGGTGGTCATGAAGTCCGAAGCTCTCCTCATTGGCAACAAGGCCCTCTCTGCCGAAAAGAGAGAAGTGCTCGACGAACTCCTTTTCCGTATCGAGGCGGTAAAGACGGCCGAGGACAAGAAATATGTCCTGATGAACGCACCGACCGCAAAGCTGAAAGAAATCATCGAAGTGCTTCCGGGTATGAAAAGCCCCACGGTGATGCCTTTGGCCCAAGAGGGTTGGAGTTCGGTACATACGGTACTCGACCAGAAACGCTTTTGGGAAATCATCGGCAAGCTGAAAGCCCTCGGCGCAGAAGGTATATTGGTGTTGCCCATCGAAAAAATGATTCTTTAATACTGTCGCAATGAAAATCATCAAATATCCGAATAAGGAATCGTGGGGCGAACTGCTCAAGCGTCCGACCCTGAATGTCAATGCTCTTCGCGACACGGTGAGCCAGGTGCTTGATCGCGTACGCCAGGAGGGCGACCGTGCCGTCATTGAGTACGAGGCCCAGTTCGACAAAGTTCAGTTGGACACCCTTGCCGTCACCCCCGACGAGATGGAAGAGGGCATAGCCCAAGTATCTCCCGAGCTTAAAAGCGCCATCGAATTGGCCCATGCCAACATCGAGAAATTCCATACCGCACAACGCTTTGAAGGGAAACGTATCGAGACACGCCCCGGAGTGACCTGCTGGCAAAAGTCCGTAGCCATAGAGAAAGTGGGCCTCTACATCCCCGGAGGGACAGCACCGCTTTTCTCCACCGTACTCATGTTGGCCACCCCAGCTCGCATTGCCGGTTGCCGGGAGATAGTGCTCTGCACCCCTCCCAACCTCGAAGGGAAAATTCATCCCGCCATCCTCTGTGCCGCCCGTGTGGCAGGTGTGAGCCGCATATTCAAGATAGGCGGCGTACAAGCCATTGGCGCTATGGCATACGGCACCGAAAGTGTCCCCAAGGTATATAAGATATTTGGCCCTGGCAACCAATACGTCACCGCCGCCAAGCAACAGGTCTCCTTGCGCGATGTGGCCATCGATATGCCTGCAGGTCCGTCAGAAGTGGAGGTCTTGGCCGACGCTACGGCCAATCCCGCCTTTGTTGCGGCCGACCTCTTGTCGCAAGCCGAACATGGGGTGGACAGCCAAGCCATCCTCGTCACTACCGACGAACATCTGATTTCAAACGTCGAGGAGGAAGTCCGCCAGCAATTGGCCGCCCTTCCCCGTAAGGAGATAGCCTCAAGATCCTTGGAAAACAGCAAGCTGATACTGGTGAAGGATATGGACGAAGCCATGGAGATGACCAACGAATATGCCCCCGAGCACCTGATTATCGAGACGGCCGACTATATGGCTCAAGCCGCCCGTGTGGTCAATGCCGGTTCGGTCTTCCTCGGGTCGCTTTCGCCCGAAAGTGCCGGTGATTACGCTTCGGGTACCAACCACACCCTGCCCACCAACGGCTATGCCAAGGCCTATAGCGGAGTTAGCCTCGACAGTTTCATCCGCAAGATCACCTTCCAGGAGATTACCCCCGAAGGAATCAGAATCATCGGCCCTGCCATCGAAACCATGGCCGCCGCCGAACAACTCGATGCCCACAAGAATGCTGTCACCGTGCGGTTAGCCACACTTTCTTGAACAGACATACATTAATAACTACCCATATTTGAATTCATGAGATCATTACAAGACCTGATACGTCCCAACATACAGAAATTGAAGCCTTACTCCTCGGCACGCGATGAGTACAAAGGAGTGGATGCCACGGTGTTTCTCGATGCTAACGAGAATCCCTACAACGCTCCTGTCAACCGATATCCTGATCCTTTACAATCATCCGTCAAGCGACTTCTCTCTTCAATCAAAGGGGTAGGGGAATCCTCCATTTTTTTGGGAAATGGAAGTGACGAGGCCATCGACCTGATATACCGTATTTTTTGCGAACCGGGGATAGACAATGTCATCAGTTTGAGCCCTACATACGGGATGTACGAGGTTTGTGCCGACATCAATAATGTGTCTTATAGAGCCATCCCATTGCGCACAGACGAGGAGGGTAATTTCACTTTTGTGGCCGATGACCTTCTCCATGAAGCCAACGGACAGACGAAAGCCATCTTCCTTTGCTCTCCCAACAATCCCACGGGCGGTTGTCTTCCAAGAGCCGAGATAGAGAAAATCCTGACCTCATTCGACGGCATAGTTGTCATCGACGAGGCTTACGGAGATTTCATGGACGAGCCCTCATACCTGACTGTGCTTTCCAATTATCCCAATCTCATCGTCCTACAGACCTTTTCCAAAGCATGGGCTTGTGCCGGTATCCGATTGGGTATGGCCTTTGCATCGCCTGAGATTATCAGCTATTTCAATAAGGTGAAATACCCCTACAACGTGAATATATTGACCCAGCAGAAGGCCATCGCCATACTCACGGATTATCCTCAGATAGCCGCATGGGTGGAGGAGTTGAAGAGCGAACGTTCACGTCTCATCAATGCCTTGCTGGAGTATCCGGAAACAGAGCATATCTTCCCCACGGATGCCAACTTTGTGCTGGTACGTGTCAAGGATGCCCAGTCGCTCTATGATTACCTGCTGACCCAAGGTATCATTGTGCGCAACCGCCATCGCATCCAGCTCTGCACCAATTGTATGCGCATCACCGTAGGCACTCCTCAGGAGAATGATGCCTTGCTTTCCGCCATGCACCAGTATCTCAATCGTTGAAAGAGAGGGTAGGGAGAATATGTGATTCAATCCCGTTAGAAAGAAGAAAAGCCATTTGCTACTTGATATATGACAAATCGGCCCGCATGCGAATCTTTGTTGATTTCATGCGGGCCGATTCTTTTTTATATCTTTTCGAGGTTTATTTCCCCTGTTCTTTGATGAATCCTTGTCGGTAAGCCACCAGCAGGCGTTTCAGGTCAGTAATCTGTCTGGCCAGATCGCGTCCTTCGTCCGTATCCCTCACCATCATACGTTGCTGGCTGAGCTCCACGAGCAAGGTTGTCGATTTGATATCCTGTCCCTCTTCGATGGCCTTCTGTGTGGAGGTGAAAGGTTCGTGTTGCACCAGCTGCATTCCTCTGGAGTGGTACACCAGCGTATATCCGGCAATACCCGTCTCCGGTTGGTAAGCCTTGGAGAATCCTCCGTCGATGACCAGCAATTTTCCGTTTGCCTTGATGGGATTTTCCCCTTGGATGGTTTTGACGGGCACATGTCCGTTGATGATGTGCCTGTGTTTGCCCACCACACCGAATTCATCCAGCAACATATCACACACCTTCTCGTCATTGCGCAGTGTGTAGTAGTATCCCTTTGTCTCCTTGTGCAGGGATTTGTCCTTGACAAAATAGCGCTCAAAGGTTGACATTTTGTCCTTGTCGAAAGGTGCCGCATCCTTGCCACACCACAGATACCACATATAGTCTTTGGCAAAGAGTTTCGGCTCTGGTTTCGTATCTTCGTTGAATGCCGAGCGTATCAGGCGTCCCACCTTCTCCAGCATGGCTTTTCCGCGGTAATACTTTCCGTCGATGAGCACATCCTTCAGCGTGCCGTCCGCATTCAGTGGCACCGAGGCGTGGAAGAGCAGGTTCGAGTTGCACACCGTGTACATGCATCCATTCTTCAGCAGGCAACGCATGTGCTTCTTCAGTTTGTCACTGGTCACGAAAGAGTGGTGTATCTTCTGCATGATTTCCTCCTCCTCAGCGCTCAACTTGTAGGGGTCTTTCGGATCCACCGTGGGGAAGAAGGTGTCATTCATCTCATACTCCACACCATCCAGTACAAACACTCCCCGTTCGAAATCGATGTGATGCAACAGCCGTCTGTCGTCCATATCAAAGTCGGGTCTCCGGCTTATGATGGCCGCTTCCAGTTTGAATTGGATGATGCTGATAGCCTTGTGCATCTGCGCCATCAGGCGGCGTGTCTTGGCATTGTGCGTGTCATCATTTTCGTCAATCTTGGGGCCGAACAGTTTGCAGGGGTCCTCTGCATACGTGTCCATGGCAAAGGTGGCCAGCGGCAACAGGTTGATGCCGTATCCATCCTCCAGAGTTGCCATATTTCCGTAGCGCATACACATACGCAACACATTGGCCATACAGGCGTCATTTCCCGCGGCGGCTCCCATCCATAGGATATCATGGTTTCCCCATTGGATATCAAAGTGGTGATAGTTGCACAGGATATCCATGATGATGTGAGCTCCCGGCCCTCGGTCAAAGATGTCTCCCACGATGTGCAGGCGGTCGATAGTCAGTTGTTGGATCAGGTTACATAGCGCGATGATGAAATCGTCAGCCCTGCGTGTCTCGATAATCGAACTGATGATCACATTGATGTATGCTGCCTTGTTGGGATCGATGGTCGATTCGTGAAGCAACTCCTGGATGATGTACGAAAATTCGCTCGGCAAGGCCTTATGCACTTTCGAGCGTGTATATTTCGAAGAGACATTCTGACAGACACGCACCAGTTGGTTCAGTGTCGTCATATACCAGTCTTCCAGATCATCCTCTACACTTTTCACCAGTTGGAGTTTCTGTTCGGGGTAGTAGATGAGGGTACACAGTTCCTTCTTTTCCGACTCTCTCAGAGTGTTTCCAAAGATTTCGTCCACCTTTCGTCTGACAGATCCCGACGCATTTCTCAACACATGCTCAAAAGCCTCATGCTCCCCATGCAGATCGGCCAGGAAGTGTTCGGTACCTTTGGGCAGATTCAGGATGGCCTGCAGGTTGATGATTTCCGTGCTGGCATCCGCTATCGTGGGGTATCTGTGCGCCAACAATTGCAGGTAGCGCATATCCTCTTGAATCTCTTCGGCAGTAATATTTTTGTATGTATTCATTACTTCAGACAGTTTTGATAGCACAAAAGTACAAAATAAACCGACTACCACCCATGAATTTGGATAAAAATTCACCAAAATGAAACAATTTATTTTGTACCTTCGCGCCCTGATATATTTTTTGAGTATGAAATACAAGATGATTGTGCTGGATTTGGACGGCACGTTGACCAATAGCAAGAAGCAGATAACCCCTCACACCAAGGCGGTGCTCAGCCGTGCCCGCGAGATGGGTGTAAAGATAGTGTTAGCCTCCGGCCGCCCCACGTACGGCATTGTCCCTATTGCCCGTGAGCTCGAGCTCGACACACTGGGCGGCTATATCCTTTCCTATAATGGCGGCGAGATTATCGACTGGCAGACACGCGAGGTGATATATGCTCAGGTGCTCAATCCCGAAGTGGTGCCCTATATGTACGAGTGTGCCATCTCCCACGGTTTTGCCATCGTCACCTACCGCGACAATCTGGTCATCACCGAGACGCCCGACGACGAGTATGTCCAGAAGGAGGCTATCCTCAATGTGATGCAGACACATCAGGTGCCTAATTTTCTCGAGGCTATAGATTTCCCCGTGCCCAAGTGCCTCATTGTGGGTACTCCCGACAAGTTGGTACTTCTGGAGGAGGAGATGCGTCTCCGCCTGGCAGACACCAACGAAGTCTATCGCTCGGAGCCCTATTTCCTCGAGCTGGTGCCCAAGGACATCGACAAGGCCCGCTCTTTGGAGGTGTTGCTGGACAAGCTCCACATCACCCGCGAGGAGGTGATAGCTTGTGGCGACGGTTTCAACGATGTCTCCATGATCCGCTATGCCGGCCTTGGAGTGGCCATGCTCAATGCTCAGGAGGTCGTACGCCAGGCGGCCGACTATGTCACCCCCTTCACCAACGACGAGGATGGGGTGGCCCATGTGGTGGAGAAGTTCATCCTCGGCATCGGCTGATGTCATCTTCCTCCGGCATCCCTCATCTCTGCCAATAGGGCACGTTGCTTGGCGGTCAGCCCTTTGGGCAGTTGCACCGAGTAGGTCACGATGAGGTCCCCTCTCAGGCCATCAGCCTTATAGAGGGGCATCCCCTTTTCTTTCAGCCTCACCCTGCTATCGGGCATTGTTTCGGGCTTCACCTTCAGCCTCACCAGCCCTCCGTCAATGGTCCTCACCTCCGTCTCGCCCCCCAGCAGGGCGGTGTAGAGGTCAATCTCCACCGTTGTCCACAGGTCATCTCCATGCCTTTCAAACCGCTTGTCCGGCAATATCCTGAAGGTGATGTAGAGGTCGCCCGCCACACTTCCATCGGCCGATTTTCCTCCCTTTCCTTTGAGTTTTATCCGTTGTCCGTCCGCCATACCGGCAGGGATGGTAATCCTCAACTTCTTTCCATCCACCTCGATGATGCGTCGGTGTGTCTTTGCCGCCTCCTCCAGTGTCAGTGCCAGCTCCGTCTGGTAATCCGTGGCCCTCTGTTTCTGTCTGTTGCGGTATCCGAAGAGTTGTTCGAAGAAGTCCGAGAAACCCTCCGCATCGCTTCCGCTGAATCCTCCCTGCGTGAAGATGTCCCCATAGTCATAATAGGTGCCTCCGCCTCCAAAGGGTTGTCCGTCCGCTCCGCCTTGCGCCTTCATCTGGTCGGCATATTTCCAGTGTTCGCCATATTCGTCATACTTCCGTCTCCGTTCGGGGTCGCCCAACACCTCGTTGGCTTCGTTCAGTTGTTGGAATTTCTCCTGCGCCGTGGGGTCATCGGGGTGCAGGTCGGGGTGATACTTTCTGGCCATTTTCCGATAAGCCTTCTTTATCTCGTCCTGCGTGGCTCCTTTGTCCACACCCAACACGCGGTAATAGTCAATAAAATTCATAGCCCTTCTATCTGTATAGTCTTTTCTTGTGACTAACAAACAGAAGGGCTATTTTGATTCCCTTTTCAGATTATTTAATTTAAGTGCTGAGTGGTGAGTTATGAGTGGTGAGTTCTGAGTGCTGAGTTATGAGTGCTGAGTTATGAGTTTTGAGTGCTGAGCACCGCATGGCCCACTCAACACTCAGAACTCACCACTCAGAACTAAATAAAAGTGATCACACCACGTAGTCGAGTTCTTTTCTCATCTTCACCAGTTCTTCGCGGATGGCCTTCAGTCTGTCAATCACTTCGGCCGTCTGTGCCACCCCCGTCTTGTTGCCTTTCAGTGCCTGTTTGGCGCCTGCCAGGGTCATACCTTTCTCTTTCACCAGGTGGTAGATGATACGCACCTCCTCGATATTCTCCTTGCGGTACTGACGCACACCGCGTCCGGCCCTCTTGGGGTTTATATAGCCTTCAAATGTCTTTTCCCAAAAGCGCAACAGGCTTTCAGGCACATCAAACATCTTGGCCACCTCGCTGACGGAGTAATAAATTTTCAGTTCTTTATCTGGATTATATGCCATATTCTTTAACGGTTAGCGGTGAGCGGTGAACAACGTAGCTTTTCACTAGTCACTAGTCACTAGTAGCTAGTAGCTCGTCACTAGTCATACACCTTTCCGTGGTTGGCCGCCATCTGTATCATGCGGTCGTACTCCTCGGCGCTCAGATCCATGAAGTAGTAGTTGATGGGGTTCACCTTCCGTCCCTTGTTCACCACCTCGTAGTGCAGGTGCGGGCCGGTGCTCTTACCCGTGCTTCCCACGTCGCCTATCACCTCTCCGCGGGTCACCTTCTGCCCGCGTCGGGTATGTATCTTGCTCAGGTGTGCATAGCGTGTCTGATAGCCGAATCCGTGGTCAATCTCTATGGTCAGCCCATATCCGCTTTCCCATCCGGCCTTCACCACCGTGCCGTTTCCTGTGGCATACACGGGCGAACCCGTGTCGGCAGAGAAGTCCATGCCGTGGTGAAACTTCTGGGTCTTGTAGATGGGGTCTATGCGCACTCCGTATCCGGATGCCGTCTTTTTCAGGTCTTTGTTGGACACGGGCTGTATGGCCGGTATGCAGCTGAGACGCTCATCGTTGTTGCGGCATAGTTCGGCCACCTCGTCGTAGGATTTCGACTGGATATAGAGTTGCCTCTTCAGGTTGTCCATCTTCTGTGTCGTATTGATCACCAGTTTGGCATTGGCCATCTCTTCCAGCTGCTCATAGCGGTTGGTGCCACCATATCCGGCTTGCCTCACATGCGGGCTTATGGGGTCGGCCTGCAGAATCACCCTGTACAGGTTGTCATCCCTCTGTTGCAGGTCCTCCATCACCTCCAGCGCTTCGTCCAGTTGGTGGGAGAGCAAGTTGTATTGCGCCTGCATCTGCGAGTTTTCTATTCTCAGTGCCTTCTCCGAGGGAGTTCCCAGCAACCAGTATAGTATCAGGAAGCAGAGGGCGGCAAATCCCATGTCGATGAAGAGTCTTCTGAAAAGGCTCAACAACCGTTGCCCCAATGTGGGGTACACCCGGTCATACGTTCGGGTCTTCGGATTGTATATGTAGTAGGCTTTTCCCATGGATTCATTCCTGTTTTGTCAAGAAAAAGAGGTTATTTGCACCTTATTCATTAACTTTTGTCCGATTATGGGGGCAAAAATACGAAAAAGAGCGTATCTTTGCAAATCATTTTTCAGATAAATAATTAGATAAGTATAAAATATGTTGACAGCAAACGAAATCAGAGACTCGTTCAAGAGTTTCTTCGAGTCAAAGGAGCACCTCATCGTGCCCTCGGCTCCCATGGTCGTGAAGGACGACCCCACACTGATGTTTACCAATGCCGGTATGAACCAGTTCAAGGATATCATCCTGGGCAATGCCCCTGCCAAGAGCAAGCGCGTGGCCGACTCGCAGAAGTGTCTGCGCGTGAGCGGCAAGCACAACGACCTCGAGGAGGTGGGCCACGACACCTATCACCACACCATGTTCGAGATGCTCGGCAACTGGTCCTTCGGCGACTATTTCAAGAAGGAGGCCATCAGCTGGGCATGGGAGTATCTGGTGGATGTCCTCAAGCTGAACCCCGAGAACCTCTATGCCACCGTCTTCGAAGGTAGCCCCGAGGAGGGCCTTGGCCGCGACGACGAAGCCGCCAGCTACTGGGAGCAGTACCTGCCCAAGGACCACATCATCAATGGCAACAAGAAAGACAACTTCTGGGAGATGGGCGACACAGGCCCCTGCGGCCCCTGCTCGGAGATTCACATCGACCTCCGTCCTGCCGAAGAGCGTGCCCAGGTGAGCGGACGCGACCTGGTGAACCACGACCATCCTCAGGTAATCGAAATATGGAACCTCGTGTTCATGCAATACAACCGCAAGGCCGACGGCTCGCTCGAAGGTCTGCCCGCCAAGGTTATCGACACCGGTATGGGCTTCGAGCGCCTCTGCATGGCCCTGCAGGGCAAGACGTCTAACTACGACACCGATGTCTTCCAACCCATCATCCGCGCCATCGGCCAGCTGGCCGGCATCAATTATGGGGCTGCCCGCGAGACCGATGTGGCCATGCGCGTCATTGCCGACCACATCCGCACCATCGCCTTCTCCATCACCGACGGCCAGTTGCCCTCCAATGCCAAGGCCGGATACGTCATCCGCCGCATCCTGCGCCGTGCCGTGCGCTACGGCTACACCTTCCTCGGCCAGAAAGAGGCCTTCATGTACCGCCTCCTGCCCGTGCTCATCGACAATATGGGCGGCGCATATCCCGAGCTGAAGGCCCAGCAGACACTCATCGAGAAGGTGATGAAGGAGGAGGAGGAATCCTTCCTGCGCACCCTCGAGACCGGTATCCGCCTGCTCGACAAGGTGATGGCCGAGGTGAAAGCAGCCGGCAAGACTGAAATCAACGGCACCAGTGCCTTCACCCTCTATGACACCTACGGATTCCCCCTCGACCTGACAGAGCTGATTTGTCGCGAGAACGGTCTCACCGTCAACATCGGCGAGTTCAACGCGCAGATGCAGCAACAGAAGGAGCGTGCCCGCAATGCCGCCGCCGTGGAGACAGGCGACTGGGTGACCCTGAAGGAGGGCGACACCGAGTTCGTGGGCTACGACTATACTGAATATGAGACCTCCATCCTGCGCTACCGTCAGGTGAAGCAGAAGAATCAGACACTATATCAGATTGTCCTCGACAAGACCCCCTTCTATGCCGAAAGTGGTGGTCAGGTGGGCGACACCGGTGTGCTGGTCAGCGAGTTTGAGACCATCGACATCATCGACACCAAGAAGGAGAACAACCTCCCCATCCACATTGCCAAGCGTCTGCCCGAACACCCCGAGGCACCCATGATGGCCTGTGTCGATACCGAGAAGCGCGCCGCCTGTGCCGCCAACCACTCATGTACCCACCTCATCGACGAAGCCCTGCGCCAAGTACTGGGCACACACGTCGAGCAGAAAGGTTCACTCGTCACCCCCGAAAGCCTCCGTTTCGACTTCTCACACTTCCAGAAGGTCACCGACGAGGAAATCCGTCAGGTCGAACACCTGGTGAATGCCAAGATCCGCGAGAATGTGCCCCTGACCGACCATCGCGATCTGCCCATCGAGGAGGCCCGGGAGCTGGGCGCCATCGCCCTCTTTGGCGAGAAGTACGGCGACCGCGTGCGCGTTGTCCAGTTCGGCTCGTCCGTAGAGTTCTGCGGCGGTACCCACGTGTCAGCCACCGGTAAGATAGGTATGGTCAAGATACTCTCCGAGAGCAGCGTAGCCGCCGGAGTGCGCCGTATCGAAGCCATCACCGGTGCCAAGGTAGAAGCCATGCTCGACAACATTCAGGACACCATGAACGACCTGCGTGCCCTCTTCAACAATACCCCCGACCTCAAGGCCGCCATCCGCAAGCATATCGAGGAGAATGCCGGCCTCCGCAAGCAGGTAGAGGACTTCATGAAGGAGAAGGAAGCCGAGGTGAAGGACCGCCTCATTGCCGAAGCCAAAGAGATTGGCGGCATGAAGGTGGTGAAAGGTGTGATGCCCATGCCCGCCGACGCCGTGAAGAACATCGCCTTCCAGGTGCGTCAGGCCATCCCCGAGAAGCTCCTCTGCGTCATCGGTAGTGTCAACGAAGGCAAGCCCATGCTCACCGTCATGATCAGCGACGACCTCGTAGCCGCAGGCCTCAAGGCCGGAGCCCTGGTGAAAGAAGCCGCCCGTCTCATCCAGGGTGGGGGAGGCGGTCAGCCCCACTTCGCCACCGCCGGAGGAAAGAACCCCGAAGGTCTCATCTCCGCCGTCGATAAAGTGGTGGAGCTGGCACAGGCATAACATCTGTGTGTGTGACCCACAAAAACTAAAGTTTATATATTTGGCAAAGAGGATGCATCATTTTCACGATGCATCCTCTTTCTTTTTTTCTAAAAGAATTTCCTATATATATTTGCTCCTTCCGATAACAATTTTTACCTTTGCGCCATATGAGACAAAGGGAGTCAGACAATTCTCCCATCCGAGGATAGCATTCCGTCTCAATACAGTATCTTCGTATAAGTTTTTAGGATAAGTTATATGAATTTACTTGTAAGTATCATCATTGATTGTCAAACATACTAAAAAGGTAGAGAGATGGAAGATAATAACGAAATCTTTTGGATCAGTGGGCCTTTGCCCAACTTCAAAGTATCAAAGTTCACCACGCTGATGAGTGAATTTGACACCCGCTGCGAGAATATTTCCCGCTACATACCTTTCGTCATGATGCATTTCCAGTGGGCCGGTGCCCACGATGACGAGGAGCGTGTATGCAGTCTCCAGAACCTGGGATACAAACTTCACCGGGCATTGGTGGAAGTGAAGACCCTCTATGAGCAACGCAGCCAGCAGTTGTGCGATGAACATTGCGAGAAATTCGAGGAACTGACAAGACTGGTTCAGGCATATTCGTGGCGCATCATCCATTTCATCGGTGATGCCGAAATGATATTCTCTGATGCCCGCGAGGAAAACAAGTTGAACAAAGTGCAACTGCGTCTGCTGGCCCACTATGGCGAAATTTGCGAATGGATGAAACTCCTCTCAACAGACAAACGGCGCCTTGACCAAGCGGCACAAAAGTGCTGCACGCAAGGAGTGACGTGCAACATGCGCATCTTCGATGTGGAACTTACAGGTATCCGCCACCAGTTCGAAGCCGTGCAGAGCTGTTTGATGCTGCTCACCATCCCTTACCATATCCACTCCTCTGAGAGCGAAATGGCCCACCTGTTCCGTAACTCCTTCAACACCTTCTTGCAGGGTGAATACTGGAAAGAGGACCAGGAAGTGTATGCCGACAAGCTGAACGATGAGTTCGACAAGAACACCACCGACAAAGAGCGTATCCAGACATTCAGAAACCGGAAAAAGCAGATAAAGAATGATATCCGCCAGTTTCTGATGCAGTTCGATATCAACTATACCGGCATCGACACCGATGAGCGTGTCGGCAAGTTGGCCCGCCGCCTCTACAAGCGTCTGAACAGTACACACTACGACAAGCACAGTGGAGCGCCGAAAGCCATGACCAACAATGACCTCTGCCGTTATTTCATGCTGGAGGGAAAGATGCATTATCTGTCAACAGAAATTGCACGCCTTGAGGGGCAGTTGAAACTACACGTTGTCAACAGCACCCACAACAACGGTTATTTCACCGAACAGGCTCCGCGCGACCTTATCCGTCAGGCCATCTACACGGTGATCCACCATCGTTACAGCGACGGCCGTTTTCTCCTATCTGCCCAATCCCATTGGATGGCCATCTATAAGGTGTTGGAAGAGAGCGGCCACACCTGCGGCACCATGAAACAGTTCAGCGAACTGATGCAAGTGTGGTTTTCCGATGCCGAGCATCCCTGCAACTACGATTCGCTGAAGAACGTCAGTGTCCTCGATGTAAAGAATAATTCCTATTCCGACTGGCAGCGCAAAGAGCCGCGCAACCGTGCCTATCTGGCCGTGGCCGACGAACTGGTCCGTCAAATGCAAGGAGGGTGTGTCAAAATGATGCGCCCTCATTTATTATATCACAAAGCCCCTACTTTCACAAGCTGGGGCTTTGATATATCCTAAAGTTTTTGTATCTTTAGGCATAGTAAATACATTATGGCAAAGATACACTTTCATCCTTACACTCCCAACCAATTGGTTCTTTTTCCTCAAAGAATCGATGAGGACATTGCAGGAAATGATCCTGTTCGTATCGTCAATGCAATAGTTGACAGTCTCAACCTTGAATCTTTCAAGAAACTGTACAAGGAAAGGGGACGAAGCCCTTACCATCCCCGCATGATGCTCAAAGTCATCCTGTATGCCTACATGAACAATATCTATTCCTGTCGTCGGATAGAGAAGCTACTCTTGCGTGACATCCATTACATCTGGTTGGCCGGTTATGAGAAGCCTGACTTCATAACCATCAACCGTTTCCGTAACAGGGTCAAGAGTGAGATAAACAATATTTTCACCCAAGTCGTACTGCTACTTTCCTCCAAAGGTTTCATTACTCTTGATGTGGAATACATTGACGGGACCAAGATAGAATCGAAAGCCAACAAGTACACCTTCGTTTGGCGCAAGAGCGTAGAAAAGAACCGTACCAAACTGATGAAGAAGATAAGCGTTCTGCTTGCCCAGGTGGATGATGTCATAGCCCAAGACAATGCTGTGGAAAGAAATGAGAAGGTTGAATTCACTCCTTCCATGCTGACTGACATCATCAGTGAACTGAAGGAATCATTGGAAACAGTTCCCGCTCCAGCTAACAAGGAAGAAAAGAAGAAATGCCGGGAAAGGAAACGTCAGGTCAAGCAATTGGAAGAGCATCGGGACAAACTACAGGAATACGACAAGCACCTTGCTGTCATGGGCGAACGTAATTCCTATTCCAAGACAGATCCCGACGCCACCTTTATGCGCATGAAGGAGGATGCCATGAACAACGGGCAGACCAAGCCGGGGTACAACCTTCAGATAGCCACCGAGAACCAGTTCATCACTAACTTTGCCCTGTTTCCCAATCCTACAGACACCCTCACGTTCATACCCTTCGAAGAAATGTTCTTCAGCAGATATGGCCGGTTCGCCAAGAAAACCGTCGCCGATTCAGGGTATGGTTCTGAAGAGAACTACCGTTTTATGAGCGGAAACGGTACGGAAGCTTTTGTCAAGTACAATTACTTCCACAAGGAACAGAAACCAAGATACAAGCCGGATCCTTTTCATCCAGAAAGCTTGTATTATAACAAACGAGAGGATTATTACGTCTGTCCGATGGGACAGCACATGAACCGAATCGGGATAAAGAGGGGAAAGACCGGCAGTGGGTATGTCACGGAAAGTATCCGCTATCAAGCAGCCAGGTGTGAAGGATGTCCACTCAGAGGCCAATGCTTCAAAGCCAAGGGAAACCGTATCATGGAAGTCAATCATAGACTGAACGAATACAAGCGACAGGCAAGGGAGAGGCTGACATCTGAAGAAGGTATCCAACATCGGGGAAGGAGATGCATAGAACCGGAAGCCGTTTTCGGACAGATGAAGTACAACATGCAATACAGAAGGTTCAGACATTTTTCCAAAGACAAGGTCACTATGGACTTTGCCTTCTTTGCCATAGCCTTCAACATAAAGAAATTATGTGCACTCTTGCTGAAAAACCGAATAGAATCGGATTTTAAGACAATAACAAGCATTTATAACCTTTCTCGAATGAAATGGAAAACCGG
>JAZQAG010000045.1:0-2357 GCA_045545095.1 Phocaeicola sp. | reverse complement strand
ATAAGGGAAAATAAAATGTACACAAAATGTACACTAATATATTTGTACCAATAGTACGCATGCTTTATATTTGCTCAATAATGACTCAAAATTATTCTTACAAATGAAAAGAATTATACGTTTTTTACTTCCTGCCATTTCTATCATAGTGTTTGCTTGGATCTATAAAGGTGAAGGAGATTCATGGCTTCATTCATTTTTTTATGGTTGCTTTGTAACATTTGCGCTATTATTACCGTCTTATATAAAGTTGGGAATAAAGGGATATGTATGTTATGGATTGGTGTTGCTTGGAACTTTGGCTTTATTCCTGTCCTTGGTTAAAGGTGTTCCTGTTGCTAATGCTGTTGGATATTCGGCTTTGTTTGCTCTATTGGGCACTGCTGTTCAATACTTCTTGCAGAACATCGTTCGGCTTAGTATTAGCGATGTAAAGTGAACTGACATTTAAAACTTAATAATATGAAACGATTATTTTTGGCAATTGCAATGATGGTGGGATGTTCATCTTTCCTTCTTGCACAGTCTTTTACTAATGAAAAGCTTTATGTTTCTGTAGATGCCGGTATCGGAACATTATTGGGTAAATCCAATATCTCTTCTTTCGGGGTAGGTTATCGGAAAGATTTCAATAGCGGTTTCGCTGCTAATATCAGAGCGAACTATCTTTTGAATAAGGGGATTCAGGTAGGATTGAAATTTAATATTTTTCAAGCGAGTGAAAACCTGTCTTCCGAGTTGGGTACTATTCCTGAAGATGTGGACCTTTATTACATTGCCCCTCAATTGGGATTGTGCCATAAAATAAATGAGAAATGGACTTTCGAAACGATGGCTGGTTTCGGATATATGCACTATGGCAGTCAAAGTAAGGTAGATGATGTGGAGCGCGAATGTAGCCGTGGACTTTTGGGCTCTAACTTTGACTTGACCATTACCCGTCATTTGTTCAAACACATTCACTTGGGAGCGGGTATATCCTTGATGGGAGGCCAGACTTCCAAACTGAATGAAAAAATGGGTGGAGTGAATGAGACTATCAAATTGGAAAAATCGGACAAGATAAAGTTGCTTCGTACCGATTTCGTTATCTCTGTCAGATGCATGCTCTGATCCTTGCCACTCTTGCAACACTCTTCTAAGCAACTGATTATTAATAAAATGATGTGGCAAGAGACGAAGACCTCTTGCCACTCTTGTCACACGGGGTGTCTCGTCCTGATTTTGGTTGACGGTTAACACTCAATAATCCTGATATCTGTTGTATAAAATAATAACCATAAGGTTTAATCCTATCCTTTGTTGACTTCCGCATGCGGAAGTCAACAAAGGGACTTTTCTGCAAAGTTATACATCTTCGTTTATCTGTTCACATAATCCCTCCTTTTTTTTATAATAAGTTTTCCATCTCCTTCTCAATGCGCCCGTTTGCTGGTGCGCCTGTTGAGGAGTCAGATAGTCGTTGCTCATGTGCGGACGTATCTCGTTGTATATCCTTACAATCTCCTGTGTCCTTGTCTTTCCTTTATCCGGCGATTCGATGACTTCCCTGTTAAACCATTCTTCCTTCAAGATTCCGTTGACCCTTTCAGCTACGGCATTCTCTCTAGGGTCCCCGTTTTCCGTCATGCTGATTTGTATGCCGTTCTCTTGCAACAAATTCACATAGGCATTACTGCAATACTGTACACCACGATCGGAGTGGTGGATAAGCCGATGCCCTTTCGGCAGTTCTTTCAGAGCGTCCTTCAAGGCATTCAAAGGGCCTTCCATCCCAAGGGATTCAGACAGGGACCAGCCTACAATCTTATGTGAATACACATCAGTAACCAGGCTCAGATAAAGGAACGTTCCGTTCCCCATCTTTATATAGGTAATGTCAGCTGCCCAAACCTGATTGGGAGCATCGGGAATACGGCCTTTCCAAAGATTGGGATACTTGTGGAAATGATGCCAGGAAAGCGTCGTCATAGGACGCTTCTCACGATGCTTCCTTATCAGAAGTCCTTGAGAACGAAGGAAATCGAAGAATTTGTCCCGACCGGGAATCAGTGTGCCGGGAAGTCGTTCCGCTAACATTTCATGGAGCTTCCTGCCTCCAAGAACAGGAAGGGACTGACGGATAGCCAGAACTTCACGTAGGAGGACATCCTCTTCCAAAGACTTCTTCTCACAATGCAGACGATGCTTGTAATAGGCTTGTTTGGAGAAACCAAGCAATGCGCAGCAGTCCGAAACATTGATAGGAGAACTGCTGCGAAGCCTTTCCACTACTTGGTGCCGAAGTTTTTTCGGATATCCAAACCGAAGGTCTCTTCTGCCAAGTCTATAAGCGTTTCATTGATCTGGATATGAAG
>JAZQAG010000044.1:0-21796 GCA_045545095.1 Phocaeicola sp. | reverse complement strand
TCCCATATTTCTTACAGATATCCGTTTTTTTCATGTTGCTGTGGTAGTAAACCTCCACAATCTCCAGACGGAGAGAAGTACTAATTGTTCGTGACATAACTTTTTTTGTTGTGTCAACTTATTTAGTACATGTCAATTTGTATGTTAACGATTTACGCATAGATTACAATATAGAAGATACTTATTTTCTCTAATTTCAACTAAATTGCAGAAAAAACATCTATATAGTATTAAGACAGACGACAAAGAAATAGGGACTGTATCTCCACGACACAGCCCCTACCATTAACTGAATTGATTTATGCAGTATTAATACTCCATCACTGCGGGAAGCTCTTTAGCCTCGTCAATCATCTTCTGCAACTCAGTAGCAGAGGGAACACGGTTCACGAGGTTCTTGGCAGCATTCACCTCTTCCATCTTTGCCTGAAGATTAGCTGCAACACGGTGCTTCAACTCTTTCACGGTGTCAACACCAGCAGCCTCGAGCAACTCGGCAAACTGAGGACCTACACCATGAATGCGGATAAGATCGGCATGGTTTGTCCACTTCAAAATCAACTTGTCGCTGATACCTGTCTCTGCAGCCAAAGCCTTGCGGCCAGCAGGAGCAGCACATTTTTCCAACAACGCATCAGTTGTAGTAACACCAGCAGCAACCAACTTCTCAGCATATGTTGCACCTACGCCTTCAATGTCAATAATTTTGTAACCCATAATAGTTTTGGTATTTTACGTTAATAATATAAATATGTTTGTTTACTTCTTCTGTCATCCGACATACTTGCCACACCTTCAACGGAGAACCACCTTGCCACAGCTATTGGTACGACCCTGAAGGCGATAGAGGTAAAGTCCACGGGACAAGTGACCGAAGGACGCCTTCAAAGAGGCATCTACTACAGCTGTCCCCACCAGACTGCCATCTATCTTATAAAGTTTGACCACATCGCCCTTGGCTGCCATCTGTGCGGGAAAGGTGAGCGCAAAGGCACCATCTCCTACCGGCTGTACAAGGACCCCCTGTGCGGGGACTTGCTGCAATGAGGAAGAAGGGACATCAGCCGGCATCGGATAAGCCATCTCCCAAAACGAGGCCACAGAAGCCTTCGCTCCGGCAGTATGGCATACCCCACCCCAACAAAGGGCGGACAAAGCCAAGACTATCCATATCATACTTTTCCTCATATACACACGTTTTTTATGGTCTAAGAGTCACTCTATACGGTGAGACGGAGACAAAGTTACAGTATTTTTGTATTGTTACCACCATATTTGGACAAAAAAAGTTGAAAACCATGTTGCATTTTAAATCTTTTAACTATCCGTACACAATATGAAACTATACGTCATCCCCATACACACCTCCTACTATCTCCATTTGCTCCTACAATGACAAATATAATGAGGGCCACCCAAACTTCAACTGAATTACATAAGTTAACGAAAACTATGCGGATATTCTCAGTTTTTTTGCCGACCTTTGCAACCGTTTTAATCACTATGAAAAAATAATCACTCAGATGAGTCTGAATTTTACCGACCTGATAGCTCAACTTCATGTCCAACAGAGGCCCAGGAAAATAGTGGTGGCCTGTCCGGGCGACCCGCATACATGCAACGTTATCCTACGAAGCCTCAACGAGAGGATTGCCCACTTCATACTTGTGGCCAATGAATCTTCCATGAAGGAGGCTGAAAGAATCCGGCAAGAATACCCCGAGCAGGTGACTGTCTGCCCGGCAGAAGATACGGTGGACGCTGCTCAAAAGGCCGTCAATCTGGTACACAGTGGTGAAGGGGATGTGCTGATGAAAGGTACCCTGAACACCGACATCCTGCTGCGTGCCGTACTCAACAAGGAATATGGACTGTTGCCATCGGGCAGTGTGCTGAGCCATGTGACAGTGGCCCAGATACCCACCTACAAGAAATTGCTGCTATTCTCTGATGCGGCAGTGGTGCCACGTCCGCGTGTGTCCCACTTTGAGGCTATGCTGACAAACAATCTGCAGGTGTGCCGCAAACTGGGCATAGAAACACCACAAGTGGCTCTCATACATTGTACAGAAAAGATCAACGGTAAGTTTCCCCACACGCTGGGGTACGTCATACTGAAAGAACGTGCCCGCAAGGGAGCCTACGGACAAGTCGAGATTGATGGCCCCATGGATGTGAAGACAGCCTGCGACCCACATAGTGGCGAGGTGAAAGGCATAGAATCTTCCGTAGTAGGAAATGCAGACATTCTCATCTTCCCAAACATCGAAGCGGGAAACACTTTTTACAAAGCAATATCCCTGTTCGGACAGGCTTATATGGCAGGCATGCTGACAGGAACAACGGCCCCTGTGGTACTCCCCTCACGAGCCGACTCGGATGACTCCAAATACTACAGTCTCGTACTGGCCTGCACCATGGCTGAAGAACGGCCGTAACCCATAACCCATTAAATCAAGAAAATGCGCATACTCGTAATCAATCCCGGCTCCACCTCTACCAAACTGGCTGTCTATGAGGACAACACCTGCACATGGATGACCGGAGCACACCATCCGGCCAAAGATCTGGCACCTTTCCATCACGTAAACGAGCAATATGAATATCGCCGTGAATTCATACTCGACCTGCTACACAAAGCGGGTATCGAAGTGAATTTCGATGCTGTCATAGCTCGTGGCGGACTACTGAAACCTACACCTGGAGGAGTCTATACCATCAATGAACAGATGAAGCACGACCTGCTGCATAGCCAGCACGAACATGCCTGCAACCTGGGTGCTCTTATTGCAGAGGATATAGCCGGAATGTGTCATTGCCCGGCTTTCATTGCCGACCCGGAAGTGGTGGACGAGTTGCAACCTGTAGCCCGGCTGACAGGCATACCTGAGATACGACGTATATCCATTTTCCATGCCCTCAACACAAAAGCCGTGGCACGAAGGTATGCCAAATCCATCGGTAGGCGATACAGAGAGATGAACTTCATCATGGCACACTTGGGCGGTGGTATCTCGGTAAGTGCTCATCGGCAAGGCAAAGTGATTGACACCAACAATGCCTTGAACGGAGATGGTCCTTTCACCCCTGAACGGGCAGGTACCGTACCAGCCAACCAACTGGTTGAACTCTGTTTCTGCGGACGCTATGATGAACGTCAGGTGAAAAAGATGCTGTGCGGACAGGGAGGACTCATTGCCCACTTGGGCAACAACGACATGATAACCATTGCCGCCAATGCCGAACAGGGCATAGAACCTGACAAATTGGTACTGGACGCTATGCTCTATAACGTGGCCAAACATATCGGTGCCATGCATGTGGCCTTGGAAGGGAAAACTGATGCCATCATCCTGACCGGCGGTATCATGCATAGCCGCTACTGCTCCGCAGAGTTGCAGCGGCAGGTGGAATACCTTGCCCCCGTCATCCTGATGCCCGGCGAAGATGAGATGGGAGCCTTAGCTGCCAATGCCCTCGGTGCGCTCAAAGGGGAACTGCCTCTGCAGACTTATGCCCCAAAGGAGTAATCGAAAGGGAAAACATTTTGCAATAATATACCTAAGGGGACTGTGCCAAATGTACAAGGCACAGTCCCCTTAGTATTTAATTCGCGACTGTTGTTCACAGTTCGCCACTATTTCTCCGCTTTGCTGAAAAGGCTGATGAGCACAGAACCAAGTATTCCAGCAGAAAGTGATGCCATCAATACGGCAATCTTTCCTGCTGCACGCAGATTCATCATCACTTCGGGCGTCTGCTCACCGAAGGAGAGTGTATCTACAAAGATGGACATGGTGAAACCGATACCGCCTAAACAAGCAACAGCAAAGAGCATTTTCCATGTACCTCCAGACGGCATTTCACCAACTTTACACTTGATGGCAAAGAAACTGGCAATACTGATACCCACAGGCTTACCCAACAAGAGGCCAAAGAAGATACCCATACCAACAGAACCGAGTTCAGGACTCATTTGGAAAATATTGAAATAGCTGAGGTCAGGAATCTCCACACCTGCATTGGCCAAGGCAAAAATTGGCATAATACAGTAGTTCACCCACGGATTCAAGGCATGTTCCAAACGGTAGCTCATGCCCACAGAATTGCTGCTGATGTGGCTCAAACGACGCAAACAATGACGTTGAGGTTCGTTGGGGAACTCAGCTTCTTCACCTTCACAATTTTCATAATCTACAATACGCGCATGATAAACCTTCGTACGACGATGGAAATAAGCACGCGAATAACGGGCATCCATAGGTATCATAAAGGCCATTACCACACCGGACATCGTAGAATGGATACCGGCATAATAAAAGAGGAACCACACAGCTATGGCAGGAATGAGATAATACACCATACGCTTCTCGCGCAGACGGCTCATGAAATAGACCAATACCAATATCAGAATGGCTAAACCTAAAAGCAAGAAGTCTATTTCGCCTCCATAGAAAAAGGCCACGACAAGGATGGCACCCAAATCATCGGCAATGGCCAAAGCCGTGAGGAAGACCTTCAGTGAGACGGGTACCTTGTTGCCCAAAATAGACATGATTCCTACAGCAAAAGCAATATCTGTAGCCGTAGGAATTCCCCATCCACTGGCTGCGGCTGTTCCATTATTGAAGAACATATATATGAGTGCCGGAAAAAGCATACCACCCATGGCTGCAATCACGGGCAACATGGCTTTCTTTACCGAACAAAGTTCGCCACACACCACCTCGCGTTTGATTTCGAGTCCCACAGTGAAGAAAAAGACCACCATAAGAATGTCGTTGACAAACTTCTCCACCGTCATATTATGGGGAAATACCCAATCAATGGCGCGCGTACCAGTCTCAGGGTCAATGGGACTTTGAATGGCCATCGACAGGTCTGTCTCAAGAAATGCATGATAAAGATGCTTCGTAAAAGGCAAGTTGGCCAACAACATTGCCACCACCACACAGCTCAGCAGAATCACCCCTGAAGCCCAAGGTTGGTTCAAGAAACTCTGTGTGTTTTTTCCTACCTGGTCTACTTTCTTCGTCCAGGAGTACACAGGAATCAGTCTCATAGAATTGCTAATATTTTTATCGTTGTTATACAAATTGTTTGCAAAGGTACTCAAATATATGGTTGAACGTATCGTTACCAACAAGAAAATCGGCCTTAAAGCCGTTTTTTCATATCCGTCGATATAGTAACAAGAATAGATATCGCTGTCAATCAAACATCACTCCATCACCATCAGCATCCAATGTCTGGGCCAGTTTGTCTATATTCAGACTACGTGCCGAAGCATCGACAATATCTTTATAGACACCTCCCTCACGATACAGAGCATCGGGGTCTCCGGACTGCTCGACACGGCCTTCCTTCATGGCATAGATAATATCGCTATCGATAATTTGAGAAATGCTATGTGAAATGATGATGACTGTACGGTTGCGCTTGATGGCATCGATACTGGCCTTAATTTGTTCTGTTGCAATAGCGTCAAGCGATGCAGTAGGCTCATCCAAGAAGATAATTGGCGGATTCTTCAGGAACATACGTGCAATGGCTATGCGTTGTTGCTGGCCACCAGACAGCAGTTGGGCCTTCGAATCGAATCCGTCGGGCAACTTCATTATCTGGTCATAGATATAAGCTTTGCGTGCCGCTTCCTCCACCTGCTCACGTGTAGCATCCGGCAGACCATATCGTATATTCTCTTCGATAGAACCATCAAAGATATGATTCTTTTGCAGCACCATGCCGATATTGTCGCGCAAAAAACGAGTGTCATAATCGCGCAAATCAACCCCATCAAGCTTGATAGAGCCACAGTCCGGCTCGTAGAACTTCACTAACAGATTAAGGATGGTGGACTTTCCAGCTCCAGACAATCCCACCAATGCTGTAATCTTGCCACTCTCGATGCGCATATCGATATCGTGCAAGGCCTTCGTGCCATTAGGATAGGTGAAATCTACAGCAGATATCTCAAAGTTCCCTTCCACCCTTTCAGGACGATATTTACCCGTAGGTTCCCGTTCATCATCAGCTTCCAGAATATCAAAAAATCCCTCGGCATATATCAATGCATCATTCATTTGGTCAAAGATACGTTGAAGTTGGGTGATAGGTGCCGTCACATTGGAGAAAAGCATGACGTGGTACATAATCTTACCGATAGTCATCCCCGGATAATCAATAAGCACCAAATAGGCCGTCAGGATAATAATAAGGACTGTACCCGTTTGGCGAACAAAGCTCTTCATACCATCAAAATAGAACGAAGTCTTGCGCACCAGCATCTGATTATCGGTAAATTCAGTCTGCAGGTGCCACTGTTTTTCACTCTCTATCTGTTCGCGGTTGAATGACTTGATGACATTGATACTCTCTATAATATTCATCACTCCATGACTCTTCTGCTCGCGGTAGGAACGCATGTTGCGCCGCCATCCTTGCAAACGGCGAGCCTGACGGATTGTAATCAATATGTAGATAGGGACTATTCCCAATGCCGTAAGACCTACATAAACATTGGCCGCAAACATCAGTATCAGTGCCAATGCCGCACTCATAAAGAGAGGCAACAGGTCTATGAAGAAATTCTGCACCGTGGATGAAAGGCTGCTGACACCTTGGTCGATACGTGTCTGCAACTTGCCTGTCTCATTGTTGGCACGCGAAAAGAAAGCCATACGATAGCGCAACATATGATCAATGACTGCCTGTGACAGGTCCTTGGAAACATTGATACGCATCTTCTCACCAAAATAGTGCTGTGCATAAGTGATGCCAGCAGAGAGGATCTCCTTACCCAACAATACGATGCTGATGACGGTAAGGATATGGGCAGCCTTGCTCCAGACAAGGGTATCGGTATTGATGAGCCGGTTGATGGCATCCACCGTACGGTCCAGCACCACAGCATTGATCTGTGCGATGAAAGAACCGATAAAGGTCAGCACCAATGTCAATACCACCAGCCAACGATAAGGTCTGACATAAGGGGCTATCTTACGGAATAGGGTTATCAGATTCATTGTCCTTATTATATATAATGTATCTCTCTATCTGCACTCATGAATCACAAATCCTCATAATCCGGACTGAAGGTATCCCCATCGCTGAAACGGCCACTGGAGAGCCCCTTCTTCAACCAACGGACACGTTGGGCCGAAGTTCCATGATTGAAGGCATCGGGTACGGTGTACCCCTGTGCCTTCTTCTGCAAATAATCGTCTCCAATCCGGGAAGCCACATTGATACCTTCTTCGATATCCCCATCTTCGAGTGAACCAAACATCTGATGGTCATGATATGCCCAGATACCAGCCAGAAAATCGGCTTGCAGTTCAAGGCGGACACTGATGCGATTACTCTCTTTTTCGCTCACACGACTCATCTGCTGATGAGCCTGATCAAGAATACCGAGCAGATATTGTACATGATGCCCCACCTCATGGGCAATGACATAAGCATAAGCAAAATCGCCATCGGCCCCTAACTGTTTCTTCATCTGGGTAAAAAAAGAAAGGTCTATATACACACTCTGGTCTGCCGAACAATAGAAAGGTCCTGACGAGGCAGTGGCACCACCACAACCCGACTGTACACTACCTGTAAAAAGCACTAAACGGGGAGGTTCATAGGTACGTCCCATCTTCTGGAACTCCTTGGTCCATACATCCTCAGTACCAGCCAATATCTGGCTGGAGAATTTGGCCAATGCCTCTTCCTCTGCCGTAGGTTCATAAGTCGATGACTGTCCCTGCTCGGTGAGAATACTTCCCAAATCTGCATTCTCCAATACACTTAGCGGATTGCCTCCCATCATCCATGTCAAAAGGGCTGCAATAACCAAACCGCCGATACCTATACCGGCCTTTTTTCCTCCGCCCATACGGCGGCGATCGTCCACATGACGACTCTCTCTTCTTCCGTCTAATCTCATAGTAATATAGATTTTATTAATTCATTCTGATTGCAACATCACCGATATCTGGAACATATCCATCACCCAAGTGCCAAGAGTGCCTCTTTGGTCAATCTGTATGTTTTCCATTCGTCAAGCGAAACCGCACCCATGGAACGATAAAAATCAATGCTGGACTTATTCCAATTCAAGCAGACCCATTCCATCCGTCCACATCCACGTTCATTGGCTATACGAACAAGCTCAAGAAAAAGAGCCTTACCGTATCCACGGCCACGATACTCCGGGTAAACATACAAATCTTCAAGGTAAATCCCACTTTTGCCCACAAAAGTAGAGAAATTATGGAAGAAAAGTGCAAATCCCACCTCCTTATTATCCTCCATTGCAAAAATAACTTCGGCTCTCTGATGATCAAACAGCTGTTGCTCAAGCAACTCGACCGTGGCCTCCACTTCATTTTCCATTTTCTCATACCGTGCTATTCCACGGATAAACTCCAAAATCAGTGCCGCATCCTCGCGCACTGCCTTACGAATCTTTATGTTTCTATTTTCCATCATCTACCATTCATTTATCTGAAGCATATACAATCAGTGTTTTTGAATAATCGACAATATTTGGATACCTGCCTCCATCCTCACTCTTTTCGGCATTTTCTTCACCACTTCATTGTAACTGTGGCAAATAAGAGAACAGACCAATTCGTCAGGCAACGAACCGAAAAGGTTCAGCTGATTCCAATGTTTCTTGTTCATGTGCCAAGCTGGAGCAATCTCCGGATAGCGTTCACGCAACTCTATGGCATACTCGGGGGCACACTTCAGCACAAACCACTCTGTACGTTCCAAGTCCATCATAGCAAAGATTTTACCACCGATACGAAAGACCAATGTCGTTTCGTCAAATGGGAAATCCTCCGTCACCAAAGGCAGAGAGAGACAATAATCTCTTACGGTTTCTATATCCATAGGCCAACATTACTTCACATATACAGGTTGCATCCCCTCCTCGGATGGCCAATGGGGCAAGAAGAAGAGAGGACACGGAGTGCCACCAACGCCCGCCCATTGGATACACCGCACATATTCAAAACGAGGAGTACCAAAAGCAAACGAACGTCCATAAAGAAGAATGGCTCTACGCTCTTCATCCATCTTCCACAAGCCTCCTCCATAAGGGCACTCTTCGCCCCACTCCAACAAGTCGCGATGCTGATAGACATTGCCGAATTTCAGCACACCCGCCTGATTGATAATGAACTTCTGATACATAGATTGCTATTTCAGGCTTTTCCCATCAGCAAATGCATTGCCCACACGTTCGCCCAAAACAAGGTAACCGTGGCGAACAGGTTCGTATGTGATGAGTTGCATTTTCTCCACATCGGGCTTGCCATCTTCACCAATATAAGTCTCATCAACAAGGATGTTCACTATCTCGGCCACCAAATTATATCCATCGGCAGTCTCATCTATCTTACGAAGGATGCGGCACTCCAGCGTCATAGGAAATTCGGTGAACACAGGAGCATTTACATTGTCGGCCTTGATAGCTGTCCAACCTGTTTTCTGCATCTTCAGAGAATCATTCTTGGCACTGACGATACCCACGAAGTCCGAAGCCACCATCGTATCCATTGTAGCGAATGCCACGGTGAATTCTCCACATCTGTCAAGATTCTCTGTCGTAGCATGCGCTCCCATACTAATCATGATTTCTTTCATATCCCACTGGCCACCCCATGCTGCATTCATGGCATTGGGAGTACCATCGCTGTTGTATGTACCGATAATCAGCACCGGTTGTGGGAGTACCCACGGTTTCTGTCCAAAGCTTTTCATTGTATGTACTTGTTTACAAATTTATACCTATTTATATATTATAGGGTTTACAAAGATAGGTATTTTTGAAAAAACAAAAGCAAAATCAACAGGTTTATCCATTCATTTGCTCTTTATTTCTCTACACACGGCCATCTTTTTATCTACTTGGAAATGGAAAAGTGTAAAATATAAGTCCATTTATTATGCGGACTATGTGCAAATGTTTATCTTTGCAATGGTTAAAACGGTCTAATCCTAAACACAATCCGATGAACAAAAAACGACAATCTACAATCAGCAAGATCTTCAAGACATACGTAGTCGATGCGCTCAGTTTTATGGCAATGGGCCTTTTCTGCTCGCTCATCTTAGGACTTATCATCAAGCAGATAGCCTTGATTCCTGGGGTCGGGTTCCTCACCGACATTGCAGCCTTGTTACAATCAGCCCCAGTCATTGGAGGCTCTATTGGCATAGCTATCGCCCTCGGCCTCAAACGTGCACCTTTGGTAACAATATCTGCTGTGGCCGTAGGTGCACTCGGCTATCAATTCGGCGGACCGATAGGCGCATACTTGGCCTCCATAGTTGGAGTTGAAGCAGGCTCACTCGTATCGAAACGTACGCCGGTTGATATCATTGTCACCCCCCTTATAGCCGTTGTTGTTGGCGGGCTGTTTGCCAAGTATTGCTGCACCCCAATCAACGAGTGGGTGATGTCGTTGGGAGAAATAATCAATCGAGCAACGACGCTCAACCCCTTCATCATGGGAATTGTTGTATCTGTTTCTGTAGGCTGCCTTCTTACGCTCCCTATCAGTTCGGCGGCCCTCTGTATATCCATCGGCATCGGTGGCTTGGCTGCTGGAGCAGCAACAGCAGGCTGTTGTGCACAGATGATAGGCTTTGCCGTCATCAGTTATAAGGATAATGGTATAGGAGGACTTATTTCACAAGGGGTGGGCACATCCATGTTGCAGATTGGAAATATAGCACGCAAGCCCATCATATGGCTTGCCCCAATCCTCACTTCGGCGATTTTAGGACCCGTTTCGACCATGTGGTTCAAAATGACCAACAATGCTGCAGGTGCAGGTATGGGCACCGCTGGGCTTGTCGGTCCTCTCGGATGTTGGGACACAATGGCCACAACTACTGACCACAGCATACTCCTAGCCGAGATTTTCGGTCTCTACTTCATTGCCCCAGCCGTTCTCTGTCTTTTCTTCCATTTCATCATGAAGCGGCTCGGATGGGTCAAGGATGGTGATATGAAATTGCAGGGATAAGAAAGAAAAAGATTATGAAAATCGAAGAATCCATACTTTACTGCCTGACGAGCCAAAACCGGGGAATGCGGACGGAACAGATTGCAGAAATGATAAACCACCAACGGCTACATATCCGTAAAGATGGACAACCCGTTACATCCAACCAAGTATATGCCGTGATTTGTCGCTATCCTGACGTGTTTGTCAAGGCTGAAGGACGAATTATGTTGATGATATAAAAGAATAAGATTTTATGATAGCAGATACATTCAAAGATAAAGTAGTTATTGTAACAGGAGGTGCCAACGGAATTGGCCGATGCATTGCCGATGAGTTCCGTTCTCAGGGGGCTATAGTATATGTGATTGACAAGCAGGAAGGTGAACATTTCGTTGGGGATATCTCCAAGAAAGAGGTGCTGGAGGCTTTTGCAAGTGAGGTGCTGAGCAAACACAACAAAGTGGATGTCATCGTCAACAATGCCTTGCCATCGATGAAAGGGATTGACGAATGTTCCTACGAGGAGTTCCAATATGCATTGAGTGTGGGAGTGACTGCACCATTCTATTTGGTGAAGCTCTTTATGCCGCATTTGTCCGAAGGTGCATCCATCATCAATATCTCTTCGTCACGCGACCGCATGAGTCAACCGCAAACCGAGAGCTATACAGCAGCCAAAGGTGGCATTGCAGCGCTCACTCATGCATTGGCAGTAAGCCTATCGGGGAAAGCAAGGGTAAATTCTATTTCTCCCGGTTGGATAGATACGGCATACACCGTCTACGAAGGTCCCGATGCTACGCAACAACCTGCTGGCAGAGTGGGTAATCCAATGGATATCGCCCATATGGTGCTGTTCCTTTGTAGTGACAAGGCCGGCTTTATCACGGGCGAGAACATCTGCATCGACGGTGGCATGACCAAACAGATGATTTATCACGGAGACCACGGCTGGAGGTTGGGAAAATAATAAATGTAAATATAATATGAAAATAGAAATAAATCCACAGGAAACCACACGTGCCGAAGCCTTCTCGCTTTGGATGACCTCTCCAATGCCAATGGTTACATTGACAAAAACATTCAATGTAACCAAAGTGCTCAAGGCAAGCAAGAGACGTGGAATCAAATTTAATGCCCTACTATGTTGGTGTATAGGAAAGGCTGCAAGTAGCATAAAAGAGTTCTATATTCTACCCGAAAAAGACAAGCTCTTCAAATATGACAGCATTGCCATAAACATTATTGTAAACAACAGTAAAGGAGGAATCAATTCTTGTGACATTGCATACACCGATGATGCTGAACAATTCGCCAAGGAATACAACCGGTTGACAGCGCAAGTTGCCACGCAGTGCAAGAGTTCATTCCTTGAGGATTGTATGATTGTAGGAACATCAGCAATGATAGAGACGGAACTCGACTGCATTGTAAACCAACACACCGACAAGTTCTGCAATCCCATGGTCATGTGGGGCAGGTATCGCCGTAATTGGTTCAGTACCACATTGCCCATATCGTTTCAATTTCACCATGTACAGATGGACGGTGGGCACGGCGCCAATTACTTCGAGAGACTCCAGCAAGTGATTAATGAATTATAGCAGCGCTGTAAATAGACAAAGCTATTACAAGTTTATGTTAGCATACACATACATCGAAAAAGGAAAGTTCGCTTTGGTGGAAAAGCCGAAGCCTGCACTCATTGAACCTACCGATGCCATTGTTCGCGTGACAATGAGCAGCATTTGCACTAGTGATCTGCATATCAAGCACGGAAGTGTGCCTCGTGCCGTTCCGGGCATTACCGTTGGCCACGAAATGGTGGGTGTGGTGGAAGAAGTGGGAGCAGAAGTTACCCATGTAAAGCCAGGGGATAGAGTAACTGTAAACGTAGAGACCTTCTGCGGAGAGTGCTTCTTCTGCCAGAATGGTTATGTGAATAATTGCACCGACCCGAATGGGGGTTGGGCATTGGGATGTCGTATCGATGGCGGTCAGACGGAATATGTTCGTGTACCCCTTGCAGGTCAAGGGCTGAATCGCATTCCTGATAGCGTTTCCGATGAACAAGCCTTACTAGTAGGCGATGTCTTGGCCACAGGCTTTTGGGCTGCTCGTATTTCCGAGATTACCGAAGACGATACCGTACTGATAATCGGAGCGGGACCTACGGGAATCTGCACCCTCCTTTGCGTGATGTTGAAACACCCCAAACGCATCATCATCTGTGAGAAGTCCGAAGAAAGACGTCGCTTCGTGCAAGCGCATTACCCCGATATACAGCTCACCACGCCCGAAGATTGCAAGGAGTTTGTCTTGCAGCATAGCGACCACGGCGGAGCCGACCGTGTGCTTGAAGTGGCCGGATCCGATGACACCTTCCGCTTGGCATGGGAGTGTGCCCGTCCCAATGCCATCGTTACCGTAGTTGCCCTCTACGACCAGCCCCAGATCCTGCCTCTACCCGACATGTATGGCAAGAACCTCACTTTCAAGACTGGTGGTGTGGATGGCTGCGACTGCGAAGAAGTGCTTCGTCTCATTGAAGCCGGAAAGATTGACACAACTCCGCTTATCACCCATCATTTCCCATTGAACGAAATCGAGGAAGCCTACCGCATCTTCGAGAACAAGTTGGATGGGGTGATTAAAGTGGCGATAGTTTGATTGCTAACCACCCATTACCCAAGCATCTGCTTGCCTGCATCGTATGCCTTTTGCAAGTCTTCCTCCCAATGAGCATCACGCCAAGCATATTTGGCTTCTTCGGAAAAACCGCCCAATTCGTAATTGCCATATCTTGCCACCTGACAAGTGTTGTAGGCTACTATACATTGTGGCTCGCCAAGGGCTGTGGTGATGCACCATTCCATCGAACCAAAGCCGTTGCTATTATTGCGTTCAGGCATACCATTCATGGTTTCAATAAGTACCACTGGCATACGTTTTGGAGCGGTCAGGCTGTAATCGTTATACGAAAGCCACGGGAATGCCAAACGCTCCAGGAAGGCACGCATCTGTCCCGTCACTTCACCAAAATAAATTGGTGAGCCAAGCACAAGACCATCAGCCTGAGCTATCTCCTCCAAGAGGGGAGTCAGCGTATCCTTGAAACGACAGATGTTCGATGCCTTACCTTTGAGTTTGCAAGCCATGCACGACATACAACCCTTATAATCGAGGTCATAGAGTCGTACAGTCTTGACCTCAACATCACTATCCACAGATTTGGCTCCTTCGGCAAATCTCTGCAACAACTTTGCAGTATTCATATTCTTTCGTGGACCGCCATCGATGATTATTATCTTTTTCATTGATTATTCCTATAAAGTTTTTCTGTGAAACATTTGCTTATTTGCAATGTTCAGTACAAAGGTATAGATTTAAATTAAATCAGAGAAATAATCATGAATAAAGTGTAACTTAAAGTAGACAAGTTTATCGAACTATGATATCATGTGATTTTATAAATAACTCAATTATTGGTGTCTGATGATTTCATACATTGGCCCAACAGTCTCTATTGGGAATATGATCCAACTGAAATATATGCAAACATAGGTATTATAGATGTAAACATCTTAGTACGAAAAATGGCTGGAATTTTCATTATCCTACCGTTTATCAAGGAAGAAGGGAAGAAATTGAATAGGAATCATTAAGAAAATCAATAATAGATTGAGTATGAGATACTATCGCATCTATTTTTTCCAACGGAATAAAATACAAAAGTTCAGGCGCACAAGGCTCACCACCTACCCCAAGGACAATTGTCACTGGGATATTACGTTCTTCACAAAATTTACGATAATTCTTTAGCATCTTTTCAGGAAATAACTCTTTAGACAAATTTGCTCCAAGAATCTTTCTCCACTTACATTCTATTGCAAACTCCTTACCTTCATATATAAAAACGAAATCAGGATGTTTATTATTCTCAGGCTTTAGTTTTCCTAAAGATTTATCCCCCTGCCATTCTTTCAAAACGAGCAACTTACCCACCTGATTATCAAATAGATTCAATACAAAATCTTCAAATTCACGTCCCTTCAAGGAATATTCCGACTGCGTGATTGAACGAATTCTTGTATAAATAGCTGAATATGAACGCCCTAATTGTTTATGGATAGCATGAATTCCCATATCCATATAATACATTCGCAACAGTACCTTATCTTGTGCCACCGTCCATCTGATATAACGTCTATCCAATTCGGCTGCCACAAATCCCAAATCAGAATTATCCACAAGCTTTCTCAAATTATCTCTACCGGCTAACAAAGAAAAGATACTACCATTCTTATTGATATATCCACAAACAATGTGTTGACAAATTGAAAGCACATATTGATTCCGCAGTTTTGGAGTGAGCCCACTCCCACGTGGCTCATCACGTTTCAATACGACAATAAGCATACGGTTATCATGCAGAGCACGCTCTATTTGAAGATTATTGACATCCGTAAACCTATTCATCACAAATAATATTGTTGGTATTTCCGAAACCAATAATGCCTTCAATACCTCAGACTCCATATCTGTTGAATTAAAACAAGCTACACAATCCTTTGAGGTCAGACTATCTATCCACTGAAAAACGGGTTCATACAATCCGATTGGAGTCTTTTTTGAACAAAGAAAAAGAGTTTTTTCCCTATTCATCAGTTCCAAATTACCTATCGTTTCAACTATCTGCATGACAGACTAATACCTAAGAATTACTTGCCGATGCAACATGTAGAACTATTTAATTATGAGAGTTTTACGCTTAAAACGGTAGAAAACCTTTTTTCATCTTCTAGACGGTAGAAAAATCCGCCATTTTTGCCGTTCCAACGTTCGTTCTCTTGAGTCATGGAAAAACTGAATTTTCCATCCAGAAGTTCACCTCTTTTTCTAAGTGCAAAGGTACGATTTTTCTAGCGTATTATCGCCAACTGTTGTCAACTAAATGCATTGAGATAGTATATTCTTTCCTCGAAAAGAGAAAAAGTAATGAAGTGAGTTTTGATTTAGCTGGTAAAAAGAAAATAATTATGGCAAAGCCATTTCTTCTTTTCCCTTCTTTTAACTTTGCTTTATTATCCGTATATATGAGTACGACATTAAAGTAAAGTTGCGGGTAAGTGAGAGCAAAGAAAGTTAACTTGCTTTGCCGAGCGGTAGCAAGTTCGAGAAATCAAAGTTGTTTTTTTCTTTTGGTGGCAACATCATAACTGGAATAATTTACTAGTGCATAAATATCATTATAGAGAATATTATACTTATATATCAATGATAACTATTATTATAGTGATAGATACAATGCATATTCTACTCTGAAGCGATTCTTCATACTAGATTTATTATTTAACGTCTAAAAATGTTTATAATTCGCCAAATCGCGATATTTTTTATAGATTTGGCGGATTATATCAGATATTTGTTTTACTTTTGCGTAAACAAATCTCATTAGTTATGATAATCGGTAGAAAAGAAGAGCAGAAAATATTGCTTTCTGCGGCAGCATCTGAGTATTCAGAATTAATCGCAGTCTATGGTCGTAGACGTGTAGGTAAAACCTATCTCATACGTGAGACTTTCGGTTATAAGTTTACATTTCAACATACAGGTTTGGCAAAAGGTAAGACAAAAGATCAGTTATTCAGTTTTGCCATTTCACTTCGTGATGCCGGATACGACGATTGCCCAATACCGCAATCGTGGTTGGAGGCTTTCAGTCTTTTATCTCATTTCTTGAAGAATTCGACAGATGAGAAAAAGATAATCTTCCTTGACGAGCTTCCATGGATGGATACACCTCGCTCAAATTTCATTTCGGCTTTTGAACATTTCTGGAATGGTTGGGCCTCGGCTAGAAAGGATATTGTTCTGATTATTTGTGGTTCTGCTACATCATGGATTATTAACAAAGTGATTAACGATCATGGCGGACTTCATAACCGTGTTACACAACGCATAGCACTTCAGCCGTTTACTTTGCGTGAGTGTGAAATGTTTGTTCAAAACAGAGGTCTTGAAATGAGCCGGTATCAAATTGCCGAATGTTATATGGTGTTGGGAGGTATACCTTTCTATTGGAGTATGCTTGAAAAGGGACTCAGCCTAGCTCAAAACATAGATAAGATTTTCTTTGCAAAAAATGGCAAATTGACCAATGAATTCAAGCAACTTTATGCATCATTGTTTAAGTCTCCTGAACAATATATAGATGTTGTAACTGCACTTGGACAGAAGAAAACAGGAATGACTCGCGACGAGATATTAGAGATTACTGATAAACAAAGTGGTGGAGCTTTGAGCAAGGTGCTCGATGAGTTGGAATACTGCGGATTTATTCGCAAATACAATGGCTTTGGTAAAAAGTCAAAACAAACCATTTACCAGCTCATTGACAACTATACACTGTTTTACTTTAAGTTCATCCAACAAAATGAAAACAATGACGAACATTTTTGGTCAGCCTCAATCGATTCTGCAATGCATCGTGCTTGGAGCGGATTGGCTTTTGAACGCTTATGTTTGGCACATGTACAACAAATAAAAACTGGATTGGGTATTGCTGGAGTCCTAAGTAATGTTTATTCTTGGCGAAAAGAAGCAGATGAAAATAGCGATGGTGCACAGATAGACTTGTTGATTGATCGCAATGACCAAGTGATTAATGTCTGTGAAATGAAATATTCTTTGTCAGAGTTTTCTATCGATGCGGAATATGAACGTAATCTACGCAACAAGAAATTGGCCTTCATTGATTCAACGAATACACGCAAGGCAGTTCATCTTACTATGGTAACTACTTACGGTGTTCGCCAGAACTCTCATTCAGGAATTATACAAAGCGAAGTTACACTAGAGGATCTATTTGCATAGATTGAGTGTAACCAAAACACGGATTTAGGATTTACTGATGATTATAATCCGCCAAATCGCCTTAAAAAAGTGAGATTTGGCGAGATATGATGGAAAACAGATGAAAATCGAAGAAGCTATACTTTATTGCCTTGCAAGTCAAAATCGAGGGATGCGGACGGAACAGATTGCGGAAATGATAAACCGCCAACGCTTGCATATCCGCAAGGATGGGCAACCTGTTACGTCCAAACAAGTTTATACCGTTATCTGTCGCTATCCCGATATGTTTGTCAAGGCAGAAGGACGGATAATGTTGATGATTTGAAAGCATTTGAGAATATTATGAATAAGGTTTATACTTTATCTTTTCCAGAAGCCCGAAATGTTGTTGTCTCTGGGGATATTCATGGAGACTTCAATCTCTTGGTGTATAAACTTTGTGTGCAGTATCAAATGAAGGACACCGTGCTAATAGTAGCTGGTGATTGTGGGTTTGGTTTTGAGAAGAAGGAGTATTACGAGCAAATGGCAAGGCGTAATGTCAAAAGAATGAATGAGGCTAATAATTGGATTGTATTCGTGCGTGGCAATCATGATAATCCTCTTTATTTTGATGGCAAGCAATTCAAACATAAACGCTTTATTGCTATTCCCGACTATTCTATTCTTTTGGTCTGCAAACATACAATACTTTGCGTTGGTGGTGGAATTTCAATTGACCGACGTTATCGTATGGAGGAATGGAAGAAATATTGCGCAAAGAATCGAATGTGTCCCAATACAGAGGATAAGTTTGGTAAGAACTTTTATTGGTCCGATGAAGTTCCGGTTTATAATGATGAAATGCTCACTCTGATAAACCAAAAGTTTGCTATCGATACAGTAATTACTCATACAGCTCCCGACTTTTGTGAACTGATAAACAAGAACGGATTGCATTCTTTTGCTGCTTCGGATGAAAACTTATTGGAAGACGTAGAGGATGAACGAACGACGATGACAAAGCTATATGATCGCCTTGTTTATGATGCTCACCCTCTTACGCATTGGTATTATGGCCATTTTCATCAGTCATGGCATTCCTCTATTGAAGGAGTGTTGTTCAAGATGCTTGATATAATGGAATTTACATCTATTGACTATTAGAATTTAGTTAGCATACACATACATCGAAAAAGAAATGAAAGAAGAATGTTTGATATGTAGTGCTCCATTGAAGTATTTGGAAAAGGAAATCCTCATGGAGTGTGCTATTTGCCACAAGAAGGAAGATAGCAAGACCTGTTGCGAACAAGGACATTACGTCTGCAACGAGTGCCACACAAAGGGTATCGATGCCATTTACAAGCTTTGCCTTGACGAAACCACCAAGAATCCGATCGAAATAATGGAGAAGATGATGGCGATGCCCTTCTGTCACATGCACGGACCCGAACATCATGTGATGGTAGGAGCCGCTTTGCTGACAGCCTACCACAATGCCGGAGGCAACATCGTACTTCCTGATGCATTGGTGGAACTGATGAAGCGAGGCAAGCAGGTTCCAGGTGGGGCTTGTGGCTTTTGGGGAGCCTGTGGAGCGGGATTGAGTTCAGGTATGTTCGTTTCTGTCATTTCGCACTCCACACCCTTGACTATCGAACCTTTTGCTTTGTCGCACAAGATGTCGGCTGCATCGTTAGGTAAGATTGCTGAGGTGGGTGGTCCACGATGCTGCAAGCGAGATTCCTATCTGTCCATTTTGGCAGCCATTGATTTCGTGGAAACGAATTTCGGTGTACACATGGACAAATCTTCCGTAGTGTGCAGACATTTCGGCAAGAATAACCAATGCATCAGAATGCGTTGTCCTTTCTTTCCCATGCATCAGTAATGACTAATATTTAATTGCACTTTATGAGAGTATTGATTTTATGCACAGGTAATAGTTGCCGTAGTCAGATGGCACACGGATTCATTCAGTCGCTCAGTCGTGACTTTGAAGTGCATTCTGCCGGAACTAAGCCGGCCGAAAGGGTGAATCCTAAAGCCATTGAAGTGATGAAGGAAGTGGGTATTGACCTATCCAGCCATAGACCCAAAAGTGTAGAAATATATCTCATCGACCAGTGGGACTATGTGATAACCGTCTGCGGTGGAGCCAATGAGAGTTGCCCCAACTTCATAGGCAAAGTAGGCAAGCGACTACACATTGGTTTTGACGATCCTTCAGATGCAACGGGTACGGATGAATTTGTGATGAACGAATTTCGCAGAGTGAGGGACGAAATCCAAGCGAAGTTTAAGGAGATCTTCTTATAAGATAATATGCAACCACCGAAGATAGAATGCTCCACCCCAGAAGAAAGGCGAGCCTACGTCCTCGAAGCCTGGAAATGTCTGCACGATTGCGAGGCGTGTGGCAAGTGCCGTATCCTGAAAGGTAGGGATGCGGAAATGCTCTATGCAGATTACATCGAAGGTAAGCGAAGTTATATGGATATTACATTGGAGATTCGGAACCGTTCTATAAGGTAAGAATACCGATTTATTTGCAATATTTCGGTATTCCATTAGCCAAAAGGAAATTCGCTGACATGGGACAAAACTTTTTTATATACTCTGTATATAACCCATTATCAGGCATTTTGTGTTGTGAAAATAGTGCAAATAAGCTTTGATAAATTGAAGAAAAAGCATTACCTTTGCAGTTCATTTAGGTATAATCTGTAAAAACTTAAAGATGCAGCAAAATAGAATGAACATATTAGCAACCACTCTTGATCGAGGCACTAAATGCTTTGAGGGTATGCTGTATACCACTATTTCATGCATTGAACCAACAGCCTCTATTGGGAATACTATCCAACTGAAACATACACGAACCAGGATATTATAGATGCAGATATCTTAGTTACGAAGAATAGACAAGAATCGTTGGAAAGTCCCTACCAAGCTTTTCAACGATTCTTTGTTTATACCCATTGGTGACGTCTTCCTCTCCGTCTATTCCGTCCAATGGAAATCAACAAATCAATTATTAACCACGCAGTGATGCGTATAAATGAAGAAGAGATTATGAATTACAAGTTTGACGGAGCAAAGGTGTATTTTACATCGGATACTCACTTTAACCATGCCAATATCATCAGCTTTTGCAGTCGTCCGTTCAAGAATGTGAATGAAATGAACGAAACTCTTATTGCTAACTGGAACCGTGTGGTAGGAGCGGACGATATTGTTTTTCATTTAGGTGACTTTTGTTTAGGTGGCTCTGCTGAATGGACAAATGTACTGAACAGATTGAATGGGAAAATCTATCTTATTATCGGGAACCATGACATGAAGAATCTCAGGCAAAGCTATTACGATAGATTTGAAGAGATTGTAATGCAGAAGCACATAGAGATTGGTAAGCAGAAGATTTATCTGAACCATTGTCCATTCTTGTGCTATGGTGGAGCTTATAAAGATACTTGGCAACTGTTTGGACACGTTCACACCAGCAAGAATAATACGGGTAAAGATGCATCCCGATTGAATATGCTATTCCCTACACAATACGATGTAGGCGTTGACAATAACAACTTTACTCCTGTTTCTTTTGACCAGGTCAAGACAATAATACAGAAGCAGGTTGAACAATATAACAAGAATAACAGAAATGAGAACTAATGATAGACAGATAATATTTAACAGGCAATTCTTCATTGGCTTGGCAAAAGATGCCGAATTAAACGTCTCGCATATTAGAGAATTATCCGAAGTAGAGAATCATGAAATAGTTGTTGGCGACAAGTTGCTTGATATGCTTATTGAAGTACAGTCCCAATTTGAACGATTGGAAGCTATGGGTGATGACGACTTCAGAGCATTTCACATAGAGATTCCCCGCCCTACTCTTGATGAATGGGGAAACTTCGAAGAGGAAATTGCTGACGGTG
>JAZQAG010000043.1:0-48803 GCA_045545095.1 Phocaeicola sp. | reverse complement strand
GTCGGGGTTCCACCTCTTCCCATTCCGAACAGAGAAGTTAAGCCCGACCGCGCCGATGGTACTGCCAAGGTGGGAGAGTAGGTCGCCGCCGTTTTAGAGTGTGAGGCCCGTTTCAGGAATGAGACGGGCCTCACTTTTTTTTGTGTGGGCACCGGCCAGGCTCCCCGTTATCCCTTCTGGGGGTAATGGGACAGGCGGGAAGAACAGGGTTGATGGGGCAGACGGGCAGGTCCTCATACCTGTGTGTTTTATGCCGGGTTGCCGGGTTGCCGGGTTGTTGTGGAAACTTCTATGCAAAATAGTGGTAATATGGTCGAAATTAGTCATCGCAACTATGTCGATGCCCATATAACCATAAAAGTTACAGGAGTTGCTACAACAACCCGGCAACCCGGCATATCTCACTCTGGAGAATCTCCCCAACGACATGCTGCCGGACTTGTCTGAAACCCTTTCTACAGGCTGGTTCCAGCCAGTTTGGAAACGTTTCTCCGGTCCAGTTGCACTTGCATGGGAAGTGTCATTGGCATGTCGGAATTCGACCAATTTTGTCCGATTTGCACCACTTTTTTTTGGTTGTTGATGGTCGAAATTTGATGCTATGCCTGAATCATTTCGACCATTTATGTCAGGATTTCGACCATTTATGCTAGGATTTCGACCATTTTATGGCTGAAATGGCGGCTGCCTATGAGTGCTGGAATGTTGCAGCCTGTTTTTCAGACGCAGTTCCATTTTCATATGCCATGGATTGTCTTCCGGGAAGATTTGAATCTTATAGCCGAAAGATTTGAATCTTATAGCCGGAAGATTTGAATCTTGGAGCCGAAAGAATGGTATTCTTCGTGATGGAGAAATGTATTCTTCTTGTTAAAATACTAAAATACTTATTCTTGCGTTATATGTGATATAATCAAGAACTATGCAGTGGGTAGATAGAATCAAGCAGGTTAAAATAATATTAGTCTTACTAGCAGTTATTATAGCTATTCTTTCTTTATGGGTATCTCATTTTTTGGTTCGGGACTTGTCTCGTGAAGAAGAGCAAAAAATGGAGGTATGGGCAGAAGCGATGCGCTCACTCAATAATGCTTCCGAACAGACCGATTTGAGCTTGGTGCTGACAGTGATTAATGGTAATAATACTATTCCGATTATAGTTTTAGATAATTGGGGTGATGTACAGACGTATCGTAATATAAAGGTACCAGCCTCTGTAGATACAACACGCTATTTGTCCGATATCGCTAATTCTATGAGAATTGGCAAACAGCCGATTCGACTTCTTTTGGGTGATGAAGAGTATATAGATATTTGCTATGATGAATCCCTTCTTTTAAAACGATTAGCTTCTTATCCATATGTCCAATTGGGGGTGGTTTCTATTTTTGTTGTTGTAGCTATTTTTGCGCTGCTTAGCTCTAAAAAGGCTGAGCAGAATAAGGTTTGGGTTGGCTTGTCCAAAGAGACGGCTCATCAATTGGGTACCCCTATCTCTTCTTTGATGGCATGGACAGAAATACTTCGTGACAAGTATAAAGACGATGATCTGATTCCCGAAATGAGTAGAGATGTCCTTCGTTTACAGGTCGTTGCTGATAGATTTTCTAAGATTGGTTCAATGCCTGCCTTGAAAGAGGAAAATCTGAATGAGGTGTTAGAAAAAGTTGTACAGTATATTGAAAGGCGTGCATCCAGTAAAGTACGTATTGTGCGTGATTTTCCAACAGTACCTATTACTGTTAAAATTAGTGCGGCGTTATTTGAATGGGTGATAGAGAATTTGTGTAAAAATGCTATTGATGCAATGAATGGTCAGGGCATTTTGACATTGCGCATAATAGATGAGCCATCATATGTTTCTGTGGAAGTTGAAGATACGGGTAAGGGTATTCCCAAGGCTAATTTCAAAACTGTTTTCAATCCCGGTTATACGACCAAGACGAGAGGGTGGGGGTTAGGGCTTTCATTAGCAAAACGAATTGTGGAAGAGTATCATAAAGGAAGTGTATATGTGAAGTATTCGGAGGTTGATAAGGGGACTGTTTTTTGTGTAGAATTGAAAAAATAATGAAATAAAGAGATTTAAAGTCCCTTTTGTGTGGGTATAAAAATATTTATTTGTATCTTTGTCGCCCGAATTGTGTACCTTGTTAGCTTGAAGGCTGCAGAGGTGTCTTGAGAATAACATTTCTATTCAGTTTGGATTGATAATGGAACCATTAGATAGGTATAGAATTGATTTGAAGGAGTTGTCAGATTCTGTCTTGACTCGTGAATTTAATTTGGATAATCAGTTCTTTATTGATGTGGAAGCAACAGAAGTGGTAGGCGGACAAGTGCATGTTGCTTTGGAAATCAAGAAAATGACAGCTGGTGACGCTTTTGAATTCCATTTCAATATAGATGGAAAAGTGTCGGTTCCTTGTGATCGGTGTCTGGATGAAATGGAATTGGAAGTGGCATCTTCTGACAAGGTTATGGTAAGAATGGGAGATGACTATTCTGATGATGGTGAATGGATTGTTGTCCCAGAAGAAGAGGGTGAGGTAAATGTAGCTTGGATTATGTATGAATTCATTGCATTGGCTCTCCCGTTAACTCATACGCATGCTCTCGGAGAGTGTAATGAAGTTATGGCTGAGAAGTTGAATGAGTATTTGAGTATTGCTGAAGATGATGATATGGTGGGAATTGAAATGGATGAAGACGAAGACCTGGAAAGTACTTCACAGACATTGGATCCCCGCTGGAATGAATTAAAAAAAATATTAGATAATAATTAATTTAGTAAAAATGGCACATCCTAAAAGAAGACAATCAAAGACAAGAACTGCCAAGAGAAGAACTCATGATAAGGCAGTAGCTCCGACATTGGCAATTTGCCCGAATTGTGGTGAGTTTTATGTTTATCATACTGTATGTTCTGCTTGCGGATATTACAGAGGTAAATTGGCAATCGAAAAAGAAGCTGCAGTTTAATTACCGTAGCGTTGGATATAGCCAGAGAGCTTCAAAGCTCTCCGGCTACTTTTGTATAATAAGGTGTAAGTCTCATGGAGAAAATAAATGCAGTAATTACAGGCGTCGGTGGATATGTTCCTGAATATGTGTTGACGAACGAAGAGTTGTCGCGCATGGTGGATACCAGTGACGAATGGATTATGACCCGAATAGGAGTAAAGGAGAGGCGTATATTGAAAGAAGAGGGCTTGGGGACATCGTATATGGCCAGAAAGGCTGCCAAGCAACTGCTTCAACGTACAGGGGTCAATCCTGATGAGATAGGGTTGATTATTGTTGCTTCCACTACTCCAGACTATCATTTTCCCTCTACCGCATCAATCCTTTGTGATAAATTGGGCTTGAAGAATGCTTTTGCATTTGACCTTCAAGCCGCTTGCTGTGGGTTCATGTATGCGTTGGAGACCGCAGCTTCTATGATATCCTCTGGCCGTCATCAAAAAGCTATCGTAGTCGGTGCTGATAAGATGTCTTCTATGGTTAATTATGCAGATCGTGCTACTTGTCCTATTTTTGGCGATGGTGCTGCAGCTGTTCTTTTGGAAGCTACAACGGAGGATCTTGGAATTATGGATTCCATCCTACGTACCGATGGAAAGGGACTTCCTTTCTTGCATATGAAAGCTGGTGGATCGGTTTGTCCTCCTTCGTATTTTACGATTGACAATAAGATGCACTACCTCTATCAGGAGGGGCGTACAGTGTTTAAGTATGCTGTTTCTAATATGTCTGCTATTACTGCAGAATTGGCAGAGCGTAATGGCTTGAACAAAGAAACTATAGATTGGGTAATACCTCATCAGGCTAATATGCGTATTATTGATGCAGTAGCCCAACGTCTTGAGGTTCCAATGGAGAAAGTGATGGTAAATATTCAACGTTATGGTAATACCAGTGGAGCGACGTTGCCGCTTTGTCTGTGGGATTATGAGAAACAGTTGAAAAAAGGTGATAATATTATTTTTACAGCTTTTGGTGCCGGATTCACTTATGGAGCAGTTTATGCAAAGTGGGGGTATGATGGTGCCGAACGTAAGTAAAAGATAGTAACGAGTTACGATTGACAAGTGAAAAGTGCATGAGACCTCTGTGCCGCATGGTTACTTGCCACTTGTTGCTCGTAGCTCGTATTTTTTTTATAAATGACGATTTATGCATAAGGCCGGATTTGTGAATATTGTAGGGAATCCCAATGTGGGAAAGTCTACGTTGATGAATCTCTTGGTAGGAGAGCGTATTTCCATAGCAACATTTAAGGCACAGACAACTCGTCATCGTATTATGGGTATCTTGAATACCGAAGATACGCAGATTGTGTTTTCTGATACCCCTGGGGTGTTGAAGCCTAACTATAAGTTACAGGAATCTATGTTGACTTTTTCGGAGTCGGCATTGACGGATGCAGATGTGTTGCTTTATGTAACAGATGTTGTAGAGAAACCGGATAAGAATAGTGATTTCTTAAGTAAGGTTTCCCGTATGAATGTACCAGTATTGTTACTTATCAATAAGATTGATCTTTCTGATCAGGACAGTTTGGCTTCATTGGTGGAGGAATGGCATCAGACCTTGCCTGCTGCAGAAATTATTCCTATTTCAGCAGTGAATCGTTTCAATGTGGATGTAGTTCTTCGACGGGTACGTGAGTTGTTGCCTGATTCGCCTCCTTATTTTGAAAAGGATCAGTGGACGGACAAACCTGCTCGTTTCTTTGTGACAGAAATTATCCGTGAGAAAATATTGTTGTATTACGATAAAGAGATTCCTTACAGTGTAGAGGTCGTAGTCCAGCAGTTCAAAGAGGATGCCAGGTCTATTCGCATTAATGCCGTTATTTATGTAGAGCGTGACTCCCAAAAGGGGATTATTATCGGTAAACAGGGACGCGCTTTGAAGAAGGTGGCTACCGAAGCTCGCCGCTCTTTAGAGAAATTCTTTGGTAAGAGCATATTCTTAGAGACTTTTGTAAAAGTGGACAAGGATTGGCGCAATTCTGAACGTGAGTTGCGTAGTTTTGGATATAATTTGGAATAAAACAGATAGCGTGAAGTTATGGGAAATCTAGTTGCAATTGTAGGACGCCCGAATGTTGGGAAATCTACTCTTTTTAATCGTTTGACAAAGACTCGTCAAGCCATTGTTAACGAAGAGGCTGGCACTACTCGTGACCGGCAATATGGCAAAGTGGAGTGGATAGGTCAGGAATTCTCCATCGTTGATACTGGTGGTTGGGTTGTCAATTCGGATGATATTTTTGAGGAAGAGATTCGCAAACAGGTCATGTTGGCCATCGAAGAGGCTGATGTCATCTTGTTTGTCGTGGATGTACAGAATGGAGTGACAGATCTCGATCAGCAGGTGGCCACAATACTGCGTCGTTCGAAGGTTCCTGTGATTTTGGTGAGCAATAAGACGGATAATAACGAGCTTGTCTATTCTTCTGCAGAGTTCTACTCTTTAGGCTTGGGGGATCCATTCTGTATTTCGGCCATCAGTGGAAGTGGTACGGGTGACTTGCTGGATATGATTGTAGGCAAATTCCAGAAGAAAATCGATGAAATTGTTGATGAGGAGATACCTCGTTTTGCTGTGGTAGGTCGTCCTAATGCAGGCAAATCATCCATTATCAATGCGTTTATTGGAGAGGAACGCAATATTGTTACAGAGATAGCTGGTACAACTCGTGATTCCATCTATACCCGTTACGAAAAGTTTGGCTTTGACTTCTATTTGGTGGATACAGCCGGTATTCGTAAGAAGAATAAGGTGTCTGAGGACCTTGAGTTTTACTCTGTGATGCGTTCTATCCGTGCTATTGAGAATTCTGACGTTTGCATTCTCATGCTTGACGCTACTCGGGGTGTCGAAGGTCAAGATTTGAATATCTTCTCCCTCATCCAGCGTAACCAGAAAGGGTTGGTAGTTGTTGTCAATAAATGGGATCTTGTTGAGAATAAGAGCGACAAGGTGATGAAAGAGTTTGAGAATGCTATTCGCGAACGTTTTGCTCCTTTTGTGGATTTTCCTATCATCTTTGCTTCCGCTCTTACCAAGCAGCGCATATTTAAGGTACTTGAGTTTGCCAAAGAAGTGTTCTTGAACCGTACTACTCGCATCTCTACTGCTCGTCTGAACGAAGAGATGCTTCCTCTTATCGAGGCATATCCGCCTCCCTCGGTTAAAGGTAAGTACATCAAAATCAAATATTGTACACAATTGCCTAATACCCGTGTACCGTCATTTGTTTATTTTGCCAATCTTCCGCAGTATGTCAAAGAGCCATATAAACGTTTCTTGGAAAATAAGATGCGTGAGAAGTGGTCGTTGACAGGTACTCCTGTAAATATTTACATTCGTCAGAAATAGTGTGATGCCCGTTAAAGGGTGACGACTCATTGGGTGACAGGGTGCGTAAGCCATTCGGCTCGTTCCCTGTTACCCATTATTTTTTTCTTGTTTTCTCCTTTTTATTTATCAGACATAGTAGCTGTTCGAGTCAGAATAGGGCTCCTTTGTGTCATAATTTATATATTCCTATAAGGATGAAAATGATGTCGTTTGCAAACTTTAACGCATTTGTAAATGCTTGTAGCATACCGTTTTATATCGTTGATTGGTAATGTATGTCTATCGATATTGGTTTGTAAAGAACGAAAATATTTTGTAATTTTACAACAGAAAAGGGTGTCGAAGCATCGCTTTCTATATGTATAAATTTGAAAAATAAAAATTATGTCTAAAACCTATTCGATTCAGATTGAAAAGGCCTATACATTACTTGATGGCCTAAAAAAGAATTATGACCGTGTGGCTCCTTATGGCGTGACTCGCGAAGCTATGGAGATCTTGGAGAAGGAGGCTTCAGAGGCCGATTGTATGAACAGAGAGTTGGATGAATTGAGAGCTATAGTTAGTGAAAAAGCCTCGGCTGCTAACCAGAAGTTGAATGATCTTCGTCAGCATCTGCAAGAATTAAAGAGTGTGGTGAAGAAGAACTTTGATCAGGCACATTGGGAAGCTCTTGGTGTACCAGACAAACGGTGATGTCTTATAAGTGTGTGAAAGATAAAAGGGAATAAGCGTAGATATGAGGATATATCTTTTTCTTATTCCCTTTTTCTCTTTTTCTTTTTGTCCAATAAAGGATAAATACTTACCTTTGTTGAGAAATATCGATTTGGCAAAGGTATGAAGGAAATAATTGCTTTTCTACGAGACTTGCAGCAACACAATGACCGTACATGGTTTCAGGCCCACAAGGAACAGTTTGCTGATGTGCAGGCTCGTTTTCATGTATTTGTGGATGAGTTGATAAAGGGGATTGCGCAATTTGATCCTGCTATCTCAGGGTTGAATGCAAAGGAGTGTACATACCGTATTTATCGCGATGTTCGCTTCTCTGCTGACAAAAGTCCATATAAGACTCATTTGGGAGCATTCATTTGTCCTGGCGGAAAGAAGTCTGGTTACTCTGGTTATTATTTTCATGTGAGTACAGGTGGAGAGGGGTATCCCGACAACCATATGTTGGCTGTAGGAGATTATTGTTGTACCCCTGAATCTCTGAAGATTCTGCGTGAAGATATTGCCTACGGACAGGGAGATTTCGAAGAGGCACTCCGACAGGCTGACTCTCGTTTCTGGTTGGATAGGGGAGGGGCACTCAAACGTAATCCAAAAGGATTCCCTGAAGGAACTCCCTATGAGGAGTATCTTCGCTTGAAAGCCTTTTGTCTCTGTTATACTCCTGACGATGACTTTATGCTGGCTGAAGGATTGGTTTCGAGAGTTGCCGATCTTTTCAGAACAACACGTCCTTTTCTTGAATATATCAATCGGGGTATAGCTTATTCCCGTGAAAAATTATGAATGTTGGTAAGCTGAAAATTAATCAGTGGGCAGAGGAAGACCGCCCACGAGAGAAAATGGTGGCTCATGGTGCCGAGATGCTGACCGATGCAGAATTGTTGGCCATTCTGATAGGTTCGGGAAGTCCGGAGGATACTGCTGTAGAGCTGATGCGCCGTGTTCTGGCATCGTGTGGCAATAACTTGAATGAATTGGGAAAAATGTCCATTGAGCGGCTTTGCCAATTCAAAGGTATAGGACCGGCTAAAGCAATCACCGTCATGGCGGCTTGTGAACTTGGACGGCGTAGGAAATTGGCTGAGGTGGAAGAACGTTTCCAACCTCGTTCATCCAAGGATTTGTATGAATATTTCCATCCTAAGATGTGTGATTTGCCTGTGGAGGAATGCTGGGTTATGTTGTTGAATGCTGCAAGTAAGGTAATAAAATGCGTTCGTCTGTCAGTAGGAGGTATTGCTTCTACATTGGTAGATGTACGTTTGGTGATGCGTGAAGCTCTCATTTCGAGAGCGACCTCTATAGTACTTTGTCATAATCATCCGTCGGGTAGTGTGCGCCCAAGTCGGCAGGATGACCAGTTGACAACTCAATTGGCCCGTGCCGCAGAGACTATGAATATCCGGTTGATGGATCATCTGATCGTTACGGATGGAAAATATTACAGTTATAGTGATGAAGGGCGCATTTGAGTGGATTATTTTTTGGCGAAGAAGTAAAATGTTGGTAAAAACATATTCTTGATTCCAAGCGTTGCAGTGTTGTCTGAAAAAAGTGTTACCTTTGCATATCTATACAGATTAAAAACGTATGAATACCACAAAATTTACGATAGAGGAACGTATCATTGAAGTGTTGAAAACGGTGTTTGACCCAGAAATCCCCGTGAATGTTTATGACTTGGGACTAATCTATAAAATAGATGTTGGAGATGCCGGTGATGTCGTTATTGATATGACTCTGACGGCTCCTAATTGTCCGGCGGCTGATTTCATTATGGAAGATGTCCGGCAAAAGGTCGAGTCTGTTAATGGGGTCACTGCAGCTACGGTGAATCTGGTTTTTGAACCCGAGTGGGACAAGGATATGATGAGTGAAGAAGCTAAACTTGAATTAGGTTTTCTGTAATGTAGTTTGAATTGTCTATGAAGAAGGTCTATTTTCTTTCAGATGCCCATTTAGGTTCTCGGGCTATCAGTCACGGACGTACGCACGAGCGGCGTTTGGTGAACTTCTTGGATAGCATCAAGGATAAAGCTGAAGCAATATATCTGTTGGGGGATATGTTCGACTTCTGGTATGAGTTCAAATTGGTGATTCCTAAAGGGTATACCCGCTTTTTAGGGAAACTCTCTGAACTGACAGACCGTGGAGTAGAGGTCCATTTTTTTGTGGGGAATCACGATATGTGGTGTGGTGACTATTTGGAGAAAGAGTGTGGAGTTATCATTCATCGGGAACCAATGACATGTGAAATCCATGGTAAGGAATTTTATCTTGCGCATGGGGATGGCCTGGATTATGCCGACAAGCATTGGAAGGTACGCTTGCTACAAGCGGTATTCCATAGTGCAACACTTCGTCGGTTGTTTTCCATGTTACATCCTCGGTGGAGCGTCGATTTTGGATTAGAGTGGGCCAAACACAGTCGGCTAAAACGGGTGGATGGCAAAGAGCCTCCCTATTTGGGTGAAGATAAAGAGGGGCTTGTCTTATATGCTAAGGATTATCTCAAGGGACATCCTTCTATCAATTATTTTATTTTTGGACATCGTCATATAGAACTGGATCTGATGCTCAGTAGGGAGAGTCGTATCTTGATTCTGGGCGACTGGATTAGTTGCTTCTCTTATGCTGTTTTTGATGGAGGACAGCTTTGTATGGAACAGTATATAGAAGGGCAGAGCCAGCTTTAGGATATGACTCCTTCTTGTTCATAATAGAACATAAAGAATTAGATATAAAGAAACCAATTACCATTTATAAAGTACAACTTTACTCTGCGAATACTTCTCAATTGTACCCTATAAATGGTAATTGGTCAAGATGAAATAGACAAATTATTTAATATCGCCTACTTTGATAAGATATTCTGCTATTTGTACGGCATTGAGGGCCGCTCCTTTCTTGATCTGGTCACCGACAATCCAGAATGTCAATCCATTTTCATTGGCCAAGTCCTTGCGGATTCTACCTACATAAACAGGATCTTTACCAGCCAGGAAAAGTGGCATAGGATATTCCTTTTCTGCAGGATTATCCATCAGTACCAATCCTTCACCATTGGCAAAAGCCTCTCGGGCTTCTTCGGGAGAAACGGGGCGCTCGGTTTCAACCCAGATACTTTCAGAGTGGGAACGTAAGGCCGGAACGCGCACACACATCGCACTTACCTGAATATCAGAGTGCATGATTTTACGTGTTTCGTTGAACATTTTCATTTCCTCTTTGGTATAACCGTTGTCAGTAAATACGTCAATCTGTGGGATAAGGTTGAATGCCAACTGATAGGCAAACTTGTTTACTGTGACAGGTTCATTGGCCAATACCTGACGATATTGCTCATACAACTCATCCATGGCGGCAGCTCCAGCACCACTGGCTGCTTGATAAGTCGCTACGTGTACACGCTTGATATGTGAGATGTTCTCTATAGCTTTCAATGCTACTACCATCTGTATAGTGGTACAGTTGGGGTTGGCAATCACATTACGGGGACGGTTAAGGGCATCTTCGGGGTTAACCTCAGGAACTACCAAAGGAACATCTTCATCCATGCGGTAGGCGCTGGAGTTGTCGATGAGTACGGCACCATGCTTGGTGATAGTTTCGGTAAATTCTTTAGTTGTACCAGCTCCAGCAGAAGTGAATGCAATATCTACATCTTTGAAATCGTCGTTGTGCTGTAGAAGTTTGACTTCAATTTCTTTTCCACGGAAAGTGTATTTGCGTCCGGCACTACGTGATGAACCAAATAACAACAATTCATCCAGCGGGAAGTTTCTCTCCTCAAGTACACGTAGGAACTCTTGCCCTACGGCACCACTTGCACCAACAATAGCTACTCTCATTTTTCTAATATAGTTTTGTAATTAATGTATGTATTTCTATTTGAAGCTGCAAAATTATAACATTTTGCCATATCTGTCTAAGAAAATGGAAACTTTTTGCAGTTTTGGGATTGAATTAGAAGTGCTTTTCTTATTTTTGCATTTATTTTAGTGCAGGAGATATGAACGGGCGTAATGAAAGGTATCGTGAATTTGGCTGTTGGCTGAGAGAGTGCTTTCCTTTTAAAGTGCAAAAGATTTCACTTAATGCAGGATTTTCTTGTCCTAATCGGGATGGTACGAAAGGGTGGGGAGGATGCACTTATTGTAATAATCAGACATTCAATCTCAGCTATTGCCAGACAGAGAAAAGTGTGACTCAACAGTTGGCTGAAGGTCGTTCCTTCTTTGCTCGTAAATATCCGGACATGCATTATTTAGCTTACTTCCAGGCCTACACGAATACCTATGGCGAGATTGAGCGTTTGAAAGATTTGTACGAAGAAGCTTTGGCGGCTGAGGATGTGGTAGGATTGGTCATTGGTACACGTCCAGATTGTATGCCTGATGAGCTATTGGATTATTTGGAGGAATTGAATCGGAGGACCTTCTTGTTGGTAGAGTATGGGATAGAAAGCACAGATGATGCCATTTTGCAACGTATAAATCGTGGTCACACTTTTAGTACTACAGTGGAAACTGTGCTACGGACAACTGCTCGTGGCATACGGGTAGGAGGGCATGTCATATTAGGATTGCCAGGTGAGGGATATGATGCTCTGATGCATCAGGCTCGCGTATTGTCAGATTTGCCGCTCACAACATTGAAACTGCATCAATTGCAATTGATACGCGGAACTCGAATGGCGCGGGAATATGAACAAAATCCGCAGGAATTTCATCTTTACGGAGTCGATGAATATATAGATGTGGTCATTGATTATGTGGAACGTCTTCGTCCCAATCTGGTACTGGAACGTTTTATATCACAATCACCCCGTGAACTCCTGATTGCTCCAGATTGGGGATTGAAGAATCATGAATTCACGGGGCGTGTTCTGCGTCGTATGATTGAACGGGATACGTGGCAGGGAAAATATGTTGCAGACAACAAATGAATTGTCAGTCTTTCTTCTCTTTAAGGGCTTCCATGATAAGGGCTTCCAGCTCTTCCGCTAATTCGGGGTTGTCCTGAATGATTTGCTTGCATGCATCCCGTCCCTGTCCTAATTTGCTGTCATTATAGCTGAACCATGAACCACTCTTTTTGATGATGCCCAATTCTACACCAAGGTCAATAATTTCCCCTGAACGAGAAATGCCCTCACCGAACATGATGTCAAATTCGGCTTTTCGGAAGGGGGGAGCAACTTTGTTCTTGACAACTTTAACTCGTGTTTGGTTTCCTATCACTTCATCGCCATCTTTGAGTTGTGAGGCACGGCGAATATCCAGACGGACGGAGGCATAAAACTTCAGCGCATTACCTCCTGTGGTAGTCTCTGGATTACCAAACATGACACCAATCTTTTCACGCAATTGGTTGATGAAAATGCAAGTGGTATTGGTCTTGTTGATAGTGGAGGTCAGCTTTCGGAGCGCTTGTGACATTAGTCGGGCCTGTAGTCCTACTTTATTGTCTCCCATGTCTCCTTCAATCTCTGCTTTAGGGGTAAGGGCTGCTACGGAGTCGATGACGATGATGTCTATGGCTGATGAGCGGATCAGCTGGTCGGCAATTTCCAGTGCCTGTTCACCATTATCGGGTTGGGAGATCAGCAGGTTGTCAATGTCAACACCTAACTTGGCAGCATAGAAACGGTCAAAGGCATGTTCGGCATCAATCATAGCTGCAATACCACCAGCTTTTTGTGCTTCAGCAATGGCATGGATGGCCAATGTCGTTTTACCTGATGATTCGGGGCCATAGATTTCAATGATTCTTCCTTTGGGATATCCTCCTACACCTAAAGCTGCATTCAGACCGATGGACCCTGAGGGAATGACTTCTACGCTTTCGATATTGTCATTGCCCATTTTCATGATGGAACCTTTACCGAAATTCTTTTCAATTTTGTCCATTGCTGCTTGCAATGCTTTTAATTTTTCGCTATTGTTGATGGCTGCGCCACCCTCTTCGATGAAATCTTTTTTTGCCATATTGCTTATGTGGTTTTTTATGATTGTTGGTTTTTTATTTGTTCAGGATTTGTTGGGCATGTTCTTTTATTTTTATCTCTTTGGGAGAAAATATCTGTTCGATAATGCCCTCTTCATTTATTACGAATGTTGTACGGAAAGTCCCCATATACTTGCGGCCGTACATACTTTTTTCTCCCCAGACGCCGAAAGCTTCAACCAGTCGTTTTTCGGTGTCCGCAATAAGAGGAAAGGGAAGCTCATGTTTGGCTATGAACTTTTGGTGGGACTTTTCATTATCAATACTTACTCCTACAACTTCGTATCCGGCATCTTGTAACTTTTGATAATTGTCTCTTAGGTTGCAGGCCTCGGTCGTACATCCTGATGTGTTATCTTTGGGGTAGAAATATAGTATAAGTTTTTTCCCAGCATATTGACTGAGACGTATCTCTTCGCTATTCTCATTTACTCCCAGCAACTCGGGGGCTTTGTCTCCAATGGTCATATCGTGAAACTTTATAACAGTTTGTGATTAATTGGTAGCAAAGATAAATAAATAATATGTTGCTGCAAGGGAAACTTGTATTTTTTTTGAATATTAAGGTCTATTTCCTGAAACAGACTCTTAACTTGGATATGGTGAGAATTTACCAATTGATGGGGGATTTCCCTTGATTGACCAGGTAGCTGTTGGTCTTGCTGAAATGCTTGTTCCCGAAGAAGCCATGCCAAGCGGATAATGGCGATGGGTGAGGTGATGAGAGTACCAGGTGTTTGTTCCGGTCTATAAAAGCTCCTTTCTTTTGGGCATATGCCCCCCAAAGTAGGAATACTAATCCTGTCCGTCTCTCTGCCAAACAGCGTATGGCAGCATCCGTAAATTCTTCCCATCCATGATGCTGGTGTGATCCAGCTTGGTGAGCCCTTACTGTAAGTGTGGCATTTAATAGTAAGACTCCCTGCTCAGCCCAGCGTGTCAAGTTCCCTGATGAGGGTGTTGGAATACCAAGATCACTTTCTATTTCTTTAAATATATTCACTAATGATGGTGGAAAGGCTATTCCTTCATTGACAGAAAAACATAATCCATGTGCTTGTTGGGGACCATGATAGGGGTCTTGGCCGATGATGACAACCTTCACCTTGTCGAAAGGACATAGGTCAAAAGCATTGAAGATGAGTTTTCCGGGAGGGTACACGGTCGTTTGGGAATACTCATTGCGCACAAAATCAGTCAAGGTCTTGAAATAATCTTTTTCAAATTCTGGGGCCAACTGCTGTTTCCAGCTTTCCTCTATTCTTACGTTCACAGCCATGCTATCAAGAATTGGGAGTAACATTTAAATTAGTGGCATACCTAAACGGGCGCATTCTTCTCGCATAGCATCCGGCCAAATGCTGGCCTGTATTTCTCCGATATGCGCTTTTCTTAGGTAAACCATGCATAGACGGCTCTGGCCAATACCTCCACCAATACTAAGGGGGAGTGTGTCTTCCAATAAACGACGGTGGAAATACAGTTTCTTTCTTTCTTCTTTACCTGATAATTCCAATTGGTGGAGTAGTGCTTTTTTATCCACACGGATACCCATGGATGAAAGTTCAACTGCCCGATCAATGATACTGTCCCATATCAGCAGGTCACCGTTCAGACCCGGCAAACCATTTTCGCCGATAGTAGAATAGTCGTCGTAGTCAGGAGCACGCAAATCGTGCTCTTTGCCGTCTCCTAATTTCCCTCCTATACCTATTATGAAAACGGCTCCATGCTCTTGGGTTATTTTGGATTCACGCTCTTTGGCACTAAGGGAGGGATACATTTGACGTAATTCCTCCGCATGAATGAAAAAAATCTTTTCGGGTAAAAAGGGCGTTATCTGTGGGTAGGTTTCGCAAACCATGAATTCAGTACGTAGCATAGCGGCATAAATGCGTGAAACGATGTCTTTCAGGAAAGCGATGGTGCGGTCCTTTTCGGTGATGACCCGTTCCCAATCCCATTGGTCCACGTAAAGAGAATGGAGGTTATCCAACTCTTCGTCAGCCCGGATGGCATTCATGTCGGTGTAGATTCCGTAGCCTGGTTCGATATGATAGTCCGCCAGAGTCAGACGTTTCCACTTGGCAAGAGAATGTACCACTTCAGCTTTGGCATCATTCAAATCTTTAATGGGAAAACTTACGGCACGCTCCACTCCACTCAAATCATCATTTATTCCCATACCTTGAAGAACGAATAACGGGGCGGTTACGCGGCGCAGGCGTAACTCTGTAGAAAGGTTCTGCTGGAAGAATTCTTTTATTTGTTTGATCCCCTGCTCAGTTTGTTTCAAGTCCAATAGGGGACGATAGTTCACTGGTTTTATCAGATTGCTCATGCATTCTTTGTTTTAAATTGGCGGCAAATATAACAAATATTTGTTAGAATGACATCGTTTTTGCTTTAAAAACGTATAAATGATAGCGTGTCTTTTAAATTTTGCGCAAATAGATGCATATGTGCTCTGTTTTGCTTCACAGTGAACGAGTGGTCTGCCTGATGACAAATAGATGACAAAAACGAATATTGGTTAAGAAAGTTGTGAGAATTTCCAATTTCTTTGTACATTTGCAGCCGCATTGGCCATGCGCCCGTAGTTCAATGGATAGAATATTGGATTCCGGTTCCAACGATTGGGGTTCGACTCCCCACGGGCGTACATAAAGGACGGGAGTGTTCCCGTCCTTTTTCCGTTATTTCCCCCTCAAACAACAGCTAAACTTAATTATCTTTTTTTATATACAGGAAGTGTCCTGTTCTTCTTTTTCTGCTTGTTGTCCAATCCATGTGCGGTAATGGTTGAATTCATCTGTCAGCCTGTTTAGAGCCCAACTGATGATGGCAATGTCGTCAATCAGGCCGAAAGGTATAAAATCGGCAACAAAATCTAAAGGTGATACCCCGTAGATTAATGCAGCGAGTATCAGTGCCAGGTTGCCAGGTTTGTATTCCCTGTATCGTCCATTTGCAATGTCTTTTACGTAGTTGTACATGAGCAATAGGTCATCCTTGATAGAGGTTAGCCCTCCTTTACCCATATAACCGCGTAATTTGTTCAGTAAAAGCATCATCTTGGCCGAATCATGAGCAATGGAGTGTCCTTTTTTCGACCAGGATGATTTGAGAAATTTGTTGATTATGTCCATGTCTTTAGTGATTAGAGGGTGGGATTGGTACATTTTAGTGTATGGAGGAGTTCTTGCCATCCGTCTGCAAGACTTTGCATCGAGGGAAATAGAATGTCTGCCCCTTCATTAAGTAAAGCTGATTCTGGTAGTGGTCCGGTATTGACTGCAACAGTGAACAGTCCGGCAGCTTTGGCGGCTTGTACTCCTAAGGGTGCATTTTCTATGACAATAGCTTCGTCACGGGTCACTTGGGATTTTTGTAATGCCATCAGGTAAGGTTCGGGATGGGGCTTGCCAAATTTTACATCAAATGCCGTGACCATCAGTTCACGTGTGAACATGTCAGGAAAATGAGTGTTGAGCCGGTCAAGTAGTGAGAGCTGTCCGGAACCTGTAACTATTACCCGTTTCAGCCTGTTCGCTTTCACCTGTTGTAAAACATTCCATGCACCTTCCATTGGTTGGGCAGGCGGATTTTGATTGAATAACCTGCTTTTGGTTGCGTAGATCTCTTCTATCTCGTCCGGAGTAGCTTCGTGACCTCTGTCACGTAGGCTGACGATGTTGATGGTGCCGGCCCCAGTACGTCCTTCGTGCATATATGCCTCTTCCTTGCTTAGGCTCATGCCATACTCTTTCATCGCTTGGTGCCAGGCGTCGGCATGGTAAGGCATGGAGTTGAAGAGGACTCCGTCCATATCAAAAAATACAGCTTTCAGATTCATGTTTGAGTCGTCGTTTTTTTCTTGTTTGTGATTTGTTGTCTTCTTTTTAGAAGTTATATCCTAAGTTGATGAGGAATCCCACTTTGTCGGTTCGGTCACTCCAATATATGGAACCTTCCAATGGACCGATAACACTTTCGTATCCATAGGTAAGACCACAACCGAATATTTTGTCTTCTTTAAATAGCCTTTTTAGTTTGGAGGAAGATAAAGCATAATTGGAGGTCAGTGTGACATATTGGTTACTTCCCAGACGTTGCCGTAGTTTGAGAGCAGCTACAGCTGTAGCAGAATTTGCCAGCTCCATGTAGCTGACTCCTACGAATGGTAGTTGCTGCTCGTTGTATCTTCCTGGTGAAAGTCCGCCGATGCTGTTGGCTAATGGGTAGGGCAGTTGGCTTTTCCAGGCAATACGTCCATAGATGGATGGTAATACCGTAAATCTGCTTCCTGTTGATACAGCCATCTGCCATGAATAATTGGCTATGGGGATAGCGCTTTTCCCTTTATAGCGCCAGAAATCAGACGTATATACATCTAACCCGATATGCCATTTCATGCCCTTGCTCGGATAACTCCGTTTGTTGAAGTTTTCAAAGAACATATGATAGCTGTATGAAAAGAAGTATTCGTTGGTTTGTGGCTCAAAGGCGTTGATGTCCGGCATGACTAAGATGTCATTATAATGGAATTGGTCAAATTCGACACCTAATATGCTATAGATGTCTCTCCAACTGAATTGGAAAGCAGCTTTTGCTTTATGGTGCAGGAAGGAATAGTTGCTTATCCGCTTGCCATCATCGTAGAGGTCAATGTCATTATAGCTGAATTGGTAGGAGAGTAGGCTCTGCCATTTTTCTTGTTTGTCCAAGTTGAAAGCATAGTCCAACTGTCCGTAACCGGTCCGTCCCAATCGGACAGTCAGGTCAAGCAGTGAATGTCTTACATCTTTCATGACGATATGTGCATTCAATAATAGGGATGCCAATTTCTCGCTGTCGAATCGGACTCCTACTCTCAGTCTGTTGTCGGGTGGGTCTTTGGGGGTGATGCTTGGTATGTTGGGAATGCTGTCACTCATGGACACGATATGTTCCTTCCGGAGGGCAGGAGCGTAGTCAGCGGGGAGATGGAGCTTGTCTGTTTTCAGATTTATCAAGTTTTCCCATTGGGCTAAAGCCGCTATTTCTCCTCTGTGAAGCAGGGTGTCTATGGCTTCAGAAGTGAAACTGGTGGAAGAGTAACCGCTTACATCCACCTTTATGTGTACGTCACTATTGTGTACATTTGATTCATATTTGTTTTCAACCATGAGATTGACGATTTGCCCCACAACATTGGGGAGTGTAGTCAGATTGTCTGCACTTCTTAGGGTGTCTTGTACGTCCACTCCTATAATGTAGTCGGCGCCCATTTGTCGGGCCACATCTACCGGATAGTTGTTGGCCAATCCTCCATCAACCAGCATCATATCACCCTTCCGGACGGGGGTGAAGGCGCCGGGTATGGACATGCTGGCACGTATGGCTTCTGCCAATATCCCACTATGAAAATCTACCTCTTTCCCATCTACCAGATTATAGGCTACACAGGCAAACGGGATTGGGAACTGGTTGAAGTCGATGGAGTCATGATATCCTTCGGTCAGTTTTGAAAACAATATAGCCAGGTTACGTCCTTTAATGACGCCTGCGGAAAGAGCTTCCTGGGGACGGCGTTCAAAAGGTACGGAAAGCAGGTATTGTTCGGCTTCTTCCCTGTTAGCCAAAGTCTGTTCCTTGCGCTCGGTAGCATCGGAGAGCAAGAACTTCCAGTCTTGCTTCTGAACCAATGTATCCAATTGTGTAGTGGTGAATCCGATGGAATAGAGCCCGCCAACGATGGCTCCCATACTGGTCCCTACGACATAGTCTATGGGGATACCTGCATCTTCAATCACTTTTAGTGCGCGGATATGTGCCACTCCTTTGGCGCCTCCACCACTTAATACTACAGCCACTTTTTTGCGTCCTTCAACATGCAAAGGGCAACTTAGCAATATGGCCAATAGACAGAGAATTGTTTGCTTCATTTCTTATACCCTATATTATATATACAGCAAAGAACGGTTTCATTTACAATTTTGTTCCCATTCTTCCTTTAAAAGTTTAAGCACAAATTACGCGAATAATTCCGATATTCAGTCCGAATACCCGTATAATCCGCGTAATCTGTGCCTAAAAAGGAGACATTCAGAACAGTCTCAACGTCTCAATGAATCAGAGTTTTGCCTGGATGGCTTTTGTCTCTTCTTTGTATCCGGGTTTGCCGAGGAGGGCAAACATATTCTTCTTGTAGGCTTCTACACCCGGCTGGTTGAAGGGGTTGACACCTAACAGATAACCGCTGATACCGCAAGCTTTCTCGAAGAAGTATATGAGTTGGCCGATATTGTATTCGTCCAATTGGGGAACAGTGATACGCAGATTGGGCACACCACCATCCACATGGGCCAATTGTGTACCGAGTTCAGCCATCTTGTTCACTTCATCCACACGCTTGCCAGCCAGGAAGTTCAAACCGTCGAGGTTCTCCTCGTCAGCAGGTACGGCCATTGTTTTATTGGCATTCTCTACAGAGATGACAGTCTCAAAGATAGTACGTTCACCCTCTTGAATCCATTGTCCCATAGAATGAAGGTCGGTGCTGAAGTCAACAGATGCGGGGAAGATTCCCTTTCCATCCTTACCTTCACTCTCGCCATAGAGCTGCTTCCACCATTCCATCACGTAATGCAGCTTGGGCTGGTAGTTCACAAGGATTTCAATCTTCTTTCCTTCGGCATACAACAGGTTACGCACAGCGGCATATACAGCTGAGGGGTTCTCCATGAAAGGAACGTTCTCTGCTGTTTGTGCTTCCATATCGCGGGCACCCTGTACCAGTTGCTCGATGTCATATCCTGCTACAGCAATGGGTAGCAAGCCTACAGGAGTGAGCACGCTGAAACGTCCGCCCACATTGTCGGGGATGATGAATGACTTGTATCCTTCTTTGTCTGCGGTCACACGGGCTGCTCCCTTCTTGGCATCGGTAACGGCTACGATAACCTTGCGAGCCATCTCTTTGCCGCGTTGGTCCTCGCACTGCTTCTTCAGCAGGCGGAATGCGAGAGCTGTCTCTGTCGTTGTACCAGACTTGGAGATGTTGATGACACCAAACTTCTTGTCTTTCAAGAACTCGGTCAATTCAGCCAGATAGTCTTCGCCGATATTGTTTCCTGCATAGATGATGACAGGGTTTTCCTTTTTCTCTTTCAACCATTCGAAGGTGTTGGAGAGAGCTTCGATAACAGCACGTGCTCCGAGGTAGCTGCCACCGATACCGGCTACAATGACCACTTCACAGTTTTCGCGCAACACCTGTGCTGCCGCTTTCAGGTCAGCCAAATGTTCTGCAGTGATGCTGGAGGGCAAATGCAGCCATCCGAGGAAGTCATTACCAGCGCCAGTGCCTTTCTCCAAGGTGTCCATGGCGGCTTTTACTTGAGACTCATAAGCGGCCACAGCTCCTGCTTGAAGGAATTGCTCGGCCTTAGCGATGTTTAGTTTCATATCTTTTTCTTTTTAGTTAACGAGTTGACAAGTTGTCAACTGAATATTTATATTACCTGAACGAATCCGTCAGCAATTTGATTTCAATCATGGGCGAAATCCGTTCGTACAGTATATTATAGACGGCATCCAATATAGGCATGTTTACGTGATGATGCTTGTTCAGTTCCTTGATACACTTGGTACCATAGTACCCTTCTGCAATCATTTCCATCTCTATCTGCGCACTCTTTACGGAGTATCCTTTACCAATCATGGAACCGAAGACACGGTTGCGGCTGAATCTGGAGTATCCTGTCACCAGCAGGTCACCCAAATATACCGAATCATCAATCTTTCGGGATATGGGATGCACTGTTTCCAAGAACCGGTTCATCTCCTGTACGGCATTGGCCATCAATACGGCCTGGAAGTTGTCTCCGTATTTCAGACCACTACAGATTCCTGCCGCAATGGCATATACATTCTTCAATACCGAACTATATTCAATACCGGGTACATCTTCGCTGACAGAGGTCTTTATGAAATGGTTGGCAAACCGTTTGGTCAGGTATTTGGCTTTGTCGCGGCTGGCACATCCGATGGTAAGGTAGGAGAGACGTTCCAAGGCAACCTCCTCGGCATGGCACGGACCGGCCAGGACGGCAATATTATCTTCGGGCACCCCATACTCCTGGTGGAAATATTCCGATACGATGAGGTTCTCATCGGGTACAATACCTTTGATGGCCGTAATGATGAACTTGTCCTTGAGCTTGGTCTTCAGTTTCTTCAGATGGCTCTTCAAGTAAGGCGAGGGAGTGACGAATATAAGTATGTCCGACTCGCGTACAATCTTATTGATGTCTGATGAGAAATTGATGCGCTTGATATCGAAGCGGACACTTGTCAGGTAGGCCGGATTGTGGCCCAAGCGTTTGAAGTCTTCGATGCGGTCATCGCGGCGCATGTACCAATTGATGGTTTCGTCCTCATGGCTCATCACCATCTTTGCGATAGCAGTGGCCCAACTGCCACCACCCATGATTGCAATCTTTCCGTCAGGGAGTTTCATAATTACATGTACAATTTACAATTTACAATGTACAATCTGATTCACGCACAATTTACAATGGACAAACTTATTCAAGTACAATCCACCATTCTGATGTGACAATATCCGCATGGTGAATTGTACTTTGTAAGTTGTCAAATTGTAATTGAATTTATCCACGCTGTCACCTCATCCACTGTAGGATTCTTCAGCTCCAGCTTGTATTTCTTGTTAATGCCACAGATGTCCTGATGCACCTTCTGTGGGTTGACACCCTGCATGTCGGCCACCAGGTTGTATCCGGCCTTTTGGATAAGGGGAACCCACTCTTCGGGGATACCCAATTCCATGTATTTCTCGGCCTTGTCCTTGGGGACCACCTTCTCGGGACGCATCTGCGGGAAGAAGAGTACTTCCTGAATGAAGGCATTGCCGGTGAGCAGCATCACCAGACGGTCGATACCGATGCCGATACCCGAAGTGGGAGGCATACCGTATTGCAGGGCACGCAGGAAGTCCTGGTCGATAATCATTGCCTCGTCGTCGCCCTTGTCGGCCAGACGCATCTGTTCTTTGAAGCGCTCTTCCTGGTCAATGGGGTCGTTCAGCTCACTGTATGCATTGGCCAGCTCCTTGCCGTTCACCATCAGTTCGAAGCGCTCGGTAAGGCCCGGTTTGCTACGGTGCATCTTGGTCAGGGGCGACATCTCTACAGGATAGTCGGTGATGAAGGTCGGTTGGATGAAGGTTCCTTCGCAGAACTCACCGAAGATTTCGTCAATCAGCTTGCCCTTGCCCATGGTGTCGTCAATCTCCATGTTCAGTGCCTTGCACACTTCGCGGATCTCCTCCTCGCTCTTACCGTTGAGGTCGTAGCCGGTCTTCTCCTTGATGGCATCCAGGATGGGCAGGCGGCGATAGGGAGCCTTGAAGCTGATGGTCTTTCCATCAATTACCGTCTCCGGGCATCCGTTCACAGCGATACAGATGCGCTCGAGCATCTTCTCGGTGAAGTCCATCATCCAGTTGTAGTCCTTGTACTGGACGTACAACTCCATGCAGGTGAACTCCGGGTTGTGGGTCTTGTCCATTCCCTCGTTGCGGAAGTTCTTGCCGATTTCATACACACCTTCGAAACCGCCCACGATAAGACGCTTCAGGTACAGCTCGGTGGCGATACGCATGTAGAGGTCGATGTCGAGTGAGTTGTGGTGAGTGATGAAGGGGCGCGCGCTGGCACCACCGGCAATGCTCTGCAGGATGGGAGTCTCCACCTCTGTATAGCCGGCCTCGTCCATCACGGCACGCATGGTCTTCACGATGGTCGAACGTTTCAGGAAGGTCTCCTTGATGCCATCGTTCACGATGAGGTCCACATAACGCTGGCGGTAGCGCAGCTCAGGGTCTTCAAACTTGTCGTAGGCCACACCGTCCTTGTACTTCACGATAGGCAGGGGCTTCAGGCTCTTGGCCAACACGGTCAGCTTGTGGGCGTGTACGCTGATTTCACCCGTCTGTGTGCGGAACACCGTACCCTCGATACCGATGAAATCGCCCAAGTCCAGCAGGCGTTTGAACACCACATTGTACATATCCTTGTTCTCCTCCGGGCAGATGTCATCGCGGGTGATATATACCTGGATGCGGCCTTTGGAGTCTTGCAATTCAACGAACGATGCCTTTCCCATCACACGGCGGCTCATGATACGTCCGGCGATAGATACCTGACGTGGCTCGGCGTCATCCTTGAACTCTTCGCGGATGTCGGTGGAAAAGGCATTGGTTACATACTCAGCTGCGGGATAAGGGTCGATGCCCATGTTGCGCAACTCGGCCAGACTCTGACGTCTGACAATCTCTTGTTCACTCAGTTCTAAAATATTCATATCTGATTGTTCTGTTTTTTTCTATATTCCGAAGGGGCACATTCCCCTAATTTGGTGCAAAAGTAAGAAAGATTTCGTAAACAGCACAATTTTAATGCAATTAAGTGACCTCGAAAGGGCAAAACCGCAGGAAACATTCGGGAAATCTTTCTGCATACTGATTCTTTTTATACTTTTGCACAAGTTTGACCGACAAAAAAAGATATTATAATGAAATTGCGTTTCAATTCTTTATTTTGGGCACAGCTCCTGCTGGTGCCGCTGATTGTGTTCTCTTCCTTTTCGGGGTGCGAGAAGGAGGAAGAAGATATCTATGTTGACAACCCGGAAACGAATGATTCCATCCCATGGGATAAACCCGAAATTGAAGATTCCGTCCAAATGCCGGAACCCGAAGTTGCAGAATATGTCTTGTATAACAATCTTGGGACAAAGAATTGGACATACCTTGCTGCTGTCAGTTCTGGCGAAATCATGCTGATTAAGGAGGATTCAACGGGGGATTTTTCTGCCGCAAAATTTATAGATGGCATGGACACTGTCTATTGCAAGACAGAAAACAGTGTTGATAAAGCGACCTTGACTTTAAATAGCAGGGATTATACATTAAGTTTGGTATGTTCAGGTGAGACGGTTGTCTTGTTCCAAAATGATGGAGATGTTATCGGAACCTTCCCCTTGGCAGCAGTGTTGAAGAGCACTCGTGCCCTGATTTCGAACAGGCAGATGGCGAATATCATGTTTGGTGAAGCCGTGGGAAAATTATTGGATATGATACCTGGTGTAAGTGACATTATTAAAGCATTGGAGACGATGAAATTGCTTTATGAGACTGACGATATGTATCATCATGACAAGGTGGATTACATTGCTGACGAAGGGTACAAACTGTTCCCCACTGACATCTTCGGACCAGAGGAAGTGGAAAAGACTGCTCCGACTTATTTCATTGGCATACATACTGGTGATGCAGAGGTAAACGGCCTGACTGCCAAATGTTATATCGCAGGGTATTTGCGTGCAGAGGCGAACGATGGCGAGTTTGATTTCGATTATGGCATTTGTCTGTCAACTTCTTCAAATCCTTCTTTATCTGATAAAGTGCAAAAGCATACGGCCGTAAGTGGAATGATAAACAGCATTGATGTGGATTTATCTTTGCCTTATACCTTTGGCGAATTAAAAAATAATACGACCTATTATTATCGTGCCTATTTCAAGAACAATTTGGATGGCAGAGTGGAATATGCTGATGAAATAAAGTCATTCAAAACCGAAAATATGTTATGCCCCGACGACAACCACCCCCATGCCATCGACCTTGGTCTGCCGAGCGGAACAAAATGGGCTTGCTGCAACGTCGGTGCCTCTTCCCCCGAAGGCTATGGCGGCTACTATGCTTGGGGAGAGACAGAGGAGAAGAGTAAATATACTTATGAAAATTATAAATATTGGATTGACATGGATGGTGATGGATCTGTCGATACTAATGAAATCCAAAACCTCGGTTCAGACATCAGCGGTACCCAATACGATGTTGCCCATGTGAAATGGGGCGGCAGTTGGCGTATGCCGACGGTAGCTGAGTGTCAGGAGTTGGTTGATAAGTGCACTTGGACCTGGACCACTCAAGGCGGCCATAACGGCTATAAGGTGACGGGTCCCAACGGAAACAGCATCTTCCTTCCCGCTGCGGGCGCCCGATTTTCGTGGGAATGGGAATCTGATTCGCTCGACTTCGCCGGAGAGTGCGGTTACTATTTGAGCTCTTCGCCCTATGGGCACGACGAGTTCGGCCTCTACTTCGATAGCAGTAGTCACTCCGTGTACTGGACCCCCCGCGGCGGCGGGCGGAGCGTTCGACCGGTCTCAGAATAATAAGAGCGAAGCGCGTTGGATTCATTCAATTACAAAGAGCGGCATGCTCCCGGCCTATGGGCTGTGGGCATGCCGCTCGCTTGTGTAGTGTCACAGCGGATTGCTGTCTTCGCCGCCGCTTCCGCCTCCGCCATTGGAGCCTCCGCCGCCCGAGGGGGTGTCGTCATCGTCGTCCGAGCCGCCATCGCCGCCGCTGTCGTAGTCGAGCGAGATGTTGTCCGGTGACAGGTAGATGGAGTTGCCCACATAGCCCAGCGACCCTGCCGCCTGGGAGAAGTCGGGCAACGTCAGGATGGTATCCACACTGCCCACCACGGTGATGCGCGAGGTGGAGACCAACAGGCGGTCCGACCGCCGTGTGTGGATCACCGCCACGCCATAGACCACCGCCAAGGTGGTGACCTCCAGCATGCCGTCCATCACGTCCAGCCCTATGTAGCTGTTCCCCAGCGAGGCCACGATGGAGGTGTCTGCCGGGTCAAGCGTCAGCTTCAGGGTATGCACCTGCACCACGGGCGTGCCGTTCATCAGGGCCTGTGCCGCCACAAAGAATGCCACGGCATCGCCGAAGCCACCTGTATCCCCCTGTTCACGCGGTAAACGATGTCGCCCACCTTACCGCTCAGCTTTCTCAAGATGCCATTTCCGGTAGCCATACTTGTCGCTTTTGAATGGTTAGACAATGAATTTATTTGGCAAACGCGCGTCTCTTCTTCTGCCTTTTCGGGTTGCCGTCTGCTATGCCTGTCTCCCTTGCTTCGCCCATGTGCATACGTCGTGCCCTCGTAGTGACTCCCATTCCGAAAGAGAGTCATAAGAGAGTCACAACGGAGTCATAACGGAGTCACTACGGAATTGGAACAGCCCGAACCGGGGGAAAGTTCACGCAAATTAGTCTACGTTAACATCTTTTTTTTGAAGGGGGGCATTAAAAACTTGTAGATATGCCTTGTTTGGATTGGCAAAATGATTGCCGGCAAGACACACTCTGTAGGCCTCGTAGGCAGATTTGTGGTGTAAGATGTGTTTTTTTGCAGATTTTTAGGTAACTTTGCCGCGTTTAATTAGAACTTGTGGCCTTTGTAAGGTATGCATAGGGACGTACTTGGGCCATGAGACCGAACCGAAAACTTTAAAATCGACTGATGCCTATAACCACCATATTTCCGATAACAGATCCGACGTGGATATTCTTCCTCGTGTTGTGTATCATCCTGCTGGCCCCTATCCTGTTGAACAGGTTGCACATACCGCATATCGTGGGTATGTTGCTGGCCGGTGTGTTGGTGGGTCCCCATGGGTTGGACCTCCTGCAGCGGGACAGCAGTTTTGAGATATTCGGTAATGTGGGACTGCTGTATATCATGTTCCTGGCCGGAGTGGAGATAGACTTGGCCGATTTCCATAAGAACAGGAATAAGAGTATCGTTTTTGGTCTTACCACCTTCCTGTTCCCTTTCGTTATAGGAGCATTGGTATGCCACTATTTCCTCGATATGCAGTGGGCCGGTTCTTTGTTGGTGGCCTCGATGTTCTCATCACATACCCTGGTGTCCTATGCCATTGTCAGCCGTTACGGCTTGAGCCATAATCTGTCAGTCAACATGGCGGTAGGAGGCACTATCATCACCGATACCCTTTCGCTCATCGTGCTTGCTGTGGTGTCGCAACTGGTACATGGGCATAATGACCCCCACTTCTGGGCAATGATGGCCATCGGCGTAGCCGTATTCATTACGGCGGTATTGTTTGTCTTCCCCCGGATAGCCCGTTACTTTTTCCGTACGTTCAATGACCAGGTACAGCAGTTCATCTTTGTGATGGCAATGCTTTTCCTGGCAGCTATCGGTGCCCATGTGGCAGGGTTGGAAGGTATCCTGGGCGCATTCTTTGCCGGCCTTGTCCTGAACAGGCTGATACCTGCCGGCTCACCTTTGATGGGGCGTATAGAGTTTGTCGGGAATGCGATATTTATCCCCTATTTCCTGATAGGCGTGGGAATGCTGATAGATGTCAGCGTATTCTTCAAAGGCGTTGACGCATTGATTGTGGCTGCGGTGATGGTCGTCGGAGGAACGCTGGGAAAGTATCTGGCAGCTTGGATTCCTCAAAAACTGTTCGGGTTCAGCAAGGATGAGGGACTGATGCTTTTCGGCTTGAGCGAGGCTCATGCCGCCGGGACATTGGCCGTCGTGATGGTGGGCTATGAATTGGGACTCTTCAATGAGAATGTGCTCAACGGAACTCTTGTATTTATTCTGTTGACCTGTATCATAAGTTCGTTGGCTGTAGAGAAAGCTTCGCGACAGCTGGTGCTCAACGAGGATCTGCATGCTCCGTCGAAAGATGGTGATGATGAGAAGATACTGATACCGATGGTGGCCAACCAGAATGTGGACAATCTGATGCAGGTAGCCCTGATGATGCGGAACCCGAAACTCAACAGAGGGCTTATAGGGCTCAATGTGGTGTATGACAGCAGTAGTCACAAGGAGATAGAGGAAGGACGCAAGTGCTTGCTCCGGGCAGAGAAAATAGCCACTTCGGCCGATGTGCGGATGCAGACCCAGAGCCGTTTGGCCACCAACTTGTCTAATGGTATAGTGCATGCCCTGCGCGAGAATGATGCGTCTGAGATAATTCTTGGTATGCATTGTAGGCAGGGGGGCGGCGATTCTTTCTTTGGACCGGTAACATTGGGACTGTTGGCCGGAACTTCACGACAGATAATCATTGTGCGTGCCACCATGCCCATAAGCACCCTGCGGCGTATCCATGTGGTGATACCGGGGAAAGCGGAATTTGAAGCAGGCTTTTACAGATGGGTGGACCGCCTCTCGCGCATGGCCGGCATATTGGGATGCCGGGTTGTCTTCCATGCCCATGCACGGACTTGGAGTGTGCTGAGCCGTTATATGGAAGAGTGTTATCCGAAGGTGCGCACATCTTATGTCCAATCGGCAGGCAACAGCGAGCTCAAGCGTATGGCGGATGAAGTGAATGATGACCATTTGCTCGTAATTGTCAGTGCCCGTAAGGACAGTATCTCGTACAGACCGGCTTTTGAACATATTCCCGAATACATCGAACAGTACTATGCCAATATCAGTCTGATGATGATATTCCCCGACGAATATGTGGATGACAATCGTCCAATCTCTCTCTTTAACCCTCATACAACTCCGGGGCGTTCGGGATATGAGGTGAGTAAGGGCTGGTGGAGCCTTCTGATGGAAAAATGGAATAAGAAATGATGGGGAGGATGGAACAGGGTATCATGACAGACGATTGGCAACAGCGTACCAGACAACTTGTAGGAGTGGAGGGACACGAGTCTCTGCGCTCGGCCCATGTGCTGATAGTGGGTCTCGGAGGTGTGGGCGCTTATGCGGCAGAGATGCTATGCCGTGCCGGTATAGGGCGGTTGACTCTGGTGGATTCCGATACCGTGCAACTCAGTAATGTGAACCGTCAATTGCCGGCGTTGCATTCCACCGTAGGACTTTCCAAGGTTGGGGTCTTGGCTGAACGGTTCAAGGATATTAATCCCGAGATAGTGCTGGACGTCCGTGAGAGCTATTTGGATGCAGAAAATATTCCTGCACTATTGGACGAACTGGCTCCAGATTTTATTGTGGATGCGATAGATACCATCCAGCCCAAGTGCCATCTTATCTGCGAAGCATGGCGTAGGCATATAAAGATAGTGTCCAGTATGGGCGCCGGGGCCAAGAGTGATATTACCCAAATACGTATGGCAGATTTGTGGGATACCTATCATTGTGGTTTGAGTAAAGCTGTCCGTAACGGATTGAAACGGATGGGGATGAAGCGCAGCCTGCCGGTGGTATTCAGTACAGAGCAGGCAAATCCGGAAGCTGTGGTTCGGGTGGATAATGAGCGTAACAAGAAATCGACAACTGGTACCATCAGCTATATGCCGGCCACCTTCGGCTGTTTCTTGGCTGCGTATGTGATAAAAGAGTTAAGGGGCCGGAATTAGTCCGTTCCTGTTCCGTTGTTTATAGAGTAATTGCAGATATCGTTGGTTTGCATGTCTGATAAATATAAGTGAATTTATGATAGAGCTAAAAGGTATCACCAAGAGTTTTGGAACACTACAGGTGTTGAAAGGTATCGATCTCTTTGTAGATAAAGGGGAGGTGGTGAGCATCGTAGGCCCCAGTGGAGCGGGCAAGACCACATTGCTCCAGATAATGGGAACATTGGACCGCCCAGATGATGGGAGGGTGATTATAAATGGCGAATCTCTGGAGTCGTTATCAGAACGTAAACTTTCGTCATTCCGTAACCGGCATATAGGTTTTGTTTTCCAGTTCCATCAATTGTTGCCGGAGTTTACAGCTTTAGAAAATGTGATGATTCCTGCTTTTATTGCCGGTGTTTCGCAGAAAGAGGCGGAGGGACGCGCGAGGGAAATATTGGAAATGCTCGGACTTTCAGACCGTTGTTCCCATAAGCCGAGCGAACTCTCCGGTGGGGAAAAGCAGCGGGTGGCAGTGGCTCGTGCACTGATAAATCGCCCGTCAGTGATTCTGGCAGATGAACCGTCGGGTAGTCTGGACACTAAGAATAAAGAGGATTTGCACGGGTTGTTTTTCGATTTGCGTGACAAATTGCAGCAGACTTTTGTCATTGTGACCCATGATGAGAATCTGGCATCTTTATCTGACCGTACTATCCATATGGTGGATGGACAGATTGTAGAAAAATGATTGTTTGAGGATTATCCTCCGATTTTCTTGATTTCCTCCAGGAATTTACGGATATCGTCACGTAGCCGTTGGTAAATGGGGGCATCTTTGAAAGCGGTATTGCGACGTAAGATGAAGGATACGCATGACTGGCTGTTCTGGTAGCTGGTCAATTCATTCTGCATCTGTGTATTATGTTCGGCTAACATTTTTATTTCCAGTTCCCGCTCCCGTCTCAGTTGGGCACAGATGGGTGTCAATAGCTTCATGATGACATTCTCGAACAGATTATGCCCTTGGATGAACAGGTAGGTAGTCTCAGGGGTGACACCCAATTGCTGGAATTCTTTTTCCATAGCCGCAATCTCCTGACGTGCATGTGAGAATCTTTTCTCTAACCAGTTGAGTTTGTGACGAACACGTTTGCTCAATTTGTCCAACGCCTCTTCGGGATGTTGGGTGTTTACAGGGTCTAAGCGGACAACATTATTGAAGTCGGTGATGGAGAATCTGTTCAGGATACCTTTGCGATAGAACCAGACGGACCAAATGAATAGTTGGAATATAGTTTGTGAATATAACCGGAGGAAAACCGGCAAGTCGATAATGGTCCGGTCGTTGAGAGTGGCCATAACACAGACTTGGTGCAGACTTTCGGCGTAGCATTGGTAATTCTCTATGGCATAGGCATATGTGTGGAAAACATAACGGCTACGGGTAATCTGCCGCGATGTATGCGTTGTACCTTGCATCAGGTAGTCATAATCGGCATCTACGCAGGCTATCATGTTCTGCCCGAGTCCGCATCCCAACCGGTTCATCAGAGCGGCTTTTTTCCCCTTCATCAACGAGTCTGAGGAGGGAAGCATGACTTCAAAGTAATATTCGTCATTCTCAAATTCACTCAACAAAGCCCGCCAAAAAGAGATGTCCTCGTAGCCTTCTACGTAAGCTACGATTTTTTTCTTTGCTTTTTTGGGCTTTAGCAGATTGGCCGCAGCAATGTATTGTGAATTGATATTGTCAGTAAGTCGTTTTCCCATGGTCTGTGTGAGGATTGTCCGGTAAGGTTTATGTAACGAACTTATCTCTGTGGGCTGGTGATATCACTGACTTCGGTGACGGAATCTTGCCAACCGTCCATTATCAGTGCCGGCGAATGGGTGGTCAGGATAATTTGCACATTCTTGTTCAATTGCCTGATGAGGCTTATGAGACGTTGCTGCCATTCTATGTGCAGACTGACTTCGGGCTCGTCCATGAACAAGGCGGCATGTTGCCCGTCCTGCACCAGTACTGTCAATAGGATGACGAGCATTTGTTTTTCACCAGCAGACAATTGGTAGGGAGTCAATTGGTCGCCATCTTGTTCAAACATGATTTCGTTGCTCTGGCGGATGATACGTTTTCCCGTTTCATTGAACAAATCGTCCACCATGTCCTGGAACAGTTTTTTGGGTTGTGACAGTTGGGCGGCCTCCATTTGTCCTTCCGGTGTGCCGAGGGTCAGTTTCTCGATAATGCGATTGCCGATATTGACCTGATAGTCCAAGTATCTTCGTTGTAGCTGGTATAGCTGCCAATCAAGTTCAGTCTTGACATTCTTGTCTGCCATTTTTTCCAAGAGGTTCCCATGCAGGAGAGGACGGTCAAAACTGCGTATGACATCATACCGTATGGCGGTAGCATCTTCAGGATAGAAGGACATCTTCACGGTAGATACCCCCGTGTGTACAGGGGTATTGTCCAGCACGCCTAACGAATGGATGGATTGGTTCAGGATTGTACTCTTTCCAATACCATTGATACCACTTAGGATGTTGACATCGGGACGGAGAGACCATACAATATTTTTCCGTCCCCATAAAGCGTCTATTTCTATTCGTTGGATATAATCGGCAAACTTCTTCATTTCTTGATGGGTTTGGTTGATTGGTAAATAGATTCCGATAGCAAATGTATGAAAGATTCGTGGAATAGACAATCTTTTTTCTCTTTTTCTTGAGTTCTATGGTTGTACTTTCTTCAAGGGACAGTGAAAAATGCTTTTTTTCTTTAGATAAAAGATAAACAAATGATATTGTGAATATGTTTGTATGTTGGAAAACGAACAACTATAATTGATACAATTACAATATGAAAAGAGATTTTAAGGAAACTCTAAAACATCGTCGTAGCTACTATTCGCTTGGTAGTGATATGCTGGTCTCCCGTGCAGAGATAGAAGAGATGGTTTCGTTTGCGTTGAGGAATGTTCCTTCAGCGTTCAATTCGCAGTCTGCCCGCGTTGTGTTATTGCTTGGAAAATCCCATCGCCTTTTGTGGCAGATGGTGAAGGATGTATTGGAGTCCCAACTGCCACCGGATGTTTTTGCGCGGACAGAGAAGAAAATCAATGAATCCTTTGCTGCGGGGTGTGGTACGTTGCTTTTTTTTGAAGATCGGGTAGTTGTCGGAGAACTTCAAAGCAAATATCCTCTTTATGAAGAGAAGTTTCCTATGTGGTCCCAACAGTCTTCCGGTATGCTGCAATTGGCTTTGTGGTGTATGTTGGAAGATGTAGGGTTTGGCGCCTCTCTGCAACATTATAACCCTTTAATAGATAAGGATGTAAAACGGGAATGGAATATACCTCATAGTTGGGACTTGGTCGCTCAGATGCCTTTTGGCTATCCGCTCACATTACCCGCGGACAAGAGTGTAGGAACTGTGTCGGATAGGATGCGCGTATTTGATTGAATTTTATAAATATGTGTAAATAAAAGTGCGGATTATACGGATTGGCTATGCTCATGTGTGATGCTGCTGAAATCCGTGTAATCCGCGCTTGAATAGTTGCCGGATATTATACAAGATGGGCAATCCACTCTTCCCGGTCTCCTGGGAGAAGGTCAATGACCGGTATCTCGACCATGGTATAACAGCCGGGTTGCTGTTTCATGCTGGCACGGGCCACATTCACTAATACTTGTGATGTCAAGGCCGGGTTGTTGATTCTCATATTGAATTCAAGAAGTTGGTTTTGGGTCTTTCCGCTCACACCTTTTCTCACGAGGTTTACACCGTGTCCCATATCCCTCAACTCGTCCACGCTTTTTACTTGTTTTACATGTGTCTCATCGTTCACAAAATAGGGGTCTGCCTTGATGGTTGCGGCAATCTTGTCAAAATCATATCCCTCTTCCACTTCGATGTACACCATGCGGCGATGTATGCCGGTTCCCACAGGGATGGTCATGGAGAGTGCATCCCGTACTCCCTCCACAGCTTTACAGCATACGCTGTGTCCCATTGACATTCCTGGACCAAAGTTTGTATAGGTGATACCTTTAGGAGCCAGACTCTGCATCAGGGTACGCACTACACTGTCGCTTCCCGGATCCCATCCGGCTGAAATGATGGAGACGGCTCCATGTTCCTTAGCCACTTTGCCGAGCGAACGTCTTAAGTCCACAATGCCCGAGTGTATGTCATAACTATCTACTGTATTGATACCTAAAGCCAGAATTTCTTTGGCAAATGTTTCGATGCTGCGTGTTGGTGCGGTAAGAATAGCCACATCTACATGCTCCAGTTCGCTGATGTGTTTCACTACAGGATATGGTTCCAATTCGACAGGCTTATTTTCTGCTCCATTTCGGCGTACTACACCTGCTATTTCAAAATCGGGGGCTACTTCCAACGCTTCCAATGCGTACTTTCCAATATTGCCATATCCGACTATGGCTGCACGAATTTTTTTCATCTTTGTATTGTCTGTTTATATTGTATTATTCCATAAATAGGATGTTGTTCTATAAATCGAACGCAAAATTAGATAAAAAGTTTGAACTGGAAGCATTGTCTTCATCTTTTTTTATTGCTGAAAACAAGAAATTTTGAATAGGAATCTTTCATCTTTGATGAAGTCCTGGATATAATTCTATGCATATACAATAAATAAGGTGAACTTTCGTTTAATTTTTTGTTTGCGGGCATTCTCCGATATCGGTTTTGACCGCAGGCAAGGAACAAATAGAGAGAAATATAACGTCTATGATTGAATATATCAAAGGAAATATTGCAGAAATCACTCCGGCAACGGTGGTTGTGGAAACTGTGAGTGGAGTGGGATATCTGCTTAATATATCACTGAATACTTACACGGCTATTCAGAATAAAAGCCAGATACGTCTTTATGTGTATGAGGCTATTCGCGAGGATGCTTGGATTCTTTTCGGGTTTGCCACTAAGGAAGAAAGAGAGCTGTTCTTACAGTTGATAACTGTGAGTGGGATAGGTGGGAATACAGCACGTATGATTTTGTCGGCCCTCAGCCCTTCAGAACTTTGTGATGTAATAGCAACCGGTAATGACAAGCTGTTGAAGACTGTAAAGGGTATTGGCTTGAAGACTGCCCAGCGCATTATTGTGGATTTGAAAGATAAAATCAAGATGCCCTCATGTGTGGCTCAGGCCGGAATGGCAGGTAGTATGAGTGCAGGGGCACTTGCCGTGAATACCGTTGTCGAAGAAGCTGTAGGAGCTTTGACGATGTTGGGTTTTGCTGCTGCTGCTTCCCAAAAGGTGGTGATGGCCATTGTCAAGGAAGAGCCTGCAACAACCGTAGAGCATGTTATTAAATTGGCCTTGAAACGACTCTGAATATAATATAGAGAACAGAATACTGAGCGGATGAGGAAAAAGAGTATCATATACATTCTGTTGCTGTTGGCGGTAGTCAGTTTGCATGCAGTATCTGCAATTGGCAGTGGGAACTCCCTACTGCCCATGGAGCAGTCTGTGTCGCAAAATGAACAATCGGCAGACTCTACATCTGAACGCAAGGCCCGCTATAGTGTGAAGAAGACAGCTCCAGCGTATAATGAGGCGGAATTGAAACAAGGTACAGCGGATTTGCGTGATCCGGAAAATCTTGAACAGAAGGTCGAATATGACGAGAAAACCGGCCATTATATAATTGGAACCAAAATGAATGGCGGGTATTTGAATGCTCCGGTGCTGATGACACCAGAGGAATATACAGATTGGAGCCTTAAGCAGTCCATGGATGCCTATTACCGGAACCGCAATAGTGAAGAATTTGATAAGGCCGGTAAGGAAAAATTTGATTTCACAGATATGCATTTTGACCTTGGCCCGGCAGAAAAGATTTTTGGCCCCGGCGGAGTACAGATCAAGACCCAAGGTACTGCAGAACTTAAATTTGGTGGGAAATACAAGAATACGGAGAACCCCAGTTTGCCGGAGCGTCAACGTAAAACGTTTGGATTTGACTTTGATGAAAAAGTGAATCTGAATCTTACTGGTAAAGTCGGTGACAAGATGAATCTAAATCTGAATTACAACACCGATGCAACCTTTGACTTTGATGCCAAGAAGATAAAATTGGCATATGAAGGAAAGGAAGATGAAATCATCAAATTGTTGGAAGCCGGTAATGTAAGTATGCCTACCAACTCATCGCTTATCCGTGGTGCCACTTCTCTTTTCGGTATTCGGACAGACCTTCAGTTCGGCAAACTCAAATTGCAGATGGTGGCTTCCCAGAAGGAGTCCTCGTCCAAATCTGTATCTTCCAAAGGTGGGGCGCAGTTGACTGAATTCGAATTGAGTGCGGCTAACTATGATGAGAATCGTCATTTCTTCCTCAGCCACTATTTCCGCGATAACTATGATCGTAATATGTCTTCGCTGCCCAATGTGATGAGCGGTATCAATATTACTCGTGTTGAAGTCTGGGTGACCAACAAAAGAAGCAATTACGAGAATCCTCGAAATATCATCGCCTTGACGGACTTGGGAGAATCTTCCCGAATCAGTAATCCGATGTGGTCGGGTACGGGAACTGCTAATCCGTACAATAATGCGAATACCCTTTATCAGAGTATGGTGGGAGAGTATGCAGATGCCCGCGATATTACCCGGACCACTGCTGTCCTTGATGGAATACCTTCGTTTATGGGTAGCGTGGACTATGAGAAAATAGAGAATGCCCGTTTGTTGAATGCTTCAGAATATACTTTGAACCGTTCGGTGGGTTTTATCTCGTTGAAACAAACTTTACAGCCCGATGATGTATTGGCTATCGCTTTTGAATATACCATGAATGGTACACGGTATCAGGTGGGTGAGTTCGCAGCCGATGTCAGTGATACCAAGCAGGCACTGTATGTGAAACTGCTTAAGAATACGGCCAATCAGCCGGGAATAGGTACGTGGGACCTGATGATGAAAAACGTTTATGCTCTTGGCGCCACCAGCGTACAGAAGGATAAATTCCGATTGGATATCAAGTATCAGAGTGATACGGCAGGTGTCTATCTCAACTATATTCCAGAACCGAATCTGAAGGAGACTACGCTCCTGCGGGCGATGAACTTGGACCGTTTGGATGACAATCAACAGAGTCGCCCCAATGGTTTCTTCGATTTTGTGGAGGGATATACTGTGACGGCGCAGAATGGACGAATCTATTTCCCTGTAGTGGAACCTTTTGGTGAGCACTTGCGCAAGTTTATCGGAAACAACCAATTGGCAGAGAAATATGTGTTTGATGAACTTTATGATTCGACGAAAACTATCGCCAAACAAATTGCCGAAAAGGACAAGTTTATTTTTACGGGACAATACAAAGCAACCAATGGTAGTGAGATAGACTTGGGAGCATGGAATATACCGGAGGGGTCGGTGACCGTGACGGCCGGTGGTGTCACATTGGTAGAGAATAGTGACTATACGGTGGATTATAGTTCGGGGCGTGTGACCATTATCAACCAAAGTATCATTGATGCAGGTACGGCGGTGAATGTGAGTCTGGAAAGCAATACCAATTTCAGCATGCAGCGGAAGACCATGCTGGGAATGAACTTCACCTATGACTTCAGTAAGGATTTCCAGTTCGGTGGTACTATCATGCATCTGAGTGAGAAACCTCAGACAAGCAAGGTTGCCATGGGAAGTGAACCTTTGAAGAATACCTTGTGGGGAGCCAATATTGCGTGGAAGAAAGAGAGCCAATGGCTGACCAATATGATAGACAAACTTCCGTTGCTCGAGGCAACCCAACCATCGTCCATCAACCTGACGGCGGAATTTGCCCAGCTGATTGCAGGTGAAGCCAGTGGCGTGCAGGGGAATGCTTCTTATCTGGACGATTTTGAGAGCACCGAGAATGGGATTGATATACGTCAGCCAGAAAGTTGGATGCTATCCAGTACCCCCTCTTCTTTCCCTAATGCCACGATGAATAACGATATACGTTATGGTATGGATCGCGCTTTGCTCAGTTGGTATTATATTGATCCGCTCTTTACACGCCGAAGTTCATCGCTTACCCCTTCGCACATCAAGAGTGATATGGAACAACTTTCCAATCATTATGTGCGTGAAGTGTATGAACGGGAACTTTATCCTAATAAAGAGGCTGAATACCAATCTTCATCTACTCTGTCCATCCTCAACTTGGCCTACTATCCCGATGAAAGAGGACCCTATAACTTGGATACGGACCTTACTCCTGAGGGAAAGCTGAACAATCCGGCTAAGCGGTGGGGAGGTATGATGCGTAAGTTGGAAACCAGTGATTTTGAGACAGCCAATATTGAATATGTGGAGTTCTGGATGCTTGATCCTTTCATGTACGAAACTAATGATGCCCGTCCGCGTGGAGGTGACTTCTATATAAATCTGGGTGAAGTGTCAGAAGATGTTTTGAAGGATGGAAAGAAATTTTTTGAGAACGGTTTGCCCGCAGATGGAAGTCCTCGTTATGTAGAGACGGCATGGGGACGTGTCCCGACGGACCGAAGTATCGTCTATGCTTTTGATAATACCAGCGGAGCACGTAGCAGACAGGATGTTGGACTTGACGGCTTGACCAGTGCGGAAGAAACAGAATATCCAACCTATAGGGATTACTTGAGCGCGGTACAGGGTAAGGTGAATGCTGATGTCTTTGCCAAGTTCCAAACAGACCCTGCAGGAGACAACTATCATTATAGCAGAGGTTCAGATTATGATGAACAACAGTTGAGCATCCTGGAGAGATATAAGTATATCAACAATACAGAAGGGAACTCCGTAGCTTCAGAAAATTCTCCAGAGAGCTATGACATCTCTTATAAACGTACTCCGGATATCGAGGATATCAATCAGGACTATACGTTGGGAGAGTATGAGAAGTATTACCAGTATCATATCAGTATGCGTCCTGAAGATTTGCAGGTGGGACGTAACTATATTGTGGATAAGCGTGTGAGCAGTGTGAAACTCCGTAATGGTAACACAGAAGAGGCTACGTGGTACCAGTTCCGTATTCCTGTGGATGAGTATGAGAAAGCTGTGGGAGGAATCAATGGGGTAAATTCCATCCGTTTCATGCGTATGTATCTTACCAATTTTGAACAGCCTATAGTACTTCGTTTTGCCACATTGGATCTTATCCGTGCAGAGTGGCGTACCTATGAGCAGGCACTTTATAACACCCAGACGGCACCGACCATCAGCGGATCGGTGAATGTCTCTTCAGTCAATATTGAAGAAAATGGTGACCGTGAACCGGTGAACTATGTATTGCCTCCAGGTATCAGTCGTGTGCTCGATCCCAGTCAGCCCCAATTGCGTCAGGACAATGAACAGGCTCTTTGCATTAAAGTTGCCGACTTGAATACCGGTGATGCACGTGCCATTTACAAGAATATCAATATTGACTTGCGCCAATATAACCGCTTGCAGATGTTCACTCATGCCAATGCTTTGATAAATGATGTCACAGGATTGGAGGATGGTGAGGTCTCTGTATTTATCCGTTTGGGTTCTGATTACAAGAATAACTTTTATGAGTACGAAATTCCGCTGAAGTTGACACCACCGGGAAAATACGACAGATATTCTGGTGTGTCGGCATCTGCAGTTTGGCCAGAGGAGAATATGCTGAATATTGATTTCAGTGTTTTCACCAATTTGAAGAAGGCGCGTAACATAGCTCGTGGTGTGCCTGGTTCAGGAGTAAGTTATACCACACTTTATTATGAATATGACCCGAACCAACCGAAGAATAAAGTGAGCGTGATGGGAAATCCCTCTTTAGGAGAGGTGAAGACGGTGATGATTGGTGTGCGTAACAATGCCCGTAGCAAGAAATCAGTAGAGGTGTGGGTCAACGAATTGCGTCTGCAAGACCCCGCTATTGATGGTGGATGGGCTGCACAAGGAAATCTTAATGTACAGTTGTCCGATTTGGGAAGTGTGAACCTGACCGGCCATGTCGAGACTGCTGGCTTTGGAGGACTGGAAGAAAAGGTGAGTGAGCGCCGTTTGGACAATTATTATCAGTACGCTTTCACAACTAATTTCGAGGCAGGACGTTTCTTCCCCGAAAAGGCCAAAGTGAGTCTTCCGCTCTATTTCTCATATACGAAAGAAAAACTATCTCCCAAGTATAATCCATTGGATACGGATATGCTGTTGGACGATGCTCTTGATGCCGCTCTTGATGATCAGGAACGTGATTCTATCAGTAGTATAGCTGAAACCGTAACGACTTATAAGAATTTCAGTATCAGCAATGCGAAAGTGAATATCGCGAGCAAGAATCCCATGCCCTATGACCCGGCAAACTTCTCGTTCAACTACTCATACAGCAAGAAGGATAATAGTGGCGAAACCACCAAGTATGAATCCGAATTGGATTGGAAATTGGGAATGAATTACAGTTATGCACCAGTGTATAAGCCTTTTGAACCGTTCAAGAAGATGAAGAGCAAATCCAAATGGTTGCAAATTGTCAAGGATTTTGGTCTCAACTGGTTGCCACAGAGTGTGTCGTTCAATACAGATATCAACCGACATTATTATGAATTGCAAGAACGTGATATAGAGAATCTGGATGTAGCAGCTACGTTGCCAGTCTCTTTTTCACAACAGTATTTGTGGAACCGTGAGTTGGCTATCCGTTGGGATTTGACCAAGAATTTGAAGTTAAACTATACCTCTGCTACCCATGCGGAGATTGAGGAACCGTACGGCCCTGTTAACAAAGACCTTTATCCGGACGAATATACGGCATGGAAAGATTCTGTGAAGCAGAGCCTTATCCGTATGGGACGTCCTATGGATTACCAGCAGACTTTCTCTGCCTCTTATCAGGCTCCTCTCAACAAGATACCGGCTCTTGATTGGGTGACAGCGGATGCCAGTTTCAATTCATCTTATAATTGGAATAGAGGTACCATGTTGGATAATGGAGTCTCTTTAGGAAATACTATAGCCAATCAACGTACTTTGAACATCAATGGTCGCTTCAATATGGAGACATTATATAATAAGGTGCCTTTCCTGAAGGAGGCGAACAAACGTTTTGCTGCCAGCACCCGCAAGGCTCCTGCCAAGAATGTGCGTCAGAATCAGAAGAAGCAGGCCGAAAAGAAGAAAGAACAGGAGAAGAAGAAACAACAATATAATAAGGAGGTACAATTGTTGCCTGATTCGGCCATCACTATTGTCCATGCCCGGAAAACAAAACGGGTGAAGGTCACAGCTATGACTACCGATGGTAAGAGGTATCCTATACGTTATAAAGTGTTGGATGAAAACAAGATATTGCTGCGCAATAAAGACTCAGTGAAAATCAAGCTGACGGTGATGCCTGGCCCTAAACCCGAAGAGCAGTCTTGGTATAAAACAGCTCAGGCCGTGGCGCGTGTGGGTATGATGGTACGCAATTTCAGTATCAGTTATCGCAATACCTATGCGATGTCCGTGCCGGGCTTCATCCCATCGGTGGGTGATGCTTTCGGACAGGGCAAGAACGGTGGAATCTTTGCTCCCGGATTGGATTTTGCGTTTGGTATTCAAGGTGATGATTATTTGCAGAGAGCCGCAGAGCGTGGTTGGTTGATGCAGAGTGATAGTGTCGCCACACCTGCTACGACAAACTCCATGGAGGACTTCCAATTCAAGATGACGTTGGAGCCTTTCCGGGATTTCAAGATAGACCTCAATGCCAGCCGTACAATGAACCGTTCGCGCAGTATCCAGTATATGTATGCTGGTATGCCTGAGATACAGAGCGGAAACTTTTCGATGACGGTTGTCACTATCGGTTCTGCATTTGCCTCTAAGGGAAATGCAGGAAACGGATATAATTCACGTACATTTCAGAAGTTCATACGGAATCTGGATGTTATCCAGCAACGTATCGAAGGACAATATGCTGGAGCAACCTATCCGGTAGGGACAACTTTGGCCGGCCAACCTTATAATCCGGCCAACGGTGCTGTGGACAAATATTCTCCGGATGTGATGATTCCGGCATTCTTGGCGGCTTATGCTGGTGGTGATGCTGGTGGTGTGGCATTGGATATATTCCCCAAATTGTTGAAGATGATGCCTAACTGGACCATCAAGTATGCCGGTCTTGGCAAATTGCCTTGGTTCAGCGAGCATTTCAAGAGTGTGACATTAAGCCATGCCTACAAGAGCATATATTCGGTAGGTTCGTTCAATACTTACCAGAGTTTCTGCTCATTTATGGGAGATCGGGGCTTCATAGAGAATACACAGACGGGCAATCCCGTGCCGAGCAGTATGTACGATGTCAGCACGGTGAGTATCAATGAGTCGTTCTCTCCGCTCGTCGGTTTGGACGTGACTCTGCAGAACAATTTGTCTGCCAAGGTCGAACTCAAGAAGACCAGAGTGCTCAATCTCAGTATGGCAGCCAACCAAATTGTTGAAACGACTTCTGATGATTTTGTCATTGGACTTGGATATAAGATTGTCAACTTCAAAATATTCGGAAATGGTGGTGGACGTTCCAGTCGGGGCAATAAGAATAACAACGCATCAGCCAGCAGACGTCGGGGCGGAGTGAGCAACGATTTGAATCTTCGTGCCGATATCTCTTGGCGTGAACAAAGTGCTTTGTGTCGGGATATACAGTCTGTCACGACGCAGGCCACCAGTGGGAACAAAGCGTTGAAGATTTCTCTTTCAGCAGACTATACCGTCAGCCGTTTGTTGACATTGAATGCTTATTATGATATGCAGCGCAACGAGCCGTTGGTGTCAGCATCGGCCTATCCCGTAACGAGTATGGATTTCGGTGTCAGCATGAAGTTCTCGTTGACAAGATAATGTAATTTACAATTTATCATTTACAAGGTACAATTTGGGGAGAAATTGAGCTTTGTAAATGGTAAATTGTGCATGAATAGATTGTACTTTGTAAATGGTAAATTGTACATGTAATTATGAAAATAGGAGATAAAGTACGCTTCCTCAGTGAAAAGGGAGGAGGCATTGTGTCAGGTTTCCAAGGCAAGGATATTGTCCTTGTGGAGGATGAGGATGGGTTTGAAATACCCATGCAGATCAGAGAGTGTGTGGTGATTGACACCAACGATTATAATATTGCCAAAGTGAATACGTTGGGGTTGAAGAAACCGGCGGATAAAGAACCGGCAGATAGGGGTGTGAAGCCATCCGTTGCTGAAGCTCCGCAGGCTCGTCAGTTTGTTGCTCCTCCTACAGAAATCAAGGGCAATGACACCCTCAATGTCAAACTGGCCTATGTGCCACAGGACATCAAGGCTGTAACCACCACCTTGTTTGATGCCTATTTGGTGAACGATAGCAACTACTTCCTCTACTACACCTATATGGTGGCCGAGGGCAAGAGTTGGACCGTTCGGGCTCATGGCCTGATGGAACCGAACACCAAGATGTATCTGGAAGAGTTTGGCAAGGAGTTTCTCAACAATATGGAGCGTGTTGCCGTCCAGTTGATTCCCTTCAAGGAGGGCAAAAGTTTCTTGATGAAACAGGCGGTCAGTGTCGAACTTCGTATTGATACCGTGAAGTTCTACAAACTCCATACTTTCCGCGATAGTGATTTTTTCGAAGAGCCTTCCCTGCTCTACGATGTGGTGAGGGACGATATTCCCGTCCGTCAGGTCTTTGTTGATTCCGTACAGTTGAAGGATGCGCTTTTGGGAAAGAAAGAGGGCAAAGAAAGACTCTCTTCCACCCCCTCAACAAGGGAGGGGAGTAAAATGTCATCGGATAAAAAAATCATCGAAGTCGATCTCCATATCCATGAACTGTTAGACAATACTTCGGGCATGACCAATGGCGAGATGTTGGAATACCAGCTCGGGGTCTTCCGTCGCACGATGGAGGAGAACCGCCGTCGGGTAGGGCAGAAGATTGTTTTCATCCACGGTAAAGGCGAGGGAGTGCTCCGCCGTGCCATCGAGACTGAGTTGAAGACCAAGTACAAAAGTTGCACCTTCCAGGATGCCTCCTTCCGTGAGTACGGATTCGGAGCCACGATGGTGACGATAAGGAATTGATTCTTTATTAGGAGTTAAAGGAGTTAAAGCCGATAGTTCTGCTTGCATGATGGAAGACTTTCGGCTAGCAAGCTCTGCTTGCGATAACTCCTAAGCCCAAAGGGCTGATAACTCCTTTAACTCCTATAACTCCTTCAGAAGAACTCCTTTTAACTCCTTAAAAACTCCCTGTAACAAATAAAAATATACTCATATGAAATCCCCATTCCTACTGTGTGCCCTCCTGACGTTTTCCGCCTCGATGCAGGCACAACACAAGACAGAGATTAAAGAGTTCAACCTGGCAGGTCCCTATCGGGTTACCGCTCCGTTGAGTATGGACACCGTGAATGTGGCGGGCAAGAAATACGACCCCGCTTCGCAACTGGAGGCCGTTTCCCTGACGGTTGAGGCTTCCGCCACCTTCAGTGGGCAGGTGTTGCCTCGTGTGGAGGGCGAGCGCAGTGTGGGTGTGCTCAGCTTCTACATTAACAACCGAGACTTCCTGAAAGGCAAGTTGGAGGTGAAGGGCCCGAAGCACTACAAACTCTATGTCGATGGACAGGAGTCGCAGGGCGAACTGAAGCTGGCTCCCAACCACCATACTTTGGCCATCCGCTATCTCACCGAGCCGAAGGATACTGACTCCATCCGCGTGGTGCTCGATGCTCCGCAAGCCGTGGACTACACCTTGGACAAGGCACACCCCCTGATGGTGAACGATCTGACCGATGGACGTTGGGTGCGCAGCATCTCCCTCTCGCCCGATGGGAAATACACGGTACTTTCTTGCCAGACGGTTGAACCGGACGGCAAATCGCATTGGGACTATGAGTTGCGCGACACCAAGAGTGGCCGCCTCCTGCGCAAGCTCGACTATGCGTGGGAATGGATGCCCCGCACCTCCGCCTTCTTGCAAGAGGTCACCGAGGGTGGCAAGCGCAACCTCTATAAGCTCGACCCCCTGACCGGTGTGCGCGAACTCCTTACCGCTAACGTGCCCGAGGGACACATCACCCTCGCTCCCACGGAGGACTACCTGATACTGAGCCGTACCGAAGAGGGACCCAAGGAGGATGCCGACATCTACGAGATTGTCGAGATGGACGACCGGCAACCAGGTTTCCGTACACGTCGTTACCTTGCCCGTTATGACATGGCCAGTGGACTCACCCAGCGTCTCACCTTCGGTAGCCAGAGCGCGTGGCTGATGGACATCAGTGCCGATGGCCGCAAGTTGTTGCTGGGCAGTTCGCGTTCGCGCCTCACCAAGCGCCCCACTACGGTGACCGACGTTCTGGTGATGGATGCACAAACCCTTCAGGCCGACACCCTTCTGCAAGCCGCCGAGTTTCTGGGCGAAGGCCACTTCTCGCCCGATGCCTCAAAGGTGCTCTTCACTGGCAATCCTGAGGCCTTTGACCGCATCGGATGTGTGCTCCCGCCTGAAGTCACTCCCAGCATGACGGAGTACGAACTTTTCCTCTTCGATATCGCCACTGGGCAGGTCAAGCCTCTCACACGCGATTTCGACCCCTCGGTGAGCAGCCTCCAGTGGTCCTTGGCCGATGGCAAGGTCTATTTCACGGCTGAAGATCGTGACTATGTGCGCCTCTTCTCCCTCGATACCAACACGGGCAAGATACGCACCCTCCCTACTTCGGGCGAATATGTCTATCGTCTCTCATTGGCAACTCAGACTCCCACCGTGGCCTATCTGGCCGAGAGTGTGATGCAGCCCTCGTCGGCCTATGTCATGAACCTTAAGAAGGAGAAGGAACTCCAGCTTTTCGACGGACTCACCACCCTGGGCGATGCCCGTATTGGAGAATGCACCGATTGGAATTTCCTCAGTTCACGGGGCGACACCGTCTATGGCCGTTGCTACCTCCCTGCCGACTTTGACCCTGCGAAGAAATACCCCCTCATTGTCTATTACTACGGTGGTTGTTCGCCCGTGTCGCGCAACTTCGGCCTGGCCTATTCGGGCCACTATTGGAACTCGTTGGGCTATGTGGCCTACATCCTCCAACCCAGTGGAGCCACCGGCTTCGGACAGGAGTGGGCTTCGCGCCATGTCAACACCGCCGGAGTGGGTCCTGCCGAGGACATCATCGAGGGCACTCGCCGTTTCTGTCAGGAGCATCCCTTTGTCGATTCCACCAAGATTGGTTGCATGGGCGCCTCCTACGGTGGATTCATGACCATGTACCTGCAGACCCGCACTGACCTCTTTGCCGCGGCCATCAGCCATGCCGGCATTGCCAACCACACCAGCTATTGGGGACAGGGCTATTGGGGCTACAACTATAGCGAAGTCAGCATGGCCAACAGCTATCCTTGGAGTCATCGCGAACTGTACGTTGACCGTTCGCCCCTCTTCAATGCCGACAAGATTCACACCCCGCTCCTCCTGCTCCATGGCGATGTCGATACCAACGTGCCCCCCATCGAGAGCCTCCAGATGTTCACCGCCCTGAAGCTCCTCGGTCGCGAAGTGGCCCTCGTGCAGGTAAAGGGGCAGGATCACCACATTCAGGACTACACCAAGCGTCAGAAGTGGCTCGCCACCCAGATGGCCTGGTTCCAGCGTTGGCTCAAGGGCGACTCCTCGTGGTGGGATGCCCTCTATCCGAAGAAGAATTTGTGATAGTGATGAGCTACGAGCGACTAGCTATGAGTGATGAGCTACAAGTGACTAGTGGTCATGCGGAACTGATTTTTTTAGGCGCGGATAGCACGGATTAAAACTACAATATGAATCCGTATTATCCGCGTAGTCCGCGCCTTTTTTAAGGATGTTCTCCAGCTTTATTCGGCACTTTTATACAATCTGATTGCGATTTGAAGATTTAGGTTTGCCCATTTGCATCATTATCTTTAGCTCAATGATTATTGTTTTTCCATCGGGCAATAATGCATTGTCCTTCCCGTTTTTATGTAAGATTGTTTTGAGAGAGAAAAAGACTTATGGCAACATACGATTTTGACAAACTGATAGAGCGCCGGGGCACGGGATCAGTGAAGTGGGATGCCCTGGAAGAACGCTTTGGCAACGCCAACTTGCTGCCCCTGTGGGTGGCTGATATGGATTTCGAGACTCCCCCCTTCATCGTCGATGCACTGAAGCAACGGTTGGAGCATCCCATTTTTGGATATACCGCCACTCCTGAAGATTATTGGACTACCATCAGCCAATGGATTGAGACGCACCACGACTGGAAGGTAAAGCCCGAGTGGCTGACCTACATACCCGGCATCGTGAAGGGCATTGGCATGGCCATCAATGTGTTTGTGAAAGAGGATGAGAAGGTCATCATACAGCCTCCCGTCTATCACCCGTTCCGACTGGTGCCATTCCATAACAACCGCGAAGTGGTGTACAATTCACTCCGTCAGAAGTCCGATGGGTTGTACGAGATGGACTTTGACAATCTGGAGCAGGTGGCCGACGGAAAGTGCCGCATGCTAATACTCTCCAATCCGCATAACCCCGGTGGGGTGGTGTGGGACAGAGAGACGCTGGTGCGGTTGGCCGACTTCTGCCATCGGAGGAACATCATTGTCGTCTCTGACGAGATTCATAGCGACATGGCCCTTTGGGACAACAGGCATATCCCCTTCGCTTCCGTATCGCCCGAGGCCGAGGTGTGCAGCATCACCTTCGGTGCTCCGTCGAAGACGTTCAACATGGCCGGGATAGTCAGTTCGTATGCCGTTGTGCCCAACGATGCCCTCCGCACCCGCTTCTACCAGTGGATGGAGGCCAATGAACTGAACTGGCCTACCATTTTTGCCACCATTGCCACACAGGCTGCATTCCAACAGGGCGAGCTGTGGAGGCAAGAGATGTTGCACTACGTAGAGGAGAACATCCTCTTTGTCGAGAGGTATTGTCGTGAGCATATTCCGCAAATCCGCCCCATCCGCCCGCAAGCCTCATTTCTCGTGTGGCTGGATTGCAGGGAGTTGGGACTTCCACAACGAGAACTGGTCTCCCTCTTTGTTGATAAGGCCGGTCTTGCACTGAACGACGGCGCCATGTTCGGAGAAGAGGGTGAGGGATTCATGCGCCTCAATGTGGGATGTCCGCAGAGCATCCTCCGCGAAGCCATGGAGCGGTTGGAGAAGGCGCTCTTTTAGTAACGTTGGAAAAACTGTATGCCGACATACAGGCAGCGATAAAAATACAGAGACACAAAAAACACAGAGTTCCTATTCAATTAGAAGGAAGGACTCTGTGTTTTTGTGTCTCTGTATGCTGTGAAATAGCTCTTACAATCCGAAGTAGCAGCTCACGTAGGCCGAATAGTGGTTGTCAGCACCGTCAGCGGCAGGCATGGTGAGGCGGAAGTTTGGGGCTATTTTCACGTATTGGCCACACTTGAACTGGGCACCGAGGATGAGGGCCTGTTCGTCCTTGGCCTTGTTCCAATCGTCCTTTGACATCAGCTGGTCATAGCGGGCATAGGCGGCGATGGTCTTACTGAGGTCTGCCGAGCCGTAGAGAGAGAAACCGGAGAGGTCTTGCCCGCGCACGTTCTTATAATTCTCCATGAGGTTGTACTCGGCACCGATGTTGAAACCGTTGCCCTTGTAACCCACGAAAGCAGCATAGTTCCATACATCAGTCTGGGTAGCCTCGCGCCCTTCGTTCACACCTGCATAGAGGCGGATGCTCAGGCCCTTGAGGGGAGTGACTGTGGCACCGAGGCCGTAGGCCAGTCCGTCGGTCTTCTGAATCTTCTTGTAACCTTCGCCGTTGACGATGATGGCATCGGCCGAAAGCCAGTCGGCAAATTGGTAGGCGGCAGAAAGACCGAGGTCGGCACTGCTGCCGAACTTGTAAAGGTCCTGGAAGGATTTGAGGAGGTAGCGGTATCCCCACTGTTTCTCCTGATAGTTGAATTGGGTGGTGGAGATGAGTCCGCCGTTGAATGTCCATTTGCCTGTCTTCCACGTGAGCTGGGCATTCTTGATGTAGGCTATGCGGTGGTAGTCGTTCACATCGTCGCTCTGTCCTACGTCCATTACACCTTTCATTGTGAGACCCTTGCCAAGGTCATACTGATAGCCGAGGTAACTGCGGTCGAGCTCGAAGCCGCGGTCGTCATTGTCGGCACCAAACCCTGTGTGGAAATTGCCGAACACCTGGATGATGGCTTTACCTTTGGGAGCTTCACTCTTCTCTTGTGCCTGAACGCTGTTGAGGCACATGCAGGCCAAAGCGCCTGCCACAATCATTTTCGTTGTTTTCATTTTGTCTTTAGTTTTAAATTGACGCTGCAAAGGTATGCTGATGGTGTTACAGATGTGTTGCGAAAATATGAAGAAATAATTTTAGGAGTGGGAGTTTTTGCTGAGGAAAGCGGAAAAATCCGCCCCTCAA